>CAMUPF010000053.1 GCA_947090755.1 uncultured Candidatus Melainabacteria bacterium | reverse complement strand
TATAGCACAGATTTACGGATTGTTCACAATTTATTCATTCATGCGTTTGTCGTGACGATTTTAAATGTTCGGGTTCAGGAGATCTTCGAAGCGGATAAGTTTTGCTGATCTTCTTCCTGTTCCGGGTGTAACTGGTTCATTTCTCGTGCGTATTCAACGATACGCAGTTTCCCGGTTTCGTTTGTTCCCCGGTATACGGTTATCAGTTTTCTTTCGTCCTCGGTGTAATACTCCCTTTCAGATTCCTGTCCTATTAACAGATATTCGATAGAAACATCAAGAATTTTTGATATTGGAATAATCAAATTACTTGATGGCTGTGTTCCTAACCTTTTCCAGCTCGCAACAGTTGATTGTTTTGTTCCTAGCGCATTCGCTAATGCTTGTTGGGTTATTTTTTTTTTCTTCATCTCTTCAAAAATTCTTTCACTAATAGTCATTTTTTCCACCTCGCAAAAAGAAAATATCGTAAAAACGTTAAAATCCCCTTGACAAACATCGCTTAAGCGTTTATATCGTTTTGCAAGACATCGTAAATACGATATTCAAAAAATAATTATTTCTGTAACAATCTAGCTAATTATCATAGCATGACCTTGTAATCTGCCGCAAGGAAAAAATTAGTAGTAAAAAACTGAAACAAGAGTAAACGAAATGAGAGAAAGTTTCGGAGGCACAATGAATAAGGAGTTTTGTATACAAATTTACGATAATTTTATTGATGATGACGGAGAATATTATTTTGACACCGAAGAGGAAGCCAGAAAGTTTGCATTGCAACGACACGAAATATGTATTCTTCTGAAACAATTCGTAGATGCAGGTTCAAATTATGTAGCCGTCTGCATCCTGTAAGCGATTTTAACCGTGGGTTTAGCGCAGATAAAAAAGCTGGTGCGCAGGATAAGGCTTTCCCACGTCCCCAGAAACATGGTCACTCTAAAAAATGACATAAATAACAAAAAGTGAAGAAAGAGAGGAAAAAGAGATGACAAAATTAGTAGGAATCGCAAATTTTACCAGCAAGAAGGGCAACCCATGCTACACCATCACCGTGCTGACCGACTGCAACGAGCGGGACAAGGACGCCGGGCGCTTCGGCCAGAAGGCCGAGACGATCTTCCTGGATGAGAAGCTCGCGCAGAAGGTTAAGCCTTCGGACTGCGGGAAGCAGATTATCCTGGACTATGAAGTGACGGCGGGCCGGGCTTATGTCGTCGGCCTGGCATTAAAGTAGGCGGGTTGTTATGGAGCTTACACCAACACCCGCCATAACTCCTGCGCCAACGCCGACGCCGGTTACCATTACACAGTTTGTTCCGGTCGCGGACGAACGAGTGATTGCGTCTCTGGAACGGCTTACGGACGACATTGCCTTCCTGCGGGAGAGCGTGCAGACCGTCCAGACAGTGCTTGTTGTGTTCCTGTTGATAGTAATTGCGCATTACTTATATAAATTCCTGAAGATGTTCTTTTGAGAAAGAAGGTGAAATGAATGAATAACGGTATTGCGTTGGCTGCTACAACGGCGGTATCTTCGGTATCCTCGGTAGTAACAGCCGATATGGTCGGCGGCGTGCTCAATGAGGTGATTGCACTCCTGCCGGTTATGATTCCGGCCATGATCTCCTTTATTGCTCTGCGCAAGGGGATTGCGTTTATAAGATCGGTGCTGCACAGCGCGTGATGCACTGTTTTACCGTAAAATTAACGGCGGTTGCCCCGGTGTGATAGCCGGGGCACTTTTTTATGGAGAAAGGAGTAAATTATGCGGAACTGGTTAGGAACCCATAAGCGGATCACGGCATTGCTGCTTTGCTGCCTGCTGCTCTGCGGGATGCTGCCGATCAGACGGCCGGTGCAGGTTAAGGCATCGGATGATTTAGCATCGTCGCTTGATTCCTTTAAGAAAATTTATGCAGATTATTATGATACGATCGTTGCAGATTATCAGGCAGGGTATAAATATGTGCTGTTTGGGCGGGAAGGGTTTGGCTATAGTACGAGCATTGCCATTATACTTTCAAAGACACCAGTATTTTGTAAAAAAACGTCGGAACACTACTATATGTACGATTCATCCGGCAATGATGCTGTTTCAGGGGATAGCGCATATCACTCGTACCGTCCTAACGCTCCTGGTTTTATGGGTAATGTATTGAGCTATTGTTATGCATCGAACTATGATATTTGTACTCCGGATGGCACCATTATTTTTAACGCGCGGAATCTGCCGGACTGGTTTAACCTGGCCTATGTCGATGCTGCGGATTGCTCTACGACAATCCCGGCCTGCAACCTGTTGTCCGATTTTTATCAGACGGATGGCTATTGTGCCTATTACTATTATAAAGATTATCCGGAGTATGCCTTTTGCGTCGCATCTGATAAGGAAATATCCGTTATCTGTGAAGATAGTGAAGGTGAAGACGCCAGGCGTTTTATCGGCAGAGTCAGCAATAATACAGTAGCTTCATTTGATGACATGGATGCCGTGTACATTTACAACCGGAAGCTGGGTATCTGGTCAGCGGCGGGCCAAAATTTCAAAATGCGTCCCTGGATGGTAACCTTTTACGGCGATCCCCTGATCGCGGTCGATCATGTATATGATTATCGTAACAAATACGATAACTTTACTTTGCTTGCATCGAATAAGCCGATCAAGCAGATAAATTTTGACAGCAGCGGTACATTG
>CAMUPF010000052.1 GCA_947090755.1 uncultured Candidatus Melainabacteria bacterium | reverse complement strand
CGTTTAAATACTGAAATAGAGCCTCATTATGGAGACTCTAAAAAGTTAAATGTCGACGGCGAGACTTGAACTCGCAAGGATTTCTCCACACGCCCCTCAAACGTGCGCGTATACCGATTCCGCCACGCCGACATATTTAATTTTCAAATATAATGCTTTTCAGCATGACCTATCCTAACACAGACATTTCAAAAACGCAATCTTTACTTGAAAAAATTTTTTCATTAATTTATAATTAACGTACGATTTACACTAATAAAGCAAAGAATGGTGGATTTTTTATGACGAAATATAATGAAAATATTAGAAATATCGCGATTATCGCCCACGTTGACCACGGTAAAACTACCCTCGTTGACTGCCTTTTAAAACAGGCCGGCGTTTTCCGCGAAAACCAACAGGTGCAAGAACGCGTTCTTGACAGCAACGATATTGAAAAAGAAAGAGGAATTACAATCCTTTCGAAAAACATTTCTATCAATTATAAAGGCTGTAAAATCAACGTAGTTGATACTCCCGGCCACGCGGATTTCGGCGGTGAAGTTGAACGTGTATTAGGTATGGTTGACGGCGCGTTATTAATCGTTGACGCAGCAGAAGGCCCGATGCCGCAAACACGTTTTGTACTTTCTAAGGCGCTTGAATTAGGACTGAGAATCGTTGTTGTTATCAACAAAATCGACAAGCCTGCAGCCGCTCCGTTACACGCACTTGACAAGGTTTTCGACCTCTTTACGGAACTCACAGACCGCGAAGATTTAATCGACTTCCCTTACATTTTTTCAAGCAGCTTGAACGGTTTTGCAATCAACGATTTAGCTGATGAACGCAAAGATATGGTTCCGCTTCTAGATTGCATTATGGAAAACATTAAACCGCCGGTTGCTAACGACGAATTGCCTTTACAATTTCAGGCAACAACGCTCGACTACAATGATTATGTCGGACGTATCGTAATCGGTCGCATCGTTAACGGTAAAGTTAAATCGCAAGAACAAGTTTGTGTCGTAAAAGCTGACGGATCTCAGGAACGCGGCAAAATTACAAAACTTTTCGGGTTCAAAGATTTAGGCAGAGTTGAAATAGAAAGCGCTACCGCAGGTGATATCGTTGGTATCGCGGGTTTTGCAGACATTCAAATCGGCGAAACAATCTGCGAACTCAACAACCCTA
Source organism: uncultured Candidatus Melainabacteria bacterium (assembly GCA_947090755.1). GTDB lineage: Bacteria > Cyanobacteriota > Vampirovibrionia > Gastranaerophilales > Gastranaerophilaceae > Gastranaerophilus. The sequence goes on along the minus strand of CAMUPF010000052.1, from coordinate 1,894 downwards.
ACCCGCTGCCTCTAATTCATATCGATGAACCTACATTACAGATGAATTTCTCTGTAAACGACAGCCCGTTTGCAGGTACAGAAGGCAAATTCGTAACCTCAAGACAAATCAGAAAACGTCTTTACAACGAACTTGAAAAGAATGTAAGTTTACGTGTAGAAGACACTGAAAACACCGATGTGTTTAAAGTTTCAGGCCGCGGTGAACTTCACTTAGGAATTTTAATCGAAACAATGCGCCGTGAGGGGTATGAATTTCAGGTTTCCAAACCGGAAGTTATTTACAAAGAAATCAACGGTCAACAATGCGAACCGTACGAAAACTTAATCGTTGACGTACCGGAAAACTATGCAGGTTCTGCAATCGAAAAACTTTCAGGCCGCAAAGGTGAAATGAAAGAAATGAACAACGCAAAAGGCAGAACGACTTTAACATTCCACATTCCTGCACGCGGTTTGATTGGTTTCAGAAGTGAATTTATACGTATGACACGCGGAGAGGGTATAATGTATCACACATTCCTCGACTACCGTCCTTATGCCGGCGATATTCCGCGCCAACGCAACGGTTCAATTATCGCGTGGGAACAAGGCGAAGCTATCCCTTACGCTCTTGCACAATTTGAAGACCGCGGCGTGTTCTTTGTTGTTCCGAAAACAAAAGTTTATCGCGGAATGATTATCGGCGAATGCAACAAACCTCAAGACATCACCGTAAACATCTGCAAGACAAAAAAATTAACAAACATGCGCAGTGCAACGGCAGACGTTATGGTAACGCTTCAAGCGCCGAAAATAATGTCACTTGAAGACAGTTTGGAATACATCGGAGATGATGAACTGGTTGAAATCACACCGGAAAATATCAGAATCCGAAAAGCCGATTTAAACAAAAAAATATACAACTAAAAAAGCGCCCGCTGGGCGTTTTTTTTAACGTTTAATACATTGTACCATTGCGGGACGCGTAGCTTCTTTTGTCCACAATTTACCGGCATATAACTCAATCAACCAAACATATTTCGTGTTAGAAGGGATACGCGTACCCGACCAAATACTGCTGGCTGAATTGCTAAGCCCGTAAAGCGCTCTATTATAAAAAATTGAAGCAATTTCTTCTTTATTAGGAATACGACTTTCACTATCAAGGTTTTTACAAGCAACGGCGGCCTCAAAATAATTTGCCTCAATGGCTCCATGCACAATTGGAACCGGAGCTACAACAACCGAGTCAGAAGGATAAAGCGCGGTAATAGCACCAATATCTTTACCCACAGTGTTCGGCCCTTTATTTCCATTTAAATCGTATACAAAATTTGCACACATTTTAGGTTGAGAATGATGAGTACCTGTTTCATTATTATCCCCCTGACAATTTGGATTATAGAACACCGCAATGGATTCACCATTTGCAGTTTCAAAAGCGGCGACTTTTGTATTTGTTTGGTTATAAAAATAAGTAGATGAAAAAGAACCACTAAACATACTGTTATAATCTGCCAATGTTTTAGGGAAGAATGAGAATGCCATATTTCCTTTCAAATCAATAATTTTATCAGGCACGCCGCAGTCAGCAAGGTGGTCACTGTCACAGATGTTGTTAATCTTTAGGACTTTACTTAGCCCTTCGGTGACGAAGGTTTCAGCCGCCGTGTCTACTGCAGAGGTTGAATCATTACCCTCGGTTAATGTGCCATAGCCATTTAATGCCGGCATAAGAGCTATTGCCTGACTGAAACGGGCGTATAAAGCTTTTCTCTGTGTGTTCCAAGTGCGTTCGTTTATGTTACCGGTGAGTGACGGAAGCGTTATCGCCGCAACCACGCCGATAATCGTTAGAGATAACAGGATTTCGGCCATAGTAAAACCTAAGCGCTTAGATGTGCCTGTTAAGG
>CAMUPF010000051.1 GCA_947090755.1 uncultured Candidatus Melainabacteria bacterium | reverse complement strand
GTGAATGCGCAACGTTGGTTCTCCCGCCTGTCAAATTCTACACAACGATTATCAATCGTTGTAGAATTTGGCCGCTCCCGACGCTCGCGCTCTGGTCGCAACGGCGGCATCGTCCAGTTCCGTGCCCTGCCGTCCTCACTCACGTGAGGCCGCGCCGGCACTACACATCCGCTAACACGCTTCGCCGGGTTCTTCGGCCGCACGCACGGGTCTAAGCTAGAGCTCCGGCTCAGCCGGCTCCCCCCCCCCCCCTGCATACATGTTTACAATATCGTTTTTCATAATTTCCTTTCTCCAAGTCTTGCTCGGGTTCTATTGTAGAACAGGCTCAGCCTGACTCCTTTTTCTTAATTATAAATTATAATCCCCCTTTTGACAAGGGGGATTATTAATGTTTTATTTGTATAATGGAGCGAGTTTCGCTGATTGCTGAGGTATGACACCCTCTTCGATTGACTGGTACACTCTGTAATCTATTACAGGGAAGCAGTTATCAATACTTTCGATTTCTTTCAGCTTCGCGTCATCTATATTGCCGCTTTCAATCATATCTGCGATGGTTTCAAAGCGGTCGACGTGTTCTCTGAACCTGTCTGTCGCGTAGTCCTTAGCCTGCCATGTTGTAATCAGGAACGGCCAATCTGAACTTTGCAGCAACAGGTTTTCTCTTGCAAGTTGGTTCAACGCGCGGTGAAGAAGTTTATCTTCAGGGATTTCTGCGTGTTTATCAACAATTGCACACATTCTCTTTTCACAAGAGTGAATAATCGGCCACATCCATTCTGTAAGGTGGTTCATCCATACATAGAAGTGTCCGCCTTGCCCCCAAGAACTTTCAGGGATTTGAATAGCTTCTTTTGGAGGATAAGCTTTTAAGTATTCGCCCGCGGTCATACGTTCAACTTCCGGAACATAATTATGGAGTTTTTTAACAACCTGTTTGATAAACTCAACGCCTTCAAACCACCAGTGGCCGAAAAGTTCTGTATCAAATGAAACCATTACCAGACCTTCTTTACCCGTCGCTTTTTTGTAATCGTTCATCAAATGATAAAGCATTGTTGTATAGTGGTCTGAGTTTTCGCTGATTTTGTTAAGCGCCAATACAGGGTCATATAACATTTTATCGCCTAAATCAGTTTTAGGTGAAGTTATTCTCCAGTAGTGCATGCCGGATTTGTCGTCTTTTTTGTGGAATTCTCTGAAACATCCGTCACCAGGGTATCCGTCAGCCGCAGACCAAACTTGATAGCCTGCCCTGTCGTTACGTCCCATTACGGCAACCTGTGCGTCAGGAAGCCAGTAAGCAGAATAAGTGTCGTAGCCAGTTGCAGGACGTTCAGGGAGCGGAATATATTCAATGTTACCGTAAATACCGATTACGCGGCGATTTCCGATAGAGTTGCCGCCCTCAATGACGTGAGATTCAGTAAAGAAATACTCAATATCATTGTTTTGAAGCGTAACTTCAATAGCCGGACGCCATTTCTTTTGGCCGTCTTTGCCAACATATTCATAACCTTGACGGTAAGCGCATTCAGGAAGCCAGCAGCCTTTTGCGCGTTTACCGAAAAGTCTTTCCGTTGTATCAGAGCCGACTTTAAACTGTGCATTCAAGTTGCTGTCAGTAGCAAGCAGCGGTGAGAATCCGTGAGTTGCACCTGATGTTGTAATTTCAATACATCCTAAATCTTGATATTTTTTGAATTGCGCAATCAAATCCATACCGTATTTGTTTACGAATGAATCTTTAATATGATTGAACCAGTCAAAGTAATATTTTGCGAGGTATTTCAAATGTTGAGAATGCGGAACTTTTTCATCCGGATATCTCTCCAAATCTTTAGACACTTGAGCAATTCTTGAATCTAAATATTTAACAAAACCTTCTTTAAGATGCTGGTCATTAAGCTGTTCAGCGAGGATTGGAGTAATCCCGACCGTTAATTTAGCTTTAATACCTTCATCATATAATTCGGATATTGCATTAAGTAAAGGCACGTAAGTTTCTGCCATACATTCGTACAGGTTTTCTTCCCCGAACGGCCACATTCCCGCTTTTCTGTAATACGGTAGGTGACTATGCAACATGAACACGAATTGTCCAACCGTCATTTTTGCCTCCATTTCTTATTCTGCCTATGGATATATTAACCCATATTCTTACATGTTTTAATATAGCACAAACGGGTAGAAAAAATAATCCTTTAGGATTAATTCGTGGGTGTATTTGTTACAAATGTTTACAGAGTTGCCCGGAAAAATTCGATTGCCTAACGCTTTATGCAACGGACATATTTATAATCTGCTCTGTTCCAAGGCGCCATACCTCCGGTCGGAAAATGCATATACCATCCGGAAGTTGCATTTATTACAGAACTAGACCAATAATCCCATTCTGTATAAACACCAATCAGGTGGGCATTATAGAACATTGCAGACATTTCCTCACGATTAGGTGCACGCGTTTCACTATCCAGCTTTTGACACTCTGCCCCTGCCCCCATTTGAGTAGCAGTAACAGTAGCCGCTAACGGCAACGGTGCAACAACAACTGAATCCGATGGATACAAAGCCGATATAAAACCAATATCTTTCCCTACTGTATTAGGGCCCTTATTTCCGTTTAAGTCATAGATAAAGTTGGCACACATTTGTCCCTGCACCTGATAACGTACCGTAGTACTACTATCAGAAATACAATAAGGGTTATAAAAAACCGCAATACTTTCACCATTGTGAGTTTCAAACGCCGCGGCTTTGGTGTCAATTTGTGAATAGCTATAATTTGCCCAATCGTAAGAAACCGAAAAATTAACAAACGTACTATTTAATTCCGAAATAGCCTTAGGAAACGGCGAAATTTTGGACCCATGAATGTTCGTTAATTCTATTGGTATTCCACAATCTTGCAAGTGTTCGCTGTCACAAATATTGTTAATTTTTAAAACCTTGCTTAAGCCTTCTGTGACAAAGGTTTCTGCCGCCGTGTCGACGGCTGATGTTGATTCGTTACCTTCTGTTAAAGTTCCGTAACCGTTTAATGCAGGCATTAGCGCTATCGCCTGACTCATTCGGGCGTACAAAGCTTTTCTTTGCGTATTCCATGTGCGTTCGTTAATGTTGCCTGTCAGCGACGGTAACGTTATCGCCGCAACAACGCCGATGATTGTTAATGATAAGAGGATTTCGGCCATCGTGAATGCGCAACGTTGGTTCTCCCGCCTGTCAAATTCTACACAACGAT
>CAMUPF010000050.1 GCA_947090755.1 uncultured Candidatus Melainabacteria bacterium | reverse complement strand
TGACCGGCAACATTAACGAACGGACATGGAACACACAAAGAAAAGCGCTTTATGCACGTTTTTCTCAGGCAATCGCCCTAATGCCTGCACTAAATGGTTACGGAACTTTGACAGAAGGAAACGAATCAACATCTGCAGTTGACACGGCCGCCGAAACCTTTGTCACTGAAGGACTTTCAAAAGTTCTCAAAATTAACAACATCTGTGACGCCGACCATCTTGCTGACTGTGGACTCCCTAATCAGATTACTACCATGAAGGGTGAAACGATTAGTCCGTTTCCGGCGACATTTAGTGCTTTGAATCCAACATTTGTTAATGTAAGTTGGGGAGATGTATGGGGAGGAGCCCATTCACATTCATTAATTAATACAAGAACTGCAGCGTTTGAAACACAGAACGGTGAGAGTATCGCAGTATTTTATAACCCTAATTGCACTTCTGATTTTGATGCAAACACTACTTTTCAGATTCAGCCCTATATATGCGTGAATTTTGTCTATGACTTGAATGGTTCAAAAGGCCCTAATACAGTTGGCAAAGATATCGGATTTATTACTGCCTATAATGCAGTGGATTCTATTGTCGTATCACCCGTTCCGCTTGTCACTGACGCAGGGAAGTATAATGCAGTGGATGCACCGAATGCTTGCAGGACTCAGGATAGTGAAAGCAGATTGCCTAATTTATATGAAACGATGTCCTTATATGTTAATCGTGATTTGATAGGTAACTTGTCTACATCAGATGTTTATTGGACTTCAAAGCTTTCTATAAATGCAGGCAACCCGATTGCTACTTACGGTAGTATGGCCAACGGGCATTTATCAGGTACATACCGGATTCAAAGCCACAATGTAAGATGTATTAAGCGGTAAACGTAAGCGCGGGTTCAATTATGGAGGCCGCTCGAGCGCGGCTGTATTAAACGATAATATCTCCGTAGATTTGGCCGTCGCGAACTTCTGTGAGTTTGACTTTTTGAAGTGTATTCGTTATCGTCAAATCTTTGGAGTTAACCACAACGGTTAAATAATTTTCACTAACGCCCTTCAGCAATCCAGTGGCTTTTTGAGGGCGTTTTTCAATATGGATTTCGTGTACGGTGCTGAGGTTTTTGGCCACAAATTCGTCGTATTTGCGTTTAGAAATCTCTTTAATAATGTTTGCGCGTTCTTCTTTTACACTATCAGGCAGGTGTCCTTCGCGTCCGGCACCAACGGTGCCTTGACGGATTGAGTACGGGAAGGTGTGTATTTGCGTAAGCCCTGATTTTTCAAGGTTTTGGCGTGTCGTTTCAAAATCTTCCTCTGTTTCGCCTGCAAACCCTGCGATAATGTCGCTTCCCAGAAACGGCAGGTTGAACATTGAATTTATCCGTTCGATTTGGTCAAGATAAAATTCTACTGTGTAGAAACGGTTCATTGAACGTAAGGTTTTGTTGCAGGCCGATTGCAGCGAAAGATGGAAATGCGGCGCAAATTTTTCGGATCGGGCTAGAAATCCCAGCATTTCGTCGGTGATTTCAAGCGGATTAAGTGAGCCGAGGCGGTAACGGTGGATGTGTGTTTTCTCTTCGACTTCTTTTAAAAGGTCTAAAAGTTCCAGCCCGAAATCCTTGCCCCACTGGCCGATGTGAATCCCAGTGAACACTACTTCTTTGAACCCGTGGTCTGCAAAATTGTTTATTTGTTCAATAATGAATTTACTTTCTGCACTTCTGCTTTTGCCGCGTGCAAACGGGATTATGCAATACGTACAGCGGTTGTCGCAGCCGTCTTGAATTTTCAAACTTGCGCGGGTTTTTGTCATATCCGTAAGAACTACTTTATTAAACTCGTTCTGGTGCATAATGTCGCCTGTTAAGACCCGTTCACCTTTTTGCAGGCAATCATAAAGTTTTAGTTTTTCGTCGTTACCGATTACGAAATCAATGTAATCCTTTTTCAAAAGTTCTTCTTTTTCAACCTGCGCAATGCAACCGGTCAGAATATTTATGATATTTGCGTTTTTGTGCTTTGCGTTGCGCAAAAGATAGAACGCCTCGTTGTCGCTTTTGTGGGTAACGGTGCAGGAATTCAGGATAAAATAATCGGCTTCTTCGGGATTTTTAACCTGTATCCAGCCGTTTGTTGTCAGGTTTTCTATAATAATTGAGGTTTCAAACTGGTTAGATTTGCACCCCATAGTGTGGATGTAAAACTTTTTCATAGGGTGTATAATAACATGAAAAAATCGCTTTGTAACGAATTGTGAAGAAACTTTTATCATGTTGGCAAAAAATTTTACTCAGTGGTTTTATCTTGTTATAATAAAGTAACTAATGGAAGGTGTGTGTATGCAAATTCAAGCTATTAATAATAATCTGGAGTTTGGTAAATCGAAGGCCCGCAAGGCTCGTGAGGCACAAATCAGGCAGCAGGAAGATTTGGTTTTAAGCCTAAATGACCGTGATGTCCACATGTTAGCATACGAAGCCGCTAAGCTTCAAACAAATGACAGAAAACACCAGAATATTACTAATGGCTTAATCGCGTCACTTCCGTTGCTGGTTGGGCTTCAGGCCGCTGTTGATACACGTGGTATGAGCGGTAAGCAAATGGCGCAAGATTCTATTCAGGAAGCCGCACAATATGGCAGAAAAGCCGATGGTTTGATGACTAAATTTTTCAATACTGTTGGTAAAAACCTTAAAGGGCCTGCCGCAAGAGTAGCGGTTGGTGCTGCAGGTGCGCTGTCATTGGCAGGATTCTTCGCTATTATTGACGGAACAGTTTTTGCGAAGAAAAAAGCCGCAGAGCATTCAGAAGGTTTGAGAAACTTTGAGAGAAAACACCCCGGAACTACAATGCTTGCAACCATAGGCGCAGCTTTTGCCGCAATGCATTATGTTCCGAAAGCACTTTCAGCGCTTTCAGACAAAATTGCACCTAAAACACTGGCAAAAATGCAAAAAAATATTACCAAATTTGGTGAAAAATTTAATAAAAATTCGTTTGTAGATTCTTTAGCTTCCGGCTGTAGAAATATGGTGCACAATGCACCTTCTTCATTGAAGAGTGTTGGTAAATATGCATTAGCCTTCGCACCGATAACGGTGGTAGTAGGAACTCTGGCTCACGCATTTGACCACAGCGCAAAGTTAAGAAAAACAACAGCAGAGAATTTCAAGGAAGTTAAAGATTTGCAAATGGACATCGTCAATAATAGACGAATAAATAACGAAAAAGCCAAAATCGCGATGGCCGAAAAGCTCCGCGCAAGAGGCAATTAATAAAAGCTCCCGCAAGGGAGCTTTTTTATTGACAAACTCCAAAACATGTTACATAATTAATATAGAAAGTGAGGAATTTATGAAAAACGATATTGTAAACATGTATGCAG
>CAMUPF010000049.1 GCA_947090755.1 uncultured Candidatus Melainabacteria bacterium | reverse complement strand
GGAGCGCCTTAACAGGCACATCTAAGCGCTTAGGTTTTACTATGGCTGAGATACTGTTATCCCTAACAATAATCGGCGTAGTGGCTGCGATAACGCTTCCGTCGCTAACGGGCAACATTAACGAGCGCACTTGGAACACGCAGCGCAAGGCGCTTTATGCGCGGTTTTCACAGGCGATAGCATTAATGCCATCACTAAATGGTTACGGAACACTTGACGATACTACCGACACCGCGGCGGAAACTTTTGTTACGGAAGGGCTTTCAAAAGTTCTCAAAATTAATAATATCTGCGACGCTGACCACCTGCCGGATTGCGGCTTACCATCAAAGATTACCGACTTAAACGGCGGAACACCATATTCAGAATTTCCAAAAACTCTGTTAGATTTTAACGGTTCGTTTTCGTTTTCAAAAAGCCTTGACTCTACCGGTGACGGTAGTATTAACTGGTTCCCGAGTTATTCACAGCTTAATACAAAGGCAGCAGCATTTGAAACTCAAAACGGTGAAAGTATAGCCGTTTATTATAATCCATATTGCCAGAGCGATACCGGATTCAATTACGGAAACACGCAGCCTTTAATGTGTGCGAATTTTGTATATGATTTAAACGGTAACAAAGGCCCGAATACAGTTGGTAAAGATATCGGCTTTATAACTGCAATGTATCCGGTGGATCCGGTCGTAGCAGCACCAATGCCAACACATACTTTCAGTGAGTATATGAATTTTACAGCTTCGCGTAACAAATGCCGTACATTGAATAATGAAAGCAGGTTACCGAATATAAATGAACTTTCGGCAATGTTTTATAATTCACAATTAATAGGTGTTCTTGAATATGACAATCCGCATACAAATGTATGGTCAAGTACAGTTTTACAAAATGGCAAAGTTCAATATATACATTTTGGAACAGGTATTAGAAATCAAATGGCTAAAACGGCAACAAATGTCGGAACTTGGTGTGTTGAACGATAAATATACGCGCTGTATACTTTTATAGCAGGCTTACTGCCCGCTGTAATCAAAATATTTATCAAAATCTACATCGTCAAAACTGCATAATAGTCTGAAAATTTCATCACTATCATCAAGTCGCTGGAAGTTATATTCGTCAAAACGCCAGTATTTCGGATTGATTCCCCTAACCCTCACCACTCCGTGGTCTTTTAAAATTGTAAGTTTTTTCTTTACGATTTCAAGCGGAATATCGACGAGTTTAGCCAGTTCAACCGAAGTTATGCCCTCTTCGTTTGAATACTTTTCGGGCGTCAAAAACATTAATTCAAGCCCGACCATTTTAAGTTCTCTGTCTTCGTTTTCCAATTCAAATTCGTACATAGTATTATATTAATCGGAAAAATCTTTCATTTCATCATATTTATATAGTATAATTGTTAAGATTGTAACGTTTTTCATTAGTAACGCAATTCCCACAGCGGTAAATACTTTATATAAGTAAGTGTGTAGTTTATAAAGGTTATTTTTGTATGTTTAGTCCGGTAGCATCAGGAATATTTGCATTTAGAAATGTCGGCAAAACCGAAAACGGCGAAATCGGTCGTGCTCCGGTTGCTGTCGGTCAGTTTGCCGGTGTTTTGAAGGAAATCGGAAAATACGATAAAACCATTGCTATGGGTACAAAAAACGCGGTGCAAATACTTCACGAAGTCGCAGGGGATTCTAAAGCGTTGAAGTATGCAGGAAAAACCGTTGAGTTTTTCTCTAACCATGTTAACCCGTTGATTTGTGTTTCAAGCGGTATTAAAGTCGCAATGTCCGATGATAAAGAAAGAACTTTAAAAGAAGAAGCGGGTTCGCTTGGTTTTATGTTTGCAGGTGAAACGCTTATTTCTAAAAACTATGATAAAATCGCAAAATCTCAGACTGTAACTAAGACTATTGATAAAATGGCTAAATCCGATTTGTTTAAGCCGGTGTTTAAAACTATTGCCAAAAACAACTGGGGTGGTAAAGTAGGCGCTATTATAAAAGGTTTGACGTTTGTAACTGTTTCAATCGGTTCGTCTTGTATCGGACTTGATTTGACAAAATCCTTATTGAAAACAACAGATAAAGATGGAAAAGAATGTTTAGTTTCCTAAAAAATCCACTAAAAACTCTATGAAAAATTTTTCGGCCTGTGTTATCATAAAAGAATGAAAAACTGGCTGTTAGTACTATTTTTCTTGATATTTTCGGTGAACCCTGCTTTTGCGATAAAAATAGGGTTACTCACGGATGTTTCGGCAGCCGGTGTCGGAACCTCGTCTGACGGGGTTATCATTGACGCCAGAACTAACCGCACGGTTACTGAACTTAAACAAATGAAAGGTTATTTGATTGTTCCGCGCAATAAGCACATGGCAATAAAAATTAACGGAGAGTATAAAGATATTAATTCTGACAGAATTGTTGTGAAATCAGTAAACAGCGGGTTTGTGAGTACAAAGAAAAAATGGTATCGCGGCCATTTGATAATCCAGAACAATAATGGAAGATTAACTGTTATTAATGATGTGGATTTAGAAAGTTATTTAAAAGGTGTAATACCTTCTGAAATGCCTTCAAGTTGGGATGTAGAGGCCCATAAGGCTCAGGCGATTGCGGCCAGAAGTTACGCACTTGCGAACCTCGGCAAGCGCGCGAGCAAGGGTTATGACCTTGAGGACACCCCGAATGATCAGGCATACGGTGGAGCTTCGGCAGAAAAGCACGGAACCACAAAAGCCGTTAATGATACCCGCGGTATAGTCTTAACCCATAACGAAAAAATTATTTCAGCTTTCTACACAGCCTCTGCCGGCGGTAAAACTAAAACTTCAAACTGGGGCGGTAATGTTCCTTATCTTCGTTCCGTTCCCTCTTATGACGCTGCCGTGGGCAGAAAAGGACACGGCGTCGGTATGTCGCAATACGGGGCGAATCACCTTGCCAAACAAGGCTATAACGCTTATCAAATCCTTAAATATTTCTACAAAGATGTAAGTTTTGCACGGCTGAAAACGGAAATTTAGTATAGTAAAATAGCCCTAAAATACGCAAATCTTGTTGAAAATTTATCAAACCTCTTGTCAAAAGGGGCTTTTAGTGCTATAATATCTGTGAAAAGGCATGGTTATTATGCGTTTTCTGTACAGGTTAATGTTAGATGTGAAAAGGAGACAGACATGAACAAAGACGAATTATTGAAAGAAGTTGCTAAAAAAGCCGGTGTTCCACAAAAAACCGCTTATGATGTAGTAAACAGCATTTTAGACATCGTTGAAAAAACAGTTTCAAAAGGTAAAAAAGTTACATTGATTGGCTTCGGAACATTCGACGCTCGCAAACGCGGTGCTAGAACAGGCAGAAACCCTCAAACAGGTGCGGAAATTAAAATCCCTGCTAAAACAGTTCCGGCATTCACAGCAGGTAAGAAATTCAAAGAAATGGTTAAGTAGTTTTTTTGATATAGAAATTATTAAAGCGCAGGTGGTTACCGCTTGCGCTTTTTTAAAATATGTTGCATAATAAGAGTAAATGAAGAAAGGATGAGATTATGAAAAAACTTAATGTATTGACTAGTGCAGGGGGGGGGGGAGCCCTGAGCAGAGCCACGAAGTAGTTTCCGAACGTC
>CAMUPF010000048.1 GCA_947090755.1 uncultured Candidatus Melainabacteria bacterium | reverse complement strand
GGAGAAAGGAAATTATGAAAAACAATATTGTAAACATTTTGACAGGGGGGGGGGGGAGCCGGCTTAACCGCCTGACAGGTGAATCGTGGCCTTATTGTCATGCTGAACTTGTTTCAGCATCTGTCCAATGTAACGGTAAGAGCGTAACGCGGGACAGATCCCGAAATAAATTCGGGATGACGATTATGGGATTTACAATGGCGGAAATATTACTATCTCTAACAATAATTGGCGTGGTCGCTGCGATAACGCTTCCGTCACTCACGGGCAATATTAACGAACGGACTTGGAACACACAGAGAAAAGCTTTGTACGCCCGTATGAGTCAAGCGATTGCGTTAATGCCTGCATTAAACGACTATGGAACTTTAACCGTAGGAACAGAATCAACCTCCGCTGTGGACACAGCCGCTGAAACCTTCGTCACGGATGGTCTTTCAAAAGTCCTTAAAATTAATAACATCTGTGATAGTGAACACATAGAAGATTGCGGGATTGTGAAAAGCTATACTAACCTTGCTGGTAGTGCTAAATCTATGCCGACGCAATTAAGTGAATTAAATTCCCTGTTTACTTCGATTTGGCAAGGAGCTATTGACAAAGGTTATGCTTATTATTCCTCAACGCATATTAATACAAAGGCAGCAGCGTTTGAAACGCAAAATGGTGAAAGTATTCTTACATTTTACAATCCCTATTGTACTGGAACTGCAGACTGGGGCAGAACTGGACAATTTGCGCAAGCTAAGATGTGTGCGAATTTTATATATGACCTGAATGGGAATAAAGGGCCGAATACGGTAGGTAAAGATATTGGATTTATGGCCGTATTGTATCCGACCGACTCTAATGTTGTTGCACCAAATCCATTGCCGCGTAATACACCTGCTAAGGTTTTTTCAGAGATTCTGGGTACATGTGTAGCAATGGATAGCGAATCTAAAATTCCGAATAAAGAAGAGTTAGCAACGCTCTTTTACAATAAAGAACTTATTGGTGGAATTTCAACTGGGGAATTCTGGTCTAGTTCCCGTGCTTCGGCAACTGAATTATGGGAAGTAAGTATGCATGACGGTGGGACGTTATTGCGTGGAATTTCGTCTTCAGAGACAAGAGCGACTCGTTGTATTAAACGCTAAAAAAAACGGGGCTTTTTGCCCCGTTTGACTTTTGTGCAAATATTCTTAAATATAGAATATGTTATTTGATTATTTATTCGGCAAAAAAGAATGTACTCATAATAAGATTCCTCTGGAGGTAGATTGTGCGTATTGCCCCGATTGCGGGGAGTTAGTTGAGAACCAATGGTTTATATTAAGATGTGCGTGCTGCGGCGTTAAGGTTAGGGCCATGATTCGGAACGGCAAAATCGTTCCGGTTGATAAGCACTGCACAAACTGTGGTATGGCAGAGTTTAATGTGGAGCGTTTGGAAAAGGTTAATTTTATTAATGTCGCTTATGCTGTGTTAATGAAAAAGGCTGTGCACAGTGAAAACATTGATTTTACGCAAAGCTGGGTGGATGTGGCTAGTTCAGGAACATCACGCGGCAAATTAGGATTGCTAAAATAATTCCGGCTAAATCTGCCAGCAGGCCGGCCAAAAGTGCGTAACGTATTTTTGAGATTCCGACAGCGCCAAAGTAAACAGCAAGAACATATAAGGTTGTTTCACTGCTTCCGACCATTACGGCGGCAAGGGTTGTTGTGTAAAAGTTGGAATCAGGATTTCCTGCAATATCAGAGAAAACGCCGATTGTCGCCGAGCCTGAGAGTGAGCGGGTAAGCATTAGCGGAATTACGTCAGTCGGGATTTTGAAGAATTCTAAAATAGGAGCCAGAAGCGTGCCAATCCATTCGATTACGCCAGAGGCTCTTAGCATTGAAATTCCGACGATTATCGCTACAAGATAAGGGATAATGTTGATTGCAACTTTGAATCCGTCTTTTGCGCCTTCTGTGAAAACTTCGTATAACGGAACTTTTTTGACCAATCCGTAGGTTAAAATTAAAATCAAAATTGCCGGAAGCGCCCAGAGTGAAATGATGTCCATTATCTGTTGGAACATTATTGCGCCTCACTTTCCATCTGCGGACGCCAGAAGCGTTGGAGAATTTTAGCAACGATTACTGCGAATGTGAACGCTAATGTTGTGACAAAAAGCGTCGGCGCAATGATTTGCGTCGGGTTTGGATATCCGACACCTACCAGAATCCCGATAACCGTTGCAGGAATAATCTGAAATCCGGCCGTATTCATCGCAAGAAACAGGCACATAGCGTTTGATGCCGTTGTTTTATCAACATTATGTTTTTGAAGTTCTTCCATTGCCTTAATCCCGATAGGGGTCGCAGCGTTGGTGAGTCCGAATGCGTTTGCAGAAAAACTCATCGCGATATCGCCTATCGCCGGCGAATCCTCCGGGATTTCATTGAACAGGCGCTTTGTTACGGGCTTTATAATCTTTGCAATGACTTCAATAAGTCCGCTTTTTTTTGCAATATTCATCATCCCCAGCCAGAACGCCATTATTCCGATAAGCGAAAGTGCAATTTTAACCGAAACCTGTGCGCCGGAAAGTATTGCGCTGACAACATCAGCAAGCCTTCCGTTAATCGCGCCGGCCACAATTGATATTACTATTAAAAAATAGAAAATATAATTCATATTATGTATTAAATCATTAAAAATATTTGCGGTCAAATTATAAACAAAGCTTGACAAAAACCTAAATTATTGTGATAATAAAGGCAATATCGTAATTGTACGATTGTATGAAAAAGGAGAAATTTTTTATGAAGAGAAAAAGTTTGTTGATGGCTGCGGCAGGTACACTTGTTTTGGCTGCATCAATGTCTTTAACCTGTCAGGCAGGTCAAGTTGAAACTTATGCTCACCCGTCATTGTTCGGTTCTCAAACGCAAGTTATGACATCTGGACATTCAACTTATGTTATTGCAGGTAAAACAGTAAAATGCCCTTGCATAGCATCTATTTCCGGCAAAGAAAATGTTTTCGTTAAATCATGGGCTTCTTCAATGTTGTCAATGATGCAACGCGGTGCTAACGGTGAATTTAACCCTAAAATGCCTATCTTACGTTCAGAATTAGCTATCGTAATGGCTGAAGGTTTGTCACTTCCTACTGGCGCAGTAAAATATTCTTATAAAGATATTAATTCAGGCTACTGGGCATCTGAATGGATTAACAGAGCATTATCTGCTGACGTTATGATTGGTTACCCTGACAAAACTTTCAGACCTGACCAACCTGTAACTAAAGCTGAAGTTTTCGCAACTATCGCTAAAGTTATTGACGTTCCTGTAACTGATAACGGTGCGTTTGCAAAATACAACAACCAGGTTATTCAACAAATCCCTACCTGGGCAGTTCCTGCTACCAAAGAAGTTGTTGAATCTTCATTGTTGAGAAATGTTCCTAACACTAAAAAATTAGTGAACGATGAATACCTTTCTAAAGAACAGGTTGCTTACCTTGTTGGTACTTTAAGACACACATTCTTAATGAATGCTGCTAACGGCCAAAATGTTGGTTCTTTGACTTACAGACCAACTGCAATTAACATTAAATTGTCAGAAAGAATCAGTGCAAGAACTTCTAACGTTGGTGATATTTTCACAGCAAAAACAACAAAAGACGTAACAATTCAAGACGTATGCTTCCCGGCAGGTTCAACTGTTAAAGGTATCGTTCAAGAAGTTAACAGACCAGGTTTCAAAAATACACCTTACATCAAAGTTAAATTCGTTGAAATTTCAAACGACGATGTAATCGTAGATTTGGAACGTGATTTGGCAGCGGCTCAGGTTGATTGCAAGAAAAATCCTAACATCGTATCAAGAGTTCTTGCGGCACCGTTCTCAGCAGCAGGCAGAATCGCCGGTGTTGCAGGCAGAACAGCAGGTACAGGCGTTAACGTTATCGCTGACGGTGTTGAAAACTTAGGCGACAATGTTTCAGACGCATTCTCTGATACATTCTCACTTCACCCGCTTAAAGGCTTGAAATCAGTAGGCAGCGGCTTTATCACAGTTGGTAAGGGCGTTTATGATATCAGCAAACTTGTTGTAAGCGGTACATTCGGTATGCTTTATGAATTAGGCGACGAAGTAAGATACGTAATCTTGCCTTCATCAACTAACGATTCAAGCTTGAACCCTGATGAAGAATTGACTATTATTTACTAATAATAAGTTAATGCTATACAAAAAGCGCTCGAGAAATCGGGCGCTTTTTTATTGTAACTCTTGACTAAAGTTAAAACATGTTGCATAATTAATATATACAGAAAGTCAGGC
>CAMUPF010000047.1 GCA_947090755.1 uncultured Candidatus Melainabacteria bacterium | reverse complement strand
CCCCCCCCCCCTGCACAAATCAATACATTAAGTTTTTTCATAATCTCATCCTTTCTTTATAAAATTATTATGCAGCATTTTTTGACACTAGTCAAGGGTAGGGGTTAATTAACCCCTACTACTTTTTTTATCAACGGGAAATAATATTTTTCACCGTTATCGCCGCGCCAGCGCACAAAACCCGTTTTGGGATATTTATCCAAATCTGAAACACTTACCAGCGCCCAGTTGCCTTTGATTATATTCAAAATAATTTTCTTTGGCATATTTATCGTTCCGACAATCTGCCCGAGATTATCCGGTGAAACACGAATTGAATTACAAATTTCAGGGGCCTGTTTCAGCTGATACAGACCATATTTTTTACCGTAGATGTTATAAAAAACTCCCCACGGCATAAATTTTAGCGGGTCGTCTTTTTTAAGCCAGCCGGAATGCGATTTTTTTGCGTCATAAACTACTTTTACCCAGTCATCTGTTTCATCAACGACTGTCAATAAGGAAAGGCTTCTTTCCGGCAGATAAAGTACGAATAAATCCTGCAAATCAAGTCCCTGAACATCGGTGCTTTCGTCATTCCACGAAATCCGTTTCAAAATCATAGATTTCTCATCAGGTTCTGCATAAAGCGTCATAGTATTGCCGGAAATCTGGTAAACTCCGTAAGAGTTTTGATTTGCATCAAAAACCTTCGTCGGAATAACGTCTTTTGCGAACGTACAGCCGCCTAAAATTAGCAGTGAAGCGAGTAAAAACAGTATTTTTTTCATATTAACCTACTCTCTAAATGAAATATCTGCGTAAGTTTTTTGTAATTTCATACGAACAGATGTCATTTGTTTTTCGATAACTTCATCAGTCAAAGTTGCGTTGTTATCAAGCATTTTGATACGGAACGCAAGGCTCTTGAAGCCTTTTTCAATATTTTCGCCCTGATAAACGTCGAATATTTCACATCCGGCGAAAATTTGCTGGTCAACGCCGCCTTTGATTACACGCGCTAAATCTTCATAAGAAACGTTTTCGTTGATAACAAATGCCAAATCACGTCTTACTTCAGGGAATTGCGGTAATTTTTTGAAAATCGGCGTAGTTTCTTTTACGATTGCGATTAACTGATTCAAATCGACATTGAAAACAAACGCGTCCTGATTGAGTTTCAATTTATCTTTCAAAATCGGGTGAATTTGTCCTAAGTAGCCGATAGTTAAAGGAGTTTTACCAAGAATTGCTATCGCCGCGCTTTTATAAGGGTGTAAAACAGCCTCTTTCAAATCAGATTTATCAAGCGGAATAAATTTAATGCGTTTTTGAACCTTCAATTCTTCGAAAAGATGTTCTAAAATACCTTTTACAGTAAAGAAATCCAGCGGTGCAGTCTTTTGCCACTTAGAATTTTCGACTTCGCCGGTCAGGATTCCGCCAAGAACCGTCGTTTCTTTAACGCCGGAACTTTTCTCATCAGCTTCAGCAACCTTGAGATAAGTTTTACCGATTTCGTATGCCCAGAAATTCTTTTGCCCGTTGTCATAGTTGTTTTTCATACAGTTCAAAAGACTCGGTGTGAGTGATTGTCTGAGCATTGAACCTTCTTCGCTGACAGGATTGAGGGCTTTAACCGCGTTTTCATCATCATAAGAAACCATAAATTTATCTAAGAGCGGTTTACCGATAAGAGAACTTGTAACGATTTCATCCAACCCCGCCGCAAGCATAAGATTATTAACTTTTTTAATAACTTTTTCTTCAAGCGAAATCACAGGTGTAACGTTTTTATTCGGAAGTGTAGGCGCGATTTTATCGTAACCGTTAATACGCGCGATTTCTTCGATTAAATCAATTTCGCGATAAACATCGTTTACGCGGAATGACGGAACTTTAAATTTCGCCGCAAGTTCGTTACCGCCAAGTTTTTCGAATCCAAGGTTTGCAAGGATATTGCAGCATCTTTCGGCCGGAATTTCACAGCCTAAAATACGTTTAATCTGCGGATAGCGAAGAGTTATTTCAACCGGCGGCAAAACGTTATTTCCTGCCTCAACAACACCTTCAACTTTAGCGTCTGCAAGTTCTACCAACAATTGCATAGCACGCATTAAAGCAGGTTTAATCATTTCGATATCAACGCCGCGTTCAAATCTTGCGCAGGCTTCTGAACGATAGCCAACACTTCTTGCGCTTTTTCTGTTGCTTGCCGGTGTAAAGTAAGCGGCTTCAAGCGCGATTGCAGTTGTGTTGTTGTCGATTTCAGAATTTTCACCGCCAAAAACACCCGCCAAGCAAACACCTTTTTCTTTTGTCGCGATAAGCACGCTGTCGTGTGTAAGTTCACGTTCAACGCCGTCAAGAGTTGTAAGCTTTTCACCCTCTTTGGCACGGCGAACGCATAAATATTTGTCGATTTTATCGTAATCAAACGCATGGAACGGACAGCCGTATTCAAGCATTACATAGTTTGTAATGTCGACAACATTATTAATTGCACGAACGCCTGATGCAATAAGTCTTTTTTGCATCCATAGCGGTGACGGTTTAATTTTTATATTTTTCAAAACGCCGATTGAATAGTATTTGCAAACATCTTCGTCTACAATTTCAACTTTAAAATCATTAGTTGTCAAATCATTAGTTGAAACAATCGGTGAGAATTTAAGCGGTTTGTTGAAAATTGCACAAAGTTCACGTGCAACGCCGATAACAGACATTTCATCGCCGCGGTTTGCGGTCGGCGCAATATGAACCACCACATCATCATCAAACCCGAGAACTTTTTCCACATCTTCGCCGATTTTGACATCAGGGAAAATTCTGTTCAAAATCAAAATTCCGTCTTCTTCCTGATAATTTCTTTCAGCGACGCCAAGTTCATCAGCGGAACAAAGCATGCCTTGAGATTCAACGCCGCGAATCACAGCAGGCGTAAGAGTAAACATTTCGCCCGTTTTTCTGTCCAAAACCTGACTACCAACAGAAGCGTAAGGAATAATCTGGCCTTCCGCGATATTTTGAGCACCGCAAACAACGGTTTTTAACGCATTTCCAAGGTTTATGGTTACAAGGTGCAATCTGTCAGAATTAGGGTGATTGTCGATTTTTTCAATCTTAACAGTCTTTATATTGGTAAACTTCGGTTTAATTTCCTCGATTTCTTCGACTTCCAAACCGCTCATCGTTAATTCGTGCGCTATTTGCTTCACATCAACGTCCGATAAATCAACGAATTCATTTAACCAATTTAAAGATATTTGCATTTTATAATCCCTCTTTCATAATTCTCTTTTACTAACAAGATTTTAATACAAAAAAAAGCGGCGGGCAACCCGCCGTTTTAAAGTTTTATTATCTTTTAACACAATGTAATAAGAGTGTTACTGAATAATTAGCATCCCGTAAATGTCTACCGCCGCTAAAAAATGATAAAGTCCAGACTTTCGAACCATTTTTGTTAGAACTCCAGTAAGCATCATAATCAAAACCTGAAAACAAATTCATATTCACAAAAATAGAAGCCAATTCATCGATATTAGGAACGCGACTTTCAGAATCTTGATTTCTACAATAAGCAATCGCCTCATAAAAATCGGATTTTCTAATAGGTTGTCTGTTAAGAGGCATTGGCGCCACAACAACAGAATCAGAAGGATAAAATACAGTCATCGCCCCTATATCTTTGCCCACTGTATTTGGCCCCTTGTTGCCGTTCAAGTCGTAGATAAAATTCACACACATCGTCGGCTGTAAATAAAACGAATCAGAGGCCGGATTAGAAACACAATTTGGATTGTAATATGTCAGGAGACTTTCACCATTTTGTGTTTCAAACGCCGCAGCCTTCGTATCCAACTGAGAATAGGAGGTTTTCACTCCATTTGAGTATTCGTAGGAGCCGTTGAAAAATTTATTTAATGCAACAAGTGTATTCGGTACTGCGATTAGGCTTCCGCCTTGAGTCGTAATGCTTGACGCAATTCCGCAGTCTTGCAGGTGGTCTGCGTCACAAATATTGTTGATTTTTAAGACTTTTGAAAGGCCTTCTGTGACAAAGGTTTCTGCTGCGGTATCGACGGCTGATGTTGAGTCGTTGCCTTCGGTTAAGGTGCCATAACCATTTAACGCCGGCATTAGAGCAATTGCCTGACTCATACGCGCATAAAGCGCTTTTCTCTGCGTATTCCATGTGCGTTCGTTAATGTTGCCTGTAAGTGACGGAAGCGTTATCGCCGCGACTACCCCAATAATTGTGAGCGATAACAGGATTTCCGCCATCGTGAATGCGCAACGTTGGTTCTCCCGCCTGTCAAATTCTACACAACGATTATCAA
>CAMUPF010000046.1 GCA_947090755.1 uncultured Candidatus Melainabacteria bacterium | reverse complement strand
CTAAGAGCGCTCCCCCCCCCCCCCTGTCCATGTTGTTACAGTACTATCTTTTTTCATATTTTTTACCTGCCTTTCCGAATATATTGTAATTATGTAACATGTTACATCAAAAGTCAATTGTTAATAAATGTAACAAAAATCATACTTCGTGAATTCGGACGTTTCTCAAAACGTTTATATTAATGTAAGACGTAAATGAGGATTAACGAAGAGATGAGTACTATGTTTGCGACAAAAATCAACGAAGTAGACAGAAAAACCAATCAGAGATTTGCAGGTAAATCTGTTGAAACAGCAGGACCGCTTGCAATGCTTCCTTCTACTCCATTACTGGCAGCACCTGTTTATGATGATTTCTCCGCAAGCAACCCGTTTGCACAAAGCGCGGTGGATTACTCTATGTACTCTGAAAGTCCTATGGCAACTACAGTTAGCGAAAGTTCCTACGCTATTGCGATGGGAAGTTTTCTAAGCGCTGAAAGTTCCGGTTTTTCTGGCGATGTAGCCGGAAGTTTTTCCTCTGACGGCGGTTTTTCTTCAGGCGTAAGCGACGGAGGGTTCTCTGGCGGAGGCTTTTCGGGTGGTTTTTCCGGCGGCTTTACCGCGTCCTGCTAGAAATTACATAAGTATGAATAAAGAAAAAGAAATGTATAGCGAAACCGCATGCGGTTTCGCTTTTCCTTATCGATTCTCCAGAAGCTTATTGTATTTGTCAAACATAACCTTATCTTTTTGAATATATCCCAGCCAGCGGTAGTTTTGATAAATATTTTTCCGCATTTCTTCGTCTTCTACGTTTAACAATGCCTTATCCAAAACTTGTGCGGCCTTGTTATAATCTTTTTGTCGGGCATAATTTACCGCAATGATGTTGTAAAACACCGGAATATATTTATTTCGGCCATAACTTGCGGCTTTATCTATACATTTTTCTGCGGAATGATACTGGCCGATTTTAATATACATATCTGAAATATCAAACAAAAGCCCGACAGCGGTTTCGTGGTTATCCACTTTTTTAAGGGCCTGCGAATATACAGTCACCGCTGAATTATAATCTTTTTTATCACGGTATGCCCTTGCAAGTTCCAGATACAAAGAAGGATTGTCCGGAGTGAGTGCAATATTTTCTTTAATTTGCGCGATTGTAAAATCGGCTCTTTGGGAATCTTTGCCCCAGAAGTCCTCTGTCGAAATCAAGCCTTTTTGGTCTTCTTCACTGAAAGGTATGTTCGTGACATCCGGAATTATTGAATAAATTGCGCGCAGAGTTGTCATATCCGACTTAGAAATTGTGGCACGGGAATTATTTTTACCCACCGGATACATCAAGTCGCCTTCGTTCGTACTATGCCCCCTGAGCCCCAGACCGTGGCCGATTTCGTGAAGTGCCGTTGTGTAAAAAATCCCCTGCGGCCACTGCTGGCCGGTACAGGTATATGGAGAAAATTCTACAATAGAATACTTTATATTCCCGTCCTGATCATATTCAAAGTACTGATATGCGGCCGTTCCGGCACCTTTGTCGTCACAGTTTCTATTTTTCAAGTCCGCAGAAAAAATACATTTGAAATCTGCACCGGCCGGCGAATTGGTATAAACAAATTTAACAAACCCGTTTGTACTGTTTTCCCATGTTGAAAACGCATTTTTTACTTCCTGAACATAAACCGGCGGTACATTCGCACCCGCCTGAATATAAACTTTTAGCGGAAAGCTTCTGGGATTCCAGCGTTCTAACTTTCCGGCACTCAAAACGGCATCAAGATAGTTCTCACCGATTAAGTTTTGCACAGCCGCACGGTTAGCATGCAACTTAGATTGAGGCCTACCGGATGACGGAATCGTTTGCGAAGGCTCCTCTTCCTCCTCTATTACGGGTTCTTCAACGACCGGAGTAAATTGTTCTTCGGGCTGCGTAATTGTTATTTTTGCCTGCGGGAACAGGCGGAACAAAATATATTCCAGTTTCTGCGGGCCCTGCGGAAGACAATAAATCCCTGCGATTACTATACTTATGAATAATACCAACCGGCCAAAATTTCTCATAAAATCATTTTAACAAAATGTTGTGGTATAATCAATGTGTCCGAGAAAATTTCGCGAAGGAAATTTCAAAGCGGCATGTTTAGACAGCAACCGTATGCGGCCCACGGCTCAGCGGGGCGAAAACGGCGGAGAACTGCTTTTAGCGGTAAAAGAGGTGAGTTTATGAAAGTTTATGCCAGCGTTCTGGATTTAATCGGCAATACGCCGTTAATTGAAATTAAAAAGTTAAACAAAGACGGAAAAGCAAAAGTATTTGTTAAGCTTGAAAGCAAAAATCCGGCAGGTTCAATCAAAGACAGACCAGCGCTTAAAATGATAGAAGATGCAGAAAAAGCAGGGCTTATAACAAAAAATACCGTAATAATTGAACCGACAAGCGGCAACACCGGCGTTGGGCTTGCGATGGTTTGTGCGGTGAAAGGCTACAAAATGATTTTAACCATGCCTGAAAGTATGAGCCTTGAACGCAGAGCACTTTTAAAAGCTTATGGTGCACAACTGGTTCTCACCCCGAAAGAAAAAGGGATGCAGGGTGCCGTAGACAAGGCGATAGAATTAGCGGCCGAATACTCTGACAGTTTTATTCCCCAGCAGTTTGCGAACCCTTCCAATCCGCTTGCGCACGAAATTTCGACCGCAAAAGAAATTATTACAGACACCGACGGGGAAATAAATGTTTTTATTGCAAGTATCGGAACTGCCGGCACACTTTGCGGCTGTGCTAAAACATTAAAAGCCTTCAAGCCTGAAATAAAAGTTTTCGGAGTGGAACCTGAAAATTCACCGCTTTTATCCAAAGGCATTGCAGGACCGCACAAAATTCAGGGTATAGGCGCCAACTTCCGTCCTGACAACTTTAACCCTGAATACATCGACGAAGTTTTAACCGTAAACGAAGACACGGCACTCCAAACAGCAAGAGAAATGGCCTCAAAAGAAGGAATTCTTTGCGGAATCTCATCAGGCGCGAATGTCGCAAAAGCGCTTGAACTTGCAAAACTTCCCGAATATGAGGGCAAAATAATTGTGACAATAATATGTGACACCGGAGAAAGGTACTTATCAAGCGAGTTATTTTCTTATGAAAAATAAAACACCTGAAAAAATCCGCGCACTCTTTAATCAGATTGCGCCGCATTACGACCAGAATAACGACATAATTTCGTTTTTTACACACAGGCTAATAAAACAACATGTTGTAAAATCGATTCCACAACTTCCGCCAGAGCCCAAAATTCTTGACCTTTGCACAGGAACCGGCGATATTGTAAAGCATTTAAAACGCAGGTTTCACGGTGCACAGATAACAGGGGCGGACTTTTCGACAGAAATGCTTAAAATTGCCCGCCGGAAACACCACGGGGTTAAGTTTGTACATGCAGACTGCCTTAAACTCCCGTTTGCCGATGAAAGTTTTGACCTTGTAACAATGAGTTTCGGACTCCGAAATACCGCCAGTTACACAAGAGCCATTGCTGAAGTAAAAAGAGTTCTAAAACCAAACGGCCACTTTGTCCATCTGGATTTTGGCAAAGACGCAAAATACGCGGATGAAATTTTCCACAAAATAGTAAAATTTATCGCGCAAGTTCAGGAAGACGAAAGCTATATTTACTTACTGGAGAGCAAAAACTCTTTCCCTGCACCTGAACAACTAATCGAACTTTTTGCGGCCCACGGGCTTGAAACAATAGAGCGCAAAGACTATTTACAAGGAATAATCTCTGCGCAATATTGTAAGAAAGCATGCGTATCTAATCGCTAGTATTTTAAGGGCATTAGCGTTTAATACACCAAACCTGTAAAGCTACAGTAAGCAAAGTATCATCAATAATCCCTCCGCCCTGATAACGTCCAAGGAACCATTGACGCGTTGAATCTATGCGTGTTCCGGACCAGTATTCCTCGGTGAAGCCAAATGTTGAAGACGGTCCCTCTATCAATTTACGATTAATAAACATTGATATCAGTTCATCAATATTCGGCAGCCGATATTCAGAATCATAATTTGTACAAGCTCTTGCTGCCGTAGCATTACCATCCTCTGCAGAAATCTTATACGTACCGCTCAACGCACGCACAGCTGGCATTGGAGCTATAACCTTTGTATCAGAAGGATACATCGCAGTGAGGAAGCCGATATCCTTACCAACAGTATTCGGACCTTTATTACCGTTCAAATCGAATATAAAATTCGCACAGGTTTTTGGTGCTATATAAACACCGCCTGTTCCATAGGCCGTTTCATTCAAGCTGCCAATACATCGCGGGTTATAATAAACCGTAATACTTTCACCATTTTGCGTTTCAAAAGCCACAGCTTTAGTATTTAATAATGACATATTATCCACAGCAGTTGAATAAGAGCCAACCAGAAGACTATTCAGTTCACCCATAGTTGTCGGCATAGGCAACTGGACTCCGTTAAGCGCAGTAATCTGAGAAGCAATACCACAGTCAGCCAAATGCTCGCTATCACATATGTTGTTAATTTTGAGAACTTTTGATAGTCCTTCTGTAACGAAAGTTTCAGCGGCTGTATCCACTGCGGATGTAGTACTGTTTGCTTCAGTCAGGGTTCCGTAACCGTTAAGTGAGGGCATAAGTGCGATTGCTTGTGAAAATCTTATTTATAAAATATCTCTACGATGAAAAAATCAATACAATTGAGTTTTTGAATAAT
>CAMUPF010000045.1 GCA_947090755.1 uncultured Candidatus Melainabacteria bacterium | reverse complement strand
CCCCGGGGGGGGGGGGGCGTGCCTTAACAGGCACATCTAAGCGCTTAGGTTTTACTATGGCCGAAATCCTTTTATCCCTAACAATTATCGGCGTTGTAGCCGCAATCACGTTGCCGTCATTGACCGGCAATATTAACGAGCGTACGTGGAACACTCAGAGAAAAGCGCTTTATTCGCGATTTTCACAGGCCATAGCGCTAATGCCGGCGTTGAACGGTTACGGAACTTTAGTAGAGGGCAACGATTCTACGTCAGCGGTGGACACAGTTGCCGAAACCTTTGTTACAGAAGGACTTTCTAAAGTCCTAAAAATAAACAACATCTGTGACGCTGAACACCTTGCTGATTGCGGAATCGCTTCCAGAATTACTAATGCTAAAGGTTCAATAATAGATTTCCCGCTCGATTGGAAAGCTTTGAACCCCACTACAATAACTACTTCGTGGCAAGGTTGGTCGCATTCGATGATAAATTCTAAAGCCGCAGCTTTCGAAACGGTTAATGGAGAGAGCATTGCAGTTTTTTATAACCCATATTGTGTTAGTGAACCGGTAGTTATTTCCAACTATATGGCCCCGCCATTAGTATGTGCTAATTTCGTTTATGATTTGAACGGTAATAAGGGCCCTAATACTGTCGGAAAAGATGTCGGGTTTGTTGTGGCATTGTATTCCTCTGATACCAATGTTGTCGCACCTGTTAAAGGACAGGAAGGGCCAACTTCTTTAATATTTAATGAGGCAGTAGCTTATTGCCGTTCTCAGGATAATCAACGTTTACCTAATAAGGAAGAGGCTATTGCGTTGTTTGTTAATAAGAATTTGTTAGGGGGATTATTTGGCTGGCTCTTTACAACTTCTACCCCTTCAACGCTTTCTTCCTTAATACATCTTGATACTACTAATGGTATGCTTTCTTGGATTTCCCGTAATTCTTCAGTAGCCAGACCTACTTGTATAAAACGATAAAAAGCGGGCTTAATAAGCCCGCTTTTTTACATTACTTTAACTTTTTTGCCTAAATGATTTGTTTATAATATTATATTACATGTATTAGAAATGATACATGTATTTTTTATAAAAGAAGGTAGAACTTATGGTAAACAAATTAATCAAAGAAGACACAAAGATGTTTTTGACGGGGAATGAAGTTTTAGCATACGCTGCAATCGCGGCTGAAGCTGACTTTATGTACGGTTATCCTATTACTCCGCAAAACGAAATTATGCACACATGGTGTAAATTGCTTCCTAAAACTGAAGCTGGTTTCTTACAAACAGAAGACGAAATTTCAGCGGGCTTCTCTACTATCGGTGGTATTTTGGCCGGTAAAAGAGCTTTCACTGCAACAGCAGGCCCTGGTAACGTAATCATGCAAGACGCGCAGTCTATGGCTGAAATGATGAGAATACCTTTCGTTTGTGCTGTAATGCAAAGAGGCGGCCCGTCTACTGCAACAGTAATTTACGCTCAACAAGAAACCCGTTTGACATGCTTTGGCGGTAACGGTGAAGGTTTCAGAATCGTTTACTCAACTGCAGGACACCAAGATCTTTATGATTATATGATTAAAGCTTTCAATACAGCTTGGACTTATAAGTTCCCTACTTATTTACTTGCTGACGGCTATCAAGGTAAAATGAGAGAACCTGTTACATTATACGATCCGGCTTCACGCGGAATCAAAATGACACCGGTTACTCCATACTTACTCGGCGAAGGCGAAATCGGCAAAGACAGAAAATCTGTTCACTTGAGAAATACTTACAACATGGAAGAAGAACTTATGGAAGTTCTTGACCAATATCAAGCAGATTATGACAAAATGGCTGAAGAAGTTGCTGAATCCTTTGAATACAAAGCAGATGACGCAGAAATTCTTATCATTGCTCATGGTATCGTTGCACGTTCTGCAATGACCGCAGTTGATGAACTTAGAGCACGCGGAATTAAAGCCGGTTTATTCAGACCTATTACAATCAGACCATTGGATGTTAAACCGCTTAGAGCAGCAGTAGCAAGAGCTAAACAAGTTCTGTTTACTGAATCTGCAAACGGTCAACTTGCGCAAATGGTACTTGAAAAAATCTACGGCTTAACAACACCTTACTCAACATTGTTCAAAATGGGTGTTGGTGTTACCGGTGATGATATCGTTAACAAAGTGGTTGAAATGGCTAAACAGCCGGTAGAAGCGTAGTAGAAGGAGAAATTAGAAATGACAGAATTATTAACAATGCCTCCAAAATTGCCTGAAGCTCAAAACGCAGAAGTCGGCGCTTCTAAGTTTTGTCCGGGCTGCGGTCACGGTATGATATTAAAATCTTTAGCATGGGCTATCGATGAATTAGGATTAAAACAAAAAGCGGTTTTCGGCTGTGATATCGGCTGCTCATTGCTTTCTTGGAACTATATGGATTTAGACACCGTTCAAACTCACCACGGTCGTACAAACCCTGTAATTTACGGTTTCACAAGAGCAAACAAAGAAGCTATCGGTATCGCGTATATGGGCGACGGCGGCGGTCTTGCAATCGGTTCTCAACACCTTGTTAACGCATCAGTTCGTTCAGAAAGAATGTTGATTATTGTTGCAAACAACACTAACTACGGTATGACCGGCGGTCAAATGTCACCGACTACAATGCCTGGTCAAAAAACAGAAACAACACCTTACGGTCGTGACTGCGAAGTTACAGGACGTCCTGCAAAAGGTGCTGAAATGGTTGCGGCTATCGCTGATCCTGCAAAATCTTACGTCGCAAGAGCTTCTGTTTCTAACTTGAAAAAACTTCGTGCAACTTTCAAAAAAGCGCTTAAAAACGTTGAAATGGGCGGCTTCTCATTCGTTGAAGTTCTTTCACTCTGCCCGCTTAACTGGAGAACAAATAACGTTGATACGTGGGGTAGATTAGAACAAATGGAAAGCGTATTTGAAGTTAACGAGTTCCTCGTAAGAGAAGGATTGGAGGGCTAAAATGAGTAGAACAAAAATGGTATTGGCAGGTGAAGGCGGACAAGGCGTTCAATCTATTGCTAAAATTCTTGTTGAAGCAGGCTATGAAGCAGGCAAACAAGTTTTATATATTCCAAACTTCGGCGTAGAACAACGCGGCGGGGTTTCTATTGCATTCTGTCAGATTGCTGATGAGAAAATCGGTGAACCGCGTTTCGCTAAAGGCGATATCGTAATTATGCTTTCTGATAGAGCAATCGACAGATGTGATACTTACGTTGATGAAAATTCAATCGTAGTTTACGATACATCAGTTTGTACAAAAAAACCTGAATGCAAATGCAAAAAGGTTATCGGTGTTGACGCGAACAAAATCGCTAACGAAAAACTTAGCGCACGTGTTTTCAACATCATTATTTTGGGCGTTTTGCTTGCGGCAACCAACGTATTGAAACTTGATGATATCAAAAACGCAATGGAACTTGCATTAGGCAAAAAATTCGCTGTAAAACCTGAATTGAGAGAACTTAACCATAAAGCTCTTGAAATGGGTATGGATATGGTTAATGCAACTGTTTAATTGGAAAGGTAATTAAAATGACAGAAGAAAAAACATATAAAGGATACAAAATTGAAGGTGTAGGCAAAGGTAAAGCAGATTACTATGTTTACACTGACCTGTGCAAAGGCTGCGGTCTTTGCCTTGCAAAATGCCCTATGAACAAAATGGGCAAAGAATGCTTGAAATGGTCAAAAGAAACGGGCTTGTTCCAAACCCCTGCGGTAGAACCGGATCCGTCAATCTGTATTGCTTGCGGAACTTGTGAATTAACATGTCCGGATAGCGCAATCAGAATCGAAAGAAAATAGTCGACTGAGTCGACAGCCATATATTAGAACATGTCAGGCGGTAACGCTTGACATGTTTTTTAATATAGTACATAATGCATATAGAAAGGAAGGTTAAAAATATGAAATCGAATAGCAGTGTAACAATATTGACAGGGGGGGGGGGGGAGCGCTCTTAGCGGATGTGTAGTGCCGGCGCGGCCTCACGTGAGTGAGGACGGCAGGGCACGAAACTGGACGATGCCGCCGTTGCGACTGGAACGGGAGTGTAAGGAGCGGACAAATCGCGCAAGTGTTGATAACACTTGCAAGGGATTTGACAGGCGGGAGAACCAGCGTGAAGCCGGTTTTACTATGGCCGAAATCCTTTTATCCCTAACAATTATCGGCGTTGTAGCCGCAATCACGCTTCCGTCACTGACAGGTAACATTAACGAGCGTACGTGGAACACCCAGCGAAAAGCGCTCTATGCAAGGTTTTCACAAGCAATAGCGCTTATGCCGGCGTTGAACGGCTACGGAACGTTAACAGAAGACGAAAATCACAGTGTTACAACTGACACAGCCGCTGAAACTTTTGTCACGGAAGGACTTTCAAAAGTGCTTAAAATAAACAATATCTGTGACGCTGATCACCTGACAGATTGCGGGATTCCTGACAAGATTACAGATATGGAGGGCGGGTTAATTGATAATTTTACAACAGATTATGCAACACTTGTAAAATTTAACCCTATGTTTAAAGGAGGTGGGTGGTCAAATTCATTTGGATCCGGCAATATAAATTATTCACAAATAGATACAAAGGCCGCAGCGTTTGAAACCCAAAATGGTGAAAGCATAATGGTTTTTTATAACCCTTATTGTTCAGGAATGCCTGATGTTGAATTATTTCAGCCTTCTCAGGCGGTAATGTGCGCAAATTTTGTATTTGATTTAAATGGTAGTAAAGGCCCGAATACTGTCGGAAAAGATATTGGCTTTATGTCTGCGATTTATCCTTCTGATTCGGTAGTTGTGGCTCCTGTGCCAATAAATAAAGTTCAGCCTAATACTCATTATACACATTACGATGCGATAGTTTACTGTAAAAATGTTGATTCTGAAAGTCGTTTACCTAATTTGAATGAGGCTTCATCAATGTTTTATAATAAACGTTTATTGGGTGCATATATTCCTAATGCCGCGTGGACATCATCAATTGTAAGTGACACGGATGGTATATATGCTTGGCGGCAATCGTTTGATTCCGGTAATAGGTCTAAATTCAAACGTGACGGAGATGGTGTGGTTCGTTGTATTAAGCGTTAAAAAAAGGAGCCTTAAGGCTCCTTTTTTATGCTATTAAGTTTAAACGTTTTTTCTGTAAATTTTCGGCCTCAGCCTTTATTGTTCTTGCCTGTGCCGCAACTTTGTAATCCTGACCGGACGGATCTGAAGGCGCCATTGCGGAGCGAATTACCGTGTCCGCGTCTTTGATTGTTTGTTCAGGATTGCGTGTGTTAATTGAAGGCATTTTTATTTCAACATGCCCGCCAACAGGAATCCCGTCGGAATTCCTTTCGATAACGATTGCGCCTGCAAGGTGGCCGCCTGCGGTTTTGTGTGCGAGTTCGTGTGCGTAGATTTCGTTGTAATTCTTTTCAATCAACGCTTGTTTTGCTTCGTTTTTGTCCTCTTTAGACGGCTGGTTGTTCCACATGGAATACCTGCTGTACAAGCCGTTTGGAATAATTGCACCTAACATGACCTTTTACCTCACACTTGTCCGAGAAAATTTCGCGTAGCGAAATTTTTGAGTGGCGTTTAGGCAGCGAGCCACGGAGCGGCCTCACGAGAGTGAGGACGGCAGGTGGCGAAGAACTGCTTTGCGCCTGTTATAATTGTAGCACTTTTCTGAATTTTTGCAATAGTTTTTTCAAAATTTTCGTGATAGAATTGTTGCAGGATGATATCATTTTTAGGATTGTGCGTACAAAATTTAATAAGATGTATAAAATATCTGTTTTCGGGACAGGCCAGATTTAGTACGATTATATCGCAGGCTGCGGCGATAAGTTATGATTCCTTGCCGATTTCGTTGATGATTGTTTTTATCGCGTCGCTGGTTATGACGATTCAGGTGGCGAAAAGCTTTGCGATGTCGGGGGCTGATACTTATATTGGCGGTTCGATTGCGATTGTAATGATTCGTGAAATCGCACCGGGGTTTGTTGCGCTTGCAATCGGCGCAAGAGCCGGAACGGCAATAAGCGCAGAAATTGCCAATATGCAAGTTACGTCGCAGGTTGAAGCGCTTAAAACTTTAAAGGTTGATCCTGTGGGATATTATTTTACGCCAAGGATTCTGGCGGGATTTTTCACTGTTCCGATGGTTGTATTGCTGGCAGAGTTTGTCGGGATTGTCGGCGGAATGTTTGTTGCGCAGGGCACAATTGATTTGCACCCTGCAAGATATATCAATTCTGTCTGGGCGTGGCTTTCAATACGTGATGTTTATATCAGTTTGTTTAAGGCAATGGTTTTTGGCGGCCTTATAACTTTAGTTTGCGCGACTCAAGGGTATACAACGACAGGAGGCGCAAAACAGGTCGGGGATTCAACGACCCGCGCATCTATCTTGTCGACGATTTATATGCTGGTCGCGGACTTTTTAATCAATCTGGTCTTTTACATTTTCTAACGTTGACCGATAGTCCGCAGGCTGGTTATGGATGGCCCTCAGGGCCTTTTTATGTACGACGGCGCCGCATTTGCTGCAGGCCAGAATTTCACCGGTGCTGTCTACCGGCATGAAAACATGTTCACAGCGTTCTTCTTCAAGTTGTTCTTCTGTTTTTTGCTTTATAAAACCATTATTTTTGCTGAAAAACTTTTTTATGATAAGTTCAATCAAATACATTAAAATTGAAAACCTTCGGGTAAGAGATAATCAAGCTTGTAAACTTTTGGCTCGCCGTTGATTTCTGTGATGACTTCATCGCATTTGAATTCAGCCATTACCTGACGGCAAGAGCCGCATGGAACGCAGTTATCTTCATTTGGTGAATAAATCGCGACGGCTTTAATTTTTTTCTGCCCGTTTGCGATTGCTGTACCGATGGCGTTGCGTTCTGCGCAGATTGTAAGCCCGTAGCTTACATTTTCAAAGTTACAGCCGCAGAAAGTTTGGCCGTCTTCGGTTAGAACGCAGGCACCGACTTTAAATTTTGAATACGGCACATACGCGTTTTGTGAAACTTCTTTTGCTTTGTTTAATAATTCTTTGTAATCCATGCGACACCTATGAAACTATTCTAATATAATTTTAAATTTGTAAAATCGTTTATTTGGAGTATAATAGAATTATGAAAAAATTACTTGTGATGTTTTTGATGTTATCGGGTTTGGCCTCATTTGCCGTAGAGCCGGAAGTTTATGTTGTTCCGCTAAATCCGGCAAACAGTAATTCTTACGGATTTGAGCCTGTATCTCAAATCGTTGCGCGTGATATTAGCAAAGGGCTTGGAACGCTTAAGTTAAATGATTTTTCATCACAGGAAATTCTTCAAAAATATAATAAAACCGGTGTGATTGATTTTGAGAAGCTTAATATTGTAACTGGCAAAACGTTACTGGTAATCGCTTATGTCGAAGATAATAATTTCACAAAGCTTGATTTATGGGATACCTTGAAGCTTTCTAGTGATTTCGGGTTGGATTTTCCGTTTACGTGGACTACAAAGGTTATTCTTGTAGATAATAACGACGGTGTTGCACTCTGGCAAAAAACATATACCTGTCCTTTGACCTCTAAGAATAGTAGTTTTGTTGCGGCGGATTATACCAAGGCTGTGGAACAGTATGAAAAAATTCATTCATATTCTAAAAATGTTATAGCGAAGGATGTGGAAGAAAACGTAAAATTGCGTTTGCACCCCAAGGCAATAGATTATGCGTCAAAGGTTAAGAATGCGCCGGAAAATAACGAAGGTATCGGGTTAAAATATTATAAAAAACGCGGAGTTCCTGTAAAAATCACACAGCCGTCAGAAACATTTGAACAACAATTGTTGAAAGACGATTCGTTTAGTTTGTAGGCTTGACTAATGTTGAAACATGCTGCATAATGAAAGCATATAGAAAGGAAGGTTAAAAATATGAAAT
>CAMUPF010000044.1 GCA_947090755.1 uncultured Candidatus Melainabacteria bacterium | reverse complement strand
ATATTGTTTTTCATAATTTCCTTTCTCCCAAGTTTCACTCGGGTCCAATTATAGACGTGGCTCAGCCACTCCTTTCTTCATTTACCATTATTATGTAACATGTTTTTATACTTGTCAAGCCTAAATAAAAAGGCGCGTTTTACCGCGCCTGCTTTTGGTTATATAATTTTCGTGTTTGTTCTATGATGCTTTCACAAAATTATTCATTTCTGACTGCTCTTTAAAAAATTCTGTAGTATCCGCAGCCGGTGCTTTGGCAGCTTCTTCTGCCGCAAGTTTCGTCATACGACGGTTTGTCAGATAGGCGTTGAGTTTTGGAAGTCCTACACCCAGTACAAGGCCGGAATACAAGTAACCCGCAACCTGTGCGATATTCAATTTTCTTAATTTAGCTTTTGTTACAGCATCACCTGCAGGAAGTTTCTTCAACATTTCTTTATATGATAAAGATTTACCGTCTTTAACCGCCTCAATACCTTCTTTTTGAAGGCTTGCAAGAAGCACTTCGTCACGTGTTTTTACGCTTGAATTTTTCAGCCATTTAAAGAAGCCCTGACCTTTGTCAGCTTCTTTTATGTTAATCAAATCTTTATCAAGTTTATTAGCAACACCTTTTGTTACGATGTTACCGAGAATCAACCAGTTAGCAAACCCGATAACGTCTTTAATTGCTGATTCTGTCAACTCGTTATCGTTTCTTGCGGACATAAAGCGTGACATAATTGTCAAACCGTAAATTGCTTTGAACTGATCTAATGCCGGAATCATACCGCGGAATTGAAGTTTTGGTAAAATTTCTTTAGGGTTTGTGCTTATGCAAGCAAATGAGCCTGTACCAAACGCAAGTGCGGCAAGAGCTTTGCGAACTTTGAATCCAAATGAATCATCTTTTTCACCGCCGCCAACAAACTTATCCTGACCGGTTCTTTTCTTGGTAATATATCTGTTAATCGGCTGGATTGACATACCGATAGCACCCGCAATACCGACACCGAGTAATGAACGGCGCATATTAAATCTTTTCATTGATTTAATAAACTCGTTAGCACCAAAGTCTTTTGTTTCTTTGAATACGTTCCCTACTTTTTCGGTAGTGAAGGCTTTTGTTACTGAATAAACATTTTCAAGTATTGTTTTCAAATCCAGACCGGTAACGGCTTCCTTGCCGCCTTTTAAACGCATTTTTGATTCTGCGCCGGTTGAAGATGTGATTAATGTATGAATATAACGTTCGGTATCCTTGCTAATTTTACTTTTCTCGGAAGTTTTAATATCGTTTTCAAGTCTGTCAACAATAAGTTTTTGAGTGTCTTTAGAAATGCCGACCCAGCCTTCTTTTTCTCTTGCAGGGTTAAAGCCTTCGATAGAAGCAACGACTTTTTCAAGGTGTTTTCTGAGCGGTGCTTTGTTACCGGCCTGAACTTCATCATGCCAGCTTTTGCCTAAATTATCGAGAATTTTATCGCCCGCGAAAATATTGTTAAATTTAATTCCGAATCGTGAATTCAGTGTACTTGCAAGCAATAAGCCGGCGAGAGCACCGTAAACCCCGACTAATGCGTGGTTGAGTGAACTTGAAGATTCACGCGTTGCAGTTTCTAAGCCTGCGTCAACACCGCGTTGAAAGTCAACGGCAGTTCTTGGAAGTACCATTGAACCAACGTCAACCGCTGTCGCGCCCCACGCCTGATTTGTGTCAAGGAACCTTAAACCCGTTGATACAAAATCGAACGCGCCGCCGAATTTTTGTTGATTATTTTGTTGTTTGCTATTTTGTCTGTTTTGGAGTTGTTGAGGGTAATTGTTTAACTTATTGACTTGCATATCTCTAACCTACTTTACTATTAAATCTATCAAACGAAAATTTGTGGAATTTATCCGTGCCCGTTAAGTTTGAGGGCGCCGCGGCTGACGTGCCGGCGGAGGGTGTTCGGGTTTCGTTCGATTTAGCCAGTGTATTTTGTTGTGCTTCTATATCTTTCTTTCTGCCTTTTTGCGCTGAACCTACGGTCAACATAGGTACGAGTAAGCCCAAAAGCGCCAGTGAGAATCCAATGTTGCCAAGTTGACACCATGTACGCAAATTTTTTGCTTCTTTTGTTATCAACTCATCTGATGATTTAAGGCTTGTATTTTTAACCCAGTTCCAGAATTTCTTAAATACATTTGCGTCTTTGTCGACATCTTTGAATCTGTTTAAGAGTTTCAAGTTAGGGTTTGATTTTTCCATTGCGGTAGCAATACCTTTTGCAGCATAATCGCCTAAGAAATACATACTCGCAAATGTTGTAATATCACGAACCGTTGCAAGTTGAAGTTCGTTTTTGTCTTCTGATGCAGCCATCCTGCTTGCAAACGTTGAGGTGGCAACGATACGCGCCATATCCATTGACGGGAATATGCCGCTGAATTCAAGCATTTTCATACTTGGCATTTTCATCATTGATAAAAGTGCCACACCCACCATTGATGAAACTGAAATTATTTTTTGTTTAAACAGGGCGGCTTTGTCTTTTGCTGAAAGATTTACCTCTGTTTTTGATTCTTTGTCTTTAAATTCGTCGTAAATCGGAGCACCTTTTTTACCGGAAGCGCGTCTTGTAAGCCATCTGTTAATAGGCTGTGCTGAAATTGCAAGAGGCAAAATCAAAGCAAGGCCTGCAAGGCTCTTATATTTAACAAGTTTTTTAGCTTTACCGATATAATCAGCAAGTCCTTTTTCTGTCGTAATATTTTCCTTGTGGAATTCTTTTACCAGTTTAGAAGTATTTGTCATTAAGGTTTCGAGGTTTGTAGAGAAGTAACCTGCGTCACCTTTGAATTGAATATGTTCACCTATATGAGTTTTGGCAACAAGATTTTTATATGCTTCCTTAATTGACTTATCGCCAAGCGTTGCGTCTGCTAATTCTTTAGCGTTTTTGTCCAAATCCGCGAATGAACTAAATGCGACATTGCCTTTTTTAGCGACATCACCGTCGGCGCCTTCAAGTGCGTTCAACATGTTTTTGTACATATTTAGAACTTTTTGTTCTTTTGTTGCGCCTTTTGCTTCAAGGTAGAACTTAGAAATTTTATCTAAAGAATCAGAGTTAGCCCAAACACCTGCAAGGTTAGTTTTGCTAAAGCCGTTCATAATAGGACGTTGAATAAGTTTAGCAACGCCGGCAACGATAAAGCCGGGGATTAAGCAGTTGATAACAAGTCCTGAAGCTTCACGCCTAAACGCTTCCATACCGGCAAAAACATTGGCTTTGCGTTTTTTGTTACCTTTTTCATCAACAACCGAATCGCCGGAATAGGCTTCGATTACTGTTCTTGGAATAATTGCAGTGGACAAATCAAGTACAGAAACGTTAACCATCGGATGGCGTTCACACATTTGAACCCCTTGCAAAATAAGGTCACCAACGCCGCCAAACTGTTGTTTTGGGGCAATGTTTTGACCAACCGGTTTATTCAAACTATTTCTACTTTTTACATCACTTGATTGTATTTTTTGCAACATATAATCTTCTACACACGAAATTAAGGTACTCTACTATTTTACCAAGAGCATAATTAAATAAAAGCCATAAATTTCAAAAATTGCTAGTAAAATGCAAAATATTAAGTAAATGTAAAGGCTCGTTTAAAAATAAATATTTAAACATAGCAAACATTAATTATTTTTCTTATTTTTAACTAAACATTCAAACAGGCAGAAAAATAGCATATCCATTTTCTATATTTTACACCCCCATTTTTAATGTTAATTTTTGTAAAGATTTTGTACAAAATACACTTAAAAGACGATAAAACTCTTAAATAATTGCAAAATATACGCGAAAACAATATAATTACAGCATGCAGTATGATATCAAAAAACTCTCATTAAACGAACGAATCTTGTTTTTTGAACAATTCAGAACATATATGAGTTCTGCGATTCCCATTACAACCACACTCGCAAACATCAAAAAATACACCCCAAACCGTACAATAAGATTCATATCACATTTATTACTCAATGAAATCGACAACGGAGTCAACTTTGCCGATGCGATTTTGAAATTCAAAATCCCGCTCGGGGGCGTTTACTGCAATCTAATGTCACTCGGTGCAAAATCCGGCGAACTTCCCCAAATACTTGAAGATATACAAAACACTCTCAAACAACAAAGAACAATAAATTATACAATTTTGAAACAGATTGCCTACCCTGCATTTTTATTCTTTGTACTTTTTATTCCGGCTGCATGCGCCCTATTCTTTTTCGTAATCCCAAGGCTTAGCACATCATACGAAAGTCTTTTGGGAACAACCCCGTCGCACTTGCAAACTCTGAATAATTTTTCAGCAATACTTCTTAAAAATATATTTCCAATATTAATCATATTTGGCCTTGCCGGATTCGGTATTGCTACACTCATAAAAACAGTTCTAAAATCTGAACTTTTAATACAATTGCCGATAATAGGGCCGCTCGTTCGCTATTATAACCTTTCGCGGTTCACAAAACTGCTGGCGATTTCATACAAGGCCGGACTTCCAATTACCCATGGAATCCTTATTGCCTGCGATGCCCTTCCAAACAAAATCATCCAAAACAGACTTATAAAATGTTCCTCACTGGTGACACGCATTCCATTGACCGACGCGCTTAACGAAACACAACTTTTAGACATCTCTATGATAATAAAAATTCAAGCCGGCGAAACCACCGGCAGTCTGGATAAAAGCCTGTTCGAAATCAGCAAAGACATCGACGAAGCCTTTGAAACCGCGATTTCCACGACATTAAAACTAATAGAGCCGGCTTTAATGATAATTATGGCAATACTGGTTTGCATCTACGGTTCAATTCTTGCGGGCGTTGCGATATAAAATTAAACCTCCACACCCTTCATCATATTTATAAGCGTAGAAATCGTATTTTCCATAGTTACGCTGTCAGACGTACGCTGCTGCAAAAACGCATTAATCTGCGGCATCATTTGAATTGCGGTATCAAGCTTAGGATTTGTTCCGGGCTGATACATACCAACGTCAATCAAATCTTTATTTTCGCGATACATAGACATAATAGTACGCATTTTTGCCGCCGCTGCCTTATGTTCAGGCGACGCGATTGCACTCATAAGACGGGAAATACTTCCAAGAACATCAATTGCAGGATAATGGTTACTCTCTGCGACTTTGCGCGAGAGGAAAATGTGACCGTCAACAATACCACGGACAATATCGACAATCGGGTCGTTAATATCATCGCCCTCCATCAACACCGTATAAAGCGCCGTAATAGAACCTTTCGGGCTGTTTCCCGCACGTTCAAGAACCTTTTGAAGCCACGAAAAAATTGAAGGCGGATAACCTTTCATAGTAGGCGGCTCGCCAAGCGATAGCCCGACTTCACGCCCTGCCATCGCACAACGTGTTACTGTATCTGTCATTAAGAAAACTTTTTTGCCTTGATCGCGAAAATACTCACAAACAGCGGTCGCCGCCAGAAGACATTTTTGTCTGATTAAAGGTGGTTTATCGCCGGTTGCACAAACAAGCACGGACTTTCTCATCCCTTCTTCACCAAGAGAATCTTCAATAAACTCTTTAACTTCACGGCCGCGTTCACCGATTAGGGCAACAACGTTAACATCAGCATCAGAATTTCTTGCAATCATACCGAGAAGGGTACTTTTACCAACCCCCGAACCTGCAAAAAGCCCCAGACGCTGTCCGCAGCCCATTGTAAGCGCAGAGTCAATAGCACGCACGCCTGTTGAAAACTGTTCCTGAATAATCGGTCTTTCAAACGGCCCCGGCGGCGGCCCCTCAATAGAACGCCACGTAGCGCCTGTAATATCCATAGGCTTGCCATCCATCGGTTCGCCCATCGGATCAATCAAACGACCAAGGAGGAAATCCCCCACAGGTATTGTAATCGGAGCCCCCGTTGAAGTCACCAGACTTCCCTGGCCGATTCCGTTACCATCAAGTAAGAGTAATAATTGAGCGATTTCGCCTTTAAACGCAGAAACTTCTGCCGGTTT
Organism: uncultured Candidatus Melainabacteria bacterium; assembly: GCA_947090755.1. Lineage (GTDB taxonomy): Bacteria > Cyanobacteriota > Vampirovibrionia > Gastranaerophilales > Gastranaerophilaceae > Gastranaerophilus. Next base: position 2,476 of record CAMUPF010000044.1, on the reverse strand, counting down.
TTTCTCACCCGTATTGGTTTCAATATAGCATAAATCGCCAATCTTCAACCCCGGAAGCTTAACTTCAACCGTTAATCCCAAAAGTTTAGAAACAGTCCCTTTAAACTGATAAAGAGAAGTTTCCTCCAGCTTGTCGTGCACACGCTCTCTCAAATTATGCAAATACGTCAAATCAATATCGCTCATAAGATAATTATAATCGATTTTCAGTAATAGGCAAGTTGTAAAACTTGATTCTTCAATGCCTTTGATTTACACTTATTTTGCTAACAATTTAAGAAAAGAGGTTAAGCATGCTTGATATCAAATTAATTAGAGAAAATCCGGAAAAGATTAACGAACTTTTAAAACGCAGAAACCCAGAATTATCAATCGATAATATTATAGAAATAGACGTAAAACGCCGTAAAGTTCAGGCTCAGGCCGATGAACTACGTGCTAAAAGAAAAAAAGATTCACAAATGATTGGTGAATTAAAGAAAAAAGGCGAAAATACCGACGCGGTTCAGGCTGAAGTTAAACTTTTAGGCGACGAAATCAAAGCGCTTGAGGAAGAAGAATCTAAACTCGATGAACAACAACGCGATTTACTCCTTCACACACCTAACACTCCTGATGAAACTACACCAGTTGGCAAATCAGAAGACGATAACGTCGTTGTTTCAACCTGGGGCGAACCTACAAAATTTGATTTTGAAGCAAAAGCGCACTGGGATTTATGCGAAGAAAAAAATCTTGTTGATTTTGAACGCGGCGTAAAGATTTCTCAATCAAGATTTACCCTTTACCGCGGCAAAGGCGCAAAATTAGAACGTGCGATAATCAACTTCTTCCTTGATTACCATACAGAAAAACAGGGATATGAAGAAATTCTTCCGCCGTTTATGGCAAACGCCCAAACAATGACAGGTACAGGCCAGCTTCCTAAATTCAAAGAAGATATGTACAAGTGCGAAAACGAAGATTTGTACCTGATTCCGACCGCAGAAGTTCCTGTAACAAACATTTATCAAGGCGAAATCCTCTCAGAAGAAGACCTGCCTAAATATATGACCGCATATACCCCTTGCTTCCGCCGTGAAGCCGGTTCTGCCGGTAAAGATACTCGCGGGCTTATTCGCGTTCACCAGTTTAACAAAGTAGAACTTGTAAAACTTTGCAAACCTGAAACCAGCCCTGCTGAACACGAAAAACTAACAGAAGACGCAGAAGCAATGCTTCAACTACTCGGACTTCCATATAGACGTGTAGCACTTTGCTCTGCCGACATCGGTTTTTCAGCAAACAAATGCTGGGATTTAGAAGTTTGGATGCCATCTTATAACGCTTATAAAGAAATTTCAAGCTGTTCAAACTTCGGTGACTATCAGGCACGACGCGCAAACATCCGATACCGCGACAAAGAAACCGGCAAGGTAAACTTTGTTCACACAATCAACGGCTCAGGTCTTGCTGTCGGAAGAACATTTGCGGCAATCGTGGAAAACTTCCAGCAGGCAGACGGAACAATTCTAATTCCGGAAGTACTGCAAAAATACACAGGTTTTGATAGAATATAAAATTAAAGGCGGGTTTAAAACCCGCCTTTTTTATCGCTGAATACAGAAAGTCCCGTACGGAGTATCCGCCGCATAATCCTGATACCGAAAACCGGTAGATTCATTTATGTGGAAAGGGTTCAGTTTGGTAGAAATCAAACTATCAGAACACCAAACTCCACCGGAGTACCCGCTAAAAACAGTTGCACCCATTAACTTTTGGTTTACATAGATTGCGCCAACCTCATCGAGTGTTGCCTGCCTGTGGTTTTCCCCCAGTTCTTTACAGGCTTTTTTACTGTCATAATACGTGCGTCCTTGCGGGCTTCTTACAAAAGGTACCGGCATTACTACGGATGAATCAGTTGAATACAAAACACTCATGATACCTATATCTTTCCCGACAGTGTTCGGCCCTTTATTACCGTTCAAATCAAATACAAAATTTGCACAAAAATCCCCGCCGACGTAATCACGCCATCGGGCTTCTTTCTTCCAGTCGCCTTTACAATAAGGGTTGTAATAAACCGCAATACTTTCGCCATTTTGCGTTTCAAAAGCAGCAGCTTTTGTTTTTTGCCCATTCCATAGAGAATAACCTGACTTTCCGAGCTCTAAAAACGTTAACGGAAGTGAAATAATACTGCCATCAGAAGTTGTAATTTTTGAACTTATCCCGCAATCTTGAAGGTGCTCTGCGTCACAGATATTGTTAATTTTGAGAACTTTACTAAGTCCTTCTGTAACGAAAGCTTCAGCAGCTGTGTCTTCAACAATACTGGTACTTCCACTTGAATCAGTTTCTACTACAAACTTACCATAACCGTTAACAGAAGGCATAAGGGCGATTGCCTGACTCATTCGCGCATAAAGGGCTTTGCGCTGCGTATTCCAGGTGCGTTCGTTAATGTTGCCTGTAAGTGACGGAAGCGTTATCA
>CAMUPF010000043.1 GCA_947090755.1 uncultured Candidatus Melainabacteria bacterium | reverse complement strand
TAAGTTTTTTCATAATCTCATCCTTTCATTTACCCTCATTATGTACCATGTTTTAATGTTTGTCAATAAAAAAGCAGGACTTTCGCCCTGCTTTTTAAGATTTAATCTAAATTAGAAATTATAATTTAGAAGCAACCATTCTTGTTGTTTCAGCCAAACGAGTTGAGTAACCCATTTCGTTATCGTACCAAGAAACAACTTTAACCATATTGTCGCCCATTGTCATTGTCAATGCTGCGTCAACTGTTGATGATTGTGATGAACCGATGTAGTCAGAAGATACTAACGGTTCTTCAGAGTAGCAAAGAACGTGTCCGTCTGCTGCTTCTTTCAATGCTGCGTTAACAGCTTCAACTGTAACAGGTTTTTCTGTTTCGAATACAACGTCAACAACTGAAACGTCCGGAGTAGGAACTCTCATAGCGAAACCGTTCAATTTACCTTTCAATTCAGGAAGAACCAAAGCAACAGCTTTAGCAGCACCTGTAGTTGTAGGAACGATGTTCAAAGCACCAGCTCTAGCACGACGTGGGTCTTTGTGGCCGGCGTCTAAGATTCTTTGGTCGCCTGTGTATGAGTGAACTGTTGTCATCAAACCTTTAACGATACCGAATTTTTCAGAAATAACTTTAGCAACAGGTGCCAAGCAGTTAGTTGTGCAAGATGCCATTGAAATTACGTTATGTTTAGCCGGATCGTATTCTTTTTCGTTAACGCCTAAAACGATAGTTTTGTCTTCGTTTTTAGCAGGAGCAGAAATGATAACTTTTTTAGCACCAGCTTCGATGTGAGCAGCTGCTTTAGTTGCGTCTGTGTAGAAACCGGTTGATTCAACAACAACTTCTACGCCCAATTCTCTCCAAGGAAGAGCTGCAGGGTCTTTTTCTGCGAAGAATTTAATTTTTTTGCCGTTGATTACTAAACCGTCTTCAACAACTTCTACTGTACCGTCGAATTTACCCATAACTGAGTCATATTTAAAAACGTGCGCTGCGTTAGCAGGTGTCAAACCAGGGTCGTTGATAGCAACGTAATCGATTTCATTGAAGATACCTTCTCTGATAGCTGCTCTCAATGTGTTTCTACCGATTCTGCCGAATCCGTTAATAGCTACTTTTACCATAATTTTTTACTCCTTCTTATTAATAGTAAAATTTTTACATGTTCCTTTATATCACCAACAAAAAAACTAATCAAGTTTTTTGTCAGAAAATTAATCAAAAATTAATGTTTGTGATAATATGAGTTCACAGAGGTTTAAATTATGATAGAAAATGTAGGAACAGCGTTTTTACTAACATTTCTGGCCGGTTTAGCGACATCTATCGGTGGTGCAATTGCTTTTGTAGTTAAACCTGATAACTTGAAAGCGCTTTCTGTTGCGCTGGGATTTTCTGCGGGCGTGATGATTTTTCTGTCACTAACGGAAATAATTCCGGAAGCCAGCGAAAGTCTTAGTATAAACTTTCCGAACACACACGATTGGCTGGTTTATGCGAGTTTTATAATTGGTATTGTGGTTGCAATATTAATAGACTATTTTTTACCTGACCACATTGATCAGGAGGAAGTTCTGCACCCTGACGACCCTTGCCAGCACCATCATAAAATCAAAAAAGCAGGGCTATTTACGGCGATTGCAATTTGTGTTCACAATTTTCCGGAAGGTATGGCGACATTCTTATCTACTACACAAAGTTTGCAATTAGGGGTTTCAGTTGCGATTGCGATTGCGATTCACAATATTCCGGAGGGGATTGCTGTTGCAATGCCGATTTATCATATTACGGGCAAAAAACGTTATGCAATGCTTTACGCTTCGCTTTCAGGATTGACAGAACCTCTTGGCGCTTTCTTAGGAATGTTTTTACTAAAATTTCTTTTTCCTGAAATGCTTGTAGGATTTTTAATGGCAGGCGTAGCGGGAATTATGATTTATATATCGTTTGATACATTGCTTCCGCTGGCAAAAGAGTACGGCGACTGGCACTTATCTATGATAGGCATTGTCACCGGAATGCTTTTCATCTGGCTAAGTTTGTTAATATTATAGTCTTTCCCCTCTTAACGTTTGATACAACGCAAACTATTCGGTTGTGTTCTCCGTTCTTGTGAACTTCTGCCAATATTAAAGCTTTGCACCCAGGCATAGTCAGAATTAAGAATACTACCTGAGCCATAAACTCCACTGCTTATGCCTATAAGCTTCTGATTATAGAACATTGCAGAAACCTCTTCTCGGCTGGGAATTCGACTGCCTGCGTCCTGCTTAGTACATTCAGCGATTGCATTAATGTTAGAAATCGCAGACGATGCATCCTTTGACAGCGGAAGCGGCGCAACGACTTTAGAATCAGAGGAATAAAGCACGGTTATAAAGCCAATATCTTTACCAAAAGTATTTGGGCCCTTTTTTCCGTTCAAATCGTACACAAAATTTGCACACATTTTGGGTTGAGTATGGTACCACACCAAGCCAGTCGTGACAGTAAACGCAACCTCTGTTTGGCAACTCGGATTATAAAAAACAGCAACGCTTTCACCGTTCTGTGTTTCAAATGCAGCAGCTTTCGTATTTATTTGAGAATAAGAATACACAGCTTCGTAAGAATTTCCACTAAATAACGCGTTTAACTGAAACAAATTTTGCGGAAAGGACGAATACGCAATACTACCGTTCATATCAGTAATTTTTTCGGGCAACCCACAATCGCTCAGATGAGTGTTATCACATATATTATTCATCTTTAAAAGTTTAGACAAACCATTTGTTAGAAAAGCTTCTGCGACATTATTCGGGTCATCTTCTGCGAGTTCACCGTAACCGTTTACCGCCGGCATTAGTGCAATTGCCTGACTCATACGTGCATAAAGCGCTTTGCGCTGTGTGTTCCAAGTGCGTTCGTTAATGTTGCCGGTTAGCGACGGAAGCGTTATCGCAGCGACTACGCCAATGATTGTTAGGGATAGAAGAATTTCAGCCATGGTAAATGCTTTTCCTCTGTCATGCTGAACTTGTTTCAGCATCTGGCCAGCGTTGCATTCTATCGGTGACGCTTGACAGTTCCCGAAACAAGTTCGGGATGACACGTAAGAACTAACAGCCTGCTCAGTTTTTCTCACATTCTGCGTCGTCCAGTCGCTCGGGGCCAAAGATAGAACCGGCTCAGCCGTCCCCCCCCCCCTGCATACATGTTTACAATATCTTTTTTCATAATCTCATCCTTTCATTTACCCTCATTATGCAGCATGTTTTTATGTTTGTCAATATTAAAAAAGGCGCTTGTGTGAAGCGCCTTTTAAATAGTGTAATCTTTTTACGACTATGCTTTTTTACCGTAACGTTTATTGAATCTTTCAACTCTACCTTCAGAGTCAAGAATTTTTTGTTGACCTGTATAGAACGGGTGGCAGTTTGAACAAATTTCAACTGTGATGTTGTCCATTACTGAACCGGTTTCGATTTCGTTACCGCAAACACATTTGATAGTCATTTTCTTATAATCAGGATGAATACCTTGTTTCATTTCTTTTACCTCATTTCTTTCAAGATTCCAAACTTGAATTTTATACTTCGACAATCTACATCTTACTATATAAATTTAAAAAGGCAAGAGGGGGTTTTACTTTTTGTTACACTATGATATTATAAAATTTATGAAAAAGAAAAAATTGGTTCTGCTGGTTATTACTTTTATTTTTTTAGTTTTGGTTTTCAACAAAATCGATTTTGCGCTTTTATGGGAAACAGTACGTAAATTTGACCTGAAATATCTTGCGGCAATTGTTGTTGTTTTTCTTTCAAGCCTTTATGTGCGCGGAATCCGGTGGAAATTTCTTTTGATGAACGACCCGAAATACAGCGCGCTAAACCTTGCCGAAATTTTTACGGTCGGGAATATGTTAAATATTTTCATGCCGGCGCGCGCGGGGGATATTTACCGCGCATACTATCTTGGCGAAGAAAAGGGTGAAAAAAAGCTAAAAATTTTCGGAACGATTATTCTTGAGCGACTTTTTGACGGAATCGCTATGTTTTGTATTCTTCTGGGCGCGATTTTATTATACAGCGACGCACAGTGGATTTTGAGCCTTACGCTTGGAATCGGAGCCGTGTTCATCTTAGGAACATTGACATTTTACCTTATTTTCAAATACAACAAAAGCCGACAGGTTTGCAGGGCGATTGTTTCACATATCAAGTCCGAAAAACTGCAAAAACTAATCCGTAAACTAACGACTTATATGAACATTTTCATAAAAGGATTTTCGGCATTCAAGCGTCCTGCATATATGCTGTTAATTCTGGCGCTAAGCTTTGCGGCATGGGGTTTGGAAGCTGCGGCAGCCTGTTTAATCGTAAACAGTTTCGGGTTGAACCTTGGAATTCTTGCAGGTGTTTTTGTTTTGACGCTGACATCTTTTTCAACGATGATTCCGTCAACCTCGGTTCTTGTTGGCCCTTATCAAGCCGCTTACATTCTGGCCCTTGGACTTTTTGGCATTGAGAAATCACAAGCGCTTGCGATTTCTGCCGTTCACCAGATAATTTTAATACTAATTTTCACTTTTACAGGCGGTCTGATAATGTTAAGATTCAACATTAAGGCACAAAATCCTCATCAATAAGCAAGTTTTCACCGAGCGCTGCCGCGACCGCAAGTTTGTCGCAGCGCTCGTTATATTCGTGACCCGCGTGACCTTTTATCCATACAAATTCCACTATATGCGGCTCCTTAGCTTTTATAAGGCGTTTCCACAAATCAATATTTTTAACCGGATTTTTGGAATTTTGCTTCCAATTTTTGAAAACCCACGCGTCTAGCCATTTTTCGTTAATCGCGTCAACAAGATATTTGCTATCAGATGTCAAAACAACTTCTGACGGGCGTTTCAAGGCCTCAAGCGCAACGATTGCGGCAAGAAGTTCCATCCTGTTGTTTGTGGTTCTTTCGTAACCGGCACTTAATTCTTTTTCGTGATACTGCCCTTTTGAATCAACAAATGTCAAAATCGCGCCGTATCCGCCTTTACCCGGATTGCCTTTGCAGGCGCCGTCTGTATAAATTTTTATTTTGTTATCCACTATAACTCCTCGTACTCAATAAGTTTTTCGTAATGCTCAAGATTATCTTTAGATATGTACGGTTTAATATTTCTGACAAGTTCGTGCATACCGTCAATATGATAATGCATAGCGTTTTCAAGGTCAATGAGCTTTATATTGTAATCATAAAGCGTTTCTATATAAAGGTTCTGCGCATCAAGATATGCATTTCGTGCGTCTTGAAGCAGATTGTAATCCTCTATTCCTTTTTCGTAGCATTCATCAGCAATCGCAAAGTTTTCAAGAGAGTGTTGAACATTCAAAAGCGCGACAGGAAGCTGTTTTTCAACATTGCGCAGGTTTACGATACAACGCTCTACATCAAAAAACAAATCACGTCGGAATAAATCAACAGCGTTTTCTGCAAGTGAAATCTGAGCTTTTCCGATATCAATTTCGTGTTTAAGCTGTTTCATATTCACGGTACTTCTGAGGTTAACGCCCATAAAGAATCCATGGTTTGCAAATCGCCTGTAATTATTAAACCCGTATCCGACATCCCCCGTCAAATCCGGATAATACTGGCGTTTAATATAACTCAAGGACGCGTCCATTGCGTTCTTTACAGATTCCAGCGCCCACAAATCCGGACTGTTCTTAAGTGCCAGTTTATATGCCTTTTCGCCGCTGACCGGAACCCCGCTATGATTTTCCAGATTTTTAATCTGTTTTTCCATTACCGCCAGAACCTCTTTATTTTCAAGACATTCATTTTCAGGAAAATTACGCAGACTATCAGGCGTCGGAACATTATATTTCTTGAAATATTCGTTGTTTTTCACTAAAATCTGAGAACTATCAATATAAAGACTGTTTGCAAGATTTATAACCGCGTTTCGATACTCATTATGTGCATCAATAACCCGAATCCGCTCATCGGTCACAAGGCTTCTGGCGTTAATCATATCAGATTTTTCGACCATACCTTTATTTGAAATAGCGGTTGAACGTTTCAAATTCCGCTCCAGAATCTTTAAAAAATCTTCCTCTATCGCAACCCTTGCCTGCGCCTTCAGCACCGCATAATAATTACGTTTGACGTCAAAAACAGTATTATAAACGCTGTTTGTAAGATTATATTCACCCACAAGTTGATAAAACTTTTCCATTTTTATAAGTGAATTAGATTTGCCGAAATTCCACAAAAGCTGGCTCAAAACGACCTGCGCAGAAGGCAATTCGCTATTTTTAGAACTCAAATAATTACTATTGGAATTATATTCCTGAAACACAGAAGCCTGAGCACCAAGCGTCGGGAAATAAACAGATTTAGCAATTCCGACATTTCCTTTTGCAATCTCAAGATTATAAATATTTTTCTTGATAATAGGACTGTTTTTTACCGCAAGTTCAATGCACGCTGCAAGCCCCAATTCCTCAATTGCTTCTTCAACAGCCTGTACAGGCACCGCAAAAAACAAGACAAAACATATTCCCGCTATTATCCTAAAAACTCTCATTTGGAATATATTTTAAATTAAGCACTCCTATAAGTCAATCAAAAATTCCCTCATCTGTATGATTTTTCAATAATCAAGCCAACTTTCAAGAATTTCTGTTGATTTATTTACAAAATTAAGTTATACTGATAATAACAAGTAAAAGAAGTTTATTTTTAACTGAAACATTTACTATTAGAAAGGTCGATAAATGTTTTTCTGGAAGAAGCAAGATACTCCCTTAACAAAGGAATCTATTGAAGAGCTTAAATATAAAAAAGACTACCGTAAAATTATAAAATTAATATCAGCTGAATTAAAAAAAGGCAGGCAGTCGGATTATCTTTATTTAACACTCGCAGACGCAACTGAAAACGCTGAAACGAAACCGGATCCAAACAAATTAATGGATCTTTATAATAATGCCCTCAAATTAAACCCGCGAAATTCTGTTGCTTACTACAAAAGAGCATTAATAAAAATAAACGTAAACCTTTTGCAGGAAGCCGTAAAAGATTTCAATGCCGCTTTACAGTTTAACCCTAAAGACTTTATGAGCCAAACGGGGTTAGGAAATATTAAATATAAATACGGCAAATACAAAGAATCTCTGGAAAATTTTGACAAAGCTCTTGAGCTTTGTGCAGAATATGTTCCGGCCCTTATTTCACGTGCAAAATCCAATCTGGAACTAGGGATGTTTGAACTTGCAATAACTGACCTTTCACAGGCAATTGCACTTGACGGACAGGACTTGTCCATTCTAATATTACGCGCTGACGCAAGGTTCAAAACCGATGACTTTAACGGTGCAATAAAAGATTACACATACGCAATCGAAAAATGCCCGAAAGAAATAGAATATTACCAGAAACGTGCTAAAGCTTACGTGGCCAAAAAGAATTTCAACCTTGCGATGCAGGATTATGAAACGATTTTGACAATCGATGCTAAAAATATTCCGGCGCATTTGGAATCGGCTAAAATCCTGCACCAGTACCTAAAAGGCACAAATGCCGGTATGGCTTTAATCGAAAAAGCGCTGAAAATCAAGCCTACGAACCCTGAAACCTATATGGTTCGCGGTTACATTAAAGCAGATATTAACGACCTTCCGGGGTCTATGGCTGATTTTAACACTGCAATTAAATACAGCAACAAAGACAGTAAAAACGTAGCCGATATCTACGCACGCCGCGGAGAACTTTATTATAAACAGGGTTTCTACGAAGAAGCAATTCAAGACTACAACAAAATGATTGAAAAAAGGCCTAATGACGCCGAATTATACAAAAAACGCGCAAAAGCCCTTCAAGAAACCGAACACTACGCAGCCGCTGCAAAAGACTATTCAAAAATCTTAAAACTTAAACCGGATGAAATCGATAACTACTACATTCTGGCTACTCTTTATATTGAATACCTTGAAAGCAAAGAACTCGGTATAAAAGTACTTGATAAAGCAATCGAAAAGCTTAAAGACACATCACCGGAAGTTTATCAGTTGAAGGGTGAAGTCCTTTTGAAAATGAAAAAAGTTCCGGAAGCAATTGAACAGTTCCAGAAAGCACTTGATATTGAGCCTGAAAACGAAGACGCTCTTTATTTTAAAGGAAACGCACAGATGAAACTGGGCGAACTTGACGGAGCAATAGAAGATTATACACAAATTATCAATAAAAACTCTGAATTCTACAAGGCTTATAACAAAAGAGCCGCTTGCTACGTTCAGAAAAAAAACTATGAAGAGGCTATAAAAGACTACGATAGAACCCTTGCCCTGAATTCAGACTTAAGTTCTGCCTATATCAACAGAGCGAAGTGTAAAGAAATCCTTAAGGATTATCAAGGAGCGCTGGTCGATTACAGCACGGCCATATCCCTAAACCCTAAAGACCTTGATGTTTACTACCTGCGCGGAAACCTTAAACAACTACTGGGTGATAATCAAGGCGCACTGGACGATTTCAGCAAAACCATCAAAGAAGATACATTCTAAAAAAAGCCCCGAAACGGGGCTTTTTGGCACTAAGTACCATCCATATTTAAACTAGTGTATGCCGTAACGATCAGCGTTTCACACACCTGACACTGGCTTTAACCGACCTGCTTATCTGATGCCGGTAGC
>CAMUPF010000042.1 GCA_947090755.1 uncultured Candidatus Melainabacteria bacterium | reverse complement strand
CCCGCTACTTAATAAATACATAGGGGATATTTTTTAAAGAAAATGAAAGGGGATATTTATGGCAGGAGTTGGAAAACTTGCAAAATTATTAGTAAAAATGGGACAAAAGGATTTAGTCAGAAACTTTTCAAAAGCACCTGTAAAAACATCACTTAAGGCCACAGGCCAAGCATTAATCTGGCCTTTTAAAAAAGCGCATACACTGCAAGGAGGCAGTACAAAATTCCTTAAAGATGAAACACAGTATTCAGACTTGTCAAAAGCGGAAAAACTGTATCTCGCAGGCACTGCAGGTTCAATAATAGGTTTGGGTGGCACCTGTGGAGTATCTACTTATGCAATGGGCTCAGGAAACGAAGAACTTGACGAAAAAATGTCAAATACAACAGCGATGGGCCTTATAGGCCTGCTTGCAGGCGGCCCGATTGGTGCTGTCATCGGTGGCACATTAGGCTACTTTTCAACATCCACAGGAAAGGAAGAAGAAGCACCGGCCGCAGAACCGGAAGCCGCGCCTACTCCTGAGTCGGAACCGGAAGCGGCAGCGGCGGACAGCGTTGCGACAGATAGCGTTCCAAAACCAACAGTTCCTCCGGCACAGGCGGATTCAACCGCAACAGATTCAATACCACCTGCAACAGTTCCACCGGTTCCGCGCGATTCAGTAGCAGCAGATTCTGTACCGACTCCGGTCGTACCGCCGCAACCTACGGATTCAGTAGCGGCACAAGACTCTATTCCGGCACAAGCAACACCACCGGCAGCGCCCGCACAGCCAATGACAACAGAAGAAAAACTTGCAGCACAGGAAGAACGCATTAAAGACCTGGAAAAAAGAGTGGCAGAACTTGAAGGCAAAACACCTACCCAAGGAACCGAGCCACCGGCAAACAACATTTTCGGCGGAGAAATCAACGAAATTTCGACCAAAACACTCAAAGTAAATATCAAAGGCGATTGTTTATGGAACATTGCAAAGCGCGAACTTCAAAAGGCAAATCCGGGCAAACGAATCACTAACGCCCAAATCCTCAAACAGGTAAAAGAATTTGGCAGAATTAACCCTGAGATTTACGGCGAAAACCCTTCTCTCGAATCGCTCAACAATCTACAATTCGGACAAGAACTTAAATTATGTGCATAGGATACAACAAAGGCTGGAATTTAATTCCAGCCTTTTCAAATATTTATCAATCCGGCGAATCAGGCAAAACAGAAAACTCCAAGCATAACCATCAGTGAAACAGAACTGGCAAGCAGCCATGTGTGAATAACAGGCGGCTGGTAAGCCCACGCTTCTTTTATAGTAACTGTCGCACTCTGGATTTTCTGCATATTGCCCCCGTGTATTAACTCTTAACAATTCTATTTTCTATATTTAACGTCAAAACACATCACCTATACGGTTGATTATTTATCACCTTTCGGGTAATATACAACTATGGGACTAGAACTTTTGATGCCTGCGGGCAATATTGAAAAATTAGAGTACGCAATCCGCTACGGTGCGGACGCAGTTTATTTAGGCGTGGTTGATTTCAGCCTGCGCGCGATGCGAAAAGGCGAACTTATTACGCTGGATAATATTAAAGAAGCAATCGCCAAAGCACACGAACTCGGTGCAAAAGCATATTTAACCTTAAATATTTTTGCTTTTAACAATGATATCAGACAGCTTGAAGAATGCATTGATATTTTTAACGACGCAAAGCCGGACGCTGTAATTCTTAGCGACTTTGGCGTGTTTAACCTTGTCAGAAAAAAAATGCCGAATACTGATATCCATATCAGCACGCAAACCAATACATTAAACTACGAAAGCGTTAAATTCTGGCGTGATTTGGGCGCAAGCCGCGTAATTCTGGCACGCGAACTTGCGATTAAAGACATCGCCGAAATCCGTCGTCAGGTTCCGGATGTGGAACTCGAGAGTTTTGTTCACGGCGCACAATGCGTATCGTTTTCCGGCAGATGTTTATTAAGCGATTATTTTTCAAAAGGAGAGCGCAAAGCCAACCACGGAAACTGTTCACAGCCTTGCCGCTGGAGTTACAAACTTGTTGAAAGCACACGCCCTGACGAATACCTTGAAATCAATCAGGACGGCCGCGGCTCACATATACTCAGCCCGAAAGACCTTTGTCTCGTTGAATACCTGCCGCAATTAATCGACGCCGGCATTGATTCACTCAAGGTTGAAGGCAGAACAAAAAGTTTATACTATGTTTCAGCAGTCGCAAAAGCCTACCGTCAAGCAATAGACGAAATTCTTGCCGGAAACAAAAACGATTTACACAAATACTTCTTAGAGCTTAAAAAGGTAGGAAACCGCGGTTACACCACAGGATTTGCGCTTGGTGACAACAACGGCGAAAGTTACAGTTATGATATTTCAAAAGGTCTTGCCGGCGCTGATTTCTTATGCGAATTCTGGAATAAAAGGGATGACGATTTTTATTTAGTAAAAATTAAGAATAAAATGATACCGGGTGACGAAATAGAAATCATTACACCCGACGAACAATTTACGTCTAAAGTCCTTGAAATTCAGGATGAGAAAGGCTTAACGCTTGATGTAGGCAACACAAACGCAGAAGTTTACATGAAATTCTCCGTTGCGCCGAAAAATTACAAATACGCAATGGCGAGAACAATCGGCATAAAAGGCGGGGAAGAATAAATGTTCCTAAAGCCTGACTATAATCTTGAAAACATCTACGCCATAGACCTTGCGGAACTCAAAAGCCGCGGGATTAAAGCTCTGCTTTTTGATTTAGACAGCACAATTATGGCGTCAAAATCAGGCTGCTACACTAACGAAACCCGCCAATGGCTGGAAACGGTTCGCAAAGACTTTTTTATCGGAATTGTTTCAAACAATGAAAATTCCGATTACATCGAAAAAGTAAAAGCCTGCACGGATTTTCCGTGCGTCTTCGCAGCACACAAACCTGACACCAAAGCCGCAAAAGCGTTTATGGACGGACACGGATTGAGAGCGTCAGAAACAGCGTTTGTCGGCGACCGTCCGCTTACTGACATTCTGTGCGGGAAACGGTTAGGCTGCCTGACAATTCTCGTTGATTCAATTACAGCAAAAACAGAAAACCTTCCGACAAGATTTGTCAGAAGGTTAGAAAGAATTTGTATTAAGCGCCACTGAGTGGCTTCCATATACCGGCTTTAGGCTTTCGGTAATCAATTCATCACATAAACAAATTAGTTACTAACCAGCCTCAACGCTTCTTCCAGCAAACTTTTGTTTGTTGAAATCAACTTGTTTGTGACTTCAAGTTGAAGTTTTGCCATCTGGAAGTACGAAATGTTTCCTTTAAAATCAGCGTTAGAAAGCTCTAATAACCCTGAACGAATTTCGCCGCAACCGAGAAGCGGTTTTCCTGATTCTTCGGTTTCAAGGAACTGGCCTTCTTTGTATTCCAACAAGCCCGCCGGATTGTGGAAGTTTCTCGTTGTAATTCTATACAGCGGAACTTTTACTTTGCCGCCGTCGGCCTTACCGTAAATAGTACCGTCGCCTTTGATTTCGTATTCGTCGTATTTACCTAAAAATTTACCGTTATTCGGGTCAATCCACATTTTAATATCGGTTGTCGGAACATTCAATGCACCTCCCTTTAAAGCTGTTTCTTCATACAGATCAGCGCTTACCGATTTTGTACCCTGCATAATTTCACCGCGGTCGTTCAAGATATAACCCTGAACAGTATTTCCGTTTTTCGCCTTGAATACACCGTCTTTGTCAAAAGTAAATTCACCAAGACGTGTATAAACTGTCTTGCCTTCCGGTGTTTTCATAAGGAAAAACCCTTTACCTTCAAGGAAAAGGTTATCGTTTGAAGTACCCGGAGTAGATTTACCCTGTGAAATCTTTTTGTCATAATCGTTGTTTATGGCACCGTTCAAAAAGGTTTTAAAATTGACCTGCTTTTCTCTAAAACCCGGAGTATAAACATTTGTCATGTTATCCGCGATAACATCCATCCAGTTAGTCGTGGCTTTCTGAGTGTTCAGTGCCGTGGTAAAAGAATCATTCATGCCTATTCTCCTTATTATTTTCTTGCTGCTGCTTACGCTCCTGTTCGCGATGTTGTGAATAAGAAAGCTGTGAATACGGAATATCTTCTTCGTCAAAACGTTGTTTTAAAAATCCGATATTATTTTTCAGATATTCTTCAACTGCTTTATCCCCCGGAATAAAGTTTGCCATAATCGAACCGTCACGATTAACACGCATTACAACCGCAACATCGTTACCAAAATCAATTCTGACAGCCTGACCGGTTTTAACAGAATTACTAAGTGCATTGATTAAAGTATGCGAAACATTAGCACTTTTCTGAACCTTTTCAGTTCCAAACGTCATTGCCTGCTGCACATCTTGAACAACATTTTGAACGCCTGCATTATTATTCTTGACGACATCGACAAAAAATTGGGCATCCTCAACGGTCATTTCCATTGACTGAAAATTCAAAGTTTCGCCGATATTCTTGGTCAAATCCTCACCACGCAAAATGCTTACCTGAAACAAATCTGTTTTATTATTAATTTGATTTTGAGTATCAAGCAACTGTTGGATATTCAGTGATAATAAATCGGCAGTGTTCAACTTAACATCAAGTTGAGAGTCAACCTCTTCAACTTTTCCGCTGAGAATAGTCTCTGAAGGTTTTTGTTGATTTTGTTTATCATCAGCAGTATTTTCTTCTTTTTTCTGAGTTTTAGCCTCAGTATCTTGCTGAACCTCCTGTTCTTGGGTTTCTGTGCCATCCGCCTTCTTCATTTCTTCATCAAACGATGTTGAAGTTTTTTCCTGCGCTTTAGTCGCAGCAGAGGATGAAGTCGATGTAGCGGTTGTTGATGCCGTTGCCGTTGATGAACTTACATTCATTTTTATAAAGCCTCCGATTATTTATCCAATTCTTGTAATTGCTTTAGGATTTGCGCTTCTTCCTCTGCTCTTTCCTGAGATTGCCGGAAGAATCTTGTTACGCCGAGTTCTGAGTACTGCTTAAGCTCTGCGGCTTTTTCTTCTGCCAGATACGCCTCTTTGCTTTTTTCCTTGTGTTTCTCGAGAACCTTAACCCCTTGTTCAAGTTTTACGAGTTTTTGTTTCTCAATTTCAAGGATTCGCTGAGCCTCAGCCAGTTCCTGTTGTAACTTTTCAGCCTTTTCCCAGAGATGGTCTAAATATTTGTCATAATATTCATACATTCTGGGGTCTGCCGTGCGCATTCCGGTTTTAGTTTCGTGAATCTCTTTGTCATTCTGACGAATTTTCTCTTCAACCTGAAACACTGCATTTTGAGCTTTTTGTACTACCAACACCTGTTCTTCTTTTTTTCGTATACGGAAGTCAAGTATTTTTTGTAATCGGTATCGAAAAGGCATAGTTACACTCTCTCGATATTATTGTCTGATATTTCAGCAGTTTTTAAAACATCTATATAGAGGAGATTAATGATTTTTTTACGATTGTCAACATAATATTGATTTTACTTATCAAACATTATAAAATAGGGTTGAAAAGAAAAGGAGTAAGATATGAAAAAGATTTTAGCAGTAATGATGCTTATGGCGGTTATTTCATCAACGACACCTGCATTCGCGGGAACTCACGGCACAAACGGACAAGTTTCCGGTAAAAGTATCGGTGCCGGCGCATTATCATTAATCGTATGGCCTGGTCTGGGACAAATCCTTAACGGTCAGAGTGATAAAAAAGTTATCACTCACGCACTTTTAGGTTTGACCGGCGTATTTAGATTCTGGTCATGCTACGACGGAGTTGTTGACAGAAACGGCGGCGTTTGGGAAAACCGTATATAATTTAAATACATAAAACTACAAGCGGGTACTCCCCGCTTGTTTTTTATGCTAAAATGTTTCTATTGAATGGAGAGAATTATGGACAGCTTAAAAATTTATTTGGATAAAGATATAAATAAAGATTTAATAAAAAATAAAAAAATCGCGGTAATCGGTTTCGGCTCACAGGGTTACGGCCAGTCAATGAACCTAAAAGACAGCGGCTGCGATGTGGTTTTAGGCCTTCGCCTCGGAGGTAACTCCGATACAAAAGCGAAAAATTACGGGTTTAGAACAATGTCAATCGCTGACGCCGTAAAATATGCCGACATTGTCCAAATTCTCATACCTGATGAATTACAGGCCGAAGTCTACAAAAAAGAAATTTTACCGCACCTTAGAGCCGGACAGTATTTAATGTTTTCACACGGATTCAATATACATTTCAAAAAAATTGTAGCACCCGATGGCGTAAACGTCATAATGGTAGCACCAAAAGGCCCCGGCCACACTGTTAGAAGCGAGTACGAGGCGGGCAAAGGAGTTCCGTCATTAATTGCAATTTATCAGGATGTTACAGGCGACTCCAGAGAAGTTGCGCTTTCTTACGCGTCTGCAATCGGAGCCGGCCGCGCAGGGATTATCGAAACCTCCTTCAAAGAAGAAACTGAAACCGACCTTTTCGGCGAACAAACAGTAATCTGCGGCGGCGTAAGCGCACTTATAAAAGCAGGTTTTGAAGTTCTGACCGAAGCCGGCTATTCACCTTATATGGCCTACTTTGAAGTTCTTCACGAGATGAAATTAATCGTTGACTTAATCAATCAAGGCGGATTAGCCGATATGAGATATTCCATCTCAAACACTGCAGAATACGGCGATATGACCCGCGGTCCAAAGGTTATTGACGAACACGTTAAAGATTCGATGAGAGAAATATTGAAAAATATTCAATCAGGGGAATTCGCCGACGAATTTTTAACAGAAATGCAAACCGGCGCAAATAAATTCAAAGAACTTCGCGCCCAAAACGCTTCTCATAGCATAGAAAAAGTCGGCGAAGAAATTCGCTCATCATTTGTATGGGACAACAAAAAATTTATTGACAGAAGTAAAAATTAGGAATTGAGGAAAAATGTTTAGCACGGAAGATTTATACGAAATTCAATCGTTTTCAATCGGCGACACCAAAGCCGGCACTAAAATGGGCAAAATGCAGCTGAAAAACCTTGTGAACCACACAACTTTAAACTGCATTCTCTGGGAAGAAACTTTAAACCGGATGGATAACAAAGTTTTCAGAACCGGCAACCAGATTAAAATCGTGACAGCAAGTTTCAACGAAAAATTCAACAACTGCTTAGTAACCTCTTTTAGCCTTATTAAAGAGGCAAAAATGGGTTTGAGCGTTGACGAAAGAAACAAAATGTTCAACGAACTTGTATCAAAATTCGCACAAATTTCTGACGAAAAACTCAGAAATTTCCTTTTGGACTTTTTCAAAGAGCACGAAGAAAAAATCAAACCGGCGCCGGCGGCAAAAGTTATGCACCACAACTATATCGGCGGGCTTATGGTTCACACGCTTGAGTGTCTTGAATATCTGGAAGCGAACTACCCTCTTTTCCGCCATCGCGTAAACAAAGACGAAGTTATCGCAGCCTGCATTCTTCACGACATCGGTAAGATTTTCGAATACAAATACGACGAAGAAAACGGGCTTATCGACTATAACGAAGACTTTAGAAAAACATGGATTACGCACTCACAATTTGGCTATACGCTTTGTATGAGCCACGGTTTCACCTCAATTGCCAGAATGATTGCCGCACACCACGGCCGCGCGGAATGGGGCGCAATAATCGACTTAAACGAAAAAGATTTAGAAAACGAACTTTATTTAATCCACCTGCTGGACAATCTGTCCGCAAAGTTTGGAAAAACAAGCGTAGCACATCTTGAATAAAAGGAGCCTGATGGCTCCTTTTTTAACGCTTCACGCACCAAACATCTGCCTCGTAAGTTTTAGAAGCTTTAAAACGCATTCCGGTAAAAAAGCTTTGAGCCCAAACAGAAAGCCCAATTCGTGAAGCAGTCAAATAATGTCCGTTGCCTGTAAAACCGCCCATAAGTTTATCATTTATAGCCATAGACAGAGCTTCGTCAGCATTAGGCAATCGGCTTTCACTATCCTGTTTTGCACATAAAACAATTGCGTCTTCATAAGCCGCTTTACCTGCCTTGCGTACAAGAGGGTTAGGCGCTACAACAACAGCATCGCTCGGATGAAAAACCGTCATAAACCCAATATCTTTACCCATAGTGTTAGGGCCCTTGCTGCCATTCAAATCATATATAAAATTGACACACATTCTTGGCTGAGCCTGATGATCAGCCGTTTCCCCGATACCAGTTATACAATTTGGTCTGTAATAAGTCAAAATAGCTTCTCCGTTAGCGGTTTCAAACGCTACAGCCTGAGTATCAATCTGGTTTAGTGTACCGACGATTGGATTACTGGTTTGTTCTTGCCATGTCCACGTGCCGCTAAAAAATGACTGGTATGCCAGAAGGGTTTTAGGAACTGATTCAATCATATTACCATTAAGCGCTGTAATTTTAGAAGGAATGCCGCAATCTTCAAGGTGCTCACTGTCACAAATATTGTTTATTTTAAGAACTTTACTGAGGCCTTCGGTTACAAAAGCTTCAGCGGTGGTGTCAGCCGTCACGCTGTGGTTTTCATCTTCTGTTAAAGTTCCATAACCGTTTAACGCCGGCATTAAAGCAATTGCCTGACTCATACGCGCATATAAAGCTTTTCTCTGTGTGTTCCATGTGCGTTCGTTAATATTGCCGGTCAGCGACGGAAGCGTTATCGCCGCTACCACGCCGATGATTGTTAATGATAAGAGGATTTCGGCCATAGTAAAACCTAAGCGCTTAGATGTGCCTGTTAAGGCACGGGG
>CAMUPF010000041.1 GCA_947090755.1 uncultured Candidatus Melainabacteria bacterium | reverse complement strand
GGGGGGGCCTCTCTTAACAGGCTTCACTATGGCAGAGATACTTCTGTCGTTAACAATAATCGGTGTGGTAGCGGCGATAACGCTTCCGTCATTGACCGGTAATATTAACGAGCGCACCTGGAACACTCAGCGCAAAGCCCTATACGCCCGCTTCAGTCAGGCGATAGCACTTATGCCTTCCTTAAATGGTTATGGAAATTTTACAGAGGAAACGGATTCCGCGTCTGCTGTCGATACTGTAGCCGAAACGTTTATCACAGAAGGTCTTTCAAAAGTTCTTAAAATTAATAACATTTGTGACTCGGAACATATTGCCGATTGTGGCATTGTTTCTA
Source organism: uncultured Candidatus Melainabacteria bacterium (assembly GCA_947090755.1). Classification (GTDB taxonomy): domain Bacteria; phylum Cyanobacteriota; class Vampirovibrionia; order Gastranaerophilales; family Gastranaerophilaceae; genus Gastranaerophilus. Next base: position 9,639 of record CAMUPF010000041.1, on the reverse strand, counting down.
AACTTACGACCCTTGACGCTCAACTCGTTGAAACACCGATTACCTGGAATACGTTAAATCCTAATATGGGAACTAATAGTCCCATTTTAGGCATTTCTGTTCCTACAATTAATGCAAAAGCAGCAGCTTTTGAAACACAAAATGGTGAAAGTATTCTTGTATTTTACAATAAAAATTGTATAGGCTCATTGGCTGAAGCCGCTCTTTATTTTAAGCAGAATAAGGTTTGTGCTAATTTTATGTACGATTTGAACGGAAATAAAGGACCTAACACAGTGGGTAAGGATATCGGCTTCATCACCGCCATTTATCCTGTTGACACGGTTGTAGTTGCGCCAGTCCCACATAATAAAAATGCGGCTGCCGGTGGCGTTTCAACATGGACAGATTCCTCCTCATATTGTAAAGCTCAAGGTGAGGATTACAGGCTTCCAAATCTCGATGAGGCAACTTCAATGTGGCTTAACAAAGATTTTTACGGATTAGGTTCTGCAAATGATATGTGGAGTTCAACAGTATACGACAAAGACAGAACAAAGTCGTGGTATATGAGTATTGATACCGGTGATGCAAAACCTGAAATCAAAACGGCTAAATATCCTTTGGTCAGATGTGTTAAAAGATAAAAGAGAAGGCGGTTAATCCGCCTCGTTTTTTGTTAATGCTTTGAAAATTCCGTCGTTGTAATAGCTATCTACAGCGCTGAATGGCAGAACTTCCCCGCCAAATTCTTTTCTGACTTTTGCCAGAACACTTTGAATTTTTGAGCGCGGAACATAATCAATCTTTGTCACAACGGTCATTACGGGCAGGTTATAGGCCAGTACCCATTCACGCATTTGACGGTCGTTATTTTGCACTTCGTGGCGGCCGTCAACAAGCTGGATAAGACTTTTAATCTGTTTGCGTTCAAGTAAATATTCTTCCAGATACTTTTGCCAGCGGTTTTGCGCTTCTTTCGAAACCTTCGCGTAACCATACCCCGGTAAGTCCGCAATCATAAATTGGTTTGAAAAATCAAAAAAGTTTATAAGCCTTGTTTTCCCCGGAGTATTTGAAGTTTTGGCAAGGTGTTTCTGGTTCGCAAGTCCGTTAATAAAAGAAGATTTTCCGACATTCGAGCGGCCAAGAAGCGCAAACTCAGGCAGGTCGCTTTCCGGACATTGTGAAAGCATTTCCGCACTCTTGATAAACTTTGCCTGAATAAATTTCGTCACCATTATTTTTTTAAAGCCTTTTCTTGTTGCTGCTTTATTCTTTTTTTATAAAGTACCGTTTGAAACAGGTTATACATTCTTTCGCTGTTCACAACGGTTATTTGCGACTTTTTATCAACCATATCAATATTAACAGACGGTTTCGCTCCGAAAATGTTCGACTGAATATTCACAAGACTAAATAAGCCTTCTGTCAAAATACTCAAGGGTTCGCGCCAAAAAAGGTCAAATGATTTGTTTATATCAAATTTCTTTTTCATTAGATACGGGCTTTAAATTTACTAATCTTCGCAGTGATTTCGTCTTTGTCAGCGGCATTTGGTTCCATTGACAGGTACTGCATATAGTATTTTGTTGCGCCTTGATAATTCAATTCTGCTTCGTAAGCCATTGCTTTTAACTTGGCAATTTGTGAATTGTTATGGTAGAAGTCAATAGCTTTGTTGCAGTATTCAATTGTAGACGCGTAGTTCGCTTCTTTATATTGTCTTTTGGCGATATCAAAGAATTCGTTTGATTTAAGTTCGCAAAGGTCAATATATGCAACGCCGTCAAGTGCAATAACGTTTGTAGGTTCAGATGAAAGAACTTTTTGGAAAGTTGTTCTTGCTGTTCTGAATTGTTTGTTATGAACCATAATTTCAGCGAGGTATAAATCATCTCTTACGCTTTTTGAAAAATCTCTTGCGTTTTCAAATGTATAAACAGCGTCTTGTTCTCTACCGAGTGCAAGGTATGCTTCAGCTTTCAATACAGAACCCATTACGCTGTTGTCTGCAGATTGGATAATGTAGTTTAAGCTTTGTTTTGACATATCGGTCGGATCTCTGTGAATAAGACGTGTAAGTCTGATTTTTGCAAGGTGCAATTGAAGTGCGTTAGGGCATTTTTCAAGCGCCTTGTTGATGTAATCATACGCTAAGTATAATTCCTGATTTGTAGTAAAGTTGCCGTTGTCGCCTGAATCTTTTGCCATTTCGTAATAAGTATTGGCAAGACCGATTACGGCGTCATCGTTGTATGTTTCGTTACCGAGAAGCATTGTGTAATAATCAAGTGCCTGCTGGTATTTTCTCAATTGCAATGACATATCGGCTATTCTCATTTTAGCAGCGTTGTCATCACGGATTGTAAGCATGGTTTTCAATTGTTCAACAGCCATTTCAAAGTCAACTCTGTCTTCATAAACTCTTGAAAGATTCATATATGAAGGCGTGTATTCAGGTTTAACTACTTCAGCTTTTTTGAAAGAGTTGATAGCTGCTGCCTGATTGCCCTGTCTTAAATAGAGTTCACCCTGGAGGTTAAGCGCCGGTGCGCAGTTAGGGTGAATATTAAGTGAGTGGTTTAACCAGGTTAAAGCTGCTGAATTGTTTCCGCGCAATGACTCTACAATACCGAGGTGGTACATTGCCGCAGGGTTATGAGAATTGCATCTTAATGCTTCTTTGAAGTATTTTTCCGCTTCGTCAAGGTTTTGTTCGTGAACTTCAAGTAAACCTAAGTTGTCGTAACCGTTTGCGTAGTTAGGGTTGATTTTTACCGCAATTTTGAACAAATCTCTTGCGTCGTCAACATTTCCTTTTTTGAGTGTTGCAACGCCGAGTGCAGAATATACCGGATAGTTGTTAGAATCAATATTAATAGCTTCTACGAATTCTTTTATTGCGCCGTCGATTAACTGGTCAGTGCTGTTAATGTAATCAACGTCAGAAGACGCCTGACGCATCATATAAACCATACCCTGTGCATAGTGAAGGTTTGAGTGGTTTTTGTGTGACGGCATAAGTCTGTTAATTTCGCTTTGAGCCGGAGCAAGTTTGTATTGTTTTGCATAAGCCAGTGCTCTTAAAGCGAGAGCATCTATATCGTCAGGGTTTTTAGCAAGAATTTCTTTAAGTTTTTTTTCAGCTTCGGAGTAGTGGTTGTACTCAATCATTGTTGCGATGTTTGTGTATTTAGCGTTTTTTGCTTCCGCTGCAACTGCGTCGTTTTTTGATACTTGAGCCTGCAAACCTGCCGCTTGAGCCATATTTGCTGTAAGCATTATACCTGCCACTAATGCAGATGAAATTAAAACTTTACGGTAATTCATGAATTTATTTCTCCTACGGTATATCTTTTTTCTTACAAATATTGTATAATAAGGGAATAAAAAAAGCAACATGCCTCATACAGATGGGTTAATTTATGTTAAATAAGGATATACTCGAACAATTCAGAGCTTACATTATAGTTGAAAAAAACTTCTCGGAACACACCGCAAAGGCGTATGTGTCTGATGTTTTAAGCTTTTTAATCTGGCTTGAAGAGGGGCGGGTGGAAAATGTAGATTTTAATAAAATTCGTGAGTATTTGAGGTTTATCCATAAGTATAATTATAAGAAGACCACTATTTCGCGAAAAATCTCGGCTCTTCGGACATTCTATAAATATCTTTACCGTGAACGGATTGTCGAAACCAATCCTGTTTCAGGGATTTCAGCGCCTAAAAAAGATAAAACTTTGCCTAAGTTTCTCAGTAAAGACGAGGTTGAACAAATATTAAGTAATATTAATATTGAAAAGCCCTCAGGGTTTAGAAACCGCACGATTTTGGAACTCTTGTGGGCCACCGGTATGCGGATATCAGAACTCAGCGGTTTGAACTTTGGCGATTTAAATCTTGAACATAATGAAATAAAGGTTTTTGGTAAAGGTTCAAAAGAACGAATCGTTCTTGTGTCAGACAGGGCTAAATCTTATCTTGAGCGTTATATTAAAAATGCACGCGACATAGTTGTCCGCAAGGAATTCAAAGCGCCTGCGCCGGCAGAGGATTCCCCTGTGTTTATTAATAATACGGGATACAGGCTTAACGCAAGGACGATTCGTGAGGTGATAAATTCAATAGTGGAAAAAACCGAACTGCCCAAACACGTTACACCCCACATGTTCCGTCACAGCTTTGCTACCTATCTCATAGAAAACGGCGCTGATTTACGGGTGGTTCAGGACCTTCTCGGGCATGCCAGTATCTCTAATACCCAGATTTATACCCACATCTCCACTAAACACCTGACTGATACTTACAACAAGGCGCACCCTAGAGCTTGACAAAATTTCTTGATTGATTATTATTAGTGTTATGCTTTAGTATCTAATAAAGTAAGTTAGTATAAAACACATGAAAAAAGAAGGAGATTAATCTCATGGCACGTGAAAAGTATGAACGAACCAAACCGCACGTTAACGTAGGTACAGTTGGCCACGTTGACCACGGTAAAACAACATTGACAGCTGCTATTACAGGTTGTATGGCTGCTGCCGGTAAAGCACAAGCTAGAAAATTCGATGAAATCGATGCTGCTCCGGAAGAAAAAGCAAGAGGTATTACCATCTCTACAGCTCACGTAGAATACGAAACAGACGCACGTCACTATGCACACGTTGACTGCCCTGGCCACGCTGACTACGTTAAAAACATGATTACAGGTGCTGCTCAAATGGACGGCGCAATCCTCGTTGTTGCTGCTACTGACGGTGCTATGCCTCAAACTCGTGAACACATCTTGCTCGCAAGACAAGTTGGTGTTCCTAACCTCGTTGTATTCTTGAACAAATGCGATATGGTTGATGACCCTGAATTGTTAGAACTCGTTGAAATGGAAGTTAGAGAACTTCTTTCTTCTTACGAATTCGACGGCGACAACATTCCGTTCATCCACGGTTCAGCATTGAAAGCTTTAGAAGCTGTTCAAGCTAACAATAAAATCCAACGCGGCGAAGATAAATGGGTTGACAAAATTTGGGAATTGATGGATGCTATCGATTCTTACTTCCCAACTCCTGAACGTGATTTGGACAAACCGTTCTTGATGCCGGTTGAGGACGTATTCTCAATCACCGGTCGTGGTACTGTTGCTACAGGCCGTGTAGAACGTGGTATCGTTAAAGTTGGTGACGAAGTTGAATTAGTTGGTTTAGGCGATACTAAGAAAACAACTGTTACCGGTGTTGAAATGTTCAGAAAACAACTTGATCAAGGTCAAGCTGGTGACAACATTGGTGCATTGCTTCGTGGTATTGACAAAACTGAAATCCAACGTGGTCAAGTTTTGGCAAAACCTGGTTCAATCCACCCACACACTAAATTCACAGCAAACGTTTACGTTTTGACAAAAGAAGAAGGCGGACGTCACACTCCATTCTTCCCTGGTTACAGACCACAATTCTACATCAGAACAACAGACGTTACCGGTTCAATCAAATTTGATTCAGAAATGGTAATGCCTGGTGATAACGTTGTAATGGAAGTTGAATTGATTGCACCTGTCGCTATCGAAGAAGGTATGAGATTCGCTATCCGTGAAGGCGGTAGAACAGTTGGTGCCGGCGTTGTTGACAAAATTATTGAGTAGTCGACTAACGTTAGCATAGCTAATTTTGAAAAGAGCGTTCAGAAATGGACGCTCTTTTTTTATTATTGACAAAAGTCAGAACATGTTACATAATTAATATAGAAAGTGAGGATAATATGAAAAACAGAGTTGTAAGTATTTTGTCAGGGGGGGGGGGGGAGCGCCTTAACAGGCACATCTAAGCGCTTAGGGTTTACGATGGCAGAGATTCTCTTATCCCTAACAATAATTGGGGTAGTAGCTGCGATAACGTTGCCGTCTTTGACCGGTAACATTAACGAACGTACGTGGAACACGCAGAGGAAAGCTTTATACGCCCGCTTCAGTCAGGCGATTGCGCTTATGCCTTCCTTGAATGGTTATGGAACATTGGAGGGAGCTATCAGTGCCGATGGTACCCAATCGGTTGCGCAAGACACAGCCGCGGAAACATTTGTCACCGAAGGCCTTTCAAAGGTGCTCAAAATAAATAATATTTGTGACGCTGACCACCTTGCCGATTGCGGGGTTCCGACAACTGTGACCACATTGGACGGGTCTACGGCGTTTTCGTCATTCCCAAAAACTCTTGTTGATTTTAATTCTTATTTTAACTGGACGCATTCTAATCAAGGATATATTTACACCTATCGTCAATTGAACACAAAGGCCGCCGCTTTTGAAACTCAAAATGGTGAAAGTATTGTTGTGTATTACAATCCTAATTGCGCGCCGAGTATGAATGAAACCGATAGCTTTAAAGTTCAACCAAAAATGTGCGCTAATTTTGTGTATGATTTGAATGGAAGCAAGGGGCCCAATACAGTCGGCAAAGATATCGGTTTTATAACAGCGATATACCCTAGTGATTCCGTTGTGGTTGCGCCAATGCCTATTGCAAACGTAAGCGGAACAATGGCTAAACAGGCTGACGCGGGCAAATTATGCAGCGGTTTGGATTCTGAGAGTAGATTGCCGAATAATGAGGAATTGATAGCAATGTTTACAAATACTAACCTTATCGGGCACAAAAATATATGGAATATATGGTCAAGCACCTTATTATCTCCAACAATAGGTTGGCAATTGAGTGGACCAACAGGAATACTATTTAGAACGTCAAGAACGACTAGTCTTTATGTTAAATGTATAAAACGATAATACAAAACGCGGAACCTTAAGGTTCCGCGTTACACTTTTTGCCATTTTCCTTTTTTGTTCCCTACAAATTTTACACCTTAGCAGTTTTTTTGAGTTGTTCGTATTTTGAATTTTCTTTACTTGCTTTAAGGTATTTTACCAATGATTTAGCGATGATTTGTGAATTTTTTTCTGTTTGTTTGTCTAAAATATCGAAATATTCTTCAATTGTAGACATCATATATTTGTTTTGATTTTCCATATTTCCCCCGGAGGTTTTCCCTTATTTTCTATTTCCCACATTCAGATTATACTACTAAATTTTTGTTTTGTCTATTCCAGCAAGCCTTCAAGAATTTGAGCATTGCTTTGGGCTTTTTGAGTATTACGAATTCTGTTTCGACTCATATAAGTTCTTAGTGCTTCTCTGATTAATTCAGATCTTGTGCGATTTTCATTTTCCGCTACTGTATCGATTTCGTCTAAAAATCTTTCGGGCATTGAAATTAATACTCTTGCCATAACTTACTCCTTTATATTTTCCCAGTCATAGTAACTTTTCTACTTTGAAATTCCCATTGTTTCCTCTGTATTTATATAAAGTATTTTCATTATAAAAAATTGCTATTTTTGAATGTAATTTTTATAAAATTTTTACTTAAATAGTAGATACTTTTGATATAACCCTTTTGCTGCGTGGTTTTGGATGGATTATTACGAATTGTAACAAAAAGAATGAAGTCTGAAATCGGAAAGTTTGAAATGTTTTTATATAAGTAAGAGAGCAATTTACAAAACAAGGAGAGAAGCTATGTCATTCTTAGCTATGGCGTCACAAAAAAGTTTATTCACTTTACAAAAAAGTCAATTAGAGTTTGAATATACTATTTTGATGAGCAGAACAAATTGTATAACAAGTCAGATGGCGGATTATGCGCAGGTGGCTGGTGATGACGCTGATTTGGATGAAGATCCGTTCTACATTCAATTAGAGAAGACGAGTGAATATCTTCAAACACAGGCTGATTCAGTTAAAAGCCAACAGGAAGTTCTTGATCAGGAAATTCAATCGTTGAAAACACTTGTTCAAAACGGTATTAAGAGCACCTGCACACTTAACCTTCTTGGCGGTTAACGGTAATTATCTAATATTCTGTGCAAGATACAAATCAAGCAGATTATACATAAGTGCTATAACGGTCATCGGGCCAACACCGCCCGGTACAGGCGAAATGAACGAGGCGACTTGTGAGGCACTATCAAATTCCACATCCCCGCTAATTTTTCCGTCGGGCGTGCGGAAGATTCCAACATCTACTACTACACAATTATTTTTTAATATTTTCCCATTTACAATTTTTTCCCCTACGGCTGAAACCACAATATCAGCCGTTTTTATTATGCTTTCAAGGTTTTTAGTGTGGGAATGACAGGTCGTAACGGTTGCGTTTTCGAATAGGAGCGCCTGCGCGGTTGGTTTGCCAACAAGGTTTGAACGGCCGATTACGACAGCATGCTTGCCTTTAAGTTCAATATTATATTCTTTTAAAAGCATTAGGATTCCGCGGGTTGTGCACGGAAGCGCGTAAGGTGCCTGTCCGGTGTAAAATAATCCGGAATTGTAAGCGGTTAGACCATCTACGTCTTTTATCGGATCAATGGAGTTTAATACTGAGTTTTTATCAATTCCAGCAGGTAACGGCAGTTGTACAAGAATACCGTTGACTTTACGGTCATTATTCCAAAGTTTTATCTGGCTGATAATTTCTTCCTGCGTTGCGTTTTGAGGCAATTGCTTAAAAACGGTTTCAAAACCGATTGACTTTGCTTTTTTGAGTTTAGCGTTGACATAAATCTGACTGGCAGGATTTTCGCCGACAAGGAGTATTGCAAGCACGGGTTTTGCCGGAAGATTTACTACTTTTTCCTGTAATTCTTCCAACAGTTTCTGGCTTGTTTTTTTCCCGTCTAAAATTTCGGCTGTCACGCTTGGCTCCTTTTAAGTTAATTATACTTGATAAATCTCGCTTGTCTATTGCGGCAGGTTCAAACGTACAAAAAACTGTTCGATAGCATCTTCTACCACTTTTGAATTGCGTGTGAGCGGTTCAATGTTACAGTCGTTCGGAATACAGCCCAGAATATCAAGGGCGTATTTGCTTAAAAGCTTGTAGAGTTCTTCCAAATCGTGGTTTTCAACCTTGTTGATAACGACACCCATCTGGCCGCCGATAGCGTATTTCGCGCTGAATTCTTCTATGCGTTTTGCAAGGTGCGCGGATTCTTCAGTCGGATTCGCTACGATTAATGTCTGGTCGATTTCTGTGTCTACAAGCTGGTTGAAGTATTTTAGGTCAAATTCACAGTCAATAATCACAAAATCATAGCGTGAAATAAGTTTTTTCAACGCTTCGTTAAGTTGTCCTGTGATAGGGCAGCGACAGTCTTTGGAACCCACAAACCACGTTACGATAATGTCGGTATTGTCGTTAATCGGATGAAGAATGTCTTCAAGCGCCCATTCAATATATTCCTGTTTTGTCATGTGATCCGGAATACCGGTTTTGTATTCGTGCTTGCCGCTTCTGATACCGTAGACCGTATTTCTGATATCTAACCCGAAGGAATGGCCGAGTTCACCGGTTAGGTCGTTGTCAATCAATAAAAAACTTTTATCCGGAAACTTCCGGCTCAAAATATTTAAGAACGCTTTAGAAACGGTAGTTTTCCCGCTTCCGCTTTTGCCTGTGATTGCAATTTTTGTAGTCACAAAATCTCTCCCTTTTACTATATTTTTATAATAACATAGAATTGACAAATATAAAAACATGTTACATAATTAAGAAAAAGGAGGATGAAATGAAAAGTATAGTAAACATTTTGACAGGGGGGGGGGGGGGCCC
>CAMUPF010000040.1 GCA_947090755.1 uncultured Candidatus Melainabacteria bacterium | reverse complement strand
GTTTTGATTTACTATTAATTTAAATTATGTTATAATCTGAAGACGGACATAAACAATATGGTGGTGTTTTGATTTACTATTAATTTAAATTATGTTATAATTTATCGAGTTTTGGAAGAAGCAATTCCCGAGTTTTGATTTACTATTAATTTAAATTATGTTATAATAGACGGAGAGATTTAATCAATCAATCAGCGTTTTGATTTACTATTAATTTAAATTATGTTATAATAATTATCTAGTTTGCATAATCTACATGCACGTTTTGATTTACTATTAATTTAAATTATGTTATAATAGGATATACAAATTTTGAGTTTTATGATATAATAATTGCATAACATAGTTTAAGTTAATAGTCCAATCAGAATTGAATAGAGAATAGTCGGTTCCTCTGTTACTACACGAAAAGATCTCATTCTCTAAATCCTTTTTTAAAATTTGAATATTCATAAGAACATTCTACCACAAAATTACCAGAATGTCATTTGTTTTGCTGCGTTTTCACCTATCGTTGTGTTGAATTTTGAATTTTTATAGCCGCTTTTTTCTATGCATATTGAAAGACTCCATTGACGGTCGGTTACGTAAAATACATTTACGCTTCCTGTTGTTGGCGCTATTTGTTTCAAGGTTTTTATAAACTGGTCTGTTTTTTCATAAGTCACACATGAACGTACGTATATCGAATTTTGCAACATAAAATACCCGAGTTTTAATAGGGTTTTTCTGAATATATTGGCCTGACGAAGTTCTTCTTTGTCGACGACAGGCAAATCAAAACATACAAATAACCAGCCCATACGATATTTACTCCTCATATTCGCGGTTCCTGTGTTTATCAATATGTAAATATTGTTTTTCCAACTTCGGTAAAATTAGCGAAGTACTGTTAAAGTTTATAAAACTATTGACCAGCGTTTCGACGTAGATATCAACGTAATCTATTAATTTATAACTTTTTTCATTGGCTGCAAGTCTGTAATTTTTCATGCAGAACGCGCAGTATTTATTCCACGATTTCAAATCTTTGCGCTTAAAGTCGCCGCCGTAATCTACTTTGAACCGGTAAAGATAATAATCTACAAAGGCTCTGAATGGTTCTACAAGGTCATATATTAACGGAATGCTGTTATATCGTTCTTCGTGATGAATCCCAAGACTCGGGAGTAAGCCGTGGATTAAGACTGAACGGTAAATCAGGGTCGCGAAAACTGCATAACCATAATTCAGACAAATATTTTCAAAACTTTCGGCATTTTTATGTTCACGTGCCTGCGGATTCTCAAGCTTTGTAAAATATTGCTGCCAGTATTGCTTTGCAATATTTGCTTCGTTCATGAGCGGACGATTTATAAGACGCAGAATATTTTCATTATTCAAATCCATTTGGGCAAGGTTCGCTGCCTGATTAAGAACTTTTTGTTTAAGTATACGTTTCCACAATTCAGATTCAAATTTTTCGTTCTGTTGAATCTGGTTATAAAAAGCTTTGGTTCTGACGACTCTATCTAAACTTGCACTCCAGCCCATAGGTTTATAATGGTTGTTGCAGTGAAGAATTATCACATCTTTTTCAAGAAGCCTTGCAAGACAGGAGTTTGTAAACGCGACCTGATGAGTTGCAATTATGAGCGCACGCAAATCGTCAAGTGCGATTTTATTCTCACTTTCATCTTCATACTTGCAGAAAAGGAAACCTTTGTCACAATAGAGCATGACATTTGGTGTCGTAATATGGAGGATATGATAGGTCATATACTCAACATGTACTATTTTTCAGGTTTGTCAATTGTCCATGTGGCCATGTCGTTAGATTTTCTTTTTGAAATCTGCGGCTACAAGATATGTTGCACTGGTTAAAACTTCTTGACCAGTAGAGTTTTCAAGCTTAACATCCCCTTTTGCCTTTATTGTCCTAACTTTATAAATCCCCGCAGGATAAGTATTTGAACCACCTTTAAAATCTTGTGGAACTTCAATAAGACAGCCGGAATAAAAGACTTGGCCGCCACGATAAAGTTTGCAATTTAAGGATTGAAGCTTATCTTTGACCTCTTGAGTTTTTATGTTGGAATATATAGGCATGACTTTTATTTTGCCCTTTGCGTCGTAGTAAAGGATTTGGCCTTTATGGCCTTTGGAATGCTTAAATTGATGTTTTACGCCTTTTGTGCCGAAGTCTACGAATTCGCCTATTCTTTCGCGTCCGTTGGCATCATATTCTAAAACGCCTTCTGTTTCAATTGTTAAAACCTTTTTCACTAAAGTTTTCTTTTTAGGATGCGTATAATTTAGTAATAAATTTTTCCATTCGTTATCAGGCAACGAAAGCTTATCCAAAAGGTCATTTTTAATAACTTCATCAATAATACTTTCGACGACATTGGATTTTTTCGCTATGCCGGATATGGCCACCCTTTTGGTAATGCAGGTTTTTCCATCGATTATACGTTTGCCGTAAATTGTTTCTTGCGGTCGGGTATTTCCTTTGAAAGGCTTTTTGTTTGCATAAGGAAATGGAATTATTTTACTTATTTCATTTTGTACAAAGTCGTAGGTAAAGCCTTTAATAATATCCTTTTTAGATTCTTTATCGTATTTAAAATCTCTGGCAAAACTTATACAAATAGCGTCAAGAGCGTGGTGCTTGTCATTCTGCCTGTTTTTCACGGTATCGTTGCCGAGGATTTTGTTTAAGCCATAACGTCTCCTTATGGCCGCGGTAGTTGAACCGTTGTTAACAAAGATTTTTCTTTCATCGCCTTTTGTTTGCATGCCCCAGCCAAATATAAATGCGGCAATCTGCTGGGCAACTTTTGCTATTTGGGCGGTTTCTGCCAGAGCATTGTAACTTTCGATTAACTTTTCACAATCTTCCGGCTTACTTGTGAGCAATTCGTATTTCTTTTTGCCCAATTTATCTTTTATTGATTCAAGACTTTGGAGATAATCCTGCCATCTTGATTCGTTATTCTTCAGCCATTCATAAGGTGTTGAATCCGCTTTGTTCTGGTTTTCAATCGCATAACACAGTACTCGGTTATATAGCGCATCGTTTCCGCCTCTTGAACGCGGGAAAATGTGGTCAATTTCACATTTGTTGAAATCTGAAATTCCTATCTTCTTACCGGAATAAGCGCACTTACCATCCTGCATTTCAAGAAGTTTCAGTTTTTCAAAATTTATCGCACAAACAGCGTCAGCGTCTTTAAGCTTTTGTAATAAAAGTGTGTTCTTTTTTTCGTTATCTTTTATTATTTTAAGCATATTATTTGCTTTTGCCCGTCCGAATAATGAATTGTCGGCTCCGTCACGTACAAACTCAAAGATTATCTCATCAGGAGTGCCGTATTTTTCTTTGAGGTATAAAAGTTTGTCACGAAAAATTTGAAGCCTGTTTCTTACAATCGGGTTGGTGATATTACCGATAAGGAGGTCTGTTTTTTCGCGTTCATCAGAGGAAAGTTCGGCCATTTCGTACCGGTTATCAGGAATAAATAAATTTTCCCAATTTCCGATTTTTGAAAGCATTGTACGGATTTCTTTTTCCGTAATAGGATTAGGAGCCGTGATGTCGTCGGTAAATTCTGCAACATCCATTTCGGCGGGGTTTTCAATGCCATCAAGAATAACTTTTGACATTATCCGGCATGCTCTGCGGCAAAAACTTGAACGCCCTGAAAGATTAACTTTCATTGGTTCAATTTTATCTTTAATATTAATACCTATAACCTTTTCAATATCTTTTTTTATAATCGTAGCGTCAAGCTTAAACTTTTCACCATCTTTTTGAGCTTTTTTCAGCCAGTTTTGATAAATTTCATTAATCGCAGTGGAATCAAGTATACATTTTTCGCCTAAAACAGTGGTGAATCTCAAGTTTTTAAGCTTCATCAGAAGCACCAGTGTGACGTTTTCAATACAATTCGCGCGGCAAACATTTCTTTCCGGTAAAAGTTTGCATTTTGCAATAACTCTATTGTCAAAACGCGGAATCTTCTGCCCCAAAACGCCTTGCCAATCATTAACAGAACCTCTGTATTTTTTTAACTCTTTAATCCGATAAGAGCCGTATTCTTCCCCGTATTCGCCAAAAAGAAAGTATTCCGCGCTGAACTTTTTTAATTCCGGAATTTGTTTTTGAGCATTAATATATAACTGTCGTAATTCTTTTTCGGTGAGTTCTCTCGGGGCTACAAGTCCATTAGTTCTTACTTTTTCAACATCAGTAAGTGGAATATGTTGCTTTAACACCGCAGGATTTTCTTCCCCCCACAATTTAAGCCTTAAAGCATCATAATAACAAGGATATTGGTAATCCGGATTGCGTATAAGTTCGTCACCATCAGGTGTTTTAGTATAAACAGATACGAACTGTTCGTTCTCTTTATCGTCGTCCTTTTTATTGCTGTTAGCCCATGGCAAATCCGTATCATAACCGCGTCGCTGAAAAGCGTTGTGTAAAGCCTTATAAATTTGCCACGGTTGAAGTGGAAGATTTTGTAGAAGGGCAATTCTTAACAGCGTAGAGTTGTAAATTGTGGAATCGTCTTTTGCACCAAACTCAATGCTGAAAAGTTTATCCATATCCACCGGCACTTCTAAGCCGCAAGCCTGCCATAAACTTTTGAAAAACTCTGTCCTTGCTTTATGTGCATTAAGAGTTTTATAAGTTCTGCGCCTGTCACGGTTAGAAATAACTTCAGCATGGTCTTTTTCAATAATTATTGAACCCAGTTCAAGAATATTAAAATCTTCTCTTGCGCAATAGCCTATACTGACCTTACCTAAATCAAACGCAAAAACCCTTTTCATACAAAACTCCTTTTCCTCTAAAATATCATAAAAGTGATGAGATTACAAATTTGGTTACTTATCAAGTTTTTGTGTTATGATGTTTTTGTGAAGGGTTATTTTTATGAATATTGATAAAATTAAATTAATTTCGGATATTAAAAAATTAGTAAATTCCAGAATTTTGGTAGTAGGCGATTTAGCTATTGATGAAATGGTTTACGGCGATGCGGAAAGAATCTCCCGTGAAGCGCCGGTTTTGATTTTGCAGCATACTAAGACAAAAATTATTCTTGGCGGTGCGTCAAACGCGGCGCACAACGCATCAACTCTTAATGACGGTAAGGTTGGCGTAATTGGTGTTTGCGGAGAGGATTATCAATCCGGCCAGTTGATGGGCGCATTTGAAAAAGCAAATATCGATACCCGCTATATGGTTCGTGACGGGAATCGTAAAACTACGACGAAAACAAGGATTTCAGGCTCAATTACAACCTCTATTACCCAGCAGATTGTAAGAATTGACCGTCAGACTTCTACGCCTATCTGCGGCGAAACCGAAGCTAAGGTTTTGAAGAATCTTGAAGAGGCGATTCCTCAATATGACGCAGTGATTTTGTCAGACTATGTTATTGGAACGTTGACCCCTAAGGTTATTGAAAAAGCGATTGAAATTGCTAATAAGCATAATAAAGTTGTTGTTGTTGACGCTCAGGGAGAGCTTGAACGCTTTAAAAACGTGACTTCAATGACCCCGAACCTGCCTGATACGCAGAAATCTGTCGGATTCTTTATTAATAACGAAGAGGATTTAAAGCGAGCAGGGCGCAAGCTTCTTGAACAAACTAATGCAAAATCCGTATTGATTACGTGCGGGGCGGACGGAATGTTTGTCGCGGAACCTGATGAAAAGTTTACAAAAATTCCTGTATTCAATAAATCTGAAGTATTTGATGTTACAGGTGCAGGCGATACTGTTACTGCTGTATTTTCACTTGCGCTTGCAAGCGGTGTTGATCCTGTTTATTCAGCGATTATCGGAAATATTGCCGCAAGTATCGTCGTAAGACAATTCGGCTGTGCGACTACTACTATTGAGGAACTTGTCACGGCTGTCGAAGCCAGAATTAATAGGAGATAAGATGGATTTTATTAAAAAGTTGAGAGTTTTGGATTATGTGATTATAGGTTTGCTTGTTATTGCAGGTCTGGTTGGAATTTTTACCGCTAAAAATTTCAGGCAAACTGCGTCTAAACAAATTGAAGCGACTTCTAAGATATCGTTTTCTGTTTGTATAAGGGGATTGACTTATACCGGCGATGATATGCCTTTAAAGTCCGGTGAAAAAACATTTATTACTATTCGAAATGTTCCTTATACAGAGTTGGAAATCGTTGATGTTAAGGCGGAAAAAAGAAAACAAATGATGCCGGCGTTGAACGGAAAGAGTTTTGTTGCAGTTGAGGATGTTTCATTACCGGGCGTTTATGACGCTATTGTTGTATTGAACGATACTGCAAAAATCACCAGAGATGGTGCGGTCGTCGGAGGAAACAAGATTAAAATCGGGCTTCCGATAACTCTTGAAGGCCAGAATTATCGTTTCGGCGGTACGGTTTCTGATTTGCAGATTGTACATATTACAGAAGATGAACAGTTAAATAAAGTTATTAACTCTACGGGCGACGATGTTCAATAGTTTATTAGAATTTATTCAGGGTAAAACAGGGATATTGTTTCGTAATAGTTACCTGTTGCAAAATATTGACTTTTTTATATTTCTTGCGCTTGCAGGAACCCTTCTGGCTTCACTCACTATGTCGTCCGGCGTAATCGGGCTTGGTGCACTTATAGTCGCAGGACTTACGCTGGTTAAATTGCTGGCTGTGCCGGATACAAGAATTCGTTTGACTTCAGCCGAATGGTGTTTGATAATTTATTTTTTAATCGTTTTTGTAAGCCTTTGCGGCTCAACACTTTTCGGACTTAGTTTCAAAGGGTTTTTGAAAACCGTTACTTACATTTTGTTTTACTTTTCTGTTGCACAGTTGTTTAAAAGTAATTTAAAATACGGGATTGCAACGTTATTTGTGATTGCGGCCGGAGTGTTTTTTGAGAGCGGAATAGCTTTTTTGCAAAATTTCACACATGTTCAAGCCATTGCAGGCTGGCAGGACGTTACGAATCTTAACCCTGAAGAAGTCATGACGCGTGTTTACGGAACTTTGCAGCCATATAATCCTAATTTGTTCGGCGGTTATCTGGTAGTAAGTTTGCCGGCATGTTTGGGGTTGACCTTATGGTTCGTAGCCAAACGGTTTTATAAACTGGCGCTTTTATTCTTTTTCGGGACGGGTGCCGGCGTGCTTTCGTTGATTTTTACCGGTTGCCGCGGCGCTTATATCGCATTTTTTATGATGACGCTTACAGTGCTGGCTATTTCATTAAAATTTTTCTGGCAGAATTATAAGAAAATTTATCTTGCTGTCGTTGGTTTTGGTGTGATGGCGTCTACGGCATTAATAGCCGCAAGTACTTCTTTGAGAGCAAGAATTTTATCAATTTTTGCAATGAGGCAGGATTCTTCAAATTCATTCAGATTTAACGTTTATCAGTCATCGTGGCAGATGTTTAAGGACAACTGGCTTCTTGGCATTGGCGTTGGGAACAAAAATTTCCGCGAAATTTACGGGCTTTACATGAAAACAGGTTTTGACGCTCTAAGCGCATATAATATTTATCTTGAACTTGCCGTTGAGAGCGGAATATTTGCGTTAATTGCGTTTCTTTTATATCTAGGCATGCAAATTTTTGCGGCTTTGAAATATATCTTAACATCAACTAACATCGCAAAAATTGTTTTAATGAGTACGGCTCTCGTTTCTTTAATCGGCGTAATGGCCCACGGAATGGTTGATACGGTCTTTTTCAGACCTCAGGTACAAATAGTTTTCTGGGTTATGATGGCTTTGATTCCGGCGTTATATAAGGACGAAATTAATATTTTATAAAGGCCCGTAAATTGTGTGTTAGAATGAACTTATAGGAAGTTGCAGATAAGAAGTAAAGGAGATTTTTATGATACCTATTTTAGATTCCAAAAGACAATATGCAAAAATTGGTGCAGAAGTCGAAAAAGCAGTATGCGAAGTTTTACGTTCAGGTTCTTATATTTTAGGGCCAAACTGCAAAGCTTTAGAGCAGGAACTCGCTGACTTTATCGGCTGTAAATATACAGTAGGCTTGAATTCAGGTACAGATGCACTTCACCTCGCATTGAGAGCATTGAATATTGGTGCCGGCGATGAAGTTATTACTGTTGCCTTTACTTTTGTTGCGACAACAGAAGCTATCGGAATAGTCGGCGCAAAACCTGTTTTTGTTGACATCGACCCTGATACATTCAACCTTGACGCTTCAAAATTGGAAGCTGCAATTACACCTAGAACAAAAGCTATTATTCCTGTTCACCTTTACGGTCAGCCTTGTGATATGGATAAAATTATGGATGTTGCAAAACGTCATAACTTACACGTAATTGAAGACTGCTGTCAGGCAATCGGTGCAAAATACAAAGGCCAAATGGTTGGTACATTCGGTGATATCGGATGTTACAGCTTCTACCCGACCAAAAACTTAGGCGGTATGGGTGACGGCGGTCTTGCAACTACAAACTGCGAAAAACTTCGTGACAGAATGATTGCTTTAAGAAACCACGGCGGTGCTATCCGTTATCACCACGATGAAATCGGTGTTAACAGCAGACTTGACGAAATTCAAGCGGCGATTTTGAGGGTTAAATTGAACTATATCAACGAATGGAACTCACAAAGACGCGCTCACGCCGCAAGATATAACGAATTATTTGCAGACTGTGCAGATGTTCAAACTCCAAAAGAATTGGATAACACATATTGCGTATACCACCAGTATACAGTTAAAATTCCTAACCGTGATGAAGTTCATAAAATGCTTCAAGAACGCGGCATAGGCGCAATGTTGTACTACCCGATTCCTCTTCACCTTCAAAAAGTTCACGAATACTTAGGCGTTGGCAGAGGCTCATTGCCTGTATCAGAAAAGAATACGGATATGGTAATTTCACTCCCGATGTTCCCTGAACTTACAGACGAAGAACAGGTAACAGTTGCAAATACATTGAAAGAATGTATTAAACTTTCAAAATCAAAAGTAGGTGTTTAAATAAAATAAAAAATCCCCCGGGCAATCGGGGGATTTTTTTTATCTTCTAATGCACCATACCAGGCCGCCTATGCCGGTTCCACCGTTTCCGCCATCGCGCATTATCGCCGTTCTATTCCCTGAATCAAATGATTGACGCCATACGTAAATCCCGCCGGTCTGATAAATTTTGCTTGATGTCATTATAGCCTGTGTTTGTTGACCTAACAGCAGCCTGTTATAAAACATTGCTGCAGCTTCATCCGCGGTAGGAAGCCTGCTTTCACTGTCTACATTATTACAGTATCCAATAGCGTCATCAAAAGTAGTTGCTCCTCCCTTAAAGCTGTTTAAAGGCATTGGGGCTACAACAACTCCGTCAGACGGGTAAAGTGCGGTTATAAAACCTATATCTTTGCCGACAGTATTCGGGCCTTTATTTCCATTCAAATCGTAAATGAAATTTGCACACATACGTGTTTGCATTTTGGTTGCGCCTGATGTTTCGCCCATCATTCCTGTACAGTTAGGGTAGTAATAGGCTAAAATGCTTTCGCCATTTTGCGTTTCAAACGCTGCCGCTTTTGTATTAATTTGAGAATGCGAAAATAGGACGGAACCGTTTTCGTAGAATGCGCCGTTGAACATGCTGTTATAGTCCGCAAGAGTCGTATAACTGCTTGTAAAATTACTTATTACATTCCCGCGTAAATCGGTTATCTGGTTAGGGATTCCACAATCCGTGAGATGATCGGCGTCACAGATGTTATTAATTTTAAGAACTTTTGATAGTCCTTCTGTAATGAAGGTTTCAGCGGCTGTATCCATTGCGGATGTAGAGCTGTTTGCTTCAGTCAGGGTTCCGTAACCATTTAACGCCGGCATCAAAGCTATTGCTTGTGAAAATCTTGCATAGAGAGCTTTGCGCTGTGTATTCCACGTGCGCTCGTTAATGTTTCCGGTTAAACTTGGTAATGTAATTGCCGCAACTACTCCAATAATTGTTAGGGATAACAAAATTTCCGCCATTGTAAAGGCATTAAATTTTTTCATACTCTATCTTTCCTTTCCATATATTAAATAATACCATATTTACATAGTAATAACAAGGGAAGATAGAATAATGTTATCCGGTTCAGGCTGTAATCATACCCCCCCCCCGTCTGTTCAGGCCCTTACTACAAGGGTTTTCAGGTTCAAAACTTA
>CAMUPF010000039.1 GCA_947090755.1 uncultured Candidatus Melainabacteria bacterium | reverse complement strand
TTGATAATCGTTGTGTAGAATTTGACAGGCGGGAGAACCAACGTTGCGCATTCACCATGGCGGAGATATTGTTGTCATTAACCATTATCGGCGTGGTCGCGGCGATAACGCTTCCTTCGCTTACCGGCAACATTAACGAACGCACTTGGAACACTCAGCGCAAAGCGCTTTATGCAAGATTCAGTCAGGCAATCGCTCTAATGCCGGCGTTGAACGGTTACGGAACTTTAACAGAGGACGAAAACCACAGCGTAACGGCTGATACAGCGGCTGAAACCTTTGTAACCGAAGGCCTGAGCAAAGTCTTAAAAATTAACAACATTTGCGACAGCGAGCACCTCGCAGATTGCGGAATTCCGGACAAATTTACTAATCTGGCCGGCAGTATGGTTGGTTCTTTCCCGACAACATTAGTTGGTTTAAATAGTATGTTTAATGGTACGTGGCATCACAACCAGACTGTGTCCTATACTTACTCTCAAATAGATACTAAAGCTGCTGCATTTGAAACTCAAAATGGTGAAAGTATTCTTGTCTATTATAATCCTAACTGTACGGCAGATATGGGCGAAATTTACGATTATTATCAAAGTAAAATGTGCGCCAATTTTGTATATGATTTGAATGGAAATAAAGGGCCGAATACGGTTGGTAAGGATATCGGTGTCATTACAGCGCTGTATCCTACTGATTCACGGGTGGTTGCGCCTATGCCGTTGACAAGAGGTGCAGGACAGTTTGCACAGCCGGCAGCCGGCGCAGCATGTCTACAACAGGATAGTGACAGCCGTTTACCTAATAAAGAAGAATTGGTTACGATTTTTTACAACAGGACCCTATGGGGATTGCCGATTACCGGTGATTACTGGAGTTCGACGGTGCGTTCGGCACAATACGCATTTATACTTATTTTCGCAACTGGCCAAGTCTGTGCAACTGTTACAAGAACAACGCCTAAAAGTGTTCATTGTATTAAACGTTAAAACAAAGGCGGCCGCAGGCCGCCTTACTTATTTATTCATACTTTTTAAAATTTGTGAGTGTATCTTATTCGCTTTATAAAGATATGTGGTCAATTTCTGGTAATTTTCAAGGCTTTCGCCATAAGGAACCTTCATTTCTATAAGTTCGTCAACGCTTTTGTTTATCCCTGAAAGCATTTCCAGAGAATCACCCAGCGCCACAATCGACCGAAATTTTCTTGAAAGCTTGGCAAGAATTTTGCGCGAAATAAAACGCTGAATCGCACGGATTACAGGCATATCAGAACGCTTTTTTAATTTGCTTTTTAAAACAGGTTTTGATAGAGATTTTTTAGTCGCGTAAACTTTTTTCATCTCAAGAAGTTCGTTTTCAAGTTCTTTTTCTTTGATTTTGAGTTTGATAACGTCCGGAAGTTTTCCGAGTCGTTCAGTTGCTGAAATTTTTTCGCGAAGTTCAGCGAGTCCGTCCTCGATTTTGTTGATTTCGACGCCGAGTTTTATGACTTCATCATCGGCCGTATCATCAAGACCGTTAATCATGTTAACGTCGTAACCATTCAGGCGGGTGCTGAATCTATAATCTGTTGAAAAGATGTTTTTTTCGTCTTTTGTTTCGTTCATATTAGTTTATTGTATAGACTTTTTTGTAATACATAACAGAGCCTAAAAGCATAAGGATGATGTTAGGCATCCACGCGGCCAGAAACGGCGGCAGCACATCGCTTTTGCCAAATGATATTGAAAGCGCGCGGATTAGATAATACGTGAAAATAATTAGAATGCTAAATAAGAATCCGCGGTTATATCTTACGCGAGGCGGCGTAATTGAAAGCGGAACGCCTATCAGAACCAGCGCAACTGTTGTAAGTGGAAGCGCTATTTTATCAAATAGTTCAATATAAAGCGCGTTTTTCGCTTTTTGGCCTTCTTTATCGTTTGTAAATTTTTGACTGTGAATATATTTTACCAGTTCGCCAAAGTTCATTTCTTTGGACACATTTTTGTTTAATTCTTTTGACAAATCTACAGCAAAGCGAACGTTGAATTTATCAAATAATGAAGTGTTCAGAATTTTGCCGTCGTTTGATACCGTATAAATCGCGCCTTTTTCAAAGTTCCATCCGTCAGAGTTTGTTGTTCCTTCAACGGCTTGAAGAATCTGAATTGTGTCGTCTTTTGAAGTATCCAGCACAGTAACGTTGCTTAAAACTTTATGTTCGCAGCTTCCGACATAGAATAATCGTTTAAGCCCGTTAGTGTCGTTAAGTTCTTTAAATACGAAGTTTTCCTTGCCTTCCGGAATGTTTTTCTGACTGAAAGACCATAATGCAAGGTCTTTAGCCTGTTTTGACATCACCGGAACAATGCTTTCGTTTACGACAAAACAGCAAACAGACATCGCGATTGCAAATATAAATATTGGTTTTGCTATACGATTTAACCCTATTCCGCAGGAACGTAAAACGGTTATTTCTGACGAAAGGCTGAGTTTGTTAAGCGTCATAACTGTTGCCAACAAAACGCCCAGCGGTATTGTCATTACGATGATTGACGGCAGGTTCAAAATGACGATTCTAAACGCCACGGAAAATGGAATTCCGAACATTGAAATCTGTTTAATCAGCGTGATAAAAGTGTCAGAGGCGAAAATAATAGATGTAAAAATACAAACACCCATTATAAACACTTCGATTACCTGTGAAAGAATAAATCTATCCAGAAGCTTTATATTTTCTAACCGGTTTTGCCAGTCCTTTAACTTTTCCAAAACTACACGCATGATACCTATATGATAAATGAAAAACACTAACAATGCAAATAATGAAAATCAAGCTTCGAATTTTACTGTTTATATTCGATTGTTTACAAATGTTAACATATTTTGGTTTAAAAAGGCAATTCTTGTAAGAAGGAATACTTTATATAAGTAAGGTAGGTTAAAATTAATTTGGAGGTTAGGTTATGTGTCCAGGTTACTTTGATACGGATTATACTGTGAGAATGCCATATAATGCGAACGCATATTGTGCAACTTATGCACCGTATTTTCCGACAACAACAAGCAGTGCGGCGTATGATCCTATGAATTTTAATTCAAGCATATACGGCAGCGACATTGACTTGACCACAGATTATACTGCGGGCGTTGGTTCTTATGGTTACGGCGGTTGCGGAACCGGCGGAGCTTATGGTTACAATCCTGACGCTATGTATCAGCAGATGGATAAGTGGACTGATTATATGTATGACAGAAATGTTAAATATACAGAAAAAGGCCGTGCAAACGATTTAAGAATTAACGGGCCGCTGGATGCCGCTTCATACGCAGCTGATGCATTAAAAGAAAAAATTGAGAAAGATGCTCAGCCGCAAATTCAACTAGCATTTGAAAAGTATAAAGCTGCAATCAAAAACTTATATCCGGAATATGCAAATTTAGACGATAAAGCTCTAACAGCAAAAGCAATGGATTTATACAAACAACGTCATAATATCGGAGTTAAAGATGATATTCGTGATAAATCAAATGATATCTTCTGGCAAAAATTCTTACACGGCGCAACCTTAGGTATAGGCTGGAACGGAAGCGGTGAAGAAACAATTGAAAAGATTACAGGCAACCCGATGAGTCGTGAAGATAAAGCAAAATCTGCATTCGGTGTGGCAGCAGGAGCCAGTGCAACAGCTCTTGGCGGTTTCCATCTGGCAAAACACTGGAAACCAATAGCAAGCGCCGCTGCGAAAAACCCGTGGACAACCGTATTACTTGCAGGTGCAGCACTCTTCGGTATCTACAGCTTTAATAAAGATTAATTCCTAACAATAGTGTTTAGTGTGATGTGGAGGTTTCAAGTAAACCTCCTTTTCTTTATGCTCTTGCACTCATGCTATCTTTTTCTTCAGCCTTTTTGATTTCAGCGAGTTCAACACGTTGGGTTGAATCGCTTAATGCAATTCTTTCTATTTCTGTTTTTATTAATGCTTTTGCACCGTTAGTTTTTGCAAGTTTGTAGATGGTTTGTCCGCCAAACGCGTCTATTAATTGGGCAATAGCTGTTTTACCGTATGAACAAATTATTTCAACAAGCTCTTTTTTAGTTGTTGCGTTGCTTTTACGGAAAACATCTGTCAGCTTACCACCTGTTTTAAGCTCTGAAATAGCTGTGTTTAAAGAGGTTATAGTAGGGGCGTTGCCGGTAATATTATTGTCAGGAGTTTTGCCTAAAATAATATCAACAGTTTCTTTAATGCCATTGCCGATTAATTCAAGCATATTCTGGTCTTGCTGACGATTCAGAATTTCAGCAACTTCTTTTTGAGTGAAGTTAGTACCTTCAACTTTATTACTTGAATTGTTTTCTGCCGGTTTTGCGGCTTGCGGTCTTTCAGATTTAGGCGGAACAGAGGTGTAATCAACTTTATATTTATCCGCTAAATCCTGATAGAATTTTTTCAAATCTTCGTTTGTAGTGGAGTCAATTGTATCTCTTGCGATAGTCGCTTTTTGTTCATCAGTAAGTTTGCCCGAATTCATTGCATATTCGTAAGAAGCTTTTGCCGCGTCTTCATCTAATTTAGCGTAAGTTTCCGGCAAGACATCAATAACTTCCTGAATACCGGTGTCGGTCATGTTGTTAGTAGAAATATCCTGTGCTTTTTTCTCGTATTCCGGAATTACCTGTGAAGTGTAGCCGGCTTTTTGTGTGTTAGTTAACTTCTCCGATTTCGCAACTATTTCAGAATAAGCTACCTGTGTTTCTGCATTCCCTGTTGTTGAAGTCATTACGGCCATGTGAGGAGAAACGCCTATTTCTTCCAACGCTTCAAGATAAAGTTCCGGGGTTAGTTGAGTATTGTTATCTTTTTCCGCCGCTTCCGCAATGATATGGTTCATCATCATATCAAGGATTTTGGCTTCATAATCCGTATTCGCGTGGCTTCTAACATCCTGAATGCATGCTTTTAATTCTTCTCTTGTTTCACATTCTTGCAAGCGTTCTTCGATTTGCGCTTTATAGCCGGCGAGTTTTTCTAAGTCTTCTTTGTTTGTGATTGTTATTTCTTCATTTTCAATATCAATACCATCTGCCGCTAAAACTTGTTCGGTAACGGAAGTGTCAACATTACTTCCAGCAGCAACGTTGTTTACGCCCGTCAAATCGCCGTTATTCTTCTCTGCTTGTTCGCGTAATGTTTTTAATGCTCTTTTTTCAAAATTGTTTAATTCAGATTCGTGTGCTTTTAAATATGCAAATTTAAGTTCGGTATATTTCCCTGAATGGTGTAATTCTTCAAGTGTCATATTGTTTTCGGCCGCAATCGCACGGTCAAGTTTACCGCGTTCATATGCCATATATATCCTTCTAGCGGAATGACGGCCTTTAATTTTATCTGAATTAAATTTTTCTAATAATTCCGGATGTTCTTTGAAATATGTTTCGGAATATTCAAATTGTAAGTCACCAATTTGGTGCGGATCCTTTAGTATTTTTTCGAAATCTTCTTTTGATTGGATTTTTCCGGTCTGAAATGCAAATATGAATGCTTCATTGGTTAATGTAAGCTCACGTAGTTGTCTTCTGTTATTTTTGTCATTATTAACTGCAAAATTTTCCGGTACGATTAATTTTAAGAATTTAAGCTGCTCTTCTTTGCGTAATTCTTCTTTTTTCGCGCGTGGGAATTTAGCATAGCCTTCGTACTTCGCAGCTAAGCGAATGTCCAGCAGTTCCTCAGCAGCTTTTGAAGGGTCTTTCTTTTCCGCTTTAATGATTTTTAATGCATCTTTTAATTTTATTTGTTGTTGTTCACATTTTTTTTGAAGCGTGCCGTCTAAATATTGAGGGTAATATTTTGTTTGAAGTTCAAGGTCGCGAACCTGATCTATATCTACATCCGGATACGCCATCATAACCATTAATTTAATGGCCATTTTTTCTTTAGGGTCGATAGGTAATTTATGTTCATCCATCGCAACCTTGCTAAATTGCTTTTTCATTTCCTCGCCAATAATCGCAGGAGCCTCAATAGGCTTCTTTACCTGTACCGGTGCTACTGGCTTTAACGTAGATGCTAGCTCTTTTATTTCTGCATGAAAGCTCATAGAAATACCTCAACTCTCTCTTGATTTATATATATAAAGTATATATTCAAGTCCGGATTGCAGGCATGAAAATTTTTGTTAATAAAAGTTTACAATTTCCTGCGATTTTTTAAAGTTATTGTTCTTTCAGGCCGACAAATAGAGAGAACGGTAATAATGTATTAATCTAAGGAAATCAAACAATGGGATTAGCGGCATCACAAGCAAGACTACTTACCATAACCTCAAGAAAATCAAGAGCGCAGTTTGAGTCAATGAACTTATCTCACCAAAAACTTGCACTCTCAAGAAACTTGACGGATATTTCTAATGAATACCAGAATTCCTTAGACCAAACAAAACTTTATTATGATTTCTATGGTGTAAATTCTACTGATACTCCGTTAACATATAATATGTTAATGGCACCAAGTTCAATCAATAATTATACTCCGACATTGATTTCCAATAATCAAGGTCAAATTGTATTGTCAACTCCTTACGCAGCAGCGGCAAGAGATGCAGGCATTCCGCAAGAAGGATTGGGCTGTACTCCATCTTCATTGATGAGAGATGCGTTTATTCAAAGCCTTGCACAACAGGGTATTATTACTCAGGCAACTGCTGACGCTATTTGTGCTGTTGACTATAACAATAAAGCAGGTC
The DNA here is from genome assembly GCA_947090755.1 of uncultured Candidatus Melainabacteria bacterium. Lineage (GTDB taxonomy): Bacteria > Cyanobacteriota > Vampirovibrionia > Gastranaerophilales > Gastranaerophilaceae > Gastranaerophilus. The sequence goes on along the minus strand of CAMUPF010000039.1, from coordinate 3,818 downwards.
TCGGCGCGGATAATCTTGTCAATACAATCACTACTACAGGTGGATATGATGATTTGATGAACTTTTTAAAAGGTGAAAATTTCGACGGTAAGTGTACTCTTGACGGCCTGCTTGATGCTTCAGTAGCAACCGACCATGCAATGGTAATTTTAAAAGGTACTGCCGGAAACACCGGGTCATACCAGCAAGTCAATGGTGGGGGGGCATACGGCCACGGAGGTCAAGGAGATAAGTTATCAGAAATTACATTCGCAGATTTGTTAAATGGCGGAAATGAACACCTTATTGTTGCGATAGAAAGTGATAAGGATGATGTCGCTAAAAATTATTGGGAAGAATACAACAATGTTAAGAATACAGTAAAAAATGTTCATAATCAATTGGCTGAATCTTTAATGAGTATTTTAGATGGAGATTCAAGAGTCGCCGATGCGATTGCATACGCAAACAGCCAGATGGATAGTGAGCTTTGGGTCGATGGAACTCCGGATACAGGTAAGTCCAATAACTGGTGGAGAAACAGTATTGGTGGTTTCTTCGGCGCTGAACAATATGTTGAAGAAGAAGCAAACTGGTGGACATTATCTATAAATTCCGGTTCAGCAATGGAAAAAAGGCAAGATAAGACTTTTGATATAGCACTGGATCATTCTGATGATTGGATGGCAATGATTAACTGTTACAGATCTAAAAAATCTGTACCTGGTGACTTGTTCGGTAACCACCATGAATCTATCGCGGCTATGGATTTAACCAATGCGACTAAAGCCTGGTTCACATATTTTATGCAATATATGAACGGTTTGGGTTCTGCAAAATCTAACTCCTGGTACATTAACTGGAGAGATAAAGTTTCAAATCAAAGCTTTGCAGACAAAAACAGTATCGGCGATTTTGAATTCACATTCTCTACAACACAAGTTTCCGATAACGAAGCTTTGATTTCAAACTTCTACGATACATTGTTCAACCAGATTTGTGTTAATGGTTGGACAGAAAATAATGAAGTCGCTACTGACAGCAGTTATCTTAAAGAAATGCTTCAAAACGGTATGATGTATATTACAAGTATGGCCGATGATGCTTATTTCTATCAAAATAATTATTCTACAAATACATTTATCAAAGAGGTTTCTGACGATGCGGCTATAGCAGCGGCTGAGTCAAAATACACAACAGAAAAAGCACGTATTAACGCTAAAGAACAAGAGATTGATTTGAAAATGAAAAACCTTGATACAGAAATTTCATCACTTGAAACCGAATACGAAGCGGTTAAGAAAGTAATTGAAGGCAACGTATCGAAATCCTTCACCCGATACGACAGCTAATAAATAAGAGAGAGAGTAAATAATAAAAACGCCGGACTTTTTAATCCGGCGTTTCTTTTAAGCTTAACTATTTTGCTTCTACAATTTTATTAATAGCTTTAGTCAATCTTGATTTTTTTCTGGCAGCGGTGTTTTTGTGTAAAATACCTTTTGAAACTGCTTTATCACATAATTGATAAGCTTTAGAAAGAGCTGTTTTCAATTCATCTTGTTGTCCTGCGTTAGCGAATTCAAGAACTTTCTTAACTGCAGTTTTGATAGATGATTTGAACGCTACGTTTCTAAGTCTGTTTTTCTCAGCTACTAATATTCTTTTTTTAGCAGATTTAATATTTGCCATTTGTATTTCCTTCCTTTGCGGGGTATTAAGTGAGCCCCGTCGATTTTAGACGCTTAATGACTTCGTCCGTACTCGAGGATGTGAGTATTTATATAATACATGCTCAAATTTAAATTGCAATAGAATGTTAAGTATAGTTATTTAGCAAGAATAAACCGCACCAATACTATTGTAATGGTGCGGCTGTATAAAAGAAAAATTCTTATTTGCAGTTTTGTAATATTTGAAAGATTTCTGTGTAGAGTTCAGTTTTGTCGGCAGGGGCTTTATCAGGGTGGAATTTCATTGCAAGTTGTCTGATTTCGGTTTTTGACATTGTAGATATTTTTGAAACATCAGCACCTATGATTTCGCTGAGTTTTGCCCGTTCTGCGGCCGATAAGTTTGATAAACCACCGCGAGAGGCCACTTTTTGCCCGATATCTTTGATGAATTCACGTGTAGATGTACCTGCCGCGTTTGCGGTCGCGTCGGCACTTGCCGTTGCGCCTGCACTTGCAGTGCGGCCGGCGCTGCCGGCCCCTGCATTACCGGCTCCTGCTTTGGTGCTGTTTGCCGCAGTGGATTTTACCATTGCGGAGGTGGCGGTTTGTTGTTCTGCGCGGGCCAGACCGGTTGTGGCGGCTTGTTGTTCGGCCCTTACAAGTCCGCTTCCGGCAGCTCCTGCTTTTGAGGCGCCTTTAGACATAAGCCCGCCGACACCTTTGATGGTGCCTGCTGTTACGCCTGAAATTACACCTTCGACTGCGGCTTGTTCCGCAATATTGGACAGGTTTTCGGAGTTTACGTCGCCATCAATATTGTTCGTTGCCAGGTCAGAAACCTCGACGGCTATTCTGGACGCGGCGGTAGAAGCTGCGGCGACACCTGCGGTTACGGCAAGGGAAGCTCCTCCGGTTGCCACAGCGGCTGCTGCTGAAGCTGCCACAACTACGGTCGTTTTAACGGCTGCCGCACCGTCTTTTTGGGATTGGTTGTAATCCATAACACGTTTATGGATGTCGTTTTTAGTTCCATAGGCTTTTTTGTAATTTTCCGGAGTTGGATTTTTTTCGTATTCCGCGATATTTGCAGGGTTATAGTTTACCCCGTAAATTTCTTTGAATTTTGTATTAAATTCGACAGCGCCTTTTTTAGAGGCTTGTTGTAAAGCTTTAATCTGGTTGTCATAGGCTTGTAAATCGGCCTCAACTTTGCTTGCGCGATTATCTGAACCCCAGAGAACGCTTAATGCGTCAGCGGTTTTGCCGGCCCATCCGTCTTCGTCCAGTTGCTGTTTGAATGAAGCCCGTGAAGTCTGTGAAATATTTTTTTGCTGGCGAAGTACGGTGTGCTCGGTTTCACGTCGTTCGTAGTATTCTTTTTTCAACGCCGTGCCATCGGCGGCGAAATACCACGTTTCACCGTTTGAGGCGGTGTAAGAGTACCTGCCGGTGCCGTTTTTGGAAACATTTCGTGCGCTTTCAGCGGCTTCTTTTGCTTCATAGTAACTCTGTTTTAATTCCGTTCCATCAGCCGCGTAGTATTTTGTAACCCCGTTTTTGGTTATTGTATAACGACCGGTTTTACTCACAACTTTTTGTTCGGCCGGAGCTTTGGGCTTTGCCTGCCAGTGCGATTTGTCCACTTCAGCGTTAATATCCGCAAGTTTGACTTCACTGCCGTCTTTAAGCGTTACCGTGTCTGGAAGTTCTATTTCTTTAGGCATATTTGTAGATTTAGGGTTGACATTGTTTTGTGCTTTTAATTGATGGATTATTTCCATCGTTTGTTTGTGATCTGTAATGCCATATTTAGCTTGAACTATACCATACCATGTGTCTTTGTAATTTACGGTTAATTTATGAGTTTTGTTTTCGGCGGCCGGGGAATCGTCCGGTGTTTCAGTATTACCGGCCGGTTCTTCTTCTGTAGCCGGCTCTTCTAAACTTTCCAGTAAATCGTTCAGGGTATCAAGTTCGTCAGCGTCTATTTTTCCGTTCCCGTTTTTGTCAGCACGTTTAAATATAATCTCATAGCTTTCTTGCTTGTTATGATTTGTGCGTCCTGTTTGGGGTGTGTGAGTTGGTTGAATCCCTTGATTGGTGATGCCGTCTACCATAATATTAACTCCTTTGGTTGTACAACAAATTATAGATTATGTTGTA
>CAMUPF010000038.1 GCA_947090755.1 uncultured Candidatus Melainabacteria bacterium | reverse complement strand
CCCAAGGCGAGCAGAGCCACGTAACTTGCGATAGCAAGTGGAGAGTCGAGCGCGCGACCGGCGAAACCGCGCTTTCGGCGGCAAGCGCGAGCGGTGGCGTTTCACGCGAGCCGCAGTCGTCGCATTTTGGTTTTACCATGGCAGAGATCTTACTGTCCTTAACGATTATTGGTGTGGTTGCGGCGATTACGCTGCCTAGTTTGACGGGCAACATTAACGAAAGAACGTGGAACACACAAAGAAAAGCACTTTATGCAAGATTCTCACAAGCTATTGCGCTTATGCCAAACTTAAACGGGTATGGAACCTATAGTGGAACAAATACTGATGGAGTTGTTTCCGTAACAGAAGACACAGCCGCTGAAACTTTTGTTACAGAAGGGCTTTCTAAAGTTTTAAAGATTAACAACATTTGTGACCACGAACACTTAGAAGACTGTGGTATCGTCACTTCTTACACAAATATGGTCGGAAGCATTAAAACTTGGCCGACTAAATTAAGTGAATTGAACTCAATGTTCACAGGTACTTTTATCACTCCTGAGGGAAGTTACTCAAATATCCAAAAAGATATAGATACATTCGCTGCAGCATTTGAAACGCAGAACGGGGAATCTATCGCCGTTTACTACAACCCTTACTGTCAAAGCGATATGCAAGAAACAGGTTTTCACTATTCGCAGCCGAAAATGTGCGCTAACTTTATCTATGACTTGAACGGAAATAAGGGGCCAAACACTGTTGGAAAAGACATTGGATTCATAACAGCCCTCTATCCTTCTGACCCTGTCATAGTAGCACCTATGCCACTTAATAAAAATGTGTCAGGCAATAAAAGCCCAACTGAAGCAAGTAAAGCTTGCACGGCAATGGACGCCGAATCACGACTTCCTAATAGGGATGAACTAAGCGCTATGTTCTATAACCGTGACCTCATTGGTAGCCCGTCTGGATACTTTTGTTCCGGCTCTGTCAGTTCTTCTGGAGAGTCTGGCACAGCATGGTACCAGAGTTTCGAAACGGGCAACCGCTTCACTAAGACGCGATCATATAAAGCCAGCGTTCGCTGCGTTAAACGTTAATAAATAATACCAAAGGCGGAGTCATAAACTCCGCCTTTCCTTTGCCGGCTTTGCCTTGTGGTTCTCGTCCGCTTAACCATTAATCCTCAAAACAAAAGCCGTTGACGGGACTGTCTTGCTCGGCGGCGTTAAACGGGTCTGCGTGTTTTGTTGGACGGGCTTCGCCCGCAAACAAAAGCACTACGCCCTCTGCCGCCTCGCGCTCGAACCTAAAACAAGGCTTTGCCTTGTGGGTCTCGTCCGCTTAACGATTAATCCCCAAAACAAAAGCCGTTGACGGGACTCGAACCCGTGACCTGCTGATTACGAATCAGCTGCTCTACCACCTGAGCCACAACGGCATTTCAAAATTTATACAAAAATTCTATGATGGCTCAGGTCAATGTCATGACCGAAAGCACGGAACCAATTGTGGAACCGCCTCGACCGGCGGCTGAGCCACAATGGCTTATAACATTAATTATTTTATTATAAAATATAAATATGTTCAAGCTGAATAATAAAATTTTTCTCAACAACGCACGTAACTGCCTAAGAATTTTCCTGCGCACAGCAGGCATAAAAGAACTCTGGGTGCCTTATGAACTTTGTTCTGTGGTGTTCAGGGCCGCAAAAGCAGAAGGCGTAAACCTCAAATTTTACCATATTGACGAAAATTTCATGCCGTCCAAACCATTCCCCCGCAACGCATTTATCCTTTACCCGAATTATTTTGGAATTTGCGACGAAATTGCCTGTGAACTTGCAGCAAAATACCCGAATTTCATCTACGACGCGACACAGAGCTTTTTCGCTGAACCGCTCGGAATCGCAACCGTTTATTCGGCACGAAAATTCTTCCCTGTTACGGATGGCGGTATTCTTATTTCAGGCTTAAATATTACAACAGATTTTAAGAGAGAAACCGACACGCCTAATTTTTCTACCGACCCGTTAAATTTTGACCACGAAAATTTTCTTAAAAACGAATTAAGATTTAACCGTGATAAGGAAAACAAACTTATTTCTAACAAATCACGCCTCCAACTTTCACAAATCAATCCGGAACAAGAAGCAACACAACGCAGAGAAAATTTTTGGAAACTTCATGAAATTTTCAAAAACGTAAACGAATTACAAATACCATCAAGGATTACAGGCCCGATGGTTTACCCGTTAAAGCTCTCAAACCCGCAAATAAACGAATGCGGCATTTTCATTCTGAAATACAACTATTTAAAAAATATAATTCCGTTACCGTTAGAAATGGCGGGTAATAAACCCGCCATTGAAAAACTATTTGCAAATATAATTTAATAATGCCCGAACTCCGGAGCCGGTTGAACCTTTGATGAATTCGTTTAGCGGAGCGTCTAAGAACGCAACGCCGGCTATATCAATGTGTGCCCATTTTACATTGCTTACAAACTCTTTCAGGAACAAACCCGCTGATGATGCGCCGCCGGAACGTCCGCCGGTGTTACGCATATCTGCGACTTCTGATTTCAAGCCGTTTTTATACTCTTCATAGGTTGGAAGCACCCAGTATTTTTCGCCCGCTTCAAACGCCGCATTTTTTACGTTTTCAACAAGTTCGTCGCTATTTCCGAGGATTCCGGCACAAACCGCCCCGAACGCAACTGAACAAGCACCCGTCAAAGTTGCAATGTCAATAACTTCATCAACACCTAATTCGCAAGCATAGCAAAGCGCGTCTGCGAGTGTCAAACGTCCTTCCGCGTCAGTGTTATCCACTTCAATTGTTTTACCGTTTTTCGCTGTCAAAATATCGCCCGGCTTGTAAGATTTTCCATCCGGCATATTTTCACAAGCCGCGATTATACCGTGAACCTCAACTTCAGGGTTAAGTTTTTTTATAACGCTCATAATCGCCAGAACGCAAGCCGCACCGGCCATATCGTCTTTCATTGTCAACATTGAAGGCGCAGGTTTAATATCTAGCCCGCCGCTATCAAAACAAATACCTTTACCGATAATTGCGATACGCTTTTTAGGGTTAGGCGCAGAATATTTCATGTGGATAAATTTAGGAGGGTTAATACTTCCCTGACCAACAGCAAGGTATGCACCCATTTTCATCGCCTGAATTTCTTCAACATCATAAACTTTTGTTTCAACGCCATCAAGTGAAAGCGCTATTTCCGCAAGTTTTTGCGGTGTAGCGTATGCTGCCGGTTCGTTTGCCAGATCTCTGGCAAAATTCATCGCTTTTGCAATCAATTCGCCTTCTTCAATCTTGCACGGACAAACTTTTGTGAAATAAACTTCTTCAACCCGTTCATTTTTCTTATTTTTATATTTATCAAAAGAATAATTTCCGATATACGCGCCGATTGTGCCAAATTTTCCGTAGTCAAAGCCAAAATCCAAATCAAATGCGACTTTCTTAACCTTCAATGCAGCAAGGGTTTTAACAGCTTTTGCAATGACGACGCGGGCTTTATTCTCATTGAAATCTTCGCGTTTTCCGCACCCTAAAACAAGGATTTTAGGAACGTCAAACTGCCCCAGTGTCGGCAAAAAATAAGTTGTATTAAATTTTCCGTCAAAATCCTTTGTATCAACTACATGTTTATTAACGAAATCAACATGCGTATATGCACCTTCAAAAAGGCTTACCACAAGCACATCAGGTTTAACCTGAGTGTAATTTTCAATTGATTTAACTAGCATATAAAGTTCCTCTTTAATCTGATAACTAACGGCTTACGCACCGTAAATCCATTTGTGTTTCTCTGGTAAGGGGTTCGCGCAGAACCAGCCCTGTTGCGCCCCATAAATACCACGCGTTTGTGGTGGACGCCAGAGAAGACGACCAATAAAAGCCTTCATGCATTGCAAGCAATCTGCTGTTAACGAACATTGCCGCCAATTCATAGTCAGTCGGCGCTCTTAAATTTCCTTTTTGCAAATGGCATGCTCTTCCTGACGCTTCTGATTGAGTCTTTGAATCGACATCCTCAAAGTGGGGAACCGGCGCAACGATTGTACTGTCAACAGGCTTAAACACTGTTATAAACCCGATGTCCTTGCCGACTGTATTTGGCGGTTTCGGGCCGTTTAAATCATAAATCATATTTATACAAACAGAAGAAGCAGAAAAGTAATTCGGGTTATCTTTCTGGTCGAAAACCTTACAAACAGGGTTAAAGAACAGGTTGATACTTTCTTCGTTATCTGTCATAAACGCGACGCTGTCAAAATCCTCCTGATGGTATTCATAGATACTACCGGTTTCAGCGTCTTCGTAGAACATATCAACGAGTTTCGGGTTCAATTCACTCCACGAACGCGGCATTCTGTGCATTGTTCCGTCAGTTGCAGCAAAAACCTGAGGCAAGCCGCAGCCAAAAAACTTATCGCCGTCACAAACCATGTGAATTTTTATCAAATCGCGATATTTATCAACAAAATCTTCGCCGGATTTGTAATCTCTTAATGTATCCATAAGTGGTATCGCCTGCGCAACGCGTGTGTGTAATACCTTTTTACGAATCCTGAAAATCATTTCCTGAACTTCCGCCTGCAATGTAGGCAGGGTCAAAACAGTTACTACACCAATGATTGTTAACGCAATAACCACTTCAACAAGTGTAAACGCTTTTTTCTTTCTACCAAATAATCCAACAAATTTATTAAATACCATTTTACTCTTTTTCTTTCTGTAAATATAATAACATATTTAAAAATTTTTGCAAAGCCCCTATTATTCAATGAAGTCTGCAAGAATATAGTTACTGATAAGGAAGCCTTCCTTTGTAAAATGGCACATTCCTTGTTTTACTACCAGATAATCACAGTATTTCTTCAAAATTCCAGAATATTTTTTCTCAAAATCAATACCGAATTTTTCATTTATTTGATGGACATTAATTCCTTGCGTCAAGCGTAACCCAAGAAAAATCTCTTCCTCAAGAATTTCTGATGAAGAAAGTTCTTGTTGAAAATCTTTCCCATCAGGGTGTGAGCAGTACAAATCCAAATTTGCCTGATTGGAATACCTTACGCCATCGACGTAACCGTGCGCCGCAAGCCCGAACCCGTAATATTCCTGATTTTTCCAGTAGTTAACATTGTGTCGCGAAAACTTACCACCACGGCAAAAGTTACTTATTTCGTAATGTTCAAACCCGTTTTGGGTTAACAACTCAATTGCAGCAAGGTACATTTGCGACTGCAAATCGTCATCGGCCAAATTTTGAGGTTTTTGGCGTGCAAAAAAACAACCGTCTTCGATTTTTAAACCATATAGAGAAATATGTTCTACGCCAAGCGAAACCGCAGTTTTTAAGTCTGAAACAAAACTTTCTAAAGATTGCTCCGGCAGCCCGTAAATAAAATCAAGACTTATATTTTTAAACCCTGCGGCACGCGCTTCTTCCACCACGCGAAAAACATCAGCGCTTTTATGCCTGCGCCCGATTTTTTTCAAAATCTTATCGTCAAAACTCTGCGACCCGATACTCAAACGATTCACACGGGTTTGCGAAAGTTTTTGAAAGTATTCGGCGTCAACCGTTTCAGGGTTAAGTTCAAGCGTCACTTCGGCATTGGCATTCAGGTTAAACAGGCTTATAATCTCGTTTATTTGCCCATAGGTCAGAAGCGAAGGCGTTCCGCCCCCGAAATAAAGCGTATCGAGCGTTTCGCCATTATATTCTTTTAAAATCTGTTGTTGAAGCTTATGTATATACTGCCCCTTTCGCTCCAGAACCGGAAACGATACAAAAGAACAATAATGACATTTACTCTTGCAAAACGGAATATGAATATAAGCACTTTTTACCATAAGCAAATTATATCATAAAAGCGGGCTTTCACCCGCTTTTAATTATCGTTTTATACATAAAACATTGTTATTAGTATCACGCGACCAACGGGCTTTGCGGCCGGTTTCATCGGCCATAGCCATCGCATAATTCGGTGAAACAACATTTGAAGCCCAGAACCAGCCTGCATTATCTGCATTTCTGCCAAGATTAAATAAAGTGTTATTATAATATATCCCAATAAGTTCTTCTATATTTGGTAACCTGTAATCACCATTCAAAGCGGTACAGGCACCGGCTGCAAGCCTGTGTTCCATTTGCCCTTCCGGCCTGTGATTCGGGATAGGCGCAACGACTACCGAATCAACCGGATAAGCGGCAAGTATTATACCTATATCTTTACCGACAGTATTGGGTCCTTTATTCCCGTTTAAATCATACACAAAATTCACGCAAACATTTGACTGAATATACCATTCTGCGTAAGACTCTCCGGATAAAGAACCATTCGTATCAACCGTACAGGCAGGATTGTAGAAAGCAAGTATAGATTCGCCGTTCTGAGTTTCAAACGCTGCGGCTTTTGTATTGAAAATCGAGGTTGGAGCCAGTTGTATAATGCCGCGATTCAAATCTGAGAGTTTTGAAGGCAATTTGATAGTACTGCCAGCCAGATTTGTTATAGAAGTATTAAATCCGCAATCAGCAAGGTGGTCAGCGTCACAAATATTATTTATTTTGAGTACTTTAGATAAACCTTCCGTGACGAAGGTTTCAGCCGCTGTGTCAACGGCCGAGGCAGAATCTGTTGCCTCTGTTGCGGTTCCGTAACCGTTCAACGCAGGCATTAGGGCAATTGCCTGACTCATACGCGCATATAAAGCTTTTCTTTGCGTGTTCCACGTGCGTTCGTTAATGTTTCCGGTCAGTGACGGTAGCGTTATCGCCGCGACCACGCCAATTATTGTTAATGACAATAATATTTCCGCCATTGTAAAGCCGGTTAAGAGAGGCCCCCCCCCCCCCTGCATACATGTTTACAATATTGTTTTTCATAATCTCTTCCTTTCTTTATTTTCATTATGTATCATGTTTCTATTTTCGTCAAGGGCAAAAAAATTTTCCTTCCATACTTAATAATTTTACAAAAACTCTTGAAAAAAAAATGAATTAGTGTAAAATTAACATTATGACGTACGTAACAAAACAGAAAAGATTTCAAAATACTAAAAAATATACGAAAACCAAAGCCCCTATTGTTGAAGCCCTGCAACAGGCTTACTTGAACCCGACTTATCAGTTCCATATTCCGGGACATACAAAAGGCGCAGGCGCTTTGCCTGAATTTAAACGCCTTATCGGAAGCCGTGCGCTGAACATCGATACGACCGATGAATTTGATAATCTGGGCACACTTCACCCTGCAACAGGCCCGATTAAAGAGGCGCAGGAACTTGCGGCAAAAGCTTTCGGCGCAGAAAAAACCTTCTTCCTTTTAAACGGTTCTACTGCCGGAAACCTTGCTATCGCAATGGCTTTGACTAAAAAAGGGCAAAAAGTTATTATCAACAGAAACTGCCACCGCTCAGCCCTCACCGGAATGATTATCTCCGGCGCTGACCCTATCTGGGTTAACCCGACAAAACTTGAAGACTGGGGAATCTGGGGCAACATTACACCTGAAACCATTGAAGAAACTTTAAAATCACACGATGATGTTTCTATGGTCTGGATTACAAACCCGACGTACGAAGGCGTTGTTTCTGATATCAAATCAATTTCAGCAATCTGCAAAAAATATAATGTACCGTTAATCGTTGACGAAGCCCACGCATGCCTGTGGAATTTCAACGAACACCTTCCGACATCCGCACTGAAACTCGGTGCTGACGCGGTTGTTCATTCGCTCCACAAAACAGGCGGAAGCATGAGCCAGAGTTCAATGCTGCACATTGCAAAAAACTCGTTAATCAACGCTGATGATGTAGAAAAAGCTTTAAAACTTTTACACACAACCAGCCCGTCAATGATTTTGCTTGCCAGCCTTGATGCGGCCCGCGCAAATCTCGACTCACAACGCGGAAGAAAAGCTTTATCAAGAGCAGTTGCTAACGCAAAATATTTACGCAAAGAAATCGACAAGATGGAACACATTCATCATCTTCGCCCTGACTTCGGCTACAAAACAGATGTGACAAAAGTTTTCATTAAAGCCGACGGTTTATCAGGCAAACGTTTAGAAAGCATTTTGGAAATCGATTTTAACATAGAAGTCGAAAGCGCTTCTGACAACGGCTTACTGGTGCTTTCAAACATCGGTAACAAGCGTTCTGACATTGAATACCTTGTAAAATGCCTGAACAAAATCGACAAAGCGCACTATTCAGATATTTATTATCTTGAAAACAAAAAACACATGCCAATGTTAACGCCGCAAATTAAAATGAGTTTGCGTGACGCATATTATGCAGAAAAAGAAACCTTGCCAAAAGCACAGGCAATCGGCAGAATCTGCGCGGAGGTAATCGCGGAATGCCCGCCGGGAATCGCAATTCTTCTTCCGGGAGAATTGATTACAGAAAAACACCTCCCGTATTTAACAGATTACGAATGTTTAGAAGTGATAAAAGAGGGCTAAAGCCCTCTTTTTAACGTTTAACACACCAGACATTCTGCTTCATCGTTGGGGCAAAATCATCCAATTGACCGACAAAATTACTGGAAGATGTTATAATCATTATCAGAACCGTAATACCCGCCGAATTTTTTATTTTAGTAGATGTTATGAAACTCCCCCGCAAAGCCCCTGACGCAGGTTTCATCAATTCCGAATTTACAAACATCGAGATTGCCTCATGTGAATTAGGCAGTCTATACTCACTATCATAATTAGAACAAGCCTTCAACGCCGAAATTTCCCCCTCTGATGTAGGTGAAACAGCATAAGTATCTGCCAGAAAATTCACCGCCGGATATGGAGCAACAACTATTGTATCAGTAGGATAAATAGCCGTCATAACTCCGATATCTTTACCAACTGTATTTGGCCCTTTATTTCCATTCAAGTCATAGACAAAATTTACACAAACTTTATTCTGTGTAAAAACGCCTTCTTTACCATTACTTGGATCTTCTCCAAGATTACCGGTACAATTAGGATTATAATAAACCACAATACTTTCACCGTTCTGTGTTTCAAATGCGGCGACTTTAGTATTTATCATTGAAGTTCTTTGAGAATATCCAGCCATATTAACGCCTAATTGTCGGGTCATATTACTATTCAAATCTGTCATTGTTTTAGGAATATCAACCTGCGCACCGCCTAAAGTCGTTAATTTAGACACCACACCACAGTCAGCAAGGTGCTCGCTGTCACAAATATTGTTAATTTTTAGAACTTTTGAAAGGCCTTCTGTGACAAAGGTTTCAGCCGCCGTATCTACCGCAGAAGTCGAATCGTTCCCCTCGGTCAATGTTCCGTAGCCGTTCAACGCCGGCATAAGTGCAATTGCCTGACTAAAACGCGCATAAAGCGCTTTTCGCTGTGTATTCCACGTACGTTCGTTTATGTTACCGGTCAACGACGGAAGCGTTATCGCCGCAACAACACCAATTATTGTCAATGACAAAAGTATCTCCGCCATCGTGAATGCGCAAGACGACCGGCTAAGAGCAGTCCCCCCTGCACTAATCAATACATTAAGTTTTTTCATATTCTCATCCTTTCTAAAATTATTATGCACCATATTTTTTATTTCGTCAATCCTTAAATTTTCATTAAGAATAGCCCAAAACTATTGCAATCGAAAAGTTTTCGTGGGAAAATCGGAGTGTGGCAGATTATTCACAAAAAAGAAAGGACGAAAATATGTCAACATTTATTGAAGATGTAGTAGCAAGACAGATTTTAGACTCTCGCGGTAACCCGACTGTTGAAGTTGATGTTACTTTATCATGCGGAGTTGTAGGTAGAGCAGCTGTTCCATCAGGCGCTTCTACCGGTATTTTTGAAGCTCTAGAACTTAGAGACGGCGACAAATCTAAATACTTAGGTAAAGGTGTTTTGAAAGCTGTTGAAAACGTTAATAAAATCATCGCTCCGGAATTAATCGGTAAAGATGCTTCTAACCAACAAGAAATCGACGAGTTTATGCTCGAACTTGACGGTACTGAAAACAAATCTAAATTAGGTGCTAACGCTATTTTAGGCGTATCTTTAGCAGTTGCTAAAGCAGCATCTATGGCTTATGAAATGCCATTATACAGATACTTAGGCGGTATCAACGCAGTTACACTTCCTGTTCCGATGATGAACATCATCAACGGTGGTGCACACGCTGACAACAACGTTGACTTCCAAGAATTCATGATCGCTCCTGTTGGCGCTTCTTGCTTCCAGGAAGCTATCAGAATGGGTGCTGAAGTATTCCACAACTTGAAATCAGTTTTGAAATCAAGAGGCATGGTTACTTCTGTTGGTGATGAAGGCGGATTCGCTCCAAACCTCGGTTCTAACGAAGAAGCATTGAAAGTTATCGTTGAAGCTATCGAAAAAGCCGGTTACACAACTGAACAAGTTAAAATCTGCTTAGACGTTGCTTCTTCTGAATTCTACGAAAACGGCGTTTACAATCTTGAAGGCGAAGGCAAAAAACTTTCAAGAGAAGAAATGGTAAGCTTCTTAGAAAACTGGGTTAACAACTACCCTATCATCTCAATCGAAGACGGTATGGCGGAAGAAGATTGGGAAGGCTGGAAAATGTTAACAGACAGAATCGGTGACAGATGTCAATTAGTTGGTGACGACTTATTCGTTACAAACACAAAAAGATTGGCTAAAGGTATCGAAAAAGAAACTGCTAACTCAATCTTGATTAAAGTTAACCAAATCGGTTCATTAACTGAAACTTTACAAGCTATTTCAATGGCTCACGAAGCCGGTTACACAGCAATTTCTTCACACAGATCCGGTGAAACTGAAGATACATTTATCGCAGACTTAGCTGTTGCTACAAACTGCGGTCAAATCAAAACAGGTTCAGCTTCAAGATCTGACAGAATTGCAAAATACAACCAATTAATCAGAATTGAACAAGAACTTGGTTCAGCTGCAAAATACTTAGGCTTGAAAGCATTCAACGGCCAAAAATGCAACAAATCACAATGCTGCTGCGGCTGCTGCTAATATGCGTAAGCCGATGCTCACGGTGTCGGCACACGTGAGTGTGACGAGCAGGTGAGCATAATATGAGCGACGTTTCAAAACAAAGCAGATGTTAATAACATCTGCTTTTGTTTTGTCAGGAGCCTTAATAATAGTAAAACGCGGTTAGGATTTGTCCTAACCGCTCTTTTTTAATTTCGTCTTATACAATATGTATACACTGCCGTATTTTTATTATATTTTTCTCTGTATCCCATCGCCGGAGAAATCCACCACGCATGAGTTGCAGTAGCGACGGTGCTTGTCCACGTATTTAAATCGGTAGGAATATTTCCTATGAGATTTTTGTTAACAAACAACGCAGCCCCTTCATCATAGTTTATAGGTCTGCTATCAGGGTTTAAGGCTGTACACGCCTTACCTATATCGTACTGCTTAACCTGCGAACGCACACCAACGGGTGCAATAGAAACAACAACTGAATCCGATGGATAAAGCGCTGTGATAAACCCAATATCTTTACCGACAGTATTAGGCCCCTTGCTGCCGTTCAAGTCATATACAAAATCGGCACACATAGATTGTTGCAGATAATGCCAGTTATTTACGACGCCAATATCAGTTGTACACATTGGGTTATAATAAACAACAATACTTTCGCCGTTTTGGGTTTCAAAAGCTGCCGCCTTGGAATCAATAACAGAATAGCCATGAATATAACCATCATGGTTCGAGGAAGTAAAATTAAACTTGTCATTAAGCGCGACTAAGGATTTCGGCATAATCACAGGTGAACCCGTCATATTGGTAATAGAAGAAATCACGCCGCAATCGGCAAGATGGTCTGCGTCACAAATATTGTTTATCTTAAGAACTTTGGACAAACCTTCCGTGACAAAGGTTTCAGCCGCTGTGTCGGCAGTCACACTGTGATTTTCGTCTTCTGTAAGTGTTCCGTAGCCGTTCAACGCGGGCATTAATGCGATTGCCTGACTAAATCTTGCATAAAGCGCTTTTCGCTGGGTGTTCCAAGTCCGCTCGTTAATATTACCGGTCAGCGACGGTAAAGTTATGGCTGCGACCACGCCGATTATTGTTAATGACAGAAGTATCTCCGCCATAGTGAAGCCTGTTCAGAGAGGGGGG
>CAMUPF010000037.1 GCA_947090755.1 uncultured Candidatus Melainabacteria bacterium | reverse complement strand
GGGGCGTGCCTTAACAGGCACATCTAAGCGCTTAGGGTTTACGATGGCGGAGATACTATTATCCCTAACAATAATCGGCGTTGTTGCTGCGATAACGCTTCCGTCGCTAACCGGCAACATTAACGAACGGACTTGGAACACGCAAAGAAAAGCTTTGTACGCGCGCATGAGTCAGGCAATTGCGCTAATGCCGGCATTGAACGGTTACGGCACTGTAACGGAAGCGACTGAATCTGCTTCCGCCGTAGACACAGCCGCTGAAACCTTTGTCACAGAAGGCCTTTCGAAAGTTCTCAAAATTAACAATATTTGTGACAGTGAGCATTTACCTGACTGTGGCATAGTGTCTAAAATTACTTATCAGGATGGAAATACTGGAAATTTCCCTAAAAAGTGGAGTGAATTGAATCCCGCTATGACTTCTGCTAAGTTTGAAACCTTATCTGAATCTATTTATGATAATAAAGCTGCCGCATTTGAGACGCAAAATGGAGAAAGCATTGCTGTATATTATAATCCATATTGTGTGGCAGATATGGGAGAAACTACGTATTATCTTTTACAACCGAAAGTTTGTGTAAATTTCGTGTATGATCTTAATGGAAACAAGGGTCCAAATACTGTAGGCAAAGATATTGGTGTCATGACGATTCTTTATCCGACAGATTCTGTCGTTGTTGCTCCCGTTGTCTACTTACGTGATGCGTCCTTGTCTAACCGTTATGTTTCATGGAACGAGGCAGTTGATAATTGCAGGGCGTTAGATGGTGAATATAGGCTGCCTAATCGTGAAGAAGTTTTTTCGTTATTTGTTAATAAATATTTGTTAGGATTGCCGGCAACAGGTGAGGGCAATACAAATACTTGGACATCGACAGCTTATCCTAATGCTTCTGTGCCATCTTTCTATCATTGTCATATTGAATCAGGTACGGTTCATAATATGCCAAAAACGAATGCAACAGCCCGTGCGCGATGTGTTAAGCGTTAAAGAAAAGCGGGTTTTAACCCGCTTTCCTTTAATTCTTTGATACCGAATAAATTGATTTATAACTTTCGTATTTGTTCGTAAAATCTGTGTTCTCAAGGCTTTTGGTTCGGTGACTGTATTCGTGTTTTTCCATTGAAGATTCTTTGATTTGAATTGCACAGGTCGCAATATTCGAGCAGTGCGCCGCGATTCTTCGTAAATCATTCATTAAATCCGAAAACATAAAACTTACGTCTACGGAGCAAAGCCCGTCTTTAAGCCTTTTAACGTGACGGCTTTTAACTTTTCTGATATTCTTTTTGATTACCTGTTCAAGCGGTTCAACTTCTTGAGCAAGAATTACGTTGTCGCCTGTGAAAACTTCCAGTGTCATACGGAAGATTTCTGAAACAGCGTGAACAATTACTTTTAATTCCTCAATAGCTTCGGGTGAAAATTTTTGTTTTTTCTCGTGCATTGTTTCTGCAATTTTTAGAATATAAGACGCGTGGTCGCCTATTCTTTCGTAATCCCCGATTGTCAGAAGCAGTTGTGTAATGCGGTTGCTGTCTTCGTCAGAAAGCTGTCGTGCTGAAAGTTTTAGCAGGAACGAACCGAGTTTATCTTCATAGGTATCAATTTGTAATTCATTTTCAGCGATGTGTTCGGCGCTGCGCTGGTGGTAGCTTTTGAGCATTTTAGTTGAGTTTAAAAAGTTGTATTCAACGATTTTAGCCATTTCAGCGGTCAGGCGTGCACATTCTCCGATGGCAAAAGAAGGTGACAGCAGAAGGCGTTCGTCGATGATAACCTCTTTTTCTTTTGCGTCTTTATCGTCTTTGACCATAAATACAGCGATTTTTTCAAGCTGTTTGGTGAACGGGAAGAGCATCGCAGTTGTAGCAAGGTTGAAAATTGAGTGCAGAACCGCAATTCCAAACGGGTTGATGCTTTTTGAGAAAAGCGGGATTACCCAGAAGCTTGTGACAATCTGGAAACCTATCATAAAAATGATAGTTCCGAGAATGTTGAACATTATGTGTGCAGCGGCTACGCGTCTTGCGTTGGTGTTGACTCCTATTGCCGAAAGTACGGCAGAAATACAGGTTCCGATATTTTGCCCCATAATTATCGGGAACGCCATTCCGTATGAAATGCTTCCGGTTAAAGACAGTGCCTGCAAAATACCGACGGAAGCCGCTGAGCTTTGAATTACTGCTGTTACGACAGTACCTATCAGAATCCCGAAAAGCGGGTTACTAAATGCGGTTAGGATGTTTGTAAATTCCGGCATATCCGCAAGCGGACTCATCGCGTTTTTCATCAGTTCCATACCGAACATCAAAATCGCAAAGCCTATAAGAATAGTTCCGACATTTTTCGTTTTACTCTTTTTGCTTGCCATCATCATTATTACGCCGGCCAATGCCAGAAGCGGGGAGAAGGATTCGGGTTTTAAAAGCTGTACAAAAATATTATCGCTTTCAATCCCCGATAAACTTAAAATCCAGGCAGTAACCGTAGTTCCTACGTTGGAGCCCATTATGACCCCGATTGCCTGGGTTAGATTCATTATTCCCGAGTTTACAAGTCCGACAAGCATTACCGTTACAGCCGAAGAGGATTGAACGATTACCGTTATTCCCATCCCTAAAACCAGACTTTTTATCGGGTTAGAGGTCATTTCGCGCAGAAGCTGTTCCATCTTGCCGCCTGCAACCTTTTCTAAACCGCCTGACATAACAGTCATTCCGTAAAGGAAAAATGCCAGACCGCCCAGTAATGTAAATATATTAAAGATATCCATTGTTTGCTCCTGTTAAAAATTAGAAGTCTTAGTATTCAATTATATCGTAGCATGAATATGAAAAATTTTCCGGAAAATTCCCTAAATGTAACGATATTATACGACTATTGTGAACTTGGCGTTTGTGCGGTATAATGCGTGTGTTACCAATAAAAAGGAGTTGTTATGTTTAAAAACTTTGTAAAAGAACTGAGAGAATTTATTATGCGCGGTAATGTAATCGATATGGCCGTTGGTATCATTATTGGTGCAGCGTTCGGCAAGATTATTGATTCACTTGTAAAGGATATAATTATGCCGCCGATTGGTTTACTGCTGGGAAAGGTGGATTTTTCAAACCTTTATTTGCAAATTGCGCCGCAGGATGTTGTTTATCCGACATTGCAGGCGGCAAAAGACGCAGGTGCCGTTACGATTAATTATGGTGCGTTCCTGAACAACGTAATTTCGTTCTTAATCGTTGCGATGGCGGTGTTTATGCTTATCAAATTTATGAATAAACTTCAAAACACACTTGTGAAAAAAGAGGAAGCAGTTGAGGAAGCAACAACAAAAGAATGTCCGTATTGCTTTACTACGATTAGTATTAAGGCGACGAAATGTCCGAATTGCACAGCGGATTTAAAATAATATTTACGGGCAAGCTAAAGCTTGCCCCTATTTTTGAATCATGCTATAATATTTATATAATGATAAAATAGGGAATGGTGTGTTGAAGAAATTAACCAAGAAAAATTCTAAAGACAGCAATCTGGTTCCAAAATCCTTTGCGACCAATCCTTTGCGTGAGCGTATTCAATCGGCGCTTCAAAAAGCGTTTACCCGAAAAGTTGTTGATCTTTATGAACGACAAACAGATATCAAAAAGTTTACAGAAATGGTTTTGAACGATGAAATCAGCGAAGATTTTATCGACAATACGCAGGCTGAATTGCTAATGAAAGATGTTTTCGATCCGTTTCAGGATGAGTCTTTCAAGCGCCTTGCTGAAAATGAAAAGTTATTAAATGACTTAACAACGGATGTTGATTGATGTAAAGCTTCCACCGCCGCAGTGGTGATGGTGTCCTCCGCCCCAGCCGAAGCCGCCGAACGGCATCATGGGCATCATTGGCATCATCGGCGCACAACCGCCGAAATATCCGCCCATCATTGGCCCCATCATAAATGGTGCTGTCATTGCAAACATATTAGCGTGTGTATCTGTGTACGGAACAAGAGAATTTAATGTATAGCCCCAGTAGTTACCGTGGCTTGCCATGTGGTCAGCCATACCGATTCTTGCAAGTGAGCCCGCCGCATTGCTGAACAAATTAGGTAATGCTTCATCCGGACGCTCTTTTTTGTCTTCAAGGTACTGGTTGGTACATTGCAAACCGGCATTGATGTAACTTAATGTTGATAAAGTATCTCTTATGCTCATACTAATATCCCTTGTTTAGCTACTAAGTATATATATAAAGTATTTCATTTTTGTTATATTGACATTTTTTACGAGAATTGTAACAGTTCCTTTACAATTGCTAAAGTATTTCTTTATCCTTGCCGATATAAAACTTATCAGGAAACAAAAGGGATGAATGTTATGTCTTTCAATGTGAGTACAAAATTTAATGGAATTGATACAGGTGTTTTAAAACAGGTTTCACAAGAAATTTTGAAACGTGCGAATGCTAAAAACGCTGATTTTAATGTTAATTCTACTTTTAAAACTGCTTCACAGGCAAGACAGGAACTAGGTTTAAATCTTTATAACGGAAGCGTTGACGCAAACACTGCAAGACAAATCGCTCTTAATAATTCCGGTTTACAAATTCAGTTGAATCAAAATGTTTTGAATTCTATTAAATATTTGAATGCTCAAGCGGCTCAACGCAACGCAAACAATTTAGAAGGCAGAATGACTGTTGAAGTTAACGAAATTACAACAAAAGTCGTTGTTCCTGAAAATCCGACTTTGACTCAAGGCATTGTAAGTTTTGCAACTGATAAAAATAAAAACGGTTCACAAACTCCATACAGAGGTGAACTTCTTCAAGTTGAGAAAAAAGACGAACAAAAAGTTGATAATATTTTTGAAAGAATAGTATAATCTATTCTCTAATTTCCTGATTAAATCTGAACAATAGTGAATTAAAAAAGCGCCCTTGAGGCGCATTTTTGTTAATTATATTCGTTTTCCTGAAAATCTTCGTTATGTTCCTGTGTTTGTCCGAGGAGTTTTTCTAAAGCTTCTTTTTTCTCTTCTTCTTCGGATTTTTTATCTTTATCGTCGAGTATTGATTTTTTCTTGTTGTTAATAACGTTAGCAACATTCATCATAGCAAGAGAATTAAGAGATGCTCTGAGCGCTGCGCTTCTGTCCATATAAGGGTTTTGATTCAGGTTTTCTTCCTCTTCACTTCTTTTTTGCTGTGCGAAATATTCACCGCCCTGACCCATCTTGTCGTCCTGAGTGCGGGCCGCAGTGCCTGAAATATCGCCGCTTTTGAAGTTGAAGGACCCTCCGATTCCGTAGAATCCTGCCGATCTATTGTCGACCATTTTCTTATCCCCTTGTGTTTGGTGGAATTTTTCCTCTACATACATGTTTATTTAATCACACCAAACCAGTTTTATAAATCCTCTAAATATATTATTTTGCTAGTTAGTTTGAAAAACTTTACATTAATTAATCTGTTTTTGAGTGCAAATCATTGTATTTTTCTGAAAAATAGTGTAAAATTATACAGTCGACTAGAGTTTATTGGTCAGTAAGAGGTTATATATATGAATTTTAATTTATTAATGCAGATTTTCGTAGCCCTCGGGCTGGGTGTCAAACGTAACTGGCACATTTTTGCGGGTATTATTTTAGGTATTGTTTTTGGTATTTTAATGCATACCTTCCAAACAGCTTATAACAATCACATTTTGCAATGTCTTGTATTTGTCGGGCAGGTGTTTATCCGATTGATTCAAATGGTCGTGATTCCGCTGGTTGTCTCAGCCATTATCATTGGTGTTACAAGTATCGGTGACAACAGGCAGCTGGGTAAATTCGGTAAGAAAATGATTATTTATTACGGAATTATCACATCAATTGCGGTTACTATCGGTGCAGTTCTTGCGTTGATTTTCAAACCGGGTATGGGTGCGGCGCAATATATTACCGAAAATGCGGCGCTTAGCGCACAGGAACTTGTAAGAAACGCAATGGCTCAGCAGGGAAATATTTTGAATCTGATTTTAGATTTTATTCCGCGTAACCCGTTTGCGTCTTTTGCAACAGGAAATATGGTTTCGATTATCGTGTTCGTATTGCTTTTTGCAATAGCACTTGCAAAAGTCGGCGATATTAATAGACCTATTGTTTCATTCTTTGAATCTGTGTTTGCTGCGACAATGAAAGTCACTGACTGGATTATGATTCTTGCAGCACCGGGTGTTTTCGCTCTTACCGCAAGCGTGGTCGCTTCTTTTGGCTTAGAAATTTTCGCAAGCATTTCGAAATATTTACTCGTTTTATTCTTAGGGTTCTCAATAATGTTGTTTATTGTTTATCCGATATTCTTAAAAGTATTCTCAAAAGTTTCAGCGGCAATGCTTTATTCGGCTGTTGCAGAAGCTTTGATGGTCGCTTTCGGTACAGCAAGTTCATCAGCGACTCTGCCATTAACTATTGCCTGCTGTGAAAAACGTGGTATTTCTCACAAAATCGCAAGTTTTGTACTTCCGCTCGGCGCTACATTGAACTTTGACGGAACAGCGTTGTTGCAGACTGTTGCTGTAATCTTTTTGACACAGGCTTACGGAATCGCGCTGACACCGCTATTAGTTCTTCAAATCGCGGTGCTTGCGATAATCGCTTCAAGTACCTGCGCAGGAATTCCGGGTGCCGGATTGATTACTATAGCGTTAATTCTTAACGGTATGGGATTAAGCCCTGAACAACTTGTGGCCGGATTTGCGTTCTTGTTTACGATTGAACGTGTGACCGATATGATGAGAACGCTTGTTAACGTTGCCTCAGATACGGTTGTTGTTGCGGCAATCGCAGACAACGAAAACGAAATAAACTACGATTTGTTAAACAATCCGGAAGGATACGAAAAAATCTCTTGATGTAAAGCCCCTGAAAAGGGGCTTTACTTTTGTCAAAAAATGGTTTAAACTGATTTTAGAAAGGAAGATATTATGAAAAACAATATTGTAAACATTTTGACAGGGGGGGGGGGGCCGGCTGAGCCGGTTCTATATACGGGTTCCGAGCTTGCGGACGACGTGAAATTTAACGCGAAGGGCGGAGAGCCGGCGGGTTGTGCATTTACCATGGCAGAAATATTACTATCCCTAACAATTATTGGTGTTGTTGCGGCGATAACTTTACCGTCGCTGACCGGCAACATTAACGAACGTACGTGGAACACACAGCGAAAAGCGCTTTATGCGCGTTTCAGTCAGGCGATAGCCCTAATGCCCGCGTTGAACGGTTACGGAACAGTGACAGAGGCCACAGAATCCGCTTCCGCCGTCGATACCGCCGCTGAAACCTTTGTCACAGAAGGGCTTTCTAAAGTTTTAAAAATTAACAATATCTGTGACAGCGAACACCTTGCGGACTGCGGAATCCCCTCACATATTACTACAATGACCGGTAACAATAATCTGGAGTTAGAAAATATTACTAATTTTAGCGCCTATAACAGCTTTTTCAGCGCTTATGATACAAAAGCCGCGGCCTTTGAAACAGTAAACGGGGAAAGTATTTTAACCTATTACAATCCACGCTGCGTATCGTTTAATTCAGTGGGGAATTTTGAATTGAATCAATATGTTTGTGCAAATTTTGTGTATGATTTGAACGGGAATAAGGGACCTAATACAATGGGTAAAGATATCGGCTTTATAACGGTGTTTTATCCCACTGACGCCCATGTGGCGGCACCACTTCCGGTGGTAAGAGGCTCTGTTGTTGGCGGGAATACAACATTGGAAAACGGGCGTAGATTGTGTCGTGAAGATTTTGATAATGCGCGTCTTCCTAACCGTGAGGAACTAATGGCAATGGGCGCAAATACGCCACTATTGGCGCCCGCTTCAGTCGCTAATGGTTTTCAATCTTCGACAGTAATTGATTCTGAACGAAACTGGCATGTAAACTTGGGTGGGGGTAATGTTTATGGTTTTGCTTCTTCTCATGGTGCGATATGGTGTATTAACAGATAAATTAAAGGCGGGTTTGATTTTTCAAACCCGCCTTCTTCAATATTACTAATTGAAAATTAGTCAAATACGTAGCTGATAACTGCTGCTTCTCTGGCTTTTTTAACTGCGTTAGCAATCATTCTTTGGTGTTTAGCGCAGTTGCCTGTGATGCGGCGCGGAATAATTTTTCCTGCTTCAGTTAAGTATCTTTTCAATTTTGCAGCGTCTTTGTAGTCGATTGTTTCGATTTTATCAGCGCAAAGACTGCAATTTTTTCTTTTTTTCTTATCTGAGTAATCTGGTTTTGCCATTTTGTAAGTTTACCTTTCTAGTTTGTTTTACATCGACATATCTAAAATGTGACAAAGTCACATTCTAGAAGGGGATTTCTTCTTCGCCGATTAATTCATTCGACATTGAATCATCGGAGCCGAAGGATACTATGTTTTCGGAAGTTCCAAAATCAGGGTTTGAGTAAGTTGCGGAACCGCCGCTCATTTTTTCGATTGAATTTGCGTCGATTTCGTAGATTCTCTTTTCTGTTCCGTTGTCAGACTGAACTGATGCGATTTGGAGTCTGCCTTCAACTAAAACTTTTTCGTTTTTTTCTAAAGATGATACTAAATCATCAAGGTTTTTTCTTTTAGAGATTACTCTGATGAGTAATTCATCTTTTGTTCCGATGTTTAACACGAACGAAGAAACAGCGATGTCGTTTTGTGTATAACGTTTTTCTGCTGCTCTGTAAACTGTTCCTGTTACTACTGCTTTAGCTAATGACATTTTTACTTCCTTTTCGTTTTATTATTAAAATAGTTACGCTTTAACACACGCTTCAGTGAACATTGTTCTGATAACGTTGTCGTTAAGTCTTAATTGTCTTTTGAATTCAGCGACTTGATCAGCCGGAAGAGCAAGAAGAACGTTAGCGAAGAAACCATCTCTAAATCCTGCTACTTCATAAGCGAGTTTTTTTCTGCCAACTTTATCAACAGATTCAACTTTGCCGCCCATTTCAGAAACAGTTGAAGACAATTTTTCAACAACGCTGTTAACTTCTTCTGTATCAAGGTTTGGCTTGAATACTACCATTAATTCGTAATTTTTCATTTATATTTCTCCTTTGTAATTTATATTTCAAACTATGCGTAAAATTTCTGCCAGTTTAATACAATCCTACCTTAAACAACATAATTTTACAAGCTGTAATTTGCTGTGAATACGTATTGAGCGGGGCCGATAAGGAAAATATCACCGGCAGCGTTACCCTCTTTCCCTTGCCATTCAACGAATACAGGCCCCCCTTGAAGGTTAACTTTAACTTTGCGTTCTGTTAAGTTATTTAAAACGCAGGCCACTACGCTTGCACATGCACCTGTGCCACAGGCTAAAGTTATTCCGCAGCCACGCTCATAAACGCGCATTTCTATTTCGTTGCGGGATAGGACTTTAACAAATTCAGTGTTTGTTTTTTCAGGGAAAAACGGGTGTTTTTCTATTGTTGGGCCATAGGTTTTTGCGTACTCAAGCGGGGTGTCTTTGACGAATATTACACAGTGCGGGTTGCCCATAGAAACCGGTGTGATTTTGAAGCTTTTGTCTTCGACAGTGATTGTTTCTTCGCCGCAGAACGGGATTTTTGCGTGCTCAAGAATCGGTGTTCCCATATTAACTTTAACAAGTTCGTTGTCTAGAATTTCGGGTTTGATGATTCCAGCGAGAGTTTCTACGCTGAACAATTTTTTGTCGACAAGTTTGTTGTTGTAAACGTATTTTGCAAAACATCTCATTCCGTTGCCGCACATTTGCGCTGTTGTTCCGTCGGAGTTGTAGAAATACCAGCCGATATCGGTTGATGTTGTGTCGCATTTCGGAATAATCATTCCATCTGCGCCTATACCGAAGTTTCTGTCACAAATTTTTATTGCCAGTTCGCTCATTGTTAGGCCGGTTTTCAGGAATTCTTCGAGTGAAAGAATGACGAAATCGTTGCCGCAGCCCTGCATTTTCGTTACGTTTATGTTCATGTCTAGTCCTCTTTTAGGAAAATTATAACATAAAAAAGGCCGTAAGGCCCTTTCATCGTTTAATACACCAAGTCTTTAGTGATAATCCTGTACGTGATGGGTGACGTCTGCCTCCAGTAAAACATACATACCATATAGAGTTTGAGGATAAAAGTGAACCAGACCAATAGCAGGTATTGATTCCAGATCCAACTTCGGCGTATCCTAGTAAAGCTTTATTGTAAAACATTGATGTAAGCTCATCTCTGTTTGGGAGGCGTGATTCAGAATCCATTGTCTTACATTGTGAGCTGGCATTGGAAAATGCTACTTCTGTTGTGCCGGGTCTTACTAATGGTTGCGGAGCAACAATTACTGAATCGCTTGGATAAAGCGCGGACATAAAACCTATATCTTTTCCGACAGTATTTGGGCCTTTATTGCCGTTCAAATCGTATATAAAATTAGCGCACATTAAAGGTTGAGAATAGTGCCAACTGGTTGTAATATTTGGATCATCAGTGCAACTAGGATTGTATAATACAATGATGCTTTCGCCATTTGCTGTTTCAAAAGCTGCGGTTTTCGTGTCTATATGCGCTTGCGGGTTTTGTAATGTATAGTTGCCATTATCATATTCTTTGGTGAACATTGTGTTGAATTCCGAAAGCTTTTTGGGCATTGTTGCTTGTTGTCCAATGATATCTGTATATTTACTGGTAATACCGCAATCGGCAAGATGTTCATTATCGCAAATATTGTTAATTTTAAGAACTTTGCTTAAACCTTCTGTTACAAAAGTTTCTGCGGCCGTGTCTGTGATGTTTCCCTCGTCGTTCTTTGAGTAGGTTCCGTATCCATTTAACGCCGGCATGAGTGCTATCGCCTGACTAAAACGGGCATATAAAGCTTTGCGCTGTGTATTCCACATTCTTTCGTTAATGTTGCCCGTTAGCGATGGCAGCGTAATCGCGGCAACTACACCAATAATTGTCAATGACAATAAAATCTCCGCCATGGTAAATGCTCGGGACTTCGTCCATACGCACGGGTTGCAATGGATGGCTCTCGACTCAGTCGAGCCCCCCCCCCCTCAGCGGGAAACCACGTTTTACAAGCCTTTTCAGGTTTTTAATTTTCATAATACCTCCAAATTTTTATATTTTTATTTTAAACTATATTTCACAGCCTGTCAATGCCGGTGAAAAGTCATGCTTGCATTGGTTTCGTGTTTGTTATAATCTGAATGTGTGTATTAAATTATACAAGAAGAAGGAGAACTCAAATGAGTGAAAGAAAATTAGTTGGAACTGGAGAAATGTTCAAAAAAGCATTAGCTGGCGGTTACGCTATCGGTGCTTACAACGTTAACAACATGGAAATTTTACAAGCTATCGCTGAAGCGGCTGAAGAAACTCAATCACCTATTATTTTGCAAGTTTCTGCAGGTGCTAGAAAATATGCTAACCAAACTTACCTCGTAAAATTGGTTGAAGCAGCATTGGCTACTACAACAGTGCCTATCGCTTTGCACTTAGACCACGGCGCAGATTTCGAAATCTGCAAATCTTGTATCGACGGCGGTTTCTCATCTGTTATGATTGACGGTTCCAGATTCCCGTTGGAAGAAAACATTGCGTTGACTAAAAAAGTCGTTGAATACGCTCACGCTCACGGCGTTTCTGTTGAAGCTGAACTCGGTAAATTGGCAGGCGTTGAAGATGACGTTAAAGTTCATGCTAAAGATTCAACTTACACTGATCCGCAAGAAGCTGCCAGATTCGTTAAAGAAACCGGCTGTGATTCATTAGCTGTTGCTATCGGTACTTCTCACGGCGCTTACAAGTTCAAAGGTGAAGCAAAATTAGACTTCGAAAGACTTGCTGAAATTAAAAAAGCTGTTAACGAAGCTGTTGGATACGACTTCCCGTTGGTTCTTCACGGATCATCTTCAGTACCTAAAGAATTCGTTGCTAAATGTAACCAATTCGGCGGTCAATTGCCTGACGCTCAAGGCGTTCCGGAAGATATGTTGAACTTCGCTTCTAAACACGGCGTTGCTAAAATCAACATCGATACAGACTTGAGATTGGCTATGACTTCAACAATCAGAGAATTCTTTGTTGAACACCCTGAAAAATTCGACCCACGTGAATACATGGGACCTGGCAGAACTGCTGTTAAAGAAATGGTTAAACACAAAATGGTTGACGTTCTTGGTACAGCCGGCCACGCTCAAGACTAGTCTTAGCAAAATTATATTATTGAAAGCGCTTGGAAACAGGCGCTTTTTTGTTTCTTTGTTAAGATTTGTTACATCATTTGAATGATTTATTAAAGTTTTAAAGTTTTTGGCCGACATGCATGGCACAAGGAAACAAGAGTTTGCGTAAGCAAACGAAACGACGAATTACGCAAAGTGGTCGATGTAATTCAGAATGCAAGTAAAAAGGAA
>CAMUPF010000036.1 GCA_947090755.1 uncultured Candidatus Melainabacteria bacterium | reverse complement strand
GCCTGACTTTCTGTATATATTAATTATGCAACATGTTTTAACTTTAGTCAAGAGTGTGGTACAACCAGCAGCGGACGCAATGATTCCCTTTCAACTCATCTACAACCGGATGATTGGTTCTGCAAATATCCATTACCTCAGGACAACGCGTATGAAACTTACAACCCAACGGCAAATCCGTAACTGATGGCAAATCTCCTTTTAACGTAATTTGGGCTTTTTTCTTCTCAAATGTCGGTATCGCATTCAATAACGCTTTTGTGTAGGGATGTTTCGGATGTTCAAAAAGTTCTTTTGCAGGTGATAATTCAACGATTTCACCAAGATACATCACCGCTACACGGTCTGCCAGATATTTAATCACACGCAAATCATGCGAAATAAATATTATCGTCAAATTATATTTTTCTTTTAAGTCATTAAGCAGGTTTATAATTTGCGCCTGAATACTTACATCCAACGCGCTTACAGGCTCGTCCGCAACAATACATACGGGATTAAGCACAAGTGCCCGTGCAATCGCAATTCTCTGGCGCTGGCCACCTGAAAACTCATGAGGATATTTTTCTAAACAGGTTTCATCAAGCCCTACCTGCGAAATCTTTTCTAAAATAACATCACGACGCTCACTTTTAGAATACTTTGTATTTATAACAAGTGCTTCTTCAAGGATTTCGTAAATTTTCATCTTGGGATTAAGACTTGCATAAGGATTCTGGAAAACCATCTGAACCTTTTGTCTGAAAGTTTTCATCTGTTCCGGTGAAAACTCTGCTATATTGTGACCTTCAAAACAAATACTGCCACGATTAAACTTTTCCAGTCCAATAACTGCACGTGCAAGGGTTGACTTGCCGCAACCGGATTCGCCCGCAATCGCGAGGATTTCGCCGCGACGCACAGAAAGCTCAACCCCGTTAAGAGCGTTGACCTTTTCTACCTGTCCGGAAACCCGTTTAGTAGATTGATATTGCAAATACAAATCAGTTATTTCGAAAAGATTATCCATAGGATAATTGTAGCCGAATAAGAGAAAATGGGCAATAGGACAATCTACTATCTACCAGCCTCAACGTTTAACACACCAGACAGCCCTATTTGAGTTACGCGCTGTCGGATTTCTATGTCCCGTATGGTAATCCATACGCCATGCAACAGTCGGTGAAAGTAATGAACTCGTCCAAACTTCTAGAGCCTCAACCCCTAAAAGGGTTTTATTACAAAACAATGCCGCCGCTTCATCTCTATTCGGGAGTCTTGATTCACTATCAACACTCTGACATAGTGCACCCGCGTTCTGATGATAAGCCCCGCCCGAATACTTTGCCAACGGCATAGGTGCCACCACAACAGAATCACTAGGATAAAGCACCGTCATAAAACCTATATCTTTGCCCACAGTATTTGGCCCCTTGGAACCATTCAAATCATACACAAAATTCGCACAAATTTTGGGTTGAACGTAATGCCAGCCAGTCTCACCCATATCAGCCACACAATTTGGATTATAATATGCTACAATACTCTCCCCATTCTGAGTTTCAAACGCGGCGGCTTTTGTATCTTTTTGTTTATAAGAATAATATACACTTCCGCCATCGCCAGTACTGGCAGAAAATGAACCATCAAACATTTTATTTAATGCAACAAAGTTTTTGGGAAACTCATTAATCGTGCTTCCTACAATATTAGTAAATTTGTCAGGGACACCACAATCAGGGAGGTGTTCACTGTCACAGATGTTATTAATTTTAAGGACTTTTGAAAGGCCTTCTGTGACGAAAGTTTCAGCGGCTGTGTCTGTTGTGTCATCGAGGGTTCCATAACCATTTAGTGATGGCATTAGAGCTATCGCTTGACTAAAGCGGGCATAGAGTGCTTTGCGCTGTGTGTTCCAAGTTCGTTCGTTAATGTTGCCGGTCAATGACGGAAGCGTTATCGCGGCGACTACGCCGATTATTGTGAGGGATAGCAATATCTCTGCCATCGTAAATGCAATTCTCTTCATTAGTATCAATTCCTTTCTTATATATTATATAATTTACCATGTTTTCTGGTTGATTTTAAGATGTCTTACCTGTATTACATCCTCATTAATCCGAATTGATACCTCCTGAAAACCCTGCTACAGGGCCTGAGAGCAGTCCCCCCCCCCCCCTGATAACATGTTTACAATTTCGTTTTTCATAAATTCCTTTCTCCAAGTCTTGCTCGGCTTCTATTGTAGAACAGGCTCAGCCTGACTCCTTTTTCTTTATTATGTACTATTTTTTTAGTTTAGTCAATATAGCTAGCTCCTGACAAATTTTAAGCGGGTGTATTTAACACCCGCAAAATTTGAAACGTCGCTGACATAGTGTTTCGCCACCTGCTTGTCACGCTCACGCGTGCCAACACCGTGGCTACACCGGCTGACGCGATTAATCCATATATGATGCGAACAACGGCATATAAAGTGCAAGTGCCAGTACGCAGACAATACCGCCGATTACAAGCAGCATTATCGGCTCAATCATTTTCGTCAATGTCGAAATAATATCGTTTAACTTTTTATCAATATAGTTTGTACATTGACCGAGCATATCACCCAGACGGCCTGATTGTTCACCGGTTGCAATCATAAACAAAATCATCTTAGGAACAACACCGGTTGCCCTGAGCGCAACAGAAAGGTGTTGGCCTTTTGATACGTTTATAATTGATGAATCAAGTTGTTCTCTTAAAACGTCATTAGTAATAGTCAAAATCGCAAGGTGCAAACATTCTACAATCGGAATACCTGCGTCGTATGCAACCTGCATAACCGCGATAAAGTTTGAATAATCACCGAATTTCAACATCATACCGACAATCGGAATCTTCAACCCGATACCGTGGATGAATTTTCTTGAAGGAGCCCAGCGCATTAATGCTGTCGTACCTGCACCAAATGCGATGAAACCGAGCGGGATACAAATCCAGTTTGCCTTCAAAAATAAGCCCGCTTCCATCAACATCGCCGTAATCCAAGGTAATTCTTTACCCATGTTATCAAACATGTCTTTAAATACAGGGAATACGAACAATAACATAACCAGAATAATCAAAACAGACAAAATAACGACAAACACCGGATACATCAAAGTCCCGATAATCTGTCCTCTGATTTCCGCCTGTTTAGTTAAAAGTTCTAACAAACGGTCAAGAGTTTTTTCAAGTTCACCGGTATCTTCACCGGCTTTACAAAGACCGATATAAATATGGCCAAACTGAACCGGATATCTGGCAATAGTTCCCGAAAACGTACCGCCGCCGATAATCTGTTTTCTTAATTCTTTCGCAACTTTTCTAAGTTTAGCCTTAGCCGCGTCGTTCTCAATAAACATTAACGACTCAATAATAGGAATACCGGCCTGCACAAGGATTTGCATTGTAGAAGTAAACTCAATTTTATCCTGTAAGCCCAATGTAGGCAAAGGGGTTAACGCAGCTTTCGCTTTATTTTTAACATTGTTTGCGTTTTGTTTTTCGTCAACAATACTTCTGGGAGTGTAACCAAGTTTCTTAATTGCGGCTCTCGCTTCTGAAATATCAGCCGCTTCAATCTTACCGGTGATTACATCTTTATTATTTTTTAATGCTGTATAGTTAAATATTGGCATAATAATCCTTTTTATTCAGTTGCTAAACCTAAGACACGGACAAATTCATCAATGGAGGTTTTACCTTCTTTTATATGACGGAGGCAGGCTGATTGTAATACCAGCATACCCTCTTGTTTAGCCTGTTCTTCAATATCCAAATCGTGAGCGCCTTCTGCGATTAACTTCTTAATCTCTTTCGTTATAGGCATTATTTCATAAACGCCTAAACGGCCTTTATAACCTGTAAAATCACATTCCTCACAGCCAACAGGTCTGTAAATCGGAGTTTTCATGAATTCTTCGATATCCGCTTCATCTTTGAGCACTTTTCTTGCCTCATCGTAAGTAGGGAAGTACTGTTCTTTACATTTATCGCACATTCTTCTTACAAGACGTTGAGCGATAACGCCGGTTAATGTAGAAGCAACAAGGTAATCCTTCGCGCCCATTTCAATCAAACGGGTAACAGTTGCCGCTGCAGAGTTGGTGTGGACGGTACTTAATACTAAGTGACCGGTAAGCGCTGCGGCTACCGCGATTTCAAGTGTTTCGTAGTCACGAATTTCACCGATGAGGATAATGTCAGGGTCTTGTCTTAAAATTGATTTCATACAAGCCGCGAATGTAATACCGGCCTTAACGTTTACCTGTGATTGGTTAATACCGTCAAGACGAATTTCTATAGGGTCTTCGATTGTTGTAATATTTACGGTTTCATCGTTCAAACTTTTCAATACGGAATAAAGAGTTGTTGTTTTACCGGAACCGGTAGGCCCTGAGGTAAGAATAATACCGTTTGGCGCACTACACATATTTTTAACTTTATTAATTTCTTCTTTTGATGCGCCGACAAGGTTAATTGTTTTATCCATAGCGTTCAAACTTACAGCAGGCGCCAAGATACGGATAACTATCTTTTCTTTTCCGGAAACAGGCAGGGTTGAAATACGGAAGTCATACGCACCGCCTTTATAATTCATAGAGAAAGTACCATCCTGCGGGCGTCTGTGTTCTGCGATGTTCAAACGTGCAATAACTTTAAAACGCGAAATAATAGAGTTTTCAACCTTATTCGGAATATCAAACACCTTTTGAAGCATACCATCTTTACGATAACGGACGATGTAAGAATTCAAACGCGGTTCAATGTGAATATCGGAAACCTTATTATCTATTGCATTTGTGACAATTTTGTTAACAAACATAGCGACAGAGCCGGCTGAATCGTTTAAATCCTTATCAACCATTTCTGCCAGAGATTGTTCTTGCTTGAACGCACTGGCTTCTTCGGAGGCCATTTGCATCAATTTATCAGTTTCTTTTTTCTCTTCAGAGAAGTGTTTGGCAAGAGCGTTTTCAAATTCAAATGCAGTAATAAGCAACTGTCTTGGCTGTAAGCCGGTAATATATTGAATATTCTTCAGAATTGCCGGTTTCAAGAGCGAAACAGAACCGATTACAATTTCTTTTTCATCAGAAAAAACAGGAATACATCTGTTTACGCGGATAAAATCTTCATTAAGCAGATTAATACACTGCGCCTGTTTTTGAATCTGTTCAGCCGTAACAAAATCAACACCGGTTTGAACTTTGAGGTACCGTTTCAATTGTTCCAGTGAAACATAACCGAGTTTACACAGAACAGAACCCACCGGCATTTTGGTCTTTCTGCTTTCAGCCATTGCTTCAAGCAGTTGCGCGTCGGTGATAATACCATCATCTATGAGCATCTCGCCGATTTTATGACGGCTTTCTTTAACTCTTTCGCCCGCTGCATTCAAGTCGATATTTATGTTAGAAGATTTTATCAACTCTACCAAATCATCATTCGATAACTGAATAAATTTAATTGTATAGGTAAAAGTTTCTCTTAAAATATCACTGACTTGTTCTTTATCGGTATTTGAATTAATTGCAACGAACAAATAATTATCACGCACGTTAATAGGGACAAACAGATGTTTCTCCATTGCTTCGACGCTAATCTGATTGTATATTTTTTTGTTTATGCTGTTTTTGAGTTTAATTAGTAGTTCGTTCATGGTTCAAAATTCAAATAGCATTATTCTCCGGATTTACAGATCCTCATCGTCATAAATGATTTTCGGAGTAATCATAACAAGAAGTTCGCTCTTGGTTTTTTCTGTACCGGAAGATCTAAACAGTGCGCCAAGGTAAGGGATATCGCCTAAACCAGGGATTTTAGATACGTTTTTAGAATCTGTTTCCATAATCATACCTGCGATAACCAGAGTTTCACCGTCTTTTAAACGCAAGTTAGTTAATTCAACTTTTCTGGTGTTTGTCAAGGTTACGGTAGGATATTCGTTACCAAGTTCATCGACTTCGGTAACACGTTCACCGATAACTGTATATTCCGGAGAAATATTCATTGTTACATAACCGTCAGGGCTAATAAACGGAGTAACAGTAAGTTTAACACCGGCATCATCAGCAAGGTTATATTTTCTTGTAGCAAATGTACCGGTACCGCTTGCTGTCATTTCGGTTTGAACTGATTCTACGTAACTTGATGTTATATCAATAGAAGATTCTTCACCGTTTGTAACGATAACTCTAGGGTTAGCAACCGTACGGGCTTTTCTGTTTGACAGTGCATAGTTAACAGCATATTGTAAAGCTGCTTTGGATGGTCGTGTAACCTTTTTCACGTATTCAATTTCACCGGTTGCCTGATCGTATGTTGAAGGCAATGTATTACCGAAGAACCAAACCGGCAAGCTTGTACCAATACTGCCGCCTTGAGCGTTGAAAGAGAATACATCACTATAAAATTTCCAAGTATTTGACAGTGATTTAGAACCGGATTCACTCAACTCAATAACTGAAACTTCAAGGTATGCTTGAGGAATTTTTCTGTCAAACTTCTGGATGAATTCAGAAACCATTGCGATTTGTTCGGCAGAGCCTCCAATCATATTAATCAAACCATTTTGTTCCTGATATGAAATTGAGAAGTTTTGTAATTCAAAAGAAGTAAGGTTTCCTGCAGAAGAAGTCGGTTTAACTGTACAAGCGACTTCACCGGCACCGAGTTCTAATGAAGAACCGCCGGAAGCACCCCCCGTAATGTAACCGCCGCTTGCGATTTTCAATCCTGTTGAGAGCGGAAGCAGGCTGTCACTGATTGAATCGTTTTTAATAGTTGTCGGCAGCAGCATATCGCAAATCATTGTTGCCATTTCTTTAGGGGTAGTATAGTTAACTTTAAAGGTTGTAAATGTCGGTTTTTTATCAAATTTTTCAACGACTTTTTTAGCGATAGAAACATCGTTATCTGTACCGAAAACGAGCAATTCGTTGGTTACAGGGTTTGTAATAACGATATCTGAACCGGCAAGTCCCGGTTTTTTCATACCGAAAACGTTTTTATTCAAGAAGTCAGCCATAGAAGCGGCATCAACATATTTTACAGGAATAAAAGTAATACCCTGTTTCATCATGCTTATATCAGAGCTTCCGGCTTTAGCGATAACGAGAGTGTTGCCGTGGATAACGCTATAGGTTAACTGAGAAAGTTCCATTACCATATCGAACGCGCTGTTAACCGGTTCATCTACGATATCCAGCGTGATTTTGGAAGAAACTTTATCGTAAAAGATAATGTTCAAACCGGCGATATCCGCAAACATTCTCAAAACCTGTTCAACGTCGGAATCTCTTAAACTCAAAGAAACTTTTTCTTCTTTCTGAGTCAAAGAAACATCACCTTTCAATAAAATCACATCATCTTTGCTGTTAACGGCGATTTTTGTTCCGTCAACATCAGCCCGCTTAGCAAGAACGGCCGGTGCACAACTCAAACAAAGTGTCGTTGCCAGCATTGTTCCTAACATTATTTTGCTTAAAACCGAATTTTTCATGTTCGCTCCCAATTATTTTTTTAATTAACTTTTCTTCTACCTGCAAACTTAGTTTCCAAAGCCGGAGTTTTTGTTTTATTGACATCATACAAATCCTCGTTTGAAATAATGTCACCAACACCTGCTTTAAAAGTGTTAGCGCCCAATTGAACGGTAATATCGTTTCTGTCAATTGCAGTGACGACATAGCCGTTAATTTTATCGCCGATTCTTGTCAAATAATCCGCGCCGCCGATATTAACAATAGCGGACGAATTAACATTATTTTTATCATAAATAATACCTGCAACACGGGCCTTAATAACGTCTAACGCGTCATTATCCAGCCCCGGAACTTCAGGAGGTGCTGCCAGAAAATAATCGGTATCCTCGTCATAGCCGCCGAATACAGGTTCAAACGGATTATTTCTGCCGACTTCCGTCACGACCATAGAAACCTGTTTCTTATCGTTTTTAATAGGCTGAACCTGTACGCCTGATTCATTATTAGCCGCAGCAATTGAAGGCGACACACCAAGCGTCAGAGCCAACGTGCATCCAAGTATTATTCTTAAATATGTTTGTTCAATACTCTCTCTATTCTTCATACTTTACTCTTTTTCCGATTATACGGTATGTTATATGATAATCCACTCTTTGATGATACATCAATTTTCATAATTTAGATATCAATTATTTGATGTATTTTTACACGTTAAAAAAATAATCTCTACTGAAAACTATTTGTTATCGTGTAAAGGTATTCCAGAATTTGCGAAAAATATCCTAAATCAGAGTTCCCGTTCAGCACAAAATCTGCACTGTTTCTGTGTGGTCTAACGTAGTGACATCCTGCAGTTTCAAGATAATTCCATTGTTGAATGGCATTTTCTCTTGTCTGGTTTCTCTCTTCGCACGCTCTTTTCATAAAGCGTTTTCTTCGAATTTCATTATCCGATTCAACATAAAGTTTAACGTCAAACACATCGCGAACCGCGTCAAACATTGTCGCAGTACCCTCAACAATGACAAATTTTTCTGATGAAACCGGTAATGATTTTGGAACTGAAACCCCTGTTCCATTCGGGAGATATGTAGGAGCATTGATATCAATGCCTTCCCCGAGATCAATCAAATCCTGTCTTAAAACCTCCAGTTGAAAGCTGCTTGGAGCATCTATATCATAACCGCTTTCAATCAATTTGTCAAAGCTGCCGTATCTGGCGATTAAACCTGAGATATCGTTAAAATAATTATCGGTGCTTAAAATAGAAACCGGCATTGAGAGTTCGCTTATAACGGTTTTTATGGCCTTGCAAATCGTGGATTTGCCTGATGCGGACTCACCGGTAATACCGATAAGGAAGCGTTTTGTCGGGTTTGTAATCAATCGGCGCGAAAAACTGTTCGGGAAATTAGGATTCATCTCGACAATCATAGGCTCAGCCTGCCGCTTGTCATACGCAATCAATTGCTTTAGTTTTGAATGAAGGTAAAACGCGAGCAACTCCCTGCCTGTTCTTGAATTAAAATCAGGCTTTAACAGCTTGTCGTTCGAATTTGCTTCTTTATCTAATAATAACTGCATTATTTTATCGTTTTCCATACCGATACCAATTTGCGGGTATTGATGATATAATAACCCAGAAATAAAAATTTTGCCAGTATCTTAACATATTATAAGTTTTGTAAAGTTGTAAAAAAGCATTAGAAAAATTTAAAAAATAATACTTTTTTCTCACTGCAAAAGTCCTGATTTTTGTAAAATCTAAACCGTGAGCGCGTGCAATAGTTTTAGAGAATAACAACCCTTATCCTTAAGATGAGAGGTTGCTATGAATAAAATATTGTTATCCTTTATCTTAGTATTATCAATGAATATAGTTTTTGCGCCGGTAGTCAGTGCCGCTTCAAACACAGAGATTCTGAATAAAATCGAAAACTCGTTATTCGGTTTTGAATACACAGGCGACGACGAAACAACACGCGTAAAAAGAATTGAGGAAAATGTTTACGGAACGGCTTCCAATCAACCGCTGGCACAAAGGATTTCACGGTTAAACAAAGACCTTGGCGCGGAGCTTTACGGGCAGGAGATTGAGCCTTGCGAAGATACTCTTGCACGCGAGGAAGAAGAACGCGAAGTTCTGTCCTCTCAAGACCCGAATATTGATTATCCTGTAATCAATGAACTTGAAAAAAGTGTTTTCAATAAAGAATATAAAAATATGGGTGTAAAAGACCGTCTTGCACAGTTAGAAAATAAAGTTTTCACCAAAAGCTATGCCGCAGACGATTTATCGACCCGCGTAGACAGACTTCGTGAACAGGTAAGACCGCAGGGACTTCAGCAAAATCTGGCCAACGCGGTTGATAGTTTCCACACTGACGGCTATTACCCGCCGCCAATAGATTACGACGGAATGACCATCGGCGGAACGTCAACATCTTACGATAACGATTACTTTACATTCTCAGGCCGCAAGGTTAACCTTTCAACGGTAGAAAACGCACTTTATCACCAGAATTTCAAAGGTGAATCCATGTCAAACCGCTTATCGCGCGTGGAACAGAGTATGTTCGGTGAAAGTTTTGCGGATGAAGACGAAAAAGCGCGTATAGGCAGAATTTCCAGTGCCTTCAACGCACAAAAAAGCGCGCAAAAATATGATTCAAATAAATTCACAAAAAACATGTCGACCGCAATGCAAATCGGCACAATGATTCTAATGATTCTTGCTTGTATTTTGTAGTTATTCAAGCCCGATAAACTTATGCACCTGCGGGATTACGCGCACACGGTCGTAATGCGTTAAATACTTGTTATGAACATTCGTGACAAATTCCGACCCGACACTCATCTTATGCCCCAACATCATTGGCGAAAGCACAATTTCCAGCCCGTGTTTCTTCGCAAGCTCCGATGTTGTCTTGATTTCATCATCAGTAATCGCACCGTCAA
This sequence comes from uncultured Candidatus Melainabacteria bacterium, assembly GCA_947090755.1. Taxonomy (GTDB): domain Bacteria; phylum Cyanobacteriota; class Vampirovibrionia; order Gastranaerophilales; family Gastranaerophilaceae; genus Gastranaerophilus. The sequence goes on along the minus strand of CAMUPF010000036.1, from coordinate 2,270 downwards.
AAACGATTTTGGCATAAGCATCTTTACCCGCGCACGCCGCAAAAAACTCATCATGCCTGTCATTCAAGCCTTTTATACCCGTTGAACTTTCAAGTTTAATGTCGGCGGAAACAATATCCACCAGAGCTTTAATTTCTCCCAATTGAGCCGGCAGTGTCGCGTTAGTTTCAAGATAAATTTTGGCAAGCGGGCGGACAAGCGGCAAAAATTCTTTCAAAAATTCTGTATCAAGCAATGGTTCGCCGCCGGTAAGAGAAATCGAATGCACACCGGTCAAATCCAGCGCGCGGACAGCTTCAAAAAGTTCCTGCGCCGAATACTCCTTCGCTCCGGTTGAAGCCAAAAACTCGGTGTCACAATATTTACACGTCAAATTGCACTTACAAAACCTTATAAACAATTGCTTATAGCCCACATAAGGGCCTTCACCCTGAATTGATACAAAAAATTCTTTTACATAAGTTTTATTCATTGATAAAATTTTCCCGCAAACTACCGTTAGACATTTTTTTAAGCTTTTCATAAAGCTTTATTTCATCATGCGATAAATAAGGGGGAATTTCAATATGCACAGTGACCAAAATTTCAAAAACATCACCACGGACATTTTGTTGAATACGAAACTTCTGGCCGGATTTAGTTCGCGGCGGAATCTTTATCAATATATTGCCTTCTAAAGTTTTGAGAGAAACTGATGTTCCAAGAACTGCTTCGTGCGGCTCAAGCGGAACATCATAATGAACGGTTTTGCCCTCATAGCGGACATTCTTGTTACTTTCAATTTTGATAACAAGGAATAAATCCCCGTTTTGGCCGCCATTTTTACCGACATTGCCTTCACCTTTAATGCGAAGGCGGGTTTCATTTTTTATATCGGGCGGAACGGTTACTGTAAGTTTACGGCGGCGTGATTTTTCACCGGTGCCGTTGCATTCACTACAATGAGAACCGTTGATAAACTTCCGGCCCTTGCATTTTGGACAAAGCTCGGTATGAAGTATGTTCACGACCTTTGAAGTTCCGTATTTTGCTTCACTCATTGTGATACTGACTTCAGCCGTCAAATCGGAACCGTTTTGCGGCATTACTTTTTCTTTTTTAGGTGAAGTTTTCGGTTGTTCAGGCTCTTTGCGCGGCGGAGGCGTTTCCTGACGCGGCGGCGGAGGTGCCGCGGCTTTCTTGTAGAACCCGAACAACATATTATATTGCATACGTTTACGTTCGTTTGAAAGGGTTTCGTACGCCTCGTTAATCTCTTTGAATTTATTAATATTTCCACCGGTCATATCCGGATGATATTTGCGCGCTAAGGTTCTGTATGCGGACTTAATTTCGCACATATCGCTATCAGGAGTAACACCGAGGATTTCATAATAATTATTCTTCATACATAAATATATAATTATGTATTAGAAAAAATCAAGCTAGAAAAGAGGTATATAAAAACGGGGATTTTTATCCCCGTAAATTTTACCGCTGAACACATAAAACATCCCATAATGCACCGGCAGATGGTGTCCGCCATTCACCAATGCGAGGCAGCATTACCCAATTAGATATATCTCCCCAAGAAGTAACTAATTTAGTAGATGAATATAAGGTTCCACTTACTGCATTACCGGTAACATCTATCATATACATATTTGCGGATAATGCTGCCAGTTCCTCTTTAGTCGGAATTCTATAATCTGCTCCGGTCTTTTGCGTGCAAACGCCAGCGGCCTCTGTATTAGAAACGCCGGTAAACTTTTGTTTCCACGGAATAGGTGCAACGACAACACTGTCAGTAGGGTACAAAATTGTCATAAAACCGATATCTTTATTGACAGTATTCGGCCCTTTACTTCCGTTTAGATCATAAATCATATTTACACAAATTTTGGGCTGAGAATAATGATACCCATTTTCACCCATACTCGCCACGCAATTAGGATTATAGAACAATAAAATACTTTCTCCGTTTTGTGTTTCAAAAGCGGCGGCTTTAGTGTTTAAAGCAGAGTATGAATTCGGGGTAAAATTTCCTGTTGCACTGATGAAAGCCGGATTAAGTTGGGCTATTGTAACAGGCATCGAATTATTTCCTCCAACTGCATCATTATATTTTTCGGGAATTCCACAGTCAGACAGGTGCTCAGAGTCACAGATGTTGTTTATTTTAAGAACTTTACTTAAGGCCTCTGTAACGAAAGTTTCGGCGGCTGTGTCCACGGCAGAAGTGGATTCGTTGCCCTCGGTTAAGGTTCCATAGCCGTTCAGTGCCGGCATTA
>CAMUPF010000035.1 GCA_947090755.1 uncultured Candidatus Melainabacteria bacterium | reverse complement strand
AAAATTAGCCGAAAAAGCCCATATTAGTATATGTACAACACAATACTAATTATGTTGTACAATTTCCTTTCTTAAACAAATTTAATAAACAACAACAAAAGATTTTGTTATGCTAAAATAATATAAGAATAGGGATTTGTGGAGTAAGGTAAGTTGTATAACAAGCAAGACGAAGCATACAGACGCCGACAGGAACGCGTTGAACAGATTAGAAAAGAAACAGCAAAAACCAAAAGAGATGACAGGGTTCTTAACAACGAAGAAAGACGTTTTAAGTCTTTTCAAACACGCTTATCTCTAATCTTTGCAGTTTTACTTGTTGCTGTGGGATTTTTTATCATTTACTTATTCCTTATTCAGGTTGTTGATGTGCGCCACTATCGCGCAAAAGCGAGTTTGCAGCGCTCCGGAAGACTCTTCACCATGCGCGGCGATATCTTCGACAGGAACGGAACAAAACTAGCAACTGATAAGATTTATTCCGATGTCTACGCGCACCGCAGAGATTACGTCCACTCAGAAGAAGAACTCGCTAAAATTCTTGCCCCTATCCTAAAAATGCCAAAGGAAAAACTTCTGAAAAAACTGAAAACAGAAATCCCTGTTATCACACTCGCAAAAGACGTTGACAGAAACACTGCAAAAGCTATTGCAAAATTACAACTAAGAGAAATAAGTCTGGGTAAGAAAAATATTCGAGAATACCCTCAAGGAACACTTGCGGCTCACGTTCTGGGCTACTACAACGCTGACGCCGAAATTTCAAACGGTGTAGAATACACGGCTAAAGATAAACTTGAACATGTTGCACATCCGTTTTCATACAAAAAAACTCCGGATGGAAATATCATCTACGATTTTACAACAGATGCAATTGCCGCAACTACAAAACAAAAAGGCGAAAACGTAACACTTACAATTAACGCTGCAATCCAACACGTTTGCGAAAAAGAATTGGAAAAAATGGTTCGCGAAAAAGACGCTCTTCGCGGAACGGTTATCGTTATGAACCCTAAAAACGGCGAAATCCTTGCAATGGCAGCATATCCGACGTTCGACCCGAACCATTACAAAACCTATAAACAAAATCAGCTTAAAAACTGGATGTTAACGGATGTTTTCCCTCCGGGGTCAACATTCAAAATTATAACAGTAGCCAGCGCAATGGAACTCGGGAAAATCAATCGTTACACAAAAATCAACGACACCGGTAAAATGATGGTCGGCCGTAAAGAGGTTAAAAACTACGACTACCGCACCCATCCGAATCCGGGGATGATTTCGCTTGCGTACCTCTTTGAACACTCAAGCAACATAGGCTCTGCAAAAATTTCGTTAATGATGCCGCGTGAAGAATTCCACGATATGCTGACAAAATTCGGCTTCGGCGCCCGAACAGGTATTGACCTGCCCGGTGAATCCGTCGGGCTTCTTCCTGCCGCTAAACGCTGGGACGAAAGCAGACGTGTTACAATGGGTTACGGTTACGGCGCGTCTGTAACTGCTATCCAGATGATTTCAGCAGTATCCGCTCTTGCAAACAAAGGTGTTCGCGTCACTCCGCACGTTGTAAAATATGACGACGAAGAAAAAGCCGCAAAAGTCTTTGAAACGCAAGTCGTTTCGGAACAAACCGCAAAAACTATCACTGACCTGCTTGTGGAAGCTATCAATAACGGCCGTTCTAACATAAAACTTGAAAAATTTAACGTGGCGGCTAAAACAGGTACCTCAAGCAAATCAGTCGAAAACGGGGTTGGTTACACAAACTTTTCATATACATCAACAGTAGGTTACTTTCCGGCAGAAGATCCGAAAGTCATAATCTACGTTATGGTCGACAGTGCCCGTAACGGCCCTGCGTGGGGTAACACCGTTGCCGCACCTGTCTGGCGCGAAGTTGCACTTCAATGCGCGAGAATCTTAAACCTTAAACCCGACAAAATCAAGAAATAGGAGAACTCAGAATGAAACTTGATGAACTGATTGAATATTTAGACTATAAAGATCTTATAAATTTTAAAGACGTAGAAATCACAGGGCTTTCATATAATTCGGCCACAACCAAAAAAGGCGACATCTTTGTCTGTCTGGTCGGCGAACACACTGACGGTCATAAATTTGCGCAAAGTGCAGTAGACAGCGGCGCAGCGGCTCTTCTTGTTGAGAAAGAACTACCGATAAATGTTCCGCAGGTTCGGGTTTCATCAACACGCCACAGAATCGCCGATATCGCAGACCGTTTCTACTCCAGCCCGTCTAAATCAATGAATTTAATCGGTATCACAGGTACAAACGGCAAAACAACCGTCACTCACCTTATCCAAAAAATTCTTGAAGAAAATGGCCAAAAATGTGCCCTTATCGGAACCTTAGGCTATAAACTTTCATCTACCGGTGAATATCGCGACGCAAAACACACAACCCCGCAAGCGCCGGAACTTCAAGCTACTTTACGTATGATTAAAGACGTTGAAAAAATCGAAAACGTTGTGATGGAAGTTAGTTCGCACGCTCTTGAACAAAATCGCGTCGGCGGCTGCCGCTTTAAAGGGGCCGTTTTGACAAACCTTACACAGGATCACTTAGATTACCACATCACTATGGACAATTATTTTGCGGCAAAAGCAATGCTGTTCCAGAGCCTTGAAAAATCTATTTACCCGAATGTTGACAGTATTGACGAACTTGACCCGTCTGAAATCCCGTTTGCAGTTATTAACGCGGACGATTTATATGCCGGACGCTTTCTTAATGCAACTTCAAACGTTATCCGCAAATACACTTACGGAGTAAAAAACCGCTCAGATTTTATGGCAAAAGATATTAAATTTTCGCTTAACGGCGCAGAATTTACACTCTGCACACCTGAAAAAGAATTCAAAGTAAACCTTAATTTAAACGGTATGTTCAGTGTTTATAACGTTCTTGCATCATTCACAGCCGCTTACGCAATGGGTATTTCCATCGACACAGCGATTAGAGCACTTGAAGGCGTTCATGGTGTTGCGGGCCGTTTTGAAGTAGTAGTCAAAAAACCGCTGGTAATTGTAGATTACGCTCACACCCCTGACGGGCTGGAAAATGTTCTTAAATCAGCACGTGAAATCACTCCTGAAGGGGCAAAACTTATCTGTCTTTTTGGCTGCGGCGGCGACAGAGATGCTACAAAACGTCCAAAAATGGGCGCTATTGCAGAAAAACTTGCGGACAAAATCATTATCACAAGCGATAATCCGCGCTCCGAAGACCCGCAGCAGATTATCACCGATATTATCGCAGGGTTAAAATCCGTTAACACCGAAAACGTAATCGTTGAACAGGACCGCGGTTCTGCCATCGCACTTTTAAAAACTATCGCCCAAAATAACGACGTTGTTGTAATCGCAGGCAAAGGCCACGAAGATTACCAGATTTTAAAAGATAAAACCATTCACTTCGACGACAGAGAAGAAGCGCGAAAAGTATTTGCCACAAGCGTTATAGGATAAAACATGCAAAAAGTAAAACCTTTAATTGAACAGCATTTTCACGGCGCCTTCGGCGTGGATTTCAACACCGCAAGTGTTGATGAAGCCCTTGCACTATCACAGGAAATGTACAAACTGGGTATTGGCGGAATTTTCCCGACACTTGTCACCGACACAATAGAAAACCTGAAAAGGCAAATTGAGATAATAAAATCGGCGAACAAACGTCAAGAAGCAGGAATGGCCAGAATTTTAGGGGTTCATCTTGAGGGCGTTTTTCTGAACCCTAAGAAAAAGGGGATTCATAACGAAAAACATTTCCTTATGCCTACCCCTGAAAATTATCGAGAACTTGAAGACGATATCATGAAAATCGTTACGCTTGCGCCGGAACTTGATTTAGGGCTGATTGATTATCTGCATGGCCGCGGGGTAAAAGTTCAAGCAGGCCACTGCGTCGGAGAAGACTTGAGTAAATGCAGCGGCGCGACCCACCTTTTTAATGCAATGGGTGAAATCAACCACCGCGAAACCAAAACCGCGCTTGCAGCGCTTCTTAACGACAAAATTTATACTGAAATCATTGCCGACGGACTTCATCTCTCTGATGATATTTTAGAACTTGTTTTCAAAACAAAACCTTTAGACAAAATATTATTGATAAGCGACGCACTGCCAATCGCCAAAAGCGATTTAACCGAAATGATATTTGCAGACGAAGAAGTTTTCTACGACGGCGAACGTGCAACCTCCCAAAACGGAACAATCGCCGGAAGCACAAGACTTTTGCCTGACATCGTGAAGATTCTTGGCGAAAAAGGTATGTTTAGTCCGCAATTAATTGAAAACGCGTACCATTACCACGGTCTTACAACAGAAAAATTTATTGAAATCGACGAAAATTTTAATATTTCAGGAGTAAAATAACTTACTTTTCACCTGCATCGGCAATTTCTTCACCACTCCCGGCAATCTGATTAGATTTCACAACCTGATAAACCGATTTAGCCGCCCAGGACGCAGGTTTTACAACGTTATTGTAAAATAAAATTGGATATATATCGGTAACATCGCCAGATTTTACGGTACAATTACCAATTAACATCCCAGGCAATGCATTTTTGCCGTAGGTTGTAATATAACTGTCTACGCCCTCGGAACAAGCGACAACCCTGTTTGGAGGTTCCGGCCCGTTAACATCCAGATATCCGTAACAAGGATTTGTTTCTAAACAGTAAGCCTGTGCAGGGTCATAAGTGAACACCATTCCGTCTTCAAGCATAAACATTCTACCCTGATTGAACCCGCCTGCCTCAAGGCTTCTGCCTTCGCACATAGGATAAATACTTCCGGAGCCCTGAATAATATCCAAAGACCAATATTCACGTGATTTAAAATCCGGTTTAATTGTTGCGGTTACAGCTTCTACATCACCAGGATTTTTAACCTTAACCGTAGAAAATGTTGGTCTGCTGGCACAATTAAGACTAGAATCAGCAGGACTAACTGCATAATTGGCCAATTCTTTAGATGATTTAAGGTTTAAATTATTTCGCCAAATATGAAAAAGTGACGGAGTATAAGAGTATAAATCAGAATAAGGATTAATATCATTACGCGGCAGGGTATTAAATCCGATAATATCATACCCGTCATCAGTGCCGCCTGTACTATAAGTGGCGATAGGATTGTTTATCTCGCCATAATACCCGTTAGTACCGGAAAAATCATAACCTTCAAGTCCAAAATTAGCAGTCGCTGCTTTAGCCAGTGTGCTTAAACCTTTATCAAGTGCAACCTTATATTTTCTTGCCTGCATATTTACCATTAGAGTCGGAATCACGACTGCGGCAACGATACCAACGATTGCAAGGGCTATTAAAACTTCCGCCAGAGTGAAGGCCAAGACTTTTTTCATAAAAACTATTCCTTATATTGTTAAAAAAGCGAGAGAATTAACTCTCTCGCTCATTATAAATGATTAATTATCAAATTGCAACTATGAACCAGTAGTTCCGTTTTGATTTGATTTTTTAGAGTAAAGAACTGATTTTGCTGCACGAGATGCAGGTTTTACAGCTGAACCGTAGAATAATACAGGGAAAATATCTGTAATATCTTTAGAATCAACTGTACAATCAGCTAACAAGTTACCAGGGTCAGCATTTCTGCCATAAGATTCAATCCAAGCATTTTTGTTGTTAGCAGTGTTAGTGTTTTCAACTTCTTCTGAACAAGCGATTACACGGTTAGGACCTGTAACACCGTTTACGTCGATATAACCGAAGCAAGGATTTGATTCTGAACAGTAAGCTTGTGCAGGGTCATAAGTGAATACCATGCCATCTTCCAATTGGAACATAACACCTTGGTTAATACCACCGGTACCATTTTCACCGATAGGTCTGCCTGCACATAAGTCAGCCAAACCACCACCAGATTGAATACCTGTACCGATACGTGTCATATCAGTTTTAGCATTGTCGCCGGAAGCGGCAAATTTTACATCCGGAGTAGGAACATTAGTCATACCAGGAACATTCAAAGTTCCGCCATCAGTACTTGCACATTGCAAGCCTGCAGCAGCAGGCATAACTGCGTAGTTAGCTAATTCGCTTGAGTTTTTCATGTTCAAATTGTTTTGGAACAAGTGGAACAATGAAGGTGCATCCGGGTGTCTGTCATCAAGAGTATTTGCTGATGCGACAGAAGCTGTGTTAAAACCAATAATTTGGTCAGCAGCAGCAACAGCATTTGTACTGTAATTAGCTGAAGCTGCAGTTGCTGTATCAGTTGCTGCACGAGCGCCGTTAGTACCAGAGAAGTCATATCCTTCAGTAGCGTAGTTAGCAGAAGCAGCTTGAGTCAAAACTGTAATACCTTTTTTGAAACCTGTTCTGAATTGTGCGCCGGCTGTGTTAGCCATGAACGTTGGGATAGTCATTGCGGCTACAACACCGATGATTGCCAACGCGATTAAAACTTCCGCCAAAGTAAACGCGAATCTTTTTGTCATTGTTAAATACCTCGTCTTTCTTAATAATTGTTATTTTATAACCAATAAAATAACAACCATACTTGCGACCGTCGTCGCTTATAGTTACTATACCACAACTAATTATTTGGTGTCAATAGTTTATTAAGTTTTAATACAATTTCTAATTCCCAAGAACCCACCCAAAAGAATTAGATTAACGCCTAAACCCGCTCCGGTTCAGCGTTTTGCAAAATGTCAAGTGTTTCAAAAATTTTCTGCGGGTCATCCTCAAGAACTATCAACGCACGAATTTTTGCAGCATTTTTTACTCCGGAAATATAATACGGGAAGAATTTTCGCATGAATTTTACCCCGATATCCATGCCTCTGAAATCTATTTCCATCTGCAAATGGTGTTTAAGCATATCTATTTTTTCTCTCAAGGACGGCGCAGGAAGCTTCTCGCCGGTTCGCAAATAGTGTTCGACCCTATTTATCAATGTCGGGTCACCCAATACACCACGGCCAATCGCAACGCCGTCGGCTTCACTTTCCTCCAGACATTGAATCGCCGTTTCCACTGATATGACATCACCGTTTGCAAACACCGGAATATCAACATTTCTTTTCAAATCCCGAATCTTCTTCCAATCAGCATGCCCGCTGTACATCTGAGAACGTGTCCGACCATGAATAGTGATAAAGTCAGCACCTGCTTCCTGCATTTTTTGCCCGAAATCAACAAAATTCATTTCATCTGCAGTGTAGCCCAATCTAAACTTAACGCTTACGGGCTTTTCGGTTCCTTCTTTTGCGGCACGAACCAAATCCTGCGCAAGTTCAGGTGTTCTCATCAGCGCACTTCCGTCGTTTCCGCCAACAACTTTTTTCACCGGACAGCCCATATTAATATCAAATATATCACACACAGGCGACAGAATTACCGCCGATTTCCTTATCAAATCAGGCTTATGCCCGCTCACCTGAAACGCAATCGGATGATGACTCTCACGCAAATCCGTCATATCGGTTTCGCGATTCTTCTGGTTCAAAAGCTCAGAACTTATCATCTCGGTTGTAATAAGGCAAGTTTTAGAGTATTCGCGCACCATATCGCGCAGCACCAAATCCGTCACGCCCGCCATCGGCGCAAGTGATACACGGCTTTGTATTAATTGGGATAATTCCTTATTGTGCACCTTTCATGTCCTTTACACGGCTCTTTGCATACGCCTTGAAATCGTCATCTTCCTGATAATTAGCCAGAAAAGCCTCATAATTTTTCAGCGCTTCCTGTGATTTATTCAACGTATCATAATCAACACCTAAAAGATAGTTAACAATAGAAAGCTGATTGTCCAGTTTTATTGCTTTTTCATAATCCTTAATCGCGTCGGAAAGTTTTTCCTGTGCGTCAAAAATCATACCGCGATAATAAAGCGCATAAGCATTCGCCGGATTCTTTGCAATAATATCATTCAACAATGCAAGGCTTTTTTCGTACTGTTCGGCTTCAAAAAGATTCATCGCTGTTTCAAGGTTCTTCATATCACCCTGCTCTTTAACATAAGCCGCAAGTTGTTTCGCGTCAGCATGGTTCGGATCAATGGAAAGTGCTTTATTCAAGTACTGCATACCCTCTGAACTTTGTCCGTCATTATCAATCAAAATCGTAGCGATATAATAAGCCGTGTCAGCACTGTTAGGGTTCAACACAAACGCACTCTTATAGGCCTTCAATGCCTCCGGCATATTGTCTAAATTCTGCCAGCAGGTCGCAATGGTTAACATGATGTCTTCCGTCATTGGGGTTATACCCGAATAAATTTTAACCGCCTCTGCGAACTGGCCTGCATTATATAGTTCAGACGCCTTTGCAAGTTTTCCGTCATTAACCTCGCCGTATACAGACGTCAACGTTTCTTTAATCTGCTCATTATTCGGGAACTTAGACTCAGCAATCTTCAACACCGAAATCGCATTATTAAAGTCTTTCTTCTGGCTCAGCGCAATAGAAAGATTTACGTAAACCTCTGCGTTTGAAGGAGCCATAGAAATAACTTCTTTATAAATAGATATTGCGTCGTCAAGCTTGTTTTCTTTGTGCAAATCAAGCGCATAAAGATAAAGTTCATCCGCAGGTTTGCCCGTTGTAGAATTCTTCTTTACATATTCCACAAAATCTTTTGTCGAAAGCGTTGAACGCATTAAATTTTTCAACCTGAAACCCGCTGTATCATTATTAGGTTCAAGCGCAAGAACTTTTTCATAAAGAACCTGAGCGTCTTTTGTTCTGCCCATTTCTTCATAAGCCTCTGCCTTGTATAAATTCGCCTGAACATTTTTCGGATAAAGCAAAAGTACAGAATCATAAGCCTCTAAAGCCTTTTTGTAATCCTTCTTCTGCTGATAAAGTGTTCCGACATTTAATCTTGCGTTAACATTGGTCTTATCAAGGTACTCGGCCTTCGCATAATAATTCAACGCTTCGTCAAACTTACCCTGCTTTTGCAAAATTGCACCTAAATTTGTAGTTACATTCGCGTCGGAAGGAGTTTTATCAAGTTTTTTCTTATAAATTCTCTCAAGTGCATACAACACCTCTGGGTTGTCCTCAACACGGGTCAAAACATAATTGAATTCCTTGACCGCAGCATCGTCATTTCCCGTCAAATCAAGCATCTTCGCATAAGATAATCTTAAATCAGTATCGTCAGGCGCCAGAGCAACAGCCTTTCTGTAATATTCCACGGCCTTCGGGTTATTACGCAACAACTTCATGATATCGCCAATCTGTTCAAAACTGTCTTTTACATAAGCTCTATCTCCAATTGACTGCATAAATTCATATCCGGCCGCCGCAAATTTGCCTTCGGCGCGAAGCTGTTTGGCTGTTTTAAATCTATTCTGCGCCGACTTATCAAACTTAATCGACCCAAGGCAGGTTTCCAAATTTTTCTTAACCTGTGCGACCCCGCTTGCCGTTGAATTCGTCGCCGCGCTTGATGGGAAGTAAAGCAAGTAAAACAGCGCAGCCCTGTAACAATCCGCCGCCCCTTGAAAATCCTTATTCTTATTCGCCAGAAACGAACCGTTTGCAAGATAAGAATTAACAAGCCCTATTCTTGCAGAATTATCCATATAATTTATTTTAAGCGCATTTTGAAATTCTAAAATTGCACTTGCAAACTGATAATTTGACAGGTATTCCTGCCCTAATGCGTAATGTTCCCCAAACCCTGCAAACGCAGCGTTTGTAAAAGAACATAAGCACATCGCGCTAATTAATACTCTTCTTATCATGGATACACTCCCTTTTTAAGAAAATTATACCACAATAAGCGAAATAATGTAACTTGTACAGAAGGGGCATAAAAAAAGCACCTGTATAAGGTGCTTTTGTCGTAAACTTTTAGGGTATTTATACTTCAACCTTTGAAATATAAGTCATAAAATCATCAAATAAAGTCTGTAGTGGAATCGACATGTCTACCGATTTTTCGTCTAGTTCCAATAATCCCTCAAAAATTTTCGCCCCTGCTTCGTTTACGTTTTGCGTAGTCATCATCAGCTATACTCCTTATTTGTGATTACATAAGTGTATTCGGCATGGTTTTCAAAAATCTTTAGCATAAAAATTCAAATTTTAAGAAATTTTTCAAAAAGACTTGAAAAATATTGATTTTTGTGAGAAAATCAGAATTAACAAATTGTTACAAAGTGAAATTTTGAAAGGAACACAGTCATAGGCACGAATATGAACGGCGGCAATCCAAGAAACGACCGCAGAAACGATAAAGATAGAGTCATCATGAACGAAAAAATTCGTTCTTCCGAAGTTAGATTGATTGACGATGAAGGTGTAAACCACGGAATAGTTTCCACTCAGGAAGCGCTAAAAATGGCGTATGCAAAAGACCTTGATCTGGTCGTAATGAACGCAACTCAGGCACCTCCGGTGGCGAAAATCTTAAATTACGGAAAATTCAAATACGAACAGGAGAAAAAAGCCAAAGAAGCGAAGAAAAAACAACACACCGTGGAAGTTAAAGAGGTTAAAATCCGCTATAAAATCGATACTCACGACTATCAGGTTCGTATAAAAAATATTCAAAAATTCCTATCACAAGGTAATAAAGTAAAAATCGCCGTAATGCTACGCGGCCGTGAAATGCAGCACACAGACTTAGCGTTTGACTTACTTAACCGATTTGTAGAAGATTTGGCCGAAAGCGGAGCTGTAATCGAGAAAAAACCGCAAGTAGAGGGCAGAAACGTAACACTGTACTTATCACCGCAATAAAACAGGTGCTTGACTAAAAAAATTCAGCGAATAGAATAGAGATACGGGAGGCTTAAGTTTTCCGTGTAAATAAAAGATTTATAAAAGTATGCCGCAATAGCTCAGTTGGTAGAGCAAGGGACTGAAAATCCCTGTGTCCTTGGTTCAATTCCGAGTTGCGGCATATTTTTTATTGTGATACAATAAACGCAAGGGCAACTCGGAATTACATTCCGAGCCTCTCGAAAACAACACTTAGTTGTTTTCTCGGCAGAGTGGCATATTTTTTATTGTCATATAATAAGCAAATGAAAAAGATTATTTTATTCACTACAACATTTATATTGTTTTCTGTAACGGCTCACGCCGAAACGGTTGTGTACAACCCCAATAGCAAAATCTACCATAACCCAACTTGCCAAAGCGCTAAGATATGCAAAACTTGTATAAAAATTGAAAAACAAATCGCTAAGCAAAAGGGCGCAAGAGCTTGTAAAAAATGCGGCGGTTAAACAAGTTTTTCACGACTCCAGTCAATGAGTTGTTTATATAATATTTCAGACTCCATATTATTAATTTCTTTTCTGTTTATACAAACATTCAAAATTTCTCGGTCTATACCTTCCAGACATTCAAGCAATTCGCGTTTGGTAGGAATATAGTCACCTATTTTCACAAAATATTCAGCCTGCAAAACAAAAAACACTATTTTATAAAGATTTTGTAAATCCTCAGTGTAATTGACTGAATGCACAAAGCTATGAACGGCAGAATGATATAAAGTCTCTGCACTTGTCTTGATTGAATTTTTAATATCTTCAACATCTGGCGGTTGGATTATATCTTCCAATTTGCCTACCAGAGGTTTTGTGTCATAAAAAAATTGAAACAAATCGGATTTTGACCAGTTTTCAATTTCCTTTTTACCGGAAATAAACCCGCAGGCCTTCTCTTTGTAGGGAAGACGTTCAATAATTGAACGATAAATTTTTAAATCCTTGAACTGTAATTCATCTAAAACAACAACCAAATCAATGTCACTATCAGGGGTTGCTTCGCCCCTGTTGTAACTTCCCTGAAGCCCGACAAAAAGTAACCTTTTACCAAACCGTTCTTGTAAAATTTTTAATGCAAGGTTTAACCATTGTTCAATTTGAACGTGCATATTAGTCACTTTCCGCAACAACAGTTGTAATCAAATCTCCGTAGCTGTTCATGCTTCCGTCGGTCTGTTCAATTATATAACGCAATTCCGGTTTTCCTGCTATCGCTTTTTCTGCCTTTTCAATAGCTAAATCATAGTCTGAAGTTTCAGTTACAAGTGCTCTTGTGTATTCTGAATGATTTTTCTCTGTATAAACGTGATACATATAAATATTTCCTTTCTATTAATAAACGCGGGGATATACCCCGCGCCTATATTTTAACCAATTACCGGTTGAACGAATGTTCTTGCGGCAAGTTCACGATCAAGCATTAATAATGCATGCTTATCATCATCGATAAGTTTCAAAGTTGCAAGAACATTACCAACAGAAGATTCTTCTTCAACTTGTTCTTTTAAATACCAGTTAAGAAACGTCAAAGCCGCTCTGTCTTTTACTTCGTCTGCAACATCCATCAATGCGTTAATTCTTGATGTAACATATTCTTCGTGTCTTACGACTTGTTCAAATGCCGCAATAGGGCTTTCCCAGGTGATTTCAGGTTTCGCAATCGCCTCAAGTTCAACCTTGCCGCCGCGCTCAATCACGTAATCAAACATTCCCATACCGTGCGCGTGCTCCTCCTGAACCTGAACCGTAAACCAGTTTACAAATCCGTTCAAATTCAGCGATGCAAAATACGCTTTCATTGATAAATACAAGTATTCAGAATAAAATTCAGCGTTAATTTGTTCGTTAAACGCTTTTTCCATTTTTTCATTAATCATTTTATCACTCCCTTTTCTAAGCTTTTTCAAACATTTCTTTACCAACGCCGCAAAGAGGACAAACCCAATCAGCAGACAAAGCGTCAAATGAAGTTCCCGCCGCTACACCGTTATCAGCGTCGCCAACTGCAGGATCGTATTCATAACCGCAAACTGTGCATACATATTTTTCCATAATATTCTCCTTTACTTTTTCTTTCAACAAATCATTTTATATTAGTTAAAAATTTTTTGCAAGCTCTGTTATATAAAAATAAAATGCCCTGGTGACGTAGGTTAAGGTGTTAATTATTAAGAATTGTTAATAAAAACGAAAGCAAAATTAAAGATTTACAAACCCATGTCCGACATGCATGACACGGAAACCAAAAAGAAAGGGACAGATCGATGGGCATGGCAGCATCTCAAGCCAGGTTTTTGGGCTTGACAGCTAGAATGAATAACGTCGAATATGAAGGGCAGCAGATTAACCAACAAAGAACTGCGCTTTCTAACAAGTCAGCATCATACTACAGCGACTTGTTAGGGATGTCTGTTCCTACTGCACCTTCTGTAGAACAGTTCACACAAACTGTCTACACATTTAACGACGGTGCCCTCACTAACCAAATCACATCATTAATCGCATCCACAGATGGTGCATACAAGGTTAGCTACATACGTACTTGGACTGACGATTTTTCTATCGTTTCAGCATCACCTAGTATTATTACGGAAACTGCCGGCGGTACTTACAAAATCGGTGCGGTTACTTTGAGAGATTTAGGCACAGCTCCGGCTAAAGGCGTAGATGAATACTACGATTCGCTTTCTACAGACCAACAAGCTAATCTTATTAACGAAGAAAAAGCTTACCTAGGTTTATTACAAAAACAACACGGTAACACTGACAAGTATTACGTAAGATATGTTCAAAATACATCAACAGGCGAGTATGAAGCAATCTTCTACAACCAAAATGATGTTAAGAACGCCGTAAAAGATGAACGCGGAAATACCCAATCATTTGTTGCGGCTTACAAAAACGGTTCAGCGCAACGAGTCGAAGAAATTAAAGGCGTCGACAATTGCTATTTAGAACAAGATTCAACAGGCCGTTATATAAACATAACAATAGATGACAAGCAGTATGCATTATCTACCAACACCGTAA
>CAMUPF010000034.1 GCA_947090755.1 uncultured Candidatus Melainabacteria bacterium | reverse complement strand
GGGGGGGGCCTGTTCTTAGCGGTTCAAGCGTAGCGCTTGGACTGCGCCTCGCGTTAAACGCCACCACTCGCGTTAGCGGTCAAGAGCGCGGTCTTGACCGTCGCACGCTCGTCTCTTCGCAAGGCAAGCCTTGCTCCGTGGCTCTGCTCGGCTTGGCATTTACGATGGCCGAAATCTTATTGTCTTTAACGATTATTGGCGTGGTCGCCGCGATTACGCTGCCTAGTTTGACGGGCAATATTAATGAAAGAACATGGAATACGCAGAGAAAAGCTTTATATGCGCGATTTTCACAGGCAATCGCCCTTATGCCGGCGTTGAACGGTTACGGTACTTTGGATGCCGGCGATACAAGCAATGTGGCCGAAACCTTTATTACTAACGGACTTTCAAAAGTACTTAAGATAAACAACATTTGTTCACATGACCATTTAGACGATTGCGGGATTCCGACAAAAGTAACAACGCTTGACGGAACTTCTTCATTTTCAATTCCGGCGACGCTTGTCGGATTTAACGAAATGTTCTCCGGTAGTGCATGTAACGCAGGCAACGCAGATAGAAATTCAGAGGGTTATTGGACCTACGGCCAAATAGACACCAAAGCGGCAGCTTTTGAAACTCAAAATGGCGAAAGTATCTTAGTGTATTACAATCCGGCATGTCAGGGCGCAATGGGCGATACTGGCTCTTATTTCTCGCAACCCAAAATGTGTGCGAACTTTATTTATGACCTGAATGGTTCCAAGGGGCCGAATACTGTAGGTAAAGATATTGGTTGGATTACGGCGATGTATCCGTCTGACGCAGTAGTCGTGGCACCGATGCCGTTGTCGCACGACATTAGTGGATATATGGGGCCACAGCTTACAGCAGGTGAAAAATGTAAGGAAATGGATTCTGAATCACGGCTTCCAAATCGGGATGAGTTGGCTTCAATGTTTTACAACAGAATGCTTCTGGGAAGATACGCAGAATTCTACTGGTCAAGTTCCCTTGAATATGATGTTTCCGGCGGTACAAAAGCATGGCTGCACTATTTCAATTTCGGTCGGCATTTCCCTTATGCCCGTAACGACAGAGCATATATCCGATGCGTTAAAAGATAATACCAAAAGGCGCTCTGATGAGCGCCCTTTATTTTACTAATTTTTCATAATGTTCGTTGTAGAAATCGTCGAATCTGTCTTCTAAAATCGCCTGACGGGCTTTCTTCGCAAAATCCACTAAAAATTTCGTGTTATGGATTGACAAAAGCGTTGCCGCCGTGTTTTCCTGACAGCGGAAAAGATGGCGGATATATGCTTTTGAATGGTTTCTGCAAGCGTAGCAGTCGCATTTTGGATCAAGCGGACCTGCGTCATCTTCAAATGCTTTATTTTTTATATTTCTTTTGCCTTCCCACGTGAAGAATGAACCATGGCGGGCGTTTCTCGTTGGAAGTACGCAGTCAAACATATCAATACCGTTTTTGATTCCGTCGAGTAAATCCTCAGGGGTTCCGACTCCCATCAGGTAACGCGGTTTGTTTTCAGGGAGTAACGGGGCGGTAAGTTTTACAAAGTAGTTTTTGATGTCCGCCGGTTCGCCGACACTTACGCCGCCGATTGCGTAACCAACTGCGTCATATTGTGAAATTACGCGTGCGCTTTCTTTTCTCAAATCGTCAAAAAATGCGCCCTGAACAATAGGGAATAACGCCTGACGCGGGTTTGTTTTTGCTTTAATACAGCGTTCAAGCCAGCGGTGAGTGCGTTCCATTGCTTTTTTTGCATGCTGGTGGTCGCAAGGATACGGCGCACATTCATCGAATGCCATAATTATATCTGCACCGATGTCCTGTTGAATCTCCATTGACTTTTCAGGGGAAATAAAATGTTTGCTTCCGTCTTTGGGATCGCGGAATTCTACGCCGTCCTCGGTAATTTTTCTTAAATTAGAGAGTGAGAACACCTGAAATCCGCCGGAATCTGTCAAAACAGGTTTGTGCCAGTTCATCCAGCCGTGGATTCCGCCAAAGTTTCTTATGCGTTTTGTACCAGCGCGAAGGTACAAGTGATATGAATTTGACAGAATAATCTGTGCGCCTGTGTCGTAAATCTGGTCTGTTGTGAGTGTTTTGACGGCAGAATTTGTTCCGACAGGCATGAAAATAGGAGTTTCGATTATCCCGTGAGGGGTTTCAAAAACGCCTGCGCGTGCGCCGGATTGCTCGCATTTGTGTACAAGTGTGTAATTAAAATACTTTTCTTCGCCGTTCATTTGTTTAAATTTACCCTCTTAGTCGGCGTCTAAACTTTCAACAACTAATTCAGACATAGATTTTGCGCCTTCAAAAAGTTCTTCAGGGCGGAAGTAAAGTGCAAGTTCTCTTTCTGCGCTTTCAACGCTGTCAGAACCGTGAACAATGTTGTATTCTTTAACCTGTGCGAAATCTGCTCTTAATGTTCCGACTTCTGCTTTATCAGGGTCGGTCGCGCCCATCATGTGGCGTGCACCCGCAACTACGTTATAACCTTTCAATGCGATTGCAACAATCGGGCCGCTTTGAATATATCTTAATAAACGAGGGTAGAACGGTTTGCCTTCGTGCTCTGCGTAGTGAGCGGCTGCCAACTCATCCGTTACCTGTAACATCTTTAAACCAATAATTTTATAGCCTTTTGCTTCAAATCTTCTTAATACTTCCCCAATAAGTCCTCTTCTTACCCCATCCGGTTTTACAGCTATAAAAGTTCTTTCTTCTGTATGCATAATTTCCTCCATTTTTCAATGATAACATAAAATTTTATAAAAAAGCAAGCCCGTAATGTTTTATCGGGCTTGTTTATGTTATTATTTTTATTATGAAAACATTAGCGCAATTTATACAGAAAAAACGTGATAATCTGGGGCTTTCAGCCAAAGGGCTGGCTATGAAATCTAATTTAGATTTACAGGTTATAGAAGACATTGAAGCGGGTAAAGATTTATTTCTTTCTGTTCCGGTGAGGCAGAATCTGGCAAAAGCATTGAAGTGTCTGCCGGAAGAAATTAAGGCACTGGAAAAAGATTTTAATCTTCCTGTGACATCTGATGAAATAATCGACAGTTTAAAAGAGTTAATCCTCAACGGAGCGGGCGGGCTTAAATGTCCGGTTTGCGGAGCACCGCTTGTGACAAAAGTTGAGCGAATGTATGATTTGGAAGACAATCTGGTTTTACACCCGAAAGCACACTGTTCAAAATGCGTATTCCAGATTACGCATTAATCTACAAGAATTTCTTTTTTTGCGCATTCAAACATTGAATTTATAAGATTGGAATTGGCATAAATGTTCATGCCATTGATTTCAAGCACTTCTTTAAGACGTTTTTCCCAGAGAGAATATATATCTTTTTTGCTCAAATTTAAAGTCTGGCCAATCATATTTAATTCTTGATAGTCAATAGGGATAGGCATTGCGCCGCGTAGAATATCAACGATTTCAAGTCGTTTTTTACGTGGGAATGATTTCAAAAAGTTTACGACAGAGGTTTTTGAATCTCTCAGAACATCTTTTATAAACAGAACTGATTCGTCAATGAATCTTGGTTCCTGCGGGATTCTGTACTCTTCAAAAACTTCGGGTTCGATTTCCATAACCGTTGCGATTCGCTCTAATGTTGTTCCGCGTGTTGAAAACGGAATCGTTTCGTCAATAAGGTTATAAACATAAGAAAGCGTTACGCCTATCATCTCTGCAAAATCTTTCTTATGCAAAGAATTTTTTTCTAAAAAGTCGTTTACAATGTTGGCACTTTTCTTTGCTGTTGTTGATTTATTTTTCATGGCTTTATTTCAACTCCTTTGTTCATTATTACTGTATTAATATTTTTTCTTTTTGTTAAGCGAAAATTTACTAATCTAAACAGGTAATTTATATTTGAGGTAAAATTATATATATAATTTTTAGACAGCACTCTGCCGAGCAAACGATTGAGTATCGTTTGCGAGAGGGGCCGGTGTCGGCACACGGGAGTGTGACAAGCAGGCGACGGAGAACTGCTTTTAAAAAGGAGTGTACGTGTGAAACTCATTATTGGACTTGGAAATGTAGGGGATAAATATGTTTTTACCCGTCATAACGCCGGATTTATGGTGTTAGACAGACTTGCGGCGCGGGAAAACTTTTCCTTCCGCGAGGAGAAAAAATTGAAATCATTCATTGCTAAAGTCAGATTGAACGGGGAAGAGTTTTTACTCGTAAAACCTACGACTTTTATGAATTTATCAGGTGAAGCGCTTCGTGCGGTCATTGATTATTATAAAATTGATGTTAAAGATGTGCTTGTAATTTATGATGATTTGTCGCTGGAACTGGGTAAAATCCGTTTCCGCGCAAGCGGTTCTGACGGTGGTCATAACGGTATAAAATCTATTATTCAGCACCTCGGCGGCAATAAATTTGCAAGGCTTAAGGTTGGGATTGGTCCTCAGCCGCCGGTACCTGCCGAACATTTTGTACTCCAAAATTTTTCCAAAGAACAGCTTGAAGCTTTGAAATCAGTGCTGGATAAATCTATCGACGCCGCTATGTGTTTTTATGCTGAAGGCATTGAAAAAGCGCAGAATAAATATAATTAGGCCATTTTTTTCAGGCTGTATCTGAAATATGAAAGCATTATTACGCAAAGTACGATTGCGCTGACGATTAAGCTTATCCAAAAACCTAAAAGAGTTAAGCCGTATTTGAACGCCAGCGTATACCCGAGTGGAATTGAAATCAGCCAATACGCGGTAAAGTTTGCTATAAACACGATTTTTGTGTTTTTCAAACCTTTAAATACACCGGCAAGTGCGATTTGAAGCCCGTCGAAAACCTGAAATATTCCAAGATACATGACAACAGGAACAGTGATTTTTATTAGTTCGGTGTCTTTTGTGAAAAGTCCGATGAGAAAATCAGGGAATAGAGTTACTATAATGGCACTACAAGCCATAAAGCCTGTACACATTGCCATCCCTATAAATGAATAGCGTTTGAAGTCAACCATATTATGCGCACCGTTGGCGAACCCTGCCTTAACCGCAATCGCGTTTGAAATCGCAAGCGGAACCATAAACGAAACCGTCGTAAGTGTACATACAATGTTCTGTGCCGCTGCGTAAGCGCCGGAAACTCTTCCTAAGAACACAACAATAATATTAAATGCAACAAATTCTACCAGAATTGCGCACGAAATCGGCAGCCCGATTCTCAAAAGACTTTTATAAAATCCTGTGTGGTGGTAGTCTCGCGGGTGCATTTTGATTAACGCATAGAAATAAAGGGTTAAACCCATAACATAGCGTACAATTAAACTTGCAATCGCAAGCCCTGCAACACCCAGTGACGGAATCGGACCACATCCGAAAACTAAAAGGATGTTTAACGCAACATTCAAAAATACACAAAAGACTGTTACTAAGTTCGGGATAAAAACTATTTCAAACGCCTGTAAATATTCTTTTACCGCGCAGTGAATATACGCTCCGAAAGTTGAAAATGCAGTAATAAGCATATATTCTTTGATTAACGGTACAAGGTGCGATTCAAATCCTAAAAAGTTAATCAACGGGATAAAACCGATTATAACAAGCGAAATCAGTATTGCAAGAATTATCGCAAAACGAATCGAAGAAAAGAAATATCTTTTTGCGTTTTGATTTTCTCCGCGGTAATTTGACAGAATCGGCGAAATACCGGTAAGGATTCCGATACCGAAAGTCACAATACAGTTGATAATCGCGGTCGCAATACTAATCGCCGCAAGCGTATCAGTCGAATGACGGCCTGCGATTAACACATCCCCGACCCCGATTAAAATGAAGCCAAGGTTTCCCATTATGATGGGTAATGCTATATTTATTAAATCTTTTATGTATTTTTTAAACATAGCTTTTATTATACTTATTAAAATTTTTAACACAACTATTGTACTCGGGGATTTTTCAAATATAATCAAAATTATGAAAAAATATAGAGAAAATGTTAGAAACTTTTGTATAATAGCGCATATCGACCACGGAAAATCAACACTTGCCGACAGACTTCTTGAACACACCGGAACTGTTGCGCAGCGTGATATGCAAAACCAGATTTTAGACTCAATGGATATTGAGCGCGAACGCGGAATTACTATTAAATTAAACTCTGCGCGTATGAATTACAAATCAAAAGCCGGAAAAGATTATATTCTTAACCTTATTGACACCCCCGGTCACGTGGACTTTTCTTATGAGGTTTCACGTTCACTTGCGGCGTGTGAGGGTGCGCTTTTAATCGTTGACGCAACACAGGGTGTTGAGGCTCAAACCCTTGCAAATGTCTACCTTGCAATAGAGCAAAATTTGGAAATTATTCCTGTAATTAACAAAATTGACCTGCCGTCAGCCGATGTTGAACGTGTAAAGGCTGAAATTGAAGAAGTTTTAGGCATTGACGCTTCTATGGCGATTCCGGTCAGCGCAAAAGCCGGTATCGGGATTGAAGATGTTCTTGAAGCGGTCGTCGAATTTGTTCCGCCGCCCGAAGATACGTCTGACAAGCCGCTCCGTGCGTTAGTTTTCGACAGTGCGTACGACCAGTATTTAGGAACTGTTTGCTGTTTCAAAATTATGGACGGCAAGATGCATCTGGGTGAAAAAGTCCGGTTTATGGCGTCGGGCAAGGAATACGAAATCGTAGAACTCGGTTATCAAACGCCAACCCGTGTTCAGACAGAAGAACTTATCTGCGGTGATGTAGGATATTTCGCGGGTTCTATCAAAGAACTTACACGTTTTGTGGGCGACACGCTTACAAGTGTTGAAAACCCTGCAAAAGAACCGCTGGACGGGTACAAAGAAGCTTTACCGATGGTGTTTTCCGGCATGTACCCTGTAGATAACGAAGATTACCATGATTTGAAAGAAGCGCTTGAAAAATTGAAACTCAATGACAGCAGTATTACGTTCGAGCCTGAAACCTCGAGTGCATTAGGTTTTGGCTTTCGCTGCGGCTTCTTGGGAATGCTTCACATGGAAATCGCTCAGGAGCGTTTGGAGCGCGAATACAATCTTGCGCTTGTCACAACCGCACCGTCTGTAATTTATAAGGTTTATACAACGGATGGCAAAATGGTTGAAATCGACAACCCTGCAAACCTTCCGCCTGCGCAGGTTCGCGACTATATTGAAGAACCTTATGTAAAAGTTCAAATTATTACACCGAACGATTACGTCGGAACTTTAATGGATTTATGCCAGACAAAACGCGGAATCTTTATCAATATGACTTATATTGATAAAGTTCGTGCAAATTTAGAGTACCATATTCCGCTTAGCGAAGTTATCACAGACTTCTACGACCAGTTGAAATCAAGGACAAAGGGTTACGCAAGTTTGGATTATGAATTCCACGACTACAAACGCTCAAAACTTGTAAAACTTGATGTGTTATTGGCCGGCGAAATCGTTGACGCGCTTTCGGTAATCTGCCATGAGGACAACGCGTTTTATATCGGCCAAAAATTGACCGCGAAACTAAAAGAGATTATTCCGAAGCAACTCTTTGAAGTTCCGGTTCAAGCGGCAATCGGCGGGCGCGTAATAGCAAGAACAACAATCAAAGCAATGCGTAAAAACGTTCTTGATAAATGTTATGGCGGCGACATTACCCGTAAAAGAAAACTTCTGGAGAAACAAAAACGCGGTAAAAAACGTATGAAATCCGTTGGCCGCGTAGAGGTTCCGCAAGAGGCTTTCATGGCTGTATTAAGTTTAGACGAAGAATAAAAAAGACCCGAAAGGGTCTTTTTAAATTAGTCTTTTTAACATTCTTGCCTTTTTGTACCTCTTAAATTATCCTTGTTTCAGGAGGATTTTTACATGAAAGTTTTAAAAATAATTTTAGGATTTTGCCTTATGCTTGGCCTTGGTTTTGGCGGTCTTGCGCAGGCTGAAATGCACTGGAATAAAAACATGCCGATGGTTTATGTGCCGGCTGACAATGAGTATACGGATTTGATGTTAAAAGCGTTCGGCGAATGGGAAGCTAAATTTGACCGTAAAATTCAGTTTATTAAAACAACTTTTTACCGTGATTTGCGATTGACTGAGATTGAAGTTCAGTTTAATCAGGTTGGCGGTGAGGGTGCGCAAAATTCCGGCCACACTACTGTTGAGGGCTCAAGTGATATTATTCGTCACGGAACAATCGTTATAAATACTAAATTGGACGAGGAAATTCAGAATGACCCTGAGAAGAAGGCTAAAAATACAGAAGAAATTTACCGAATAATGCTCCATCAGGTAGGAAAAGTTATGGGCCTTCAATCATCAACAAATCCTAAGAGTGTAATGTATGACAAAATTGAAGACGGTCAGACAATTTTGGATGAAGATATTGAAAATGTTTATATCTTGTATGGCTGGGCTGCGCGAAGCAGATTTGTCAGATAGTACATGACTTCCCGTGAAAAATCATTAAGAGGAAAGAGTAGTAGCAATGTACGAAATCGGGCGAAATTCCTCCTCTAAAAAGAGGATTTTCGGGCTTAGAGGGGTACATAATATATAAATATCATGTAATATGGTAGTTATAAGAAAGGGCTAAAACTTATGTACAATAGTTTTTATCCTCAGTACGACTTGGCGGGGAGAATTCAACACTCAAAGATTAACACAGGTATTGCAGATATGCAGCCTATGAGAACAAGCAGGGTTGAAACAACAAATTCACCGGACTTTAAGCAGGTATTTTCAGGACTGCTGGAAAACTTCAATCAGGAGGTTAACGCTCCTGACAACTTGTTGAAAGACGTTATGTCAGGAAACAACAATGTTGATGTTCACGATGTAATGATTGCGATGGCAAAATCAGAAGTTACCGTTAACATCGCGACTCAGGCAGTCGGTAAAGTTATAAATGCTTATGACCGTATCATGCAGATACAGGTTTAGGCAATTAGGGAGGCGCCTTAACAGGCAACAGGGACCAGACAGATGGAATTTTTACAAAAGTTACAAGAGAATAAACCTTTATTTTTCGCACTAATAGGCGGAACAGTGCTTGTTGTTTTACTGGCGATTATTGTTCCGATTACAGTTAATGCCGGCGGCAATAACAAAAAAGGCGACGTCGAAGTCAGCATGGAGCCTATCAAAGAAGACGTAGACCTTCTGACAACAGACAATTTGGGCAAGGCTCTTGAGATTCAGGCGTTGCTTGCAAAACAGGATATCGCGGCAAGCAGAGCCGTTGACGGTACTAAATCCAGAATTTACCTTAAAAAAGGCGACTGTACCACCGGCAGAAAAAGATGTACAACCGAACAGCGCGACAAAGCTATTATCGCGATTGTTGAAAGCGGACTTTTCGACCAGAATGTAGGTTTGGAAATCTTTGATAAAGGCGATTTTACTTCTACTAAAGAAGACAAAAAAATTCGTCTTGCACGTGCCATTAACGGAGAATTATCACGTCTTATAAGAAAAATTAACCCTATTGAAAACGCGTCTGTATTTATTTCGATTCCGGAACAGTCAATGTTTTCTGCAAATCAGAAACCTGTAACCGCAACCGTTCAAATTACAATGCCAATCGGTGAAAAGTTAGACCAGACAAAAGTTAAGGCTATTTCTAATCTCTTATTGGGAAGCGTTTCAGGCTTGACGTCTGATAATATCGCTATTACCGATACAAACGGAAATGTTTATCACAGTTTGGTCGGTGCGCAGGATGAAATGCTTGCAAAACTTGAAGAAAATGATAGATATATGCAGAAAAAAGTTTCTGCACAGTTAGACAGACTTCTAAACGGTAAAGGAAATTATGTCGTAACTGTCAGCACGCACCTTGTTCAATCTCCGATTGAAAAGTTCAGCATAATTTATGACCCGACACAAAAAACAGCAGTTACCGAACAGTCATTCCAGGAAGGTTTGGGCGATCAAACTGCGGACAGCAACAAAGGTATAAATGCGGTAAGTGTTTATTTACCAAACGGCCTTGCGCAGGGCGATATGAGTTCAAGCCAGAACAGAAATTACTCACGTCAGGCAACAGAAACTCAATACGGCGTTACAAAAACTCAGGTTAACGAATATATTAAACCGGGAGTGATGGAAGAAATTTCAATCGCTGTAACTATTGAAAAGAGTGCACTTCCTGCAAACACAACAATTGAAGAATTAAAAGACTTGATTGCAAAAGCGGCAAGCCCTAAGGCAAGTTCGAAAAATGTTTCAATAGCGTTTTCAGATTCTCAAGACCCTTACCTTGCGTCTGACAGGCCGGTTAAACTTGCAGAACCTGACAAAACCGGCAATCCGTGGTGGCTTGCGGTTGCAATTTCAGCGCTTGCGGCACTGTTCATTATCGGTCATGTGTCTAATAAGATTAAACGTGCAAGAGAAGAGCAACAACAGGAAGTTGAAAGCTTGCGTCAACTTGCAAGTCAGCAGGAACAACAACTTCAGGCTATCAATATGAGAGCAAATCAGTTGACTGCACAGCAATCAGAACTTGCTCAGGGCTTGATGGAAACACAGCAACGCGGTGCGATTACACAACAACAAGGCCCTCAGGCTCCGTCTATTGACCAGCTTGTTGAAGCCTTGACCGGAATCTCCTCAGATATTTCTGATATTTCTGATGAAGATGCGGCAGATAAAATTAAGAGTTGGATAGAAAAGTCGTAAGACAGGTGAGCCACCGTAAATAAAAGGAAACAAAATGGCGATACAGGGTTTTGATTACAAAGGATTTGCGCAAAGCATGCACGAGCAGGCTCAACAGCTTGTGCCCCCAAATTTCTCACCTGATCAAAAAGAATATATCGCCACGACCCTTTTAAAATTTTCGATGATAGCGGGCGAAGCGCTTGATAAAGACGGAGAATTTAATGCTGATCAGGCGGTAATGATTACACAAATTATCGCGGAATGGTCGTTTCACAAGTCTGTTGACCTTATTAATTCAGGGATTCCAAGACAGTATTGGGATCCGATTATGCAAAAAATCGCACTGACGATTTTTGAGGTTTCCAAAAACGCGTTCAGGCAAAATGTTCCGCAGGAACAGGCGCTTGAAGCAATTGAACATCACGTTAGAAATACTTATGTCAGCGCTATTGAAGAATTAAAAAATCGTAATCTTATTGATGAAGAATTGATGGAACAGGCCATAAATCAGTCTAATATTGACGCGATGGCGCAATCTGCCGATGAACAAATGCAGATGGAAGAACAGGCTCCGCAGGGCGCTATGCCTGCACAAGGTCAGCCACAGGGTGCGCCAAAGCCTCAAGGTGCTGCTAATGTTAATCTCCCGAAAGCCCCTAACGGACTTGAAAAACTTGATTCCGAAAGTGCGAAAATGCTTAAACTGGTTACTGTTGCAATGTTATTCCAACGCATGCAGCAGGATAAAGTTCAGGTGATTCTTGACAGGTTTGAGCCGGACGAAGCCACCGACATCATTCGCTATATGGGAATGCCGGATTTGGCCGAAAAAATTGACGCCAGAACTGTAATGCATTGTCTTCACGAATTTAGAGATTTCCTTCCTGCCCAGCCTTTAAATATTTCTCCGACAAAAATTGTAAATAAAATTAAAGCGCTCGGAGATTTTATGGACAGGCCAAAATTGGAATTGCTTTTAAAGCCTGAAAGAGCACGTGTAAGGCGGTTTGTGTTTAGTGCGCTTGAGGGTGAAACAGTGGATATGCCGCCAAAAGTTGCATACATTATTGCCTCACATATAGAGAGTAATGTATAATATAAACGATGATTATCAAAAAGAATATTAAAAAACCGGAAGTCGAAGAAGTTCAACAGCCGCAGCCGGAAACGGAGCCCGTTAAGGAAGCCGAAGACTACAAGATTGACTTATTCGATTTGGATAATATAGACTTCAAACAGCGTTATGAAAGACGCCGCGGTGACAGGCGCCGCGGATTTCGTCGTATTGACGACAGAAATTTGATTTCTCGTGCACGCGAAGAGGCCATGACAATTCGCGAATCTGCTGCGAAAGAGGGTTACGATAACGGGATAGCGCAGGCTGAAGACGACATCGCAAAATTGCGTTCACAGATTATAAATTTTGCGGGTGCGCAGCAGGCTGTTTTTGACGCTATTGCGCCTGAAATTCTGGCTATAAGTATTGAAATTGCTAAAAAAATCATTAAAACAGAGGTACAGCAAAATCCGGATTTGATAATCGCAAACATCCAACAGTGTTTGAATGAATTGTCAAAGGAAGAAACGAAGGTGATGTTGAAATTGAATCCGGCAGATGTTCCAAATGTTAAACAAAAAATTCCGACAATGTTGGAAAATGCGGGTTTAGATGTTAAAATAATGATAGTTCCTGATGCTTCAATGACTCAGGGCGGCGGAATTATTCAAACGACTAACGGGATAATAGATGTTACAATCGACACACAGGTTGATATAATAACAAAAGCATTGAGGTCTGAGATAGTTTCGTGACGTCAAACGTAAACGAACCTATCGAATGACGTATCAGACAGCGAAGCCACGCACGACTTGCGTGGAGCAAGGCGAAAGTGGTGAAGAACTGCTTTCAGGAGAGATTTGATGGCACAAGGGCAACCACAACAAGCAGGAGGGGGCGGCGCAGCCGGTAATCCGTTAAGTGAAATTTTTATGGCAGTATTCGTACTGTTCATGTTGGTTATCCTGCTTTGTGAACTTCCGCCTGCTATTGTAAGTATTTGTATTTGTATAAATATTACACTGGGTATTGTGCTTTTGATGTTCGCGCTTTACGTGCAGAAAACATTGGAATTATCATCATTCCCGTCAATTATTCTGATTGGTACGATGTTCCGGCTGGTACTTTCAATCGGTTCAACGCGATTGATTCTGGCAAAAGGTGAGGCGGGTGAAGTCGTTCAGGCGTTCGGCCAGTTCGTAACCGGCGGTAACATGATTGTCGGCGGCGTAATCTTCTTGATTATTACGATTGTACAGTTTATGGTTATCACCAAGGGTGCTGAACGTATCGCGGAAGTTGCGGCACGTTTCGCCTTAGACGCAATGCCCGGTAAACAAATGACAATCGACGCGGACTTTAACGCGGGGCTTATTTCACCTGAAGAAGCGACTAAAAAACGTGAGGATTTATCAAGAGAATCAAACCTTTTCGGTTCTATGGACGGTGCGATGAAGTTCGTAAAAGGGGATACAATTGCCGGTATTATCATTATGTTGATTAATATTATCGGCGGTTTGGCAATCGGCTGCGGGATGAACCAAATGCCTATCGCAGACGCGGTTTCTAAATATACAATCCTGACAATCGGTGACGGTCTTTCATCACAGGTTCCGTCATTGTTAATGTCAATCGCGGCCGGTATTTTTATGACCCGTTCTTCAGCGCAAAGCTCTTCTTTGGGTTCTGATGTTGCGGGTCAGATTATGTCAAAACCTTACGCACTGTTTTTCTCTGCACTGTTCTCACTTTTGCTTGCAGTAACAGGGCCGATTACCGGTTTGCCATGGCTTCCGTTTACACTTGTTGCGATTGGTCTGGGCGTTGCAGGTTTTTCAGTGTTGATTAACGCCGATGTTCAGTCACAACTCGGGCAACTTGAAAATGTTCGTCAGAACATGCAGGATTTGGTCAACCCGAACAGAATGTACGAACGTCTGGGGGTAGATACTTTGAGTCTGCAAGTTGGCTCTAACCTTCTTGTAATCGCCGACCCTGATCAAGAGGGCCAATTGCTTCCAAAAATTGCCGCGCTTCGTCAAAGAATTACCGACGAATTGGGTTATATTATTCCAAACATAAGAATTATGGACTCCTCTGCACTTGACGCGAACGAATACATGATTTCAATTCGCGGTAACACTGTTGCAACCGGTTATGTTTATCCGGGTAAATTTATGGTAATTGCCGACCAGTGGGATTCTATCAGAAAAGATGTTCCGCCGGACGCTATTATCGGAATAGACCCTACCTATCAAACTCAGGCCTACTGGCTTTCAGCCGAAGCCGCAAAATCTACCCGTGCGGTTCAGGCCGTTGACGCAACCGACGTAATAGTTACACACCTACAAGAATGTGTAAGACGTTACGTTGATGATGTCATGACTAAAACCGACGTACTTAAACTTATGGAACTTGTCCGTTCTCAAGACCCGACACTTGTCAATGACCTTGTGCCGACAATTATTTCAACCAGTGACCTTAGAAAAATTTTCGTAAACCTAATTCGCGAAAAAGTTTCAATTAAAGATATTATATTTATATTTGAAAGACTTTGTGATTACGCAAGATTCTCAAAAGAGCCGGATATTTTGTCAGAACGGCTTCGTGCGGCACTTGGCCGCCAAATTTGTTTGTATAATGTTCAGGATGATAAAGTGTTGTATGCCTTGACGCTTTCAGCTGATTGGGAAAAAATTCTCGACGATAGCTGCCAGAGAACCGAACTTGGTACAATGTTTTTATTAAATCCAATGCAGGTTCAGGAATTAATCGAAACTACTGCAACCACTATGATGCGGGCGCATCAGGCATGCGGTCAGCAGCCTGTAATTTTATGTTCACCAAGAATTAGATTGCCGCTTTATCAATTGCTTGAACGCCACATGCCAACAGTTGTCGTAATCTCTTACTCTGAACTGATTACAGATATTAAAGTAGAAGCAGTTGATACGATAGGCGAAGCATACGCATAATTTACTTTAACTGTCATCCTGAACTTGTTTCAGGATCTGTCCAATGTTACGAGGTAGGTATGTTGAAAAATTTAGCATTGTTTTTAATAAAAATTTATCAGTTTTTTTCAAAATTTACCCCGCCTAATTGTCGTTTTTATCCGACATGCTCGGAGTACATGGTTCAAGCGATAAAAAAATACGGAATCTTAAAAGGCGGATGGCTTGGCGTAAAAAGAATATGCCGCTGCCATCCCGGCAACGAGGGCGGATATGATCCGGTGCCCTAGTCCGGTCGATTAGACAAGCCATGTTTAGAATTGTAAAAAAGTTTTTAAAATTTTTCAAAAAAAGTGTTGACATTCAAAATTTAGTATGTAATAATAATGAATGTGGCTGGAACGAACCGGTCACTAAGCCGAAGATTTAGAATTTTAAATAGAGATTAAGAAATTTTAAGTTTTTTGTAAAAATTGCTTGACAAGAAATTGTTAGCAGATACAATGATAAAGCTGAAAGAGACGTTACCCTGTTAGAAATCGGAGTGTGCGAGCCACACAAGGGTTTAAGGGTGAAGCGAAACAGTACGTTGACAAAAGAATAGAGAAGACGAAGAAATGAAACAATCTTGTTAATT
>CAMUPF010000033.1 GCA_947090755.1 uncultured Candidatus Melainabacteria bacterium | reverse complement strand
AGATACTTCTGTCATTAACAATAATCGGCGTGGTGGCTGCGATAACGCTTCCGTCACTGACAGGTAACATTAACGAACGCACATGGAACACGCAGAGAAAAGCGCTTTATGCCCGAATGAGTCAGGCAATAGCGCTAATGCCGGCATTAAACGGTTACGGAACCTTGACAGAAGATGAAAACAAAAGCGTCACAGCCGACACTGCCGCCGAAACTTTCGTCACAGAAGGGCTTTCAAAAGTCCTTAAAATAAATAATATCTGTGACAGTGAACACCTCGCGGATTGCGGTGTGCCTTCTAAAATGACCGGTCTAAGTGGGCTACAGCTTTTTGGCGGCTCTTTCCCTAAAACTTTTAAAGACTTTAACCCAACCGCAATTGCCCTGAGTTATAATAATATGAGTGGATATTCCGAATCTTATTCTCAAATAAATACTAAAGCCGCTGCGTTTGAAACTCAAAATGGCGAAAGTATTGCAGTATTTTATAACCCGAATTGTAAACCGGATATGAATGAACGCGCATATTACCTTACACCGCCTAAAGTGTGCGCTAATTTTGTATATGATTTAAACGGAAATAAAGGCCCGAATACTGTAGGTAAAGATATAGGTTTTATGACAGTAATGTATCCGACGGATAGTGTGGTTGTTGCACCTTTCCCGGCGCCTGCCGCAGGCAAACCGGTTGCCTCATTTGCGGTTGCTTCAAAGGTTTGTCGTGATTTGGGTGATGAATATCGTTTGCCTAATCGTGAAGAAATTGTATCAATGTTTATAAATAAAAACTTAATTGATATACCGGGAGATTATTATTTCACATCAACGCTTGTTTCTGCCGGAAACCCGTGGAGTTTTATTTTTCATACGGCCGTTCTTGCACCCGCAAACGATACCGCCGCAGCACGTGGAGGCAATGTAAAATGTATTTATCGTTATTAAAAAAGCGCCCGATGGGCGCTTTTTATTGAACTATTTCATATATTAGCGGTTTTTTAGGCGGCTCGTCTGCGGCGATTTCGTATGCTTCGTCGCATAACTCTTTGCATTGCAATGTTTTTGAATCGTCGTTTGAGTAGATTGTATAAAGCGTTTCGCCTTTATTTACCCTTTCGCCGGATTTTTTGTTTAAATAGACTCCGACACTTAAATCAATCGCATCTTCTTTTGTTTCTCGTCCTGCACCAAGCAATTTGCAGGATAGCGCGACTTTGTAAGCGTTAATATTCTCAACAAAACCGTCTTTTTCAGCTTTAATTTCAACAACTTTTCCCGCAGTTGGAAGTTTTGAGTAATCATCAAGCGCTTCTGACATTCCGCCTTGCGTTGATACAAGTTCCTTAAACTTATTAAGTGCTTTGCCTGATGTGATTAATTCGTCAATATATGCGTGTGCGGCGTTGCGGTCTGTACAGATTCCGTATTGCAACAGCGTCAGAATCGCAAGTTCGTAGGTGAGTTCATAAACTTCGCCATCTTTGCAGTTTCCTTTGAGGAATTCGCAGGCTTCAATTACTTCTAACGAATTACCAACGGCTCTTCCCAGCGGTTCATCCATTGACGTTATTACCGCGATAACTTTTCGGCCTAAATGTTTTCCGATTTCAACCATAAGACGAGCAAGTCTTACCGCGTCTTCAGGTTCCTTCATGAACGCACCGTTTCCGCATTTTACGTCAAGCACAATGTTTTCGGCGCCGGAGGCAATCTTTTTAGAAATTACGGAAGAGGCGATAAGTGAAACATTATCAACTGTTCCGGTTACGTCACGAAGTGCGTAGAGAATTCCGTCAGCAGGTGTAAGCCCTTTGGTTTGCGCGCCGATTGCGAGGTTAATTCGTTTAACCTGTTCAATCATATCCTCAATCCGGCAATTAGTATTGAATCCGGGGATTGATTCCAGTTTAT
Organism: uncultured Candidatus Melainabacteria bacterium; assembly: GCA_947090755.1. GTDB lineage: Bacteria > Cyanobacteriota > Vampirovibrionia > Gastranaerophilales > Gastranaerophilaceae > Gastranaerophilus. The sequence goes on along the minus strand of CAMUPF010000033.1, from coordinate 14,298 downwards.
CAATTGTTCCGCCGGTATGACCGAGAGCGCGGCCTGAAAGTTTTAGGCAAGGAATTCCAGCCGCTGCAAGAATTGGGGTCAGTGTAAGCGTAATTTTGTCGCCCACACCGCCGGTTGAATGTTTATCAAGTACACCTTCTGGTAGTGTTGTCTGGTCAACAAAGCTGCCTGATTTAACCATGGCTTCTGTGAGGTATGAGGTTTCTAAATCGCTCATTCCACGAAAGCACACGGCCATCAGAAATGCACTGATTTGGTAATCAGGCATACTTTTATCCATTATAGAATCAATAAAGAAATTGATTTCTTCCTTTGTTAATTCCTGTCCCTGCTTTTTTTTCAGGATTAAATCAACTGTTCTCATAGACTATTTTGCAGCCTTTAATTTTTGGATAACTAAATCGCTGACATCAACACCGCCAACAAAGATTACTCTAAAGTCAACGATAGCGTCAAGGTGTTGTTCAACAAGAACTTTGTTTGCTGCTTCTTTGATTCTTGAGTAAACAAGTTCTTCCTTCTGGTTTTTCAACTTTAATAAAGCTTCTTCTTTCATTTGAAGTTCTTTAGCAGTTGCTTCTTCAAAGTTTTGTTTTTTTAACGGTGTGTCTAAAGCTTTGTATTGTTTTTCTTTATCAACCATAAATTGTTGGATTTCAAGAGCTTTTGCGTCAATTTCTTTAATAGCGGATTGTGCAAGCGGGAAGTTTTCCTGAACTTTCACGTAATCAACGTAACCAACTCCTGCGGCGAAAGTTTGAACACCGAGCAGTAAGCTTGCTGCCAGTAAAGATAATTTTGTAAAGTTTTTCATATTTACCTCCTATATGTTATATTTTTATATGTTTTGTGTAACCGATAGCCGACGGGCTAATAATGGCTGTCGACTCAGTCGACTTAATACATCAAGTCCCCTACGCCGAACGTGAAGTAACCGCCTTTGTTTCCGTTAGCACCAGGGTTGGTGAGCGGAATACCGTAGTCGATAGAAAGCGGGCCCATGCCCGGAACGTATAGTTTCAAACCGACACCGGCAGTGACGGCGTACATCGGTCTGTCGTAAATTCTGTCGCTGACTGTTGTGCCGAACACTTTACCTGCGTCAACGAACATTGTAAATCTAAGATTATGTAAGAAATTAATTTTTGTTCTGTCAAGGAACGGAATAGGTGTTGCAAATTCCGCAGAACCCATTACGAACGCGTCACCCGTACCAACGCCGCTCATTTTGAAACCTCTGATTGAATAAGGGCCGCCTAAGCGATATGCCATAACTTCAGGCATATGATCGCCGTGAATCTTTCCGCCCCCTTTGACCATAAAGGACAGGGATGATTTCTTTCTGATTGGAATATAGTGTTTAATCATACCGGAAAGTTTACCGTGTGTTTGTTGGAAGTCGGTGATACCAAATTCTTCATCGTATCTTAAGCTTGCCATTGTACCGCGTCTGGTAACGGTTTCGCTGTCGCGGGTGTCATACATTAAGCCAGGGCTTAATGATAAGAACAGACCGCCTTCAAGTTGTTTTGCACGTTCGCTGATTGGAATTCCGTTACGGTAGAAAAGTCCGGCCATTTTATTGAAATCACCTTCTGAAACATGAATATTTTCAACACCGAGTGTCATGGTGGATGTCATGTGACGGTTAGATTTCATTCTGTGTGCAACAGTGATTTCGCCGCCTAAACGTCTTTCAATAGCGAGCGGAATCTGATAACTACCGAAATCTCTATAATAAATTTTACTTAAGAATGAAGTATCTGCGTTTAAGAAATGCGGTTCAAAGAAACTTAATTCTGCTTGCAGGTTCATTCTTCGCATAATTGACGCATCGTTAAGAATTATACCGGTACCGGCTAAACCGTTAAGAGATAATCTCTGGTTGCGTCCGCGGAAGTTGTTATCTGAAATACCCAATGAACCAAATAAACCGGTTACAGTATCGACACCGCCGCCGGCTGAAATGCTGGCGCTTCGTTGTTCTTCGACATTAATCGTAATGTTGTAAGCATCAGGATCCTCATCCGTCGGCTCTATTTCACGTGTAACATCTTTAAATGCCTGAGTAGAGTACAGTCTGATTAAATCTTCTTTAAGCATGTTTTCGTTATAAATCATGCCCGGTTCTGTTAAGATGTTACGTTCAATAATATAATCTTTTGTTTTTTTGTTTCCGGAAATAAAGATTTTGTTAACTTTACCTTCAACAATAGAGATGTTGACGGTTCCGTCAGGGTCATCGGAAACAGAATCGATTCGGGAAAGAATATAGCCTTTATCAATGTAAAGCTTTTGGACTTCCGCGATTGCCTGATTTAGCATTCCGATATTTTGCGGCTGGCCTTTGATTGGCAGCAGAACATCCAGAATCTCTTCTGTTGAAACAACGGTATTGCCTTCGATTGTAAAATCTGTGATAGGGGCGTTTTCTTCAACAACAATCTGAATAGAAACGGTTCCGTCTGTGTTGCTTATCGGAAGCGCTTTCATGTTTTCAGTGAAGTAGCCCATGTCGTAAATGTTTTTCAAGTCAAGCATAAGCATGTCGCGGCTGTAAGGAGAACCGTGCTGTAACTGCATTTGTTGACGGATCAGGTCGCTTGAAATATTATTTGCGCCCTGAATTTGAATATCTTTAATGATGGCCTGTTCTTTAGAAAGTCTTTCCTGCTGTTGTTCATATAAAGATCCGGTTTCTTCATCATAAGAATCTTCGTCAGCGGAAGTGGAGCCGTAGTATCGTCCGAAAGGTTTGTAATCCTCATCTTCCATCGGATTGTAAGATTCATTTTCTGTCTGTGCTTTTAATGCAGGTTTTTTGTAGTTGTTAAGTTCCTGCATAAGGTTTCTGGTGCTTTCGGTCATGACGGAATTATCTTCCTGTTGAAGTTTTCCTGTTGGCTGAATAGAGTCATGCCAGAAATCCTCTATCGCGTAAGTTGCCAGTGGCAGACAGGTTGATAATGTGCCTAACAGTATTAAGTTTTTCAGCCATTTATGAAATTTCAAAAAGATATACCTTAATCCTAGACTACTCTATTACTATATCTTAGCATAAATTTAGAATAATACAAATAGTATTAACGATTGACATATTTTGCAACATGTTACATAATAATTATAAAATGAGAAAGGAAAACTTATGAAAAAACTTATTGTAAACATGTATGCAGGGGGGGGGGGGGAGCCCTGAGCAGAGCCACGAAGTAGTTTCCGAACGTCAATTGAGCGGAAACTACGAAGAGTCGAGCGCGCGACGGGCGAAACCGCGCTTTCGGCCGCAAGCGCGAGCGTTGGCGTTTAACGCGAAGGGCGGAGAGCCGGCGAGTCATGGTTTTACAATGGCCGAAATCCTGTTATCTCTAACAATCATCGGTGTAGTGGCTGCGATAACTTTGCCGTCGCTGACCGGTAATATTAACGAACGCACATGGAATACGCAGAGAAAAGCGCTTTATGCCCGAATGAGTCAGGCAATCGCCCTAATGCCGGCACTGAACGGCTATGGAACCTTAACCGAGGGCAACGAATCCACTTCCGCTGTAGACACAGCGGCTGAAACTTTCGTAACAGAAGGCCTTTCAAAAGTTTTAAAAATTAATAATATCTGTGACAGCGAACACCTCGCAGACTGCGGAGTTCCTGAAAAAGTCATAGGACTTAACGGGAATATTGCATTTTCTTCATTCCCACGAACGCTTGTCACATATAATAATATGTTTAACGGTATTGTTATCTCTGATGATTCTACTACTGTATTGGATGAATATCATCAAACAGATACTAAAGCGGCAGCATTTGAAACCGTGAACGGTGAATCCATTGTTGTTTATTACAGCCCGAATTGCAAAGGATATGTTGATTCGACTGTCGGTTACTATACGCAGGCAAAAATGTGTGCGAATTTTGTATATGACTTAAACGGTTCAAAAGGACCGAATACTGTCGGGAAAGATATTGGAGTAATGACTGCGTTATATTCATCAGATTCAGTTGTCGTTGCACCTTTGCCAATAAGAACTTATACACACGGAGTAACCTATGATGAAGCGGTTAGAAGCTGTAAAAATCTTGATTCCGAAAGCCGTTTGCCTACTAAGGAAGAATTGGCGTCAATTTTTTATAACAAAACATTATTCAATCTGCCCTCAAATAGTTTTTGGTCCGGTTCAACTATTGCGACTGGTTCAATTAATGCATGGCTAATAACCGGATATGGTGGATTCATGTGGAATACAACAAAAGACTATACTCCCGGCTTTTTATGTGTAAAACGTTAGGCTTCTTCGCTCTGATAGCCGAAACTTTTTAAGGCATTATCTTTTTTGCGCCAGTCTTTCTCAACCTTGACTTCAAGTGAGAGGAAGACTTTTTTATCGGCGATTTTTTCTAATTCAAGGCGTGACTGCATGCCGATTGTTTTTAAAAGCGCGCCGCCCTTGCCGATTAGAATCCCTTTTTGGCTTTTTTGCTCGCAGTAGATTACGGCATAAATTTTATCAATATTTTCTTCTTCACGGTATTCCACAACTTTTACCGCCGTTGAATGCGGGATTTCATCCGAGGTATTGAGAAGGATTTTTTCTCTGATTATTTCTTCGGTGATACTGCGCATTGTTTCTTCGGTAACGATTTCTTCAGGGTAGAGAAGTTCGCCGTCGGGAAGATTTTTATAAATGTTTTTTAATAAAGTGTCGATATTTCTGCCGGTTTTGGCTGAGAGTCTAATGACAGGATAATTCTTTTCAAAAAGGGTTTTGTAGGTGAGAAGATTTTCCTCGATTTTGTTTAAGTTTTTGGTTTTGTCGACCTTGTTCATAACGATAAGGATAGGAATATTTGTTTGCAAAACGTTATTTACAATCCATTTGTCGCCTTTGCCGGCCGGTTCGGAGCCGTCAACCAGAAAAATTATCAAATCTGCGTCAGGAATCGCAAATTTTGCTTCATCCATCAAAAACTCGCCGAGTTTGTTTAGGGGTTTGTGAATCCCTGGGGTGTCAATAAATACAATCTGGCCTTCGGGTTTTGTTAAAATCCCCTTGATTCTTTTCCTTGTCGTCTGAGCCTTGTCGGTTGCAATGACAATTTTCTGTCCCAGAATCCGGTTCAGAAGTGTTGATTTTCCCACATTAGGTCTGCCTACTATTGCTACAAATCCGCTTTTCATATCTTAATATTACCATGAATATAACAATTTTTTACAAATTAGCAATTTATTTTTTTCTCGGGTATTATATAATTGAATAACTAGGGATTTAAGCATGTTTAAAAAATATATAGCATTATTAATATTATCAATCGGCTGTGCGGCGTTTGCACAGAGCGGAAATTCTATTCTAAGTACATCTATTAGAAAAACTGCTGAAAATAAACTGAACCTTACCTTCTATACAAAAGGCGATAGCGCTGAAAAGCCTATTGTCAAAGACAAGGGCGCAAATCAGTATGTAATTTTACTGCCAAATTTTGTTGATGCGGGCCGCAAACCTGATTTGAAGAACGCTGCTGATATAGTTTCTGATGTTAATGTTAAAACTATTAATGAAGGCGCAGTTACTTATACTAAAGTTTCTATTACGACTAAAAAGCCGGTCACTATCAATGCAGAAAGCCGTAAAACAACTCAATCTGCCGGTGATTTATCCGGTGTAAACGACATTATTTCGAAGGTAAATTTAATTAGTGAGGATATTCAGTCCTCTAAGAGTATTCCGGCAGCAGCACCGGTGCAGACCGCGGCTCCCGCAATGCCTAAATTAACAAGCGTTCAGGATATTTTGAATAATAAAAATTCTATTGGCACTGTTAAACCTGCGGTTGCTGTCAAGAAAGAACTTCCTGCACCTGCCCTAAGTACGCCTGTCAAGTCTGTTTCTGCGCATGTACCCGCAAACACTTCTGCAATTAAGGCAGATGCAAAGAAACTTAAAAACGAAAATATTAAAAATGTCAGACAGGATGCGGTTAAAAATATTGATAAACTCGAAAATAATATAAAAAATTCGGTCAAAAATAATGTAACCGTTAACGACGAAGAACCGGAAATTGTTGTTCCGCCGGTAAATAACGAGGCGGTTGTTCAACAGGTTGTACCTGAACCAATTGTAGAAAAAAGCGGTTTTAGTGTTGCGAAATTCTTTGCTTCACCGATGTTTCTTATTACATTGCTGATTTTTGGATTGGGAATATTAATCACTTCTATTATTGCTAAAATGAAATCTGTGTTTGCTGAGTCCAGCGAAATCGACCAATCCTTCATCGAACGTATGAATTCGGCGGCTGCGGCTGAAAAACATGACTTTTCTCATATAGCCGAAAACAAAGAGATGAACTGGCAGGAAAAATATAATTCATTAAAAGGTGATGAAAAGGAACAGCAAATTGCAATGGTTAATACCTACGCCGGCGTTGAACCTGATGAAGATCTGGATATCGTTGAATCATCGGCGGACGAAATCGACAGTATTGCTGAAATGCCAAATCTGTTTGCCGCGGCTGTTAAAAACTCTGAAGATGTAATGAGCCGTTCAATGAAGCGTAGTTTAAAAATTGCTGATGAAGAGGTTTCGCTCTCTAAGACCAGACGTAATACCGGACTTAAAAACCGATTTAAAGGGTTTGCAGCAAGCCCTGCGGAAGGATTGCAGCGTAATATGACTGAACTTCTTGATACCATGATTAAAATGGAAGAGGAAAGACCTGTTATTCAACCTGCGGTTATTGAACAACGCAAGGAAGCGCCTGCCGCTGTCCAACAAGCCGTGAATGAAATCGTTTCGCATGCCTCAGCACCGATTCAAAAGGCTCAGCCTAAAAAGAAAATGAAGATTAAACAAAGCCGCGCAATTGACGACAATAAAGGTTTCTATCTTGTGGATATGGAAGACAAACTTGCGCTTATGGGCCGTATAAACGATAAATTTACCGTGTTGAAGAAGTTTGATGATAAAGATAAACAGACTTTGCAGGTAAGACGTGATAAGGATAATCTTTATATGGTAAGAACTGACGGATTTAAGGCGCTTGTTGACGTCGCAGAATCCAGAATGGGCGTTCTTGCAGAACTCTAGGAATTAAATGAAAAAAGTTTTATTGATTCTGTGCTCTCTGGCGATTTTAATGTCAGGGTGTGCTAAGAAGGATGAGAGTGTAAAAATTCAGTTTGCCTCGTGGGGTTCTAAAACCGAGGTTGAAATCATTCGCTCGGTTATCAGGGATTTTGAGGCTGAAAATCCGGATATAAAAGTTGAATTCTTGCATATCCCGCAGAATTATTTTCAAAAGATTCATCTGCTTTTTGCGTCAAACACCGAACCCGATGTTTTATTTTTGAATAATCTTTATCTTCCGATTTATGCGAATGCCGGTAAACTCGAATCTCTTGCCGCTGCTGAAAATGTTTATGATAAAAAAATAACGGACGCCCTTAGCTGGCAGGGGAAATTATATGCAATTCCGCGTGATATTTCGCTTCTGGTCGTTTATTATAATAAAGATTTATTTAATCGTGCGGGTGTCCCTTTCCCACGTGACGGCTGGACTTTTGCAGATATGCTTGAGAAAAGTCGTAATATTCAGACAAAAACCGGTGCGTTTGGAATAAGTTTTGAGGAAGAACCGTTGTTTTACCTGCCTTATGTGATGAGTGAGGGCGGTAGTTTTTATGACTTAGAGGCTGCTTCTACACGCCGTGCGTTAGAATTTTATGCGGATTTGCGCGGGAAAAATCATGTTGCCCCGCGTCGTGAAGAAAGCGCATCAGCGACGATGGCACAAATGTTTCTGCAGCGTAAAATCGCGATGCATCTAAGCGGTCGCTGGCTTACGCCAAAGTATACAGAATCTGCAGATTTTGATTGGGGTGTTATAACCTTCCCGCGGGGGATAAAAGGCAGTATTGTTCCGCTGGACGCTTCAGGCTGGGCTGTGGCAAAAGCCTCTAACCATAAAGCGGAAGCGTTGCAGTTCGTGAAATATCTTGCTTCAGAACCTGTTATAGAAAAATTTGCGGCAACAGGTTTGATGGTTCCGGCCAGAAATGATGTGGATTTTTCAGGCAAAGAAGTATATATGAAGGCTCTAGGAAACGCACAGCCGACACCGGTTACGGTTGATTATAATAAAGTTCTGGACGGGTTGAAAATTGAATTAGAGGGAATGTTTAACCCGTTATTGCCTTAATTTTATTTTATGGGATAATTAGAATTAAATAAAAGGGAGTGTGAAATGATTAGTACATATAAGTTGAAGGATACAAAATCCAAAGACGCGTTCAGATACAGTTATTTGAGCCAAAAGTTCTTCCCGTATCTGAAACCTGTTTTGCCTAAAGCTTTGTTAAATATTTGTATTGCGGTTCCGCTAGGGCTTCTTGACGGGGTAGTTGCACTTTCGCTCCGTCCTTACCTTGACTATGTTGTGAATGGTAATCCTCAACAGACCTGGACTTTTTTAGGACATACGGTTCAGATTCAAAGCTGGTTTGCCGCGATTATTCCGGTAGGTATTGTATCGTTTGCTGTCTTACAGGGCGTTTTAAAGTATTTAAGCAACTATTTGACAGACTGGACAGCCAATAAAATGTCACTTTCTCTGAAAAAAGATTTATTTAGAAAACTTACGACGATGGATACACAATTTTTCGATATAAATTCTTCAGGTTTAATTTTAACCCGTTTCTTCACTGATCCGGAAACCGCATCTAAAGATATTATCGAAATTTTTAAATCTTTTATTATGGCAATCTTCGGGATTCTGGGACTTGTCGGCGTGCTGCTGTTTAATTCGTGGCAGCTTGCGATAATAGGGGTTACCGTTATGGGAATCGCGATGACGCCTGTTGTGTTTATCAGAAAGAAAATTAAAAAAGTTTCTAATGCCAATATGGTTGTAAGCGGGAATATGACTACTAATTTCAACGAAACTGTCGGCGGAAATAAGATTATGTCTGCATATAATTTGCAGGAATTGCAGAATAAAAAGTTTAAAGCCCAGACTGATGAACAGTTTAATCTCATAATTTCACTTACCAAGCGTGTAGGCTGGATGTCGCCGATTATGTATTTTGTTTGTTCTATTGGTATTGCGCTGGTTATGATGTTCGGAAACCACCTGATATTAACAGGCCAGCTTACAGCCGGAGCCTTCGCTTCATTCGTTACGTCCTTGCTGTTACTTTACAAACCTACAAAAACTTTAGGACATACCCTCACAAAACTTCAAAATACCTTTGTTGCTATGAGCCGTGTATTTGAACTTTTTGATATGGAGAACAAAATCAAATCTCCTGAACATCCGTTAATATTTCAGGGGCTTAGAGAAAAAATTGAATTCAAAAACGTTAACTTTGAATACGAAGAGGGTGTGCCTGTTTTGAAAAACTTCTGCCTTAGCGTTAAAAAAGGAGAAACGCTCGCTCTTGTCGGGAATTCCGGCGGCGGCAAAAGTACCGTTGTGAACCTTATTCCGCGTTTTTATGACGTGAACTCCGGAACGATTGATTTCGATGGCGTAAATATCAAGCATTTTAATCTTAATGATTTGAGGAATAATATATCGTTTGTTTTTCAGGATAATTTTTTATTCTCCGGCACCTTGAGAGAAAACCTTCTTATGGGTAAACTTGAGGCAACGGAAGAGGAAATTGCGCAGGCGGTAAAACTTGCCCACCTTGATGAATTCATCGGTACTCTTGAAGATGGACTTGATACAACCGTGGGTGAACGCGGAACAACTCTTTCCGGCGGTCAGCGCCAGCGTGTTGCGATAGCCAGAGCGCTTTTAAAAGACGCTCCGATTGTCATTCTTGATGAGGCAACTTCCGCACTGGATAACGAATCCGAAGCAATTGTTCAAAAAGCGCTGGATAACTTGATGAAAGATAAGACAGTATTTGTTATTGCGCACAGGCTCTCAACAATTAAAAATGCTGATAGGATTGCCGTAATTAACGAAGGTCGGTTAGTTGAAGAGGGTACACACGACGAACTTATGAGAATAGAAAAAGGTCATTACAAACACCTTTATAATATGCAGTTTAAAATTCAGGAGAGTGTAAATGAGGGTGCTGCAAATGCCTAAAATCAGTATTATCGGCTCAACCGGCTCTATTGGACGTCAGGCACTTGAGGTTCTGGAACGTCTCGGGGATAAGTTTGAAATTACAGCACTTGCAGGTGGTTCAAACACAGATTTGTTACTTCAACAGGCTGAAAAATTCCGTCCTAAATATGTTTCTTCTGATAAATATGACCCGCGGCTGGCGAACATTTCGGGGGTGAAATATTTGCCTGACGGGATTGAAGAGATTAGCTCAAACAAGGCCGAAAACGACATAATTTTAATGGCTGTTTCAGGAAAAATTGGCTTGAAACCGACGCTTACTGCAATTGAAAACGGTATAAATATCGCCCTTGCGAATAAGGAAACCCTTGTTATGGCCGGCGATATAGTGATGAAAAAAGCGCATGAAAAAGGTGTGAAAATACTGCCTGTAGACAGTGAACACAGTGCGATTCATCAGTGTATAAAAGATGCGGCGCAGGTTCGAAAGCTGATAATTACGGCAAGCGGCGGGCCTTTCCTGCGCAAAAGTGTGGAAGAAATGCGAAATGCAACAGTTGAAGAGGCGCTTGCACATCCGAAGTGGAATATGGGTAAAAAAATCACTGTTGACAGCGCAACGTTGATGAATAAAGGCTTAGAAATTATCGAAGCGCACCATCTTTTCAATATGCCTTATGAGGATATTGAAGTCGTTGTTCATCCGCAAAGTGTCGTGCATTCTGCGATTGAATATAAAGACGGAAGTGTCATTGCGCAGCTTGGCCTGCCGAGTATGCATATTCCTATTCAGTACGCAATTTCGTATCCTGAACGTTTTGAAGGGATAAAAACAAAAAGTTTCAGCTTTGCTGATGTTGCGCGGCTTGATTTTGAAGCGCCTGATTTTAAGAAGTTCCCGTCTTTAAATTATGCGTACACAGCCGGCAAACAAGGCGGCAGCGCAACGACTTCTCTTAATGCAATCAATGAAGAAGCAGTGTTTGCGTTCCTGCGCGGTGAAATAAAACTGTGTAAAATATACGATTTAATTGAAAAGTTAATGCCGCAATGTACATTTATTGCTGAACCGACAATTGAAGAGATTTTTGAACTTGACCGTGAAGCGCGCGAATTGACTAAGGCCTCAATTTTTTAATTTTGCGTTTTTTGTGCTGTAGATTTGCATTGGTTGTACGGTCTATTAGAAGTTCCTTTTCTCTGTCGTCGAGTAATATTGTTTGCTGTTCAAGTCTGCTTCTGGTTTGTTCAACCTCATCTTTAGTCGCGTCATAATTTTCTTTTATAACGCGTTTTTCTTTTTTGAGTTGACGCAGCTGCGCTTCGATTTCATTTATTCGCGAATTTATTTCATCAAGTTTTGTGCAGGCGTTGTTGTATTTAGTTTCTTTCTTCGCGAGTTTTGCCTCCAGCCTTTCCAGCTTTTTGGCCGCCAGTTCTTTTCTGAACTTTAAATAATCTCCGATTTTAGGACGAAGAAGATTTGCCGATTCGCCGAGAACATTTTGCTTCATATCCATTGGATAGTTGTCATATCCTGTAAGTTTACCGTGTTTGATAAACATCATTATTTTATTAAGCTGTTTTTGAAGATTTTGAAGCATTTCCGGATGGAAACGTAAAAAGAACGGGTAAGGTAAATTTGAGCGTTCCTGATTACATTTTCCGCAAAGTATTATAATATTTTCTTTTACATCTGCGCCGTTTTTGCTTCTGGCTTTGAAGTGTTCATAAGTGGCTTGAAGTTTTCTGGCAAAATAGGTTACGATATCTATATCTGTTTTCCTGTTGCTGACATGGTTTACGATAAATTCATCCGGTGTAAAGCCAATTAGCGGAATATCGTCTATAATTTTGAACAAACCTTTTTTGCGGACTTTACCTTCGCTTTGTTTCGCAAAGTTTTCGTATAAATCGTAAAGCAATTCTTTTTTGATATGCGGTTGAAATGAAAAATTGTTTAAAATCTTTATGGCGTCTGTATTTGTGCTCTGTAAAGCCTTGCGGTCGTTGGGCGATAATTTCAGCCCGAATTCTTTAAGCCGTTTAAAAACCTCTATTCTTCCAACTTGTTCGTATTTTTTATTTGTTTCATTTATACCTTTGTGATATTCAATTACTTCCGGCATGTTGAAAATTTCAGAAAAAGTCTTTTTCGGGTATTTCAGCGCATAAAAATCCATGACTTTTAGGATTTCAGCATCTTCAGGGGCAAAAAATTCTCTGAATTTATCAAATTTTTGCACCACGCGCGGCGCTTTAACCGTGATTCCGTCAGCAATCAGGCCAATCATGTTTATATCAAGCTGGGTTCGGCCGGAAAGTGTTTTGATTTTTGCCTGATTTTCAGGTATTGAAATTAAGTTCCTTACCGTTTGTTTGGGCTGAATATCAGATAATCCCTGAATAAACGTAAACGCCTCACTATTACGGTACTTCTCCATAGCACTGTTTTCAAGTGCGCGTTTTGAACCGGCCAGAAAACTTTTGATAAATGCTGTGGTTTCATCGCTGGTAAATGTGTCGTGCCCGCAGCAGCCGCATTTCATATTCGGAATATCTCTGATATCAGAAAATATTTTTCGGGGTAAAAATTGGCCAAAATTAAGCCTTTGATTATTTGTGTGATTTGTTACAGGGTTAATAGTTAACATTTTATTAGAATAATACCAACATGAAAAAATTTATATAGATAGTTAATGATTGTTAACTTTTCTTTTCGCTGCGTTCGCGTACCGAAATCCAAACGGGAGTGCCGAAGAAACCGAAAGCTTCGCGAAGTTTGTTTTCTAAATAACGTTTGTAGTGATCTTTGAGTAAATCCGCGTTGTTGGCAAAGATTACGATATGCGGCGGCTGTACACCAACCTGAGTTGTGTATAAAACTTTTAAACGTTTGCCTTTTACCGTTTGTGGCGGGTTGAGCGCGTACGCTTCTTTTATGACTTTGTTCAAAAGGCCGGTTGAAATTCGTTTTGTCGCCTGTTCGTATACTGATTTTGCTTGCTCGAAGATTTGCGGCAGGCGCTGATGGGTAACCGCGCTGATGAAAATTTTCGGCGCAAATTCCAAGAACGGAATTTCGTTTGTTAAATATTTTGTGAATTGATTGATTGTATTTGATTTTTTATCTTCAATCAAATCCCATTTGTTAATCGCTATGATTAAACCTTTTCCGGCTTCTGTGATTATTGATGAAATCTTCTTATCCTGATCGGAAATGCCTTCTTTTGCGTCGATTACCAGAAGTGCTACGTCGCATTCTTTGATTGATTTGATTGCACGTTCGACTGCAAATTTTTCAACACCGTAGTCAACTTTCGCTTTCTTACGAATTCCGGCGGTGTCGATTATGACAAAATCCTGCCCTTGATAAGTGATTTCGCTGTCGATACTGTCGCGGGTAGTGCCGGAAACATCAGAAACAATTACACGTTTTTCGTTCAAAAGAGCGTTAACGATAGAAGATTTTCCCGCATTTGGACGGCCGACTATTGCGATTTTAATCCTTTTATCATCTTCACCAATCGGGCCTTTTTCAAAATCTTCGGTTACAATGTCTAAAATGTCGCCGACTCCGCCGCTTCCGTGAAGCGCTGAAATCGCAATCGGTTCGCCCATTGCCAGACCATAAAAATCGCTTGTCATAATTAATGACGCCGGATTATCAATTTTGTTTACAGCAAGAAAAACCGGTTTGCCGGATTGGCGCAAGATGTTTGCAATGTCGTAATCAACGGGATTAACGCCCTCTTTACCGTCAACGAGGAAAATAATTTTATCGGCTTCATTGCAGGCGATTTTTGCCTGATCGAAAATTGAAACCATTATTTCATCTTCGTCACCCGGAATAATTCCACCGGTATCGATTACGGTGAAATTTTTATCCTGCCACTCGACATCAAAGTAGATTCTGTCGCGTGTAACGCCGGGCTGGTCGTCGACTATTGAATTGCGCGCGCCCACGAGTCTGTTGACAAATGTAGATTTGCCAACGTTAGGTCTGCCAACTATTGCAACTATCGGTTTTCTTTCCATAAGTTAATTGTAGCATGAATATATTAAACCGTTGACAAGTTTTAAAACATGTTACATAATAAGGGTAAATGAGAAAGGATGTGAATATGAAACGAACGATTGTAAACATTTTCGCAGGGGGGGGGGGGAGCGCACTAAGCGGATGTGTAGTGCCGGCGCGGCCACACGGGAGTGAGGACGGCAGGGCACGGA
>CAMUPF010000032.1 GCA_947090755.1 uncultured Candidatus Melainabacteria bacterium | reverse complement strand
CATCAGGTCGCTTTTGGGCCGGTTCTGTCATTTCTTCCGGAGAGTCCGGCACAGCGTGGTACCAAAGTTTCTATGCGGGCGCCCGCTACCCGTACATGCGTTCCAATGGCGCCGATGTCCGTTGCGTGAAAAGATAATTATAAATAATACCAAAGGCGCGGAGCGTTGCTCCGCGCCTTATTCTTATGTCAAGGCCTCAAAAATCCCTTCCGAATACGTTGGGTGGGCGAAGCAGACTTCACGCAACTTTTTCGCAGGAATTTTATTCTGTATAGCGATTAAAACCTGATGGATTAATGATGACGCTTCTTTTGAAACAATATGCGCGCCGACAATTAAACCGTTTTGAGTCAAAATTTTTATAAACCCGTCCGTGCAATTATCACAATGGGATTTACCGAGTGCGGAGATTAAAATCATTGATTTTTCATAAGTTCCGGCCTCTAAATCCTGTTCGCGCGCTCCAACCCATGCAATTTCGGGCGTTCCGTAAATCACAGACGGCACAAGGGTTTCATCAAACGCAACACCGTCAACACAACGCAATGCCTGCTTTATAGCGCAATGTGCAAGTTGGATTCCGCCGGAAACATCTCCTAAATACTCAACGCCCTCTATCGGTTCAGCGTCATTTGCCACACGACCGACTGACATCAAAACTCTTTCAGGACACAAGGTTTCACCGTTTGAAAGGAATACCGTGTCGTTTTCGATTTTGTCAACAGAGGTTTCAGTGTAAAATTTAATTTTTTTCGTTTTAAAAATGCGCTCAACCCGTTTTGAAACTTCAATATCCGCAATCGGAAGAAGATTTTTGCCCACTTCGACAACAGTGACTTCTGAGCCAAGTGCAGAAAAAATTCGTGCCCACTCGAGTCCGATAGCGCCGGAGCCAATAATAAGAATACTTTGCGGCAATTCAGCCAGCGAAAGAATATCATCCGAACTTAAAATAAACTCGTGGTCAAATTTAATGTGCGGGAGTTCGCGCGGTTGAGAACCCGTAGAAACAATGATTTTGGCACATTCATAAACGTTGCCGTTTGCTTCAATATGATTACGGTCTTTTAAATGCGCTTCGGCGTTCAAGACATCAATTTTTGCATTTTTGATTGTTAATTCTAAATTTTTGCGTAATTTTTCAACCACAGCGTCCTTGCGCGCCATGACCGCAGAAAAATCTACTTTTGCGCTTTCAACAGTGATTCCTAATGAATCCGCGCAGGATAATTCAGAAAAAAGTTCTGCGCTGTGCAAAATAGTTTTTGTCGGAATACAGCCGCGGTTTAAACAAACGCCGCCGATTTTATCTTTTTCAAAAAGCACAACACTTAACCCGTTTTTTCGTGCATGAAGCGCCGCAGTGTAGCCGGCAGGCCCGCCGCCGATTATGCCTAAATCGTAAAAAATTTCGCTCATTTTAACCCCTTAACGTGTATAAACCCGCGGCAAACGAACCTTCAAACGGCAGGTAAGTTCATAGTTAATCGTTCCCAGAATCCGCGCCCATTCATCCATTGTCATTGCGTCCTGTCCGATTAGCGTCACGACATCTCCCGCGGCCGCTTCAACCCCTGTAATATCAAACATCATCTGATCCATCGTAATATTTCCGACCTGACGAACGCTCTTGCCATTGAGTTCGGCCGTAATCTTATTTGATAAAAGCCGCGAAACACCGTCTGCGTAACCGATTGGCACGGTTGCGATTCTACAAGGTCTATCGGTTTTAAACGTATGGCAGTAACTTACCCCTGCGCCGGCTTTTGCTTCATGAATATGAACCACACGGCCTTTGACAGACATAATCGGCTTCAAATCCGGTTTTTTAAACTCTTTTTGCGGATAGTCAGGCGCCAAGCCATAAAGTCCGATTCCGATACGGAGCATGTTAGATGTCGGAACATCATAACAGAGGGTTCCGGCGGTATTTTGAATATGCAAAAGAAGCCCTGTTGTATCAATTTGCGCAATAATTTCGTTCCATAACGAAATCTGGCGGTTGGCTTCAACAACCGTTTCAGCCTCGTAAAGGTGAGTAAAAATCCCCTGAAAATCCAGATACTGTGCAGCCTGAACCGTTTTTATAAAATCAACCGCGCATTCGGGTTGAACCCCGATTCTATTCATGCCGGTATCGATTTTGACATGAACTTTAGGTTTAATTCCGGTGCGTTCAAAAGTTTGGCGGCACGCGATAAGATGTTCTTCTGAAAAAATAGAAATTGAAATATCCGCAACCGCAGCGTTTTCAACCGCCCAGACAGGAACCGCGCCGAGAACGAGTATATCACAGCCGATTTTGGCATTACGCAAATCAATACCTTCATCAATAGAGGCGACGCCCAGCATGTCGCACCCGCTTGCAAGAATTGTTGGTGCAAGCATTATAGCCCCATGCCCGTAAGCGTCAGCCTTGACAACGGCAAGAAGTTTTTTGCCGGACGGAACGCTTTTTCTGATTTCTTTTATGTTATGCGCAAGGTTTTCAAGGTTAATCTCAACCCACGAATCCCTGTGAATACTAATATTTGACTGCCTGATGTTTTTCATAAGTTTAATTAGAACACATCAAACTTTCAAAGTCAAAAAATTTACCCTTTGCAATAATGCCTGTATTCACAGTCAGTGCAGGAGTCGGCGGGCGGAAATTTCCCGCTTTCAATCAGTCGGCAAATGTGTTCAATGATTTCAGGGTGCGCAAGTTCATAATCAATAACGTGATTTTTATTGTTTTTCAAGTCAATATAAACAAACTTTAGACTTTTGAACGCTCCTTCAAGGTGCGCGGCAAGTGCCGCAAGATAAACAAGTGTTTGTAAATCATTCTGCGGGTCTGCAGGCACACGGCCGGTTTTGTAGTCTAAAATATAATAATTTCCGGCGCCGTCAGTCACAACAGCGTCAAGCCGTCCGCCTACCCAGAATCTGTCTATTTTGCAATTCAGGTCAAACTCGGCTCGATAAGTTTTCATATTAAAATACTCGTTCTCTTTAAGCCGCGCCCAAATTGCCGCTTCTTCGGGTGTCAGCGAGGTTTCAAATCTCGTAATATCATCGCCTTTAAGATAATAATATGCAAGTGCGTGAATTTTCTTACCTTTTTCAAAAATTTCAAACTTTTGCGGCAGATTGAATTTATCCACGTACTTCAATTTGTACTTGAGCGGGCAGGATTTGTACGTTTTCAACATATTGGCAGAATAAATCATTCACTCACCCCCAAAAGTTCTTTGAAAATAACATTGACTTTCGTGTATTTGTCGTTCGGGCGTTGTTTTTCAAACGTAGAAATATACAGGAACCGGCGCGCGCGCGTAATCGCGACGTATAAAAGTTTCAGGTTTTCGGTCAAAATCCCTTTCATAATATCTTTTTGGGATTTCGGCAAATACGCAGGACTCAGGCGGCGAAGATTTTCGTTAAAATTGTCTGACGGTTTAAGTTTCAACTCCGAAACCTCAAAAGTCAAATTGCGTTCTGTCAATTCAGGAATAAAAACATAATCAAATTCATCACCCTTGGATTTATGCATCGTCATAATTTGAATTTTGCCCTCAAAAAAACCTTTGTCGTTTTCGTCTTCTTCCGAGAAAAAATTAAACCCGCTCACACGATTTTTGCGTGACAACTCATCTAACTGCTGAACAATACCCTTCAAGCCGCCGGCTGTGTTGAGTGAAAGACGTTTTACAAGTGTTGCGATTAAATAGACATTTGATTTTTCTATTTCGGAATCAAAATAATGTAGCCCGATTTTCATTGCGAGTTGTTCAGTGCTAAGCGAAGTTTGTGAAACCCAGTAAAGAATTTCCCAGTAAAACCGCGAAAACTCAACGTCCTCAATTTCATCAGGGTTCAACTGCACAAACGGAACCTTTGCTTCGCGTATAAAATTGGTGTTTTTATATTTGAAGGCCCCTAGTTCTGCAAGGATTTCGTATGCGCCCGCGGCAATATCGTTATCAAATGGTGAAAGAACCGTCTTCAACACCGCAAAAATCACCCTGAAAATCATTTTTTGCGCAAGACATTCAGTGCGGGTAATCGTCTTTAACCCGCTGTTTTCAATATGCGATGCCCACGTGTTGACCTGAAAATTACTGCGCAAAAGTATTCCGACAGTCGCTTTCGGGTCATTTTTAAAAATATTCCTTATTTCTTTGACTACAAAATCTTTTTCATCCTTCGGCGTCGGAAAAACATTTGCCCTCACTGCGTTTTTAGATTCAGGGTTGCGCCCCTCAACAGGCCGCATAAACATCGGATAGAACGAATTCTTTAAAAATTCTTTCGTTTCAGACCACGAAATCAGATTATTTGCAAGCGTCCAAACATCTTTTGTGCAGCGCTGTGAACAATCCATAGAAACCTTTTGACTTTCTTCAATAAAACGCCGGAACCCCGCTACGTCTGCGTTAGAAAAAGTAGTCGTAATCGCCTGATTTATATCGCCGCAGCGAATAAGATTTCCGTGCTTCGCGCTTAAAAGATTAATAAGCCGCTGCTGCAATGATGAAGAATCCTGCGCCTCATCCTCAATAATAAAATGGCAAATGTTTTGATAATATTCTCTTATATCCTCAAACTGCTCTAACAGTTGAACGGCAAAAAGCAGAATATCATCGTAATCAATAAGGTTCTGGCTTAAAAGTGTCTGACGATAATATGCAAAAAATTTGAGAAACTTATTAATTTTAGCGTCCGTCGACTGTGGATTTTCCAACTGAGAGAATTTTGCAATAGAAACAGCACGGTCAAAATCAGACAAATCCTCATCCGCAACGCCGGTTTTCAAAGCGATTTGTCGAATCATACGCCCGCGAACCGTGTCGTCACAGATTTCAAAATCACCGGATAGGCCCAAACGTTCAAAGTTGTTATTCTCTTTCAAAATCCTGAGTGCCAGCCCGTGAATCGTACTGATATTGGGCAATTGCGCGGAATCAGGAAAAATATTTTTAATCCTGTCGCGAAAGTTGCGCGCCGCAGATTCCATATAAGTCATTACAAAAATATTTTCCGCCGGAACCTTACGTTCCAACAGTTTTACTATTAACGCCAGCAAAATAGTGGTTTTACCGGCCCCCGGAACTGCCGAAATAGCCATTTTACCCGAACGGTATTCAAGAACCGGCTTCTGGTCGTCGCGCGGCATAATCCTGAATGCACCGCCTTCAGTCTTCCCCGCCGCCGGCTGCGAAACCTTGATATACTGCTCGATTCCGCCAAAATTTTCCAGCCCGTTTCCGTCAAACAGGCTTGAATATGCATAAACTTTTTCATCCGCAAGAAGCGTAAGTTTTCGCAAAATACGCGCCGTCTTGTCTTGAGACAGCCGCAAATTATCCTCAACCGTAAAATCTTCTTTTTCCCAGCCCTTCTGGTAAACCCACGCGTTATAAAGCGGTCCGATATCGGATTTTACCCACTCCTGACTCGAAACATCCAGCCAGAACTGATATTTCGTCCTAATTTGGTTATCAATAATCTTCTGCGGCGTACCGAGAATAAGGTCTTTTTCCTCAATCTCCAGAGTTGAATACGGGTTCTCGGAAATAATAGAATTCTCAATCTGCAATAGGATTTCCGCCTCATGGCCTACAATCGCCTCAGCAAATACATCCTCAAAATCCTTCAACTCTTTGAGGAAGAAATTAAACTTTCCGATTTCCTCCTGCGTGCACGCAGACAAAAACGCAAATTTATCAAAAATCTCAAACGCCTTTTGCGAAAGCTTCTCGCCCTTCTGTCCAAGCCCCTGCAAAAAAGCCAGAAAATCACGATATTTCTCTGTGTAATCTTCAACCGGAAACTCGTAATCAATCAAAACTTTATCATTATCAAACGCCGCAAGAATCTTATCGCAGTATTTAAGCGGAATATTTAAAAAGTCATTAAAAATCGGGCGCAGGTTAAACTCCGTGAGCGCGGCACGTAAGTCCGTGGTAAGTTTAAGAATATTTAACACAGCAAGAACAAGCCTGTTTTGTATTAACTTTTCACTTCCTGAAAGCGGCTTCAAATTGACGCTGCCGCCGAGTTTTTCAATCAACGTAAAACCCAGCATTTCGTCAAGGCACGGCGTGACAAGCGAAATTTCACACGGCATTATACCGCGATTAAGAAGTTTTTTAATCTCGCGCGTAACTAATTCCACCATGCCTGAACGCTTTGAGGGCGACTGAAATTCAAAGTTCCTCAATACATTTTCTTTATCGTAAAGTACGTTATCAAAAATCCTCTGTGCGTCCGAATCCCGTGGAGATTCAAACTCTATGGTTTTTTCCTTAAAAACCCTTTCAAACTCCCAGACCGCAGGCTTATCCGCACTCAAATAACCAACGCGCGATGAACCTTTAAAATCATACGCCAGCCACCAATCCTTCAACTGCGGTGCCAGATATTCAATAAAATCAAAGCAAACCGGCGTAATTTCATCCCCGTCATCCAGAATTAAATACTCAATATCTTTAAAATAATCCGTGTTCTTATATATATAATTAAATACAAGGCACTGGCGCAGGTAGTCAAAGCTTCTAAGCTTCAAAGTCTTTTGTAAGAATAGTTTCAGAGTTAAATCAATATCTTCTTTGAACGGCTCTTTGAGGATTTTAGCCCGTTCCTCAACCTCCGCTGTGGAAAGATTATTCTGAACAATCAGCGAATACCGCCTGAAAATTTGATGAAGCAAAGATTTACGCGAATTATACCCGCGAAACTTTATGGTCTTTATAATATCTTTTAGTATAAACTGCGAAACCTCTAAGCCAATAAGGTTCGGCAGAATTACAGACCGGCTTTTATCAGGGTTAATCCCCTCCAAAACAGCCCAGTTGTCAGAAACAGCGTTATAAACAAGTGAGAAAAACGAATGAACCTTTAATTTTTCAAAATGGCCGATTTGAAGCTTTTCCAGCGTTTTATTAATAAACGCCTGCTTTACAGTAGAATTTTGCACAAGCACGAGAATTCTTGACGCCGGAATCCCGCTATTAAGCAGTTCCGCATATTTATTAATCAAAAAATCCGTTTTCTCCCCCGACAGGTTCGCATGAATCAGCAAAGTAAATACTCCCTTTAGCCTAAATTATATCAAAAAAATAGTTCATATATTATATATTAAGCTATTGCTTTTTAGAAAAAATTAATATATCATTGATTTATGCAAGGTATGCAAAAGATTTATATTTTTACGGAGGATTAAAAATTATGGCAACTAAACAACAAGACGCGCAATTACAAGACATGATCGGTTCATCAGCAGGCGAAATCTACAACTACTTGAATGTAAACGGCGAAACAAGCTTTTCTAAAATGAAAAAAGAATTAGACTTGAAAGGCAACTTCGCAGACTTAGGCCTTGGCTGGTTGGCAAGAGAAGACAAAGTTGAAATCTCTAAAAAAGGCGCATCAGTAAACGTAAGACTTAAATAGTTTTAAACAGTATAAGCATTGAAAAGAGCCGCGTTGCCGGCTCTTTTTTACTATTGACAGGGTGTGAAATATAGTTTAAAATTAAAATATAAAAATTTGGAGGTATTATGAAAATTAAAATCCTGAAAAGCCGTGATTTATGGCCGTTTCCAGTGAGGGGGGGGGGGCAAGACTGCGTCAGCCGGTGCTCGCGGTGTTGACCTGCGGGCAGCAGGGCAAGCAGGCGAGCATTATGTCACCGCCGTTGCGACTGGAACGAGAGTGAAAGGAGCGCACAAATCTGCCAATTGCAAAGCAATTGAGCTAAGATTTGACAGGCGGAAGAACCAGCGTTGCGCCTTCACTATGGCAGAAATATTACTGTCATTAACAATTATCGGTGTGGTTGCCGCGATTACATTGCCTAGTTTAACAGGCAACATTAACGAACGGACTTGGAACACTCAAAGAAAAGCTTTATATTCAAGAATATCACAGGCTATCGCATTAATACCTGCACTAAACGGATACGGAACGTTAACCGAAGGTAACGACTCGACATCCGCTGTCGACACCGCCGCCGAAACATTCCTTTCAGAAGGTTTAAGCAAGGTTTTTAAGATTAACAATATTTGCGACAGCGAACATCTGGAAGATTGCGGCTTGCCGCAAAAAATTACTCCGTACTTCTATGATACTAATAACTCACATGCCGGCGGGATTGTAGAACTTTCAACAATCAAAACAATGGTTGGGTTGAATTCACTCTTTAACGGAAGTTGGAGAGATTATAATAATGGTACAATTTATTCATACTCACAACTTGATACCAGAGCCGCTGCGTTTGAAACCGCTAATGGCGAAAGTATCTTAGTTCATTACAACCCGAATTGCGTCGGAAGTTTAAACGAAACAGATGTATATTATGTGCAGCCTAAATTATGCTTGAATCTGATTTATGACCTTAATGGTTCAAAAGGCCCTAACACAATGGGAAAAGATATGGGATTTATGTCGGTAATTTATCCAACTGACAGCATTGTTGTTGCTCCTATTTTCCTTAATACCGGAGCCGGAGTAGGTACACGTGAAGAAATGAACGCAAAATGCAGAGCAATGAACGACCAGAGTACAATACCGAACATGGGCGAATTAATGGCATTATTTTATAATACAAGACTTTACGGGTATAATGATTTTATAGTACTTTCCAACACCGCGCTGGTAAAAAATAACAATATTTATTATTGGACAATGCCATCATCCGGCAGAGCATATTTAACTCCAAAAGGCAGCACAAGCACAGGTTCAATGTGCGTGCTCCATTATTAAAAAACAAAGACATCGGTTACACGATGTCTTTGTTCATGTTATAATCCACAAAAAGGATTAACCATGAAAATAGCAATATATCCGGGAAGCTTTGACCCGATTACCAAAGGACATCTTGACGTTTTAGAAACAGGCGCGGAAATTTTTGACAAAGTTATTATCGCCGTTGCCCGCAACAGTGAAAAACATGGGTTCCTCACGATAGAAGAACGCGTTGATTTAATTCGCCAATCCTGCGCACACTTGAAAAATGTTGAAGTCGACAGTTTTAACGGTTTAACAATTGATTACGCACAGCAAAAAGGCGCAACAATACTCCTGCGCGGACTGCGCGCCGTTTCAGACTTCGAATACGAAATGCAATTATCACAAAATAACAGCGCACTTAACCACAACATAAAAACTGTTTTCTTAATCACAAAACCAAAATACAACTTCATTTCCTCAAGTTCGGTGCGCGAAATCTTACTAAACGGCGGCGACATAACAAAATTTGTGCCGGAAGAAGTCAAAATTTATCTTGAAAAAAAATATAAATGTTAATTATTTGACATTTAACTATTACTCTTGTAAAATGTTGAATGTGAAAGCAGTTCTTCGCCACCTGCTTGCCCTGCTCCCGCAGGTCAACCCGTGGGCCTCTCACAAACGATACTCAATCGTTTGTTCGGCAGAGTGCTGCCTGATACGTCACTCGAAAGTCTTGTCAAGACTTTCTCGGACATGAAAGGTATATGTGTATGCAACAAAGTGTAGTATATGACTTATTAAGAGCGCTGGAAGGAGTTCTGGAAGAAGGGTTTCCGATTATCCCGGGAGCTTTTACCGTCGTTAGAACGAAAGAAGTAGGCGCTTATATAGAAAAAATTTATTCTGCAATGCCAACCGAAGTCCAAGAGGCACGCGCATTTTTAAGACGCAGAGATGAGTTACAGACCGAAGCAAGACAGAAAGCGGAAAAAATCATCGCTGACGCTCAGGAAGAAGCCGACAAACGCTTGAGCGAAGCAGATTTTATCAAAGCATTAGAACGCGAAGGCAACAGAATCAGAACACAGGTTCAACAAGAATGCGAAGAAATTAAACGCAAAGCGCTTGATGATGCTGAAAATATCAGAATTCAAGCAACAGAAGACGCAATGAAAACCCGCGAAGGCGCAGAAATCTACGCAGAACAGGTTCTCACTAACCTCGAAAGAGATTTAGGCCAGCTTCAACAGGTTGTTAAAAACGGCCAAATCTATATGGAAAAACTTCGCACTGAAGCCGCAACAGGCAATTACGACCTGAATTATCGCGACAGAAACCGCGACAACCACAAACCTCCGGTTGATACAAGCTTCACTTTATAAAATTTTAAAACCTCCGTTTAACTAAGCCGGAGGTTTTTTAATGAAATGTCAAATTTGTTTACAATTGTTTGCATTTTATTTTGTTTGTTTTAAAATGATATCATAAGCCGAAAAATCAGGATGTGTTTTCTAAATACATCCCGCTTAAAAAGAAAAAATTTATCAAAACTAAAAAGGAATAAAACAATGGGTATCAAAGGAAAAAACGACAGAATGGTAGTTCTTGCATGTGAAGATTGCAAAGAAAGAAACTACACAACAGTTAAAAACAAAAAGAACATTAAAGAACGTTTAGAGTTGAGCAAATACTGCCCGACTTGCAAAAAACACACTAATCACAAAGAAACGAAATAACCTACTGGGGAATACTATTTTTTGTATTAGCAAAGAAAATTAAGGGGGACAAGTTCCCCCACAGGCGTCCTTAGTTCAGTTGGTAGAACGTCGGTCTCCAAAACCGGATGTCGAGGGTTCGAGTCCTTCAGGGCGCGATTTTAAAAAAGGAAAAATTATATGGCTCAAATTACAGATTCAATCAAAACTTATTTTCAAGGCGTAAGACAGGAATGGGGCAAAATCACCTGGCCTGAAAGACGTCAGGTGTTCGTTGAAACCTGCTTCGTCGTAGCGATTGTATTTGTATTCACTGTGGCAATTTATCTAATGGACTTAATCTACAAAGGATTATTCGGTCTTATAAAATAAAAAAACTTATAAAAGGTGGCTTATGACAAAAGATGAAAAAACAATGGAAGAACAATTGAACGAAGATAAACTTCAAGAATTAGCTGAAGAAGAAGCAAAAGCTCAGGCTAAGAAGAATAAAGCCGGCCAAAAACGCTGGTACATCGTTCACACTTATTCCGGTTACGAAAACAAGGTTAAAGTTAACCTTGAAAAAATGATTGAAAACCAGAACCTTGGCGATAGAATTTTCCGTATTGAAGTGCCGCAAAAAACAGTCACCCAAATTAAAGGCGGCAAAAAGACTGAAAAAGAAGAAAAAGTATTCCCTGGTTACGTTTTAGTTGAAATGATTATGGACGAAGAAACATGGTATGTAGTAAGACACACAACCGGTGTTGCTAAATTCGTCGGCTCAGCTAAAAAACCTATTCCGGCAAAAGATAGCGAAATCAAAAAGATTATTAACCGCTCATCTTCACAAACTCAAAAAATCGAACTTGACGTTAAAGTCGGCGACAAAGTCAGAATTACTTCCGGTCCGTTCGCAGAATTCGTTGCGGATATTATTGAAGTATACCCTGACAAAGCAAAACTCAGAGCAAATGTTTCAATCTTCGGCCGCGAAACTCCGGTTGAATTGGAATACAAGCAAATTAATAAACTGTAATTATCAGTAAATCCGGTTTTAATCGGATAAGTACAAAATAATGTGGAAGGGACGCCCCCGTTATTACCACAAAAGGAGAAAACAATGGCAAAAAAAGTAACAGGAAAAATTAAGCTTCAAATCGAAGCCGGTAAAGCAAATCCGTCACCTCCGGTTGGTCCTGCTTTAGGTCAACACGGTGTTAACATCATGGATTTCTGCAAACAGTTCAACGCTAGAACTGAATCACAAGCAGGATACATCATTCCGGTAGTTATTGATGTTTACGAAGACAGAAGTTTCACATTCGTAACAAAATCACCTCCGGCTCCTGTATTGATTAAAAAAGCATTAGGCTTGGCAAAAGGTTCAGCAGCGCCGAACAAAGATAAAGTAGGCGAAATCACTCAAGCACAACTTGAAGAAATCGCTAAAACAAAAATGGCAGACCTTAACGCAACAACCTTAGAAGCTGCAGTAGAAATGATTAAAGGTTCTTGCAGAGCTATGGGCGTTACGGTAAAAGCTGAGTAATAACAAATGGAAGGATCTAACACATCCGTTAACACCATGAAAGGAAATTTTTAAAATGAGTAAATTAACTAAAAAACAAAAGAAAATGCAAGAGATGCTTGAAGGTTTTGAACAACCGGCAAGCGCTGTTGAATCAATAAAAAAATTAAAAGAAATTTCAAAAGAAGTTTCTAAATTCAACGAAACAGTAGAATGCCACATGAGATTAGGTATCGACGTTCGTCAAGCAGACCAACAAATCCGTTCAACAATTGTGTTGCCGGCTGGTTTGGGTAAAGAAGTTCGCGTTTGCGTTATTGCTAAAGGGCCAAAAGCTACTGAAGCAACAGCAGCAGGTGCAGAATTTGCAGGCGCAGAAGAAATCGTTGATAAAATCGCAGGCGGCTGGTTTGAATTCGATACATTGATTGCAACACCTGACTGTATGGGTATGTTAGGTAAACTGGGTCGCGTACTCGGTCCTAAAGGCTTGATGCCAAACCCTAAAACAGGTACTGTAACAATGGAAGTCGGCAAAGCAGTTAAAGACGCAAAAGCCGGTAAAGTTGAATTCCGTGCAGACAAACAAGGTATGATTCACTGCCCTATCGGTAAAGTTGAATTCAGCGAAGAAGATTTGACAAAGAACTTTGCGACATTGGTAGATGCTATTTTGAGAGCAAAACCGTCTGCAGCAAAAGGAACATTTGTTAAATCAGTATACCTTTCAACAACAATGGGCCCTGGTTTGAAACTTGACCCTAAAAACATTGCTGCTGAAGTTAAAGAACTTGTTTAGTTTATACCGAAAGCATAAAAATTAAAAACTCCCGATTCGTCGGGAGTTTTTGTTTTGTTAGCGTTTAATACAACGTACGTAGCGCTCACCTGATTTTTCAGCAATATATTTTGACGCAGTATTCAAACTTATTGCCATAACGTGGTCAGAATCCACCACCGTACCGGACCAAAAATTATTTCCATCATCCGTCTTAAATTCAACAGCATTTTTATTTATAAACAATGCTGAAAGTTCATCAATATTAGGGAGCCGGCTTTCAACGGACTGGGTTTTACATAACGAAAGCGCTGTATTAAAATCCACAGTTCCTGCATTAGCAACAGCAGACGGCATTGGGGAAACAACGACGGTATCCACAGAATTAAAGGCGGTTATAAACCCAATATCTTTGCCGACAGTATTCGACCACTTATTATCTTCTGTAAGCGTTCCGTATCCGTTCAATGCCGGCATCGTCCAGTTTCGTGCCCTGCCGTCCTCACTCACGTGAGGCCGCGCCGGCACTACACATCCGCTAAGAGCGCTCCCCCCCCCCCCCTCCTGTATATGTTAATAGTCTATTTTTCATAAGTACATCCTTTCTTTAAACATTATGTACCATGTTTTGACATAAGTCAATATTTATAATAATATTTAAGAATGAGTTTAGATAGCATAATTGACAGCCTGCTGTCACCGATAGCCGATAAAATTTCAAGTCTCATATTTTGCTCCGTAACTATTGGGGGAGTAAAGGTTGAGTTGCTTGTTGCATTGCTTATTACAGCGGCTTTATACTTCACATTCCGCCTAAGGTTTGTCGGAATTTGGGGGTTCAAACACGCTATCCGCTTAATCGCAAAACGCTATGAACACAAAGACAATTTTAAACGCCAGAAAAAGGGCGAAGTTTCATCATTTCAGGCGTTGACGGCAACGATTTCAGCGTCTGCCGGAATCGGTAACGTTGCGGGTTCCGCGGCGGCGGTTTCTATCGGCGGCCCCGGAGTAATTTTCTGGATGATAATCGCCGGATTTTTCTCAATGGCCTTAAAGTTTGCAGAAGTTTTACTGGGATTAAAATTCCGCAAAATCAATAAAGACGGTACCGTTGCAGGCGGCCCGATGTATTATATTCTGGGCGGTTTGAAAGGTAAATATTTAGCCCCGATTGCCCCGCACCTCGCTAAAATATATGCTTTATGCTGTATTTTCGCAATGATTGGCGGCTGGAACTTGTTTCAGATTAACGCAATGACCGCTCAGATTACAGAGGTTACAGGCGGCGAAAACAGTTTCTTTGCAGGACAAAGCTGGATTTTGGGCCTTATAGTTGCAGTGATAACTTTCGTCACAATCATCGGCGGAATCAAAGCTATCGGAAAATTTACCTCAAAAGTTACGCCGGTTATGTGTTCATTGTATGTAATTTCAGCGTTAATAATTTGTTTAGTAAATATCCACCATATACCTGAAACCATTGTCACCATTGTAAAAGAGGCGTTTGAGCCAAAAGCCATTGAAGGCGGAATGTTCGCGTGCTTACTCTGGGGATTCAGACGTGCAATGTTCGCTAACGAAGCAGGTTTAGGCACCGCGCCGATTGCATTCTCTGCTGTAAAAACCTCAAAACCGGTTGCGCAGGCATTCATCGCAATGCTTCAACCGTTCGTTGATACTGTAATCGTAGGTTCTGCAACAGCATTTATTATTGTAGTTTCAGGCGTTTATTTACAAAACACAGGACTTGCTGGTATAGAATTAACCTCAAAAGCTTTCGGAAGCGTTTGTCCGTTCTTCCCGATTCTCTTAACATTTATGGCAAGCTGTTTTGTACTGTCCACAATGCTTTGCGGCTCATATTACGGGGTTAAAAGCTGGACTTTCCTATTCGGCGATACAAAATTGACAACCCGCACTTTTCAGGTAATATATTGTTTATTCATAATCATAGGTTCGGCTATGAATTTCAAAAGTATCATCAATTTATCTGATGCATTCACGCTATTTTTAGCAGTACCTAATCTATTTGCAGTATTTTTGCTGTCAAACCTTGTAATTAAAGAACTTACGAGATATTGTAGAAAATATAACATAGGAATATATAGCAGTAAGGAGACACTTAATGATGAAGAGAGAATGTTTGGACATAGTAGAGAAGAAATGTCAAAGCTGTAAGTCTTGCGCGCTGGGTGCAACACGTACTAATTTGGTATTCTCAGATGGTAACGCGGAAACAGCTAAGATAGTTCTTATCGGCGAAGCTCCGGGCGAAACAGAAGACTTGGAAGGCAGACCGTTCGTAGGCCGCGCAGGTCAATTATTGAACGAATTTTTGGCAGAAGCCGGAATTTCAAGAGAAGAAGATTTATACATTATCAACACTGTAAAATGCAGACCGCCTGAAAACAGAGTTCCAACTGATTTGGAAAAAGCATGCTGCAGTAAATTTTTAAAAGCACAAATCGACATCATTAAGCCTCAAGCAATCGTACTTTGCGGTGCAACAGCATTGAAATCTTTCGTAGAACTTGATAAGAAAACAACAATTTCAAAAGTTCGCGGCCAGTGGATGACAATCAGCGTTGACGGTGTAGATTACAGAGCAATGACAATCTTCCACCCGTCATACCTGTTGAGAAACCACTCAATGGAAGAAGGTTCACCAAGAAGATTAATGCAGCAAGATTTGGCAGAAATCAGAAGCCAAATTTTAGGCGACAAGGTAAACCATTCAGAATTTGCGTTCGCGTAGATAGAATGATAACGTTAAAATCGTAAGAAACAGGCGGAATCTAATGACTCCGCCTGTTTATCTTTGTATGCACATAGTACCATAATGGCTCGCAGCCGGATAAGAATTATATCTCAAGCCCCACCATCTGTTTATGTGATACGGATTTTTACCTTTTTCAACAATTCCATCACTCCCCCAAACTCCGTCAGCATAATCATTAAAAACCTGCCCTCCGACAACAGGCTGGTTGATAAAAATAGACCCGACTTCATCTAGCGTCGCCTGTCTTAAATTATCCCCGAGTGTTTTACAAACCTTTTTACTTTCATCAAACGGCAATCCTTGAGGGCTTCTAACAAAAGGCACCGGCATTACAACGGAGGAATCAGAGGAATAAAACACTGTCATTATCCCAATGTCTTTACCGACAGTATTAGGCCCTTTGTTTCCGTTCAAATCAAAGATAAAGTTTGCACAAAGGTCGTTGCCGACATAAGAATTCAATCTTCCGTCAATCTTCCAGTTTCCAAGACATATAGGATTATAATAAACAGCTATACTCTCACCATTTTGAGTTTCAAACGCAGCGGCTTTAGTAGGCCTGATTCCGGACATCACATGACCGCCATAGCCACCCAGACCGTCTAATTTTAATGGTAAAGAAGTTACACTTCCGTACATAGTGGTTATTTTGGAAACGATTCCACAATCCGTTAAATGGTCAGCGTCACAAATATTATTAATCTTTAGAACTTTGGAAAGGCCTTCGGTGATAAAAGTTTCGGCCGCAGTGTCTTCCGTAATACTTCCGTTTTCATCCTCGGTCAAAGTTCCGTAGGCGTTCAACGCGGGCATAAGCGCTATTGCTTGACTAAATCGCGCATATAAAGCTTTTCTCTGCGTATTCCATGTTCTTTCATTAATATTGCCCGTCAAACTAGGCAGCGTAATCGCGGCGACCACGCCAATAATCGTTAAAGACAATAAGATTTCGGCCATCGTAAATGCCAAGCCGAGCAGAGCCACGGAGCAAGGCTTGCCTTGCGAAGAGACGAGCGTGCGACGGTCAAGACCGCGCTCTTGACCGCTAACGCGAGCGG
Organism: uncultured Candidatus Melainabacteria bacterium; assembly: GCA_947090755.1. Classification (GTDB taxonomy): domain Bacteria; phylum Cyanobacteriota; class Vampirovibrionia; order Gastranaerophilales; family Gastranaerophilaceae; genus Gastranaerophilus. Next base: position 129 of record CAMUPF010000032.1, on the reverse strand, counting down.
TGGCGTTTGCGTGAGCGAGCGGAGTGCGGAGTGCTGTAAGCACGCAGGCACGTTTTCCGCGAGTCGAACAAGACAACGCGAGGCGCAGTCCAAGCGCTACGCTTGAACCGCTAAGAACAGGCCCCCCCC
>CAMUPF010000031.1 GCA_947090755.1 uncultured Candidatus Melainabacteria bacterium | reverse complement strand
GGCACGGAACTGGACGATGCCGCCGTTGCGACCAGAGCGCGAGCGTCGGGAGCGGACAAATCACGCAAGTGTTGATAACACTTGCAAGGGATTTGACAGGCGGGAGAACCAGCGTGAAGCCGGTTTCACAATGGCCGAAATCCTCTTATCATTAACAATCATCGGCGTAGTGGCTGCTATAACGCTTCCGTCGCTAACAGGTAATATTAACGAACGCACATGGAACACGCAGAGAAAAGCTTTGTATGCGCGTATGAGTCAGGCAATAGCCCTAATGCCGGCGTTGAACGGTTACGGAACTTTTACAATCTCTCAAGATGAAACCGGCTCCAAAAGTATTACCGAAGATACTGCCGCTGAAGCTTTTGTTACGGAAGGGCTTTCAAAAGTTCTAAAAATAAATAACATTTGCGATAATGACCATTTACCGGATTGCGGCATTGTCACATCTTATACTAATATGGAAGGCTCTTTGAATGCGTTTCCAACAACTCTTAGTGAATTAAATTCGGCATTGACATCTCCTGCTTCTCTTAGCGGATTAGATTGGGGAACTTCACAAAACGAAATTGATACAAAAATAGCTGCCTTTGAAACCCAGAACGGTGAAAGCATTGCTGTTGTTTATAATCCTAACTGTCATTCTGATCCTATGGTTACAACAACTGATTCCGATGGAAATACTATTCTTCATGATACGCCTTTCGGGCCTCTTATGTGTGCGAACTTTATTTATGACCTGAACGGAAACAAAGGACCTAATACTGTTGGCAAAGATATTGGATTTATGAGTGTGTTGTATCCTACCGATTCTGTCGTTGTCGCGCCGGTTCCGCTGGTTAGAGACGCGTCGTCAAGTGTAACCCCATATAATGCCGGAAACACATGTAATACTCAAGATAGCGAAAGCAGGGCGCCAAATATAGATGAAGCCGCCTCAATGTTTTATAATAAAAACTTATTGAGTAATAACCCTAATACGGCTTTATACTGGTCAAGTTCTGTGATTTCACCTAAATACGGCTGGGCATACAATCTCGATATTGGATATAAATTGCCGCGAGAACATACTCAGGGTCGGGCTTTACGCTGTGTGAAACGTTAAAATCAGTTGGCGGCGGCAGTATTGCCGCCGCCTCTTTTTCTATCCTTTGTATAATCTTTCTACAACTTTAGTATGAACTTTTGTAAAAATTACTAAAGTTTTTTTATTAAGTGCCGATAAGGGGATTATAGAACATGTTTAGAAGGAAAGTAGAGAATGAATAATAAAGAAAACGGAGTTTCACTTTTTTCACAGTCAGAGTTTCTGATTGATGATAATCCGATGGAAGAACTTTTTGCCCTGAATCTTGGAGATTTTCTCTCTGAACACTTAATCTCTTCTGATTTAGTCGAAAAAATCGGTTCTCATGATAAAAATAAACGTTCAAGATTGATTGAACAGATTAAAGAATTGACTTCAATCTACTCTTCTAATAAAATTTTATCAGTTTTGAGCATTGCGTCTAAAGAAGAAGAAAACGCAATTTATGATTCAATTGCCGCGTCTGTTGCGCAAATGCTTGAGATTAAATCCTGCAAAATTTATCTGGCTAAAGAGTTTGTTAAAACTTCAACAAACAGGAAATTCCTTCTTGCCGGTAAATATGGAAGATTTTCCGTGGAAACTGATATGGTTAAAGAAGTTTTTCTTAAAGGTAAAGTTGCAAAAAGTAAAAGTTCTGTGTTTGTTCCAATGGCAAATAACCTTCAAACAATCGGGGTTATCCTGCTTGGAAACGATAAGCCTATTGCAAAAGAATATGTTTCTTTAACGCAGACTATTGCACGACTTTTTGCAACCTCTATGGCTTTGCAGGCTGAAATGGATTACTCAGAATCGCTTATGGCAGACGAGTTTTCATCAGAACGAGAGCTTCGTAATGTTCGTGGTGAACTTACCGCGTTAATCGGTGATTTGTGCGATTATCAACAGGAATTTGTAGAACGACTTGCCGCGGCCGTTGATATGAAAGGCCAATATAAAGTTGCTCATTCACAAAATACCGCTGATATCGCAAGACTTATTTGCCGCGAATTAAAACTTAATGAGAAAACAACCGATTTGATTTACTATGCAGGTTTACTGCAAAATATCGGTAAAATCGCGGTTTCTGAAAAACTATTTAATACAAAAGGCAAACTCGGCGCGAAAGATTTGAAGAAAATTCAAACGCATTCAAATGTCGGGGTTCATTTCTTGATGAACATTAACTTCCTCTCAGAAGTTGTGCCGTATATCACATACAGGACAGAGCGTGTTGACGGTACCGGCGAACCTGAAGGGTTAAAAGGTCAGTCAATTCCGCTGGGTTCAAGAATCATTGCAGCGGCTGATGCGTTTAGTGCACTGACTTCAGACAGGCCGTTTAGAAAAGCAATGGAAGTGGACAAGGCTCTTTCAATTATGAAAGAGGAGGCCGGCAAAAAATGGGATGTCGTTGTCATAAATGCACTTGCTAATGCGGTTAATGGTCATAATAAATAGAGATATTAAAAATCCCTTCCTTATGGAAGGGATTTTTTTAAACTGATAATTTAAATCCGCCTTGTTCAGCGTTTTGAAGTTCACCGCCTTCAAGTTTAGCGCGGATATTTTTGATGTATTTGTAAACATAATCTTTCGGCAAATCAAGCAATGTTGCCAAATCTTTTGCGTAAACAATTTTGTTCTGGTGTTCAAAGAAGTAATTAAAAACTCTCTGTTCACGGTCAGTCAATGCTTTTTTAAATGCGACATTAACATTTTGTTTGGTTTCGGTTGTTTCTTTTTTGCTTTGAACGGTTTTTTTCGCAACCGGTTTTTTTGCCGGTTCAACTTTTTCCGGCGTGTTTTCCTCGAGTGATTTTTCAAGGTTTTTGATAGAGAACGGAGTCATTGAAATCTCTTTTTCTCTATTCATAGCGCGCTCAGCGATAGCGTTAAGCTTTTCGGCTTTAGCGTGGAATCCAGATTCGGACACAACCGGCTGGCCTTTGAGTACTATATCTGCTAAGTCGTGGCTAGGCTTCGACTCTTCAACTTTTTTCCCTAATCTTGCAGCAAATTCTTCTAAAGTAATCTTTTCTAATGAGCTTCTCCATTGCTTAATCTCTTCTTTGCTCAAGTATTCCGACATTGATATCTCCTTCAATAACTTACCACATTAAAAGCAGTTCTTCGCCGTTTCCGCCCCGCTGAGCCGCGGGCCGTGTACGGCTTCGCTGTCTAGTACGCCACTCAGAAATTTCGCTTTACGAAATTTCTTCGGACATTTCTAATCTAGCATAAAGCATGCAAAAAAAAACAAAATGTTTCATAACGTAAATTTTTATTTTGATATGTAAAGATTGAGGCACTGAGTGCCACCCTTAATTAAAATCCGTGCTATCACTCTTAACTAATTTAGAAAAATATTACATAATAACTACAGAAAGTGAGTCAGGCTATCGCCCTAATGCCGGCGTTAAACGCTTACGGAACTTTAACAGCGTTAATAAAAAGCTCCGTAATTTACGGAGCTTTTTTAAAATATTTTTCTGCGATTTTTCGTGAGAATTTCGATTTTTCTGCAAATGTTACAATCATTTTTGAATCCGTTTCATCAGGCAAGGTTGAAACAATCGCAATTATTTCGCTATTTGACGCAGAATCCTTTATACTTACTTTCGCATAACGCAAATCTTTATTTAAGGCCTTCCATTTGCCAAGTTCAACTATATCTATATCGTCGAATTTTACGGGAAGTGCTTTGTGTTTTTTTGCAAGTTTAAGCATATCCGCTTTGAGTTCGGCTTTGTCTGTCTTGTTTAAGTCCAGAAGGACTTTGTCTTTCGTATCCACCAGAACCATTTTTTGGCCGCTGGAAAGGTCTTCGGCAATTTTAGTATCGTATCCCATCAGGCCTTTAATCTCTGTGGTTTCGTATCCGTTTGCAACTTTTTTCACAAAAATAACGGATTTAACAGAATCCCACAGGATTGCTCCCAGTTCTTTAAGTGAAAGTTCAGTGAAGGATTTGCCGCGGTTGTCCATTTCTGTCTGAAATGCAGTGTTAACTTTTTTTACGGTCGGAATAACGTCGTTTTCCAGATACTCGCGTCCGCCGATTGACAGAAAACCAATAACCGCAAGGGTTATGATTATAAGATTAATAATATTTCTTAAACATCCCATTCTCTTAAACCTTTTTCATGTTATAATAATTTTACTATGAATAAACCTGAAATCAACTATATTAATTCGGCTGATGTAGATATTGATACGGTGACACCTTCGATGCAGCATTATCTGGCGACAAAGAGAGAGAATCCTGATTGTATTTTGTTATACAGGCTGGGAGATTTTTTTGAAACATTTTTTGAAGACGCTGTTACAATGTCAAAGGTTTTGGAAATCACTCTTACTTCGCGTGATGCCGGGAAAGTTTTAGGGAAAATCCCGCTTGCAGGGATTCCTATTAAATCTACCAATACCTATATCGAAAAGTTGATTCAGAAGAACTATAAAGTCGCGATTTGTGATCAGCTTGAAGACCCGAAAGAGGCAAAAGGCCTTGTTAAACGCGGGGTTACAAGGGTTATTACTTCGGGTACAATTTTAGAAAGCGCATTTTTAGAAAAGAATTCCAATAATTATATCTGTGCACTTTTTCATGATGAAAAAACCGACCTTTTCGGATTTTCTTATGCAGACATTTCGACCGGTGAGTATAAGGTTACGCAGGGGCCTTTGAACCTTATTTTGTCTGAACTTGCGCGTGTCAAGCCCGCTGAAATCGTGGCGCCTTCTTTGCGTGCAGAGATTAAGCCGTTCCAGATTGTGCCCGATGAAGTCGTGAATTTGCCGGATGTGATTATAAAAAATTACAACTGTTCCAAAATCCCGTCATCTGTTTTTGAAGAACATTTTTCGTTTTCAAACCTTAAAGCTGTATTTAATGCGAATAGCCTTGATGCGTTCGGTTATAATAGTTTTAAAGTGGGTTTTAGAGCGGCTGGTGCTTTACTTGCCTACATTTGGGAAACGACTAAAGAAAATGTTCCTAAATTTGAACGTATTGAAAGCTATGAACTTTCAGAGTTTTTAATCATCGATGCTGCAACAAGAAAAAATCTTGAACTTGTTGAAACTTTACGTGAAAAAAATAAATTCGGATCACTTTTGTGGGCGATTGATAACACCAAAACTAATATGGGTGCGCGCCTTTTAAAAAGCTGGTTATGCCAGCCTTTGCGTAAAAAAGAAGATATTCTTGCTCGTCAAAATTATGTTTCGGAACTTGTTGAAAAAGCTGAATTGCGCGTGCAAATGGCATCTTCTCTTGAAAAGATATATGATATTCAGCGTCTGGCGACAAAAATCAGTAACGGTTCTGTTAACCCTAAAGACTTTTTAGGTCTTAAAACTTCATTGTTAATGCTGCCTGAGCTTCTGGAATCTTCCCAACAGTTAGAAAACAATCCGTTTGCGTCTGTTATGGAGTATGCAGGTGAGATTTCTGATTTTGCGCAGATGATTGAAAGAACGATAGACGATAACGCTCCGGCTCAAATTAAAGAAGGCGGAATTATTAAAAACGGTGTTAACGGTGAACTTGATTACTTCCGCGACCTTCTGACAGGCGGGGAGGAATGGCTCAAAACCTTTGAAGAACAAGAACGCGAATCAACCGGCATTAAAAACTTAAAAGTTGGTTACAATAGAGTGTTCGGTTATTTCTTAGAGGTTACAAACTCTTATAAAAATCTTGTTCCGCCGCATTATATCCGGAAACAAACTCTTTCTAACGGCGAAAGATTTATTACCGAAGAACTTAAAAATCACGAAGATGATGTACTTTCAGCAAAGTTTAAGTCTGTTGAACTTGAATATAAACTTTTCTGTGATATGCGCGAATATTCAAAAGAGTTTGTGTCCAAACTTCGCGAAATCGCTCAATGCATTGCAAAGGCCGATGTTTATGTCGGTCTGGCTGTCACCGCAGTCGAAAATAATTATGCCAAACCGATTATCGACGATTCAGAAGATTTCATCGTTCGTAACGGCCGTCACCCTGTGTTAGAAAAAATCCTACCGCTCGGTGAATACGTTGAAAACGATTTGGAATTGCGTGCAAATTCTCAGGATATGACGCAATTTATGATTCTGACAGGCCCGAACATGGCCGGTAAATCTACTTATATGCGCCAAAACGCCCTGATTTGTATATTAGCGCAAATCGGTTCGTGGGTTCCGGCGGATTATCTGAAACTCGGCGTGGTTGATAAAATTTTTACCCGTGTCGGCGCGTCTGATGATTTGACTCTCGGTCAATCTACGTTTATGGTCGAGATGATTGAAACCTCATACATTCTCAACTCTGCAACACAAAAAAGTCTTGTGCTTGTTGATGAAATCGGCCGTGGTACAAGTACTTATGATGGCGTTGCGATTGCGTGGTCTGTCGCGGAATATCTGGCGTCTAAAATTAAAGCGCGCTGCATTTTTGCAACCCACTATCATGAACTTAACGTTATGACAAAAATGTATCCGCAAATCAAAAATTACCGTATCACAGTAACCGAAGAAAACGGTGAAATTCAGTTTCTGCGTAAAATTGTTCAAGGCGGTGCAAGTAGAAGTTACGGTATTCAGGTTGCCAAAATGGCAGGACTTCCGGCACCTGTAATTAAACGTTCCGAAGAATTAATGCAGAAACTTCAAAAAGATTTTTCAAACAATCTTGCGACCCGCAAAAAGTCGCCAAACGGTGAACTTGAAGTGCCGCAGTTGACATTGTTTTACAAATAGCCGCCGGTCACGGCGGTTTCTTAATTGAATCTGTGCTTGCGGTCTTGACTAATCCAAAAACATGCTACATAATAAGATTAAAGAAAGGAAGGGTAAATATGAAAAAAGATAGCAATGTAACAACATGGACAGGGGGGGGGGGGGAGCCGGCTTAACCGCCTGTCTGTGTTAATGGGCATAACGTCCCTATGTCATCCTGAACTTGATTCAGGATCTATCCAATGTGACCGTAAGAGTGTAACGTTGGAAAGATTCCGGCTCGGAGGACGGAAAGACAAAATGGGATTCACCATGGCGGAGATATTACTATCCCTAACAATAATCGGCGTGGTCGCTGCGATAACTTTACCATCGCTAACGGGCAACATAAACGAGCGAACATGGAACACACAACGCAAAGCGTTGTATGCAAGATTCAGTCAGGCAATCGCCCTAATGCCGGCGTTAAACGGTTACGGAACTTTAACTGAAGGCAACGACTCATCCTCAGCAGTAGACACTGCTGCAGAAACCTTCGTCACTGAGGGGCTTTCCAAAGTCCTTAAAATTAACAACATTTGTGACTCCGAGCACCTCGCGGACTGCGGGATTCCGGAAACTATTACCACCGCCACAGGTGTTAATAATCTTACACGGGATAATATTAAAACTCTTAAAGACTATAACAGAATCTTTGGTTCTATTTCGTGGGGTAATCAAAGTTTTAACTTTGGTACAAATGTAAAAGCTGCCGCGTTTGAAACCGCTAATGGTGAAAGTATTCTGCTTTATTATAATCCGTCTTGTACCGGTGATACGGAAAATGTCCAATTGCAACATCGAATTTGCGCGAATTTTGTCTATGATTTGAATGGTAACAAAGGGCCGAATACTTTTGGCAAAGATATAGGTATAATAGCAGCATTTTACCCGAGTGATCCTGTTGTTGTAGCCCCGTTTCCGGTGGTAAGAGCGTCGACCGTAAATGAAACACAGGTGTCTTTAGAATATGCGCAAAAAACCTGCCGCAATGATTTTGATAATGCCAGAGTCCCGAATCGTGAGGAATTGATGGCTATGTCTGCCAATGCACCATTGTTTGGGCGTGAAAATACTACGGTTGGATTCCATAGCGCAACCATTGCAAATGCTACTAAAAATTGGCATGTACACTTTGGAACCGGTCAGGTATACACCTCCGGTAAAGGCGCTGCCGCTGTATGGTGTATTCATAGATAATAAAAATCCCGCTTTTATAAGCGGGATTTTTGTTTTAGAATTTTTTGCCTTTTCGTTTGTAATAGTCTTCAATGAAGCCTGTGTTGAAGTTACCGCTGATGAAAACTTCGTCTTCAACAATATCCTGATGGAACGGAAGGGTCGTTTCGATACCTGTGATAACATATTCTTTTAAGGCACGATACATTCTTCTTCTTGCTTCATTTCTGTTTCTTCCCCAGCAAATCAACTTACCAATCATAGAGTCGTATGTTGGCGGAATTGTGTAATCCTGATATGCGTGAGAGTCAACTCTGACACCAAAGCCGCCAGGAGTTACGTAACCGGTAATTTTACCAGGGTTTGGCATAAAGTTTTTGTCAGGGTTTTCTGCGTTGATACGACATTCGATTGCATGACCGCGAAGAATTATATCTTCTTGATTGAAATCAAGTTTTTCACCTGCCGCAACAAGGATTTGTTCTCTGACAAGGTCTATATTTGAAATCATTTCTGTAACGCAGTGTTCAACCTGAATACGTGTATTCATTTCCATGAAGTACCATTTGCCGTCGTGGTCGAGCAAGAATTCGCAGGTTCCAACGCCTTCGTAATTAATTGCTTTTGCCGCACGAACAGCAGCAGCACCCATTTCCTGACGTGTTTTTTCGTCGATAGCAGGTGACGGCGCTTCTTCAATTAATTTTTGGTGGCGTCTTTGGATTGAGCAGTCACGTTCGCCAAGGTGAACAACATTGCCGTACTGGTCAGCAAGAATTTGAACCTCAATGTGGCGCGGATTTTCAAGGTATTTTTCCGCGTAAACATCAGGGTTGCCAAAGAAGTTTTGCGCTTCTGTCTGACAAAGGTTCATGTTTGTTTCAACTTCATCATCGCTGCGAACGATTCTCATACCTTTGCCGCCGCCGCCGGCTGTTGCTTTAAGGATAATCGGATATCCTGCGGTTTTAGCAAATTCTTTAACTTCTTCAGGAGTTTTAACGATTCCGGTACCAGGGGTTACAGGAACATTGTTTTCAATCATTGTTTTTCTGGCTGTAGCCTTGTCGCCCATTTTTCGCATTGATTCAGCGGATGGGCCGATAAATTTAACACCTGATTGTGTGCAAATGTCAACGAAGTCTGCTCTTTCAGACATGAAGCCGTAACCCGGGTGGATTGCGTCTGCGCCTGAAACTTCAGCGGCTGACATAATAGCCGGAATACTTAAATAGCTGTTTGCACTTGGAGCAGGGCCGATACAGTATGCTTCTGTTGCAAGTCTAACGTGGAGCGAATTGGCGTCTGCCTGTGAGTAGATTGCAACGGTTGGTATTCCTAATTCTCTGCAAGCGCGGATAATTCTTACTGCGATTTCGCCGCGGTTTGCTATTAAAACTTTTCTAAACATATTTCTATTCCTTGTTCCCGTTCTGCAACCGGCAGAAACGGGCAATCCCTTTACTATTCAACGTACATTAAAACTTGACCGAATTCAACAGGCTGACCGTTTTCAACACAAATCTCAACGATTTTACCTGAAACTTCAGAGTCGATTTCGTTCATCAATTTCATAGCTTCAACGATACATACAACATCGCCTTCTTTTACAGTGTCGCCGACTTGAACGAAAGGTTTTGCATCCGGTGACGGTGATGTGTAGAAAGTACCAACCATTGGAGATGTAATAGTTTTTCTGTTGTCAGCTTTAGGTGCTGCCGGAGCTGCGGCCGGTGCAGGGGCAGCCGGTGCTGCTTGAACTGCAGGTGCTGCAACAGTTTGAACAACGCCTGTGATTTCTTTTCTCAAAGAAACAGCGCAATTTTCATCTTCAAGGGTTATTTCTGTCAAATTGTTGTCAGAAAGTATTTTTGCTAATTTTTCAATATAATTTGTATCAATTTTCATTTTCTTCTCCTTAAAATCAGTCCTCCGTCGGGCCGCGTGGCGCGGCGGGCTGTGAAGCCTAAGCCCTAATACTTTAAAAGAGAAGGCGAAGTCCGCCTTCTCTATAGAATTTATTTTACTAGCATCTGTCTAAGTATTCGTTAGTGCGGGTGTCGATTCTAATCATATCACCGTTTGCAACGAAGAACGGAACGTTAACGACAGCGCCTGTTTCAACTTTAGCAGGTTTAGTACCGCCCTGAGCAGTGTTACCCTTTTCAGCCGGCGGAGTATCAACAACTTCAAGTTCAACGTGAGCCGGAAGGTCAACCCCGATAACGCGGTTGTTGTGAAGTAATACTTGAACAACCATGTTTTCTTTCAGGTATTTAACTCCGTCGCCTACCTGAATTTCTGTCAACGGTAATTGTTCGTATGATTCCATATCCATCATAACGAAGTCTGCGCCTTCTTTGTAAAGGTATTGCATTTCACGTCTGTCAAGAGTAGCTTTGCCGACTTTTTCACCTGCTCTGAAAGTTTTTTCAAGAACGTTGCCGGTTTCTACGTTTTTAAGTTTTGTTCTTACAAACGCGGCACCTTTACCCGGTTTAACGTGTAAAAATTCTACAACTGACCACAAGCCGTTGTCTAATTCAAGCGTCAAGCCTGTTTTTAAATCGTTTACAGAAATCATATTTTTCCCCTTTTTTAATTTATAATATCTCTTTTTATATCTCATTTTAGCATGAAAATTTCATTTTACAAAATATTTTAATAATATTTAACGAAACGCGTTTTTATTGTAATATAAAAATATGGCAAACGGACAGGTTTATAAGATACATTCGGATTTTTACTATGTGACCTCGGGTGAGGATATTTTTGAATGTAAAGTTCGTGAGGTTTTGAAAAAACAGGACGAAAAAATTCTTGTCGGGGATTTTGTGCAATTTGAGGCGGGCTATATTGTTAAAATTCTTCCGCGCAAATCGTTTATTCCAAGGCCAAGTGTTGCCAATGTCGATCAGATTGTTGTTGTGTCTGCCCTGAAATCGCCGGATTTGGATTTCAACCAGCTGGATAGGTACATTGCTTTTGCTAAATACTACGGACTTGATGTAAAACTGTGTTTTAATAAAGAGGATTTGGATATTGAGGACGGGCTCCTTGATTTGATTAAATCAATCTATGAGCCTTTAGGGTACGAAATTTTCTTTACCTCCGCCAAGGAGCATTGGGGCGTAAAAGTTTTTGAAGAAGTTTTAGAGGGGAAAACAAGCGTACTTTGCGGAAGTTCCGGCGTTGGAAAATCAAGTTTGATTAACGCGATTAATACCGACTTTCACCTTAAAACAAAAGAAATTAGCGCTAAAACCGGCCGCGGAACCCACACAACCCGTCACTGCGAGATTATGAATATTAATCCGCAGACTAAAATTATAGACACTCCGGGGTTTAGCAATTTGAAATTTGATTTTATTCTTCCGACAGAAGTCGACATGCTTTTTGATGAAATTGCCTGCTATCGTGGGCAGTGTAAGTTCGCTGATTGCCTGCACCATCTGGAATCCGGCTGTGCGGTGCTTGAAAATATGGATAAAATTCCGTATTCCCGCTATACAAGTTATCTGGCCTTTGTCGAAGAGGCTAAAGCTTACAAAGAAAAGGTTAAATACGAAGGCAAAAAAGTCGAAACTTCTAAGAAGAAAATTAACGATAAGACAGCCGTTAAAATCAGTGAACGTAAGCGGCAATCTGCCCGAAATACTTTAAAACAAAATGTTTATAAGGATGTTGAACATGAATAATTTAATAAAATTAGTTGATGAGAGTTTGGAGAAATTTTTACCTGTAGAGGCTCCTGAGGATTTGTTTAAATCCATGCGCTATACGGTTTTGTTAGAGGGTAAGCGTTTAAGACCGGTTCTGTGTCTTGAAGTTTGCCGTTGCCTTGGCGGCAAGATTGAAGATGCGCTTCCGACTGCCTGTGCTATTGAAATGCTTCATGCGCAAACCTTGATTTTTGATGATTTGCCGTGCATGGATAATGATGATTTTCGCCGTGGAAAACCTTCTAACCATAAGGTTTTTGGTGAAGCGGTTGCATTGCTTGCCGGTGACGCTTTATTATCGTTTGCACCGCAGGTGATTTTGCGCAATTCCAGAAACCTTCCTGCTGAAACTTTATTACATGTTCTTGATGATTTTTTTACAGCCGCGGGCGCAAGGGGCGTTGTTGCAGGCCAGATTGTTGATATGGAATGCGAAGGCCATCCTGAAAAACACAGTGATGAAAAGCTTGATTTTATCCATGACCACAAAACAGGCGACCTTTTCCGGCTTGCAATCGTGTCAGGCGCAAGAATAGCAGGTGCCTCCTGTGAAGAAATAAAAGAGGCGCAGGAATTTGCGCATGACTTCGGGCTTGCGTTCCAAATCGCCGATGATATTCTTGATGTCGTTTCAGATTTTGAAACCATGGGCAAAACTTTAGGCAAGGACGCGGCCGCCGGAAAATTAACATACGTTACGCTTTACGGACTTGATAATGCGAAATGTAAACTGACTTGCCTTTTAGAAAAATGTGATGTTATAATTGACAAATATAATTCTGAAATTTTACGAGAGATATTAAACGGGATTAGAAAGCGAATAGGAGTATAATGTTTATTGAATTAATGAGAAATAACGGTCTGGAAGTTTTGTTTTTAGGAATTACTGCTGCATTCTGGGCACAGGTTTTGAAACTTTTTACGTTTGCGTTTGTTGATAAAAGATTTAATTTTAAAATATTTACGACCACAGGCGGCATGCCAAGCGCACACTCTGCGGGAGTTATGGGTGTAACAACAACAGTCGGGCTTCTTGAAGGCTTTACATCAGTTGTGTTTGCGGTGTCCTTGGCGTTTGCAATGGTTACAATGTATGACGCGGCAGGTTTAAGACGCGCAGCAGGTAAAACTGCGGCTTGCTTGAATAGAATGATGGATGATTTTTATAACCACGATGTGCAGGCAATCGGCGGCAAACTAAAAGAACTTCTTGGCCATACTCCGTTTGAAGTTTTTGTCGGCGCGGCTCTGGGTATTGTTTACGCGTTTGTAATGCATACATATTTCTTTAATTAATTTCGAGGGGGATTCCCCCCTTGAAATTGGGCGAAACATGTTACATAATGAGAATATAAAGAAAGGATTACGAAATGAATAAGAATGTATTAAGTTTATGCGGGGGGGGGGGGGAGTTTTCTTAACCGCCCATCAATAGCGTTTACCATGGCAGAGATACTTCTGTCATTGACAATCATCGGCGTAGTTGCAGCGATAACGCTTCCGTCACTAACTGGTAACATTAACGAGCGTACATGGAACACGCAAAGAAAAGCCCTATATGCCCGTATGTCACAGGCAATAGCTCTAATGCCGGCGTTGAACGGCTGCGGAACCTTGACCGCAGGTAACGAATCAACCTCCGCTGTAGACACAGCCGCCGAAACCTTTGTAACCGAAGGCCTGTCAAAAGTTCTTAAAATTAACAATATTTGCGACAATGAGCATTATCAGGATTGCGGGCTTGCTTCAACTATTACAACATTGAAGGGTGACACAATGTCAATGCCTTTGACTATAGGTGCGCTAAATCCTCAAATGCTTTCGGCCAGTACTGATTTGCCAGGCGGTATTAATAAATATTCTGCTCTAAATACAAAAGCTGCTGCGTTTGAAACTCAAAACGGAGAAAGTGTTTTACTTTTCTATAATCCGAATTGTATAAACCTGAATGAAACATGGATGTATATGGTTCAGCCTAGAATTTGTGTGAATATGGTTTACGATTTGAATGGTAATAAAGGGCCTAATACTGTGGGCAAAGATATAGGATTTATAACAGTGCTTAATCCGACAGACAGCTCTGTTGTAGCTCCAATGCCGTTTAACAGTATAATAACAGGTGTAACTTCGGATAATGCAGGAAGGGTTTGTACGCAAAATGTTGGAGATGAGTACAGGCTCCCCACCAAAGATGAATTAGGCTCGTTATTTATTAATAGAAGTTTGCTTGGATATAGTACTATTTCGGGCGGTAGTTCACACTGGTATTCATCATCAAAGTTTTCAGCAGGAAGAAACTGGCTTCTTGTGATGAATATAGGAGAGTATAGAGTTCCGGATGCAGGTGCAGGCTGGTCTTCCGTATGTGTTAAACGATAGTACCGCCGCCGATGAGGAAGCCTTCGGTTCCGTCATAGATGACAAGGCTTTGGCCTGACGTAACTGAATTAACCGGTTCGTAAAAGTCAGCCGATATTCTGTTTTCATTTACCCTTACTCTGGCTTTTTGCGCCGGCATGTTGTAACGGATTTTTACCATCGCATCAAATTCGGTTGACTCAAGCGGAAAACTGAAATTTATATCGGTTGCCTCAACTGCGTGTTTGTGGCTTAATTCTTCTTTGCCCACGTAAACAATATTTTTTTCAGCGTCAATATCAAGAACGTAAAGCGGGTAAGGATATGCAATCCCGATACCTTTTCGCTGGCCGATTGTGTATTGAAAATGTCCGTCATGTTCGCCAAGTTTTTTGCCGGTTTCAAGTTCAATGAAGTCACCTTTCTGCGCTGTCAGGTGTTCAAGAAGGTACTTTTTCGTTGTCATGGGCTTCTGGATAAAACAGATGTCCTGACTTTCTTTTGAGGATTTTGACGGAAGATTGTATTTATGTGCAATTTCACGTACTTCGCTTTTTTTATACTTAGAAAGCGGGAAAATCGTTTTAGAAAGAACATTTTGACTTAGTCTGTACAGGAAATAAAGCTGGTCTTTGTGCTCATCGTTTGCCGGATAAACTTTGTAGATGCCGTCTTTTTCAATAATATTGGCATAATGGCCGGTCGCAAAGACATCGGCGTGTAGTTGGTTTACGGCAAAATCAAAAAGTTCGCCCCATTTAACGTATTTGTTGCATAAAATGCAGGGGTTCGGAGTTTTACCGCAGCGGTAACATTCAAGGAAATTGTCCACCACTTTTTCTTTAAAAGTTTTTCCTGCGTCGTAAACATAGTGTTCAATTTGAAGTGCGTCAGCGACCGCTTTTGCATTTTTACAGACAGTTTCCGCTGCAGGGGAGTCAAACATCTTTCCTGTAAGGCCGATAACTTTATAGCCTTCCTGCTTTAATAAAAGTGCGGTCACGGAGCTGTCAAGTCCGCCGCTCATTGCTACTACTGCGATTTTTTCTTTTTCCATAAATTTATTTTAATACAAATTACTCCATCTGGTGGAGATTTTTGAAGATTTGTTAAAGTTATAATATTTTAAGTCGTTTAGCATAGAAGTCGCATTTTGTGGAGCGTGAAATGGCAGAACAAGTTTTGGTTAATGATATAGCAACGGTCGAACGTAATAAAATGGCGCTTGATTCGTTAGAAAAAGCACGAAATTACCATGAAAAATACCTTTTAGGACAGCATAATTCGGATTTGCAGGAGGCAATATCCAATTATATCTCTGCGGTCAAGTATAATCCTATGCTTCCCGAAACCTACTACAGGCTTGCAAGTTTGATGTGGGAACAGGGACAAATTTGTGTTGAAACGGCTATTGAACAGTGTAAAGTTGCGGTTTCTCTCGCTCCAAATGATATGAATGCGCACCTTTATACAGGATTTTTTATGCGTATAGCGCAGGATTACGAGGGGGCAGAGGCTGAATTTAAAGAAGCAATTCGTGCATCGCGTCTGTCTTCTGCGCGCCCGAGGCTCGTTTTATCACAGGCAATTTTGCAAAAAATAACCGCGTCTGACGCTAAATTTGGCGATTACTGGAATTTCTTATATTATTTCTTGTCGGGTAGTGTCATGCTGGCATGGGATAAGGCGTCTTTGAACATGCTTTATAAAAACATGGTTGACGATTGTTCTGTCTGGGGTTACGATACTCTCGGGAAAATTTGCGAGCATTTTAAATGGTATCCGACTGCGCAAAACCTTTACAAAGAAGGCGTTCAAAAAACTAAGCATGATGAACTTTTCTATGAAAAAATCGGCGATTTGGCGTTAAAAAATAAAGACACAGATTCTGCGGTTGAGTGTTACAGAACAGTTTTAGAAGCCAATCCGCTTGCGCGTGAACCGCTGGTTAAACTTGCAACAATTTTGCAAACCTATTACCCTGAAGCCGTTGATGAAGCGATTGACTGCTATGAAAGGCTCTTGAATATTGATACTTCCGGCAGAGGGCAGATTTACTATGAACTCGGACACCTGTATTTGCGCAAAGAAGACAGGCTTAATTCAATAAGTGCGTTCAAATTAGCCTATGATGAAAGCCCTGAAAATCCGTTTTATAACAATTCGCTTGCCTATGCCTATGCAAAAGCGGAACTGTATGATGACGCAATTGAACATTACCAAAAAGCTATCGCGCTTAATCCTGATAATGAATGGACATCAATTGTTTGTCAGGCTTTGGGTGCGCTGTATTCTGACGTTAAAGAAAATTTTGAGGCGGCAGTGTCAACATATCAGGCCGGCATAATTCTTGATCCAACCAACTACGATTTAGTAATCGCGCTCGGCGATTTATACCTTGCGCAATACGATTTAGACAGTGCTATTAAGATTTATTGTGACGCAATCCTTCTTGATACGCAGGATTACCGCGGGTATTCAAAAGCCGGTGTTGCGTTATGGGAAAAGGATTATGTTGAAGAAGCACTCGTTTCTTTCCACAAAGCTGTTGAGTTGAACCCTGAAAATTCGTTCTCGTATAATAATTTAGGTATAATCTATCTTGACGGATTAAATGACGCTGAAGAAGCTCTTGATTACTTTGAAGAAGCGATTTCGTTGAACCCTAATTACACACTGGCGTATTTTAACGCCGCACGGGCAAGCGAGGCAATGGGATTCACCAATGACGCGGCGAATTATTACCAGTCGGCAATTGATTTAAATCGTGTAACCGAGGATTTGGATGAAAGGGATTTAACCCGCCGCCTTAGAAAACTTTTTGAAGCATAGCAAGAGGGCTTTTAGCCCTCTTGACTTATAATAAAACATGCCGTATAATTAAAATATATAAAGAAAGGAAGGGTAAATATGAAAAAACATAGCAATGTCTTAACATGGACAGGGGGGGGGGGGG
>CAMUPF010000030.1 GCA_947090755.1 uncultured Candidatus Melainabacteria bacterium | reverse complement strand
TATGCGAGAGTCGAGCGCGCGACGGGCAAGACCGCGCTCTTGACCGCAAGCGCGAGCGTTGGCGTTTTACGCGAAGCGCAGTACCCACGTTGCGCGTTCACGATGGCGGAGATATTGTTGTCTCTAACAATCATCGGCGTGGTAGCGGCGATTACATTACCGAGTTTGACCGGTAATATTAACGAGCGCACATGGAACACACAAAGAAAAGCGCTTTATGCGCGGTTTTCGCAGGCAATAGCGCTTATGCCGGCGTTGAACGGTTACGGAACTCTAACCGAGGGCAATGAGTCAAAATCCGCTGTCGATACCGCCGCCGAAACCTTCGTCACAGAAGGCCTTTCTAAGGTGCTCAAAATTAACAACATCTGTGACGCTGACCACCTTGAAGATTGTGGAATCCCGTCTACAATTACACCTCAAAATAATGCCGCGGTTGTAAATTTGTCGTCAATTAAAACTTTAGTAGGACTTAATAACATGTTTAACGGCAGTTATAGTGATTCTGCTGGCAGGCTTCAGGTTTATAGTCAAATAAACACAAAGGCTGCGGGAATTGAAACTCAAAATGGCGAAAGCATTCTTGTTTACTATAATCCAAACTGTATCAGTCAGGATATTTCAAGTAACTTTTTACAGCCCTATATGTGTGCGAATTTTATGTATGATTTAAACGGTTCCAAGGGCCCTAATACTTTCGGGAAAGATATAGGTGTGATTACTGCGCTTTATCCGACAGATTCCGTTGTTGTTGCGCCACTGCCGCTTGCAATCGACCGTAATGGTAGAACATCTCATGAAGAGGCAAGTAAGTTTTGCAGAGAAAAAGATTCTGAAAGCAGGCTTCCAAATAAAGAAGAATTGGCTTCTTTATTTTATAATAAACCGCTTACCGGAATGTTAGTAGAGGACGGGCAGGCCGGGTACTGGTCAAGTTCCAGAGTCAGCACTGATAAAGTTTATGTCGTAGGATTTGATGGCGGTAAAGTTTTTATAGACACAAGAGGAGCTTCACGTGAAGTACGATGCATTAAACGATAACTATTAAATTAGGCGCCAGCCGCGGCTGGCGCCTAATTTAATATACCAATTCCAGATTTTTGAGATTGAAGTTTGACAGAACTGTTTTTGTTGAAGCGTCACGAACCTGACATTTGAGTTTACCTTTAGGGTATTTGTTAAAATGATAGGTTGAAGTCATTGTCAGAACCTTTGCCGCGTCTATAAGTGAAAATGTACTTAGGTTCAAATCAAGGCGCGGGCAGTCGCACATCTGGATTTTACGCTTAATTCTATTCACAAATTTTTGTGCTTCTGTTTGTTTCATATACTTTTTCTCGGCCGCACCCGGACAAAATTTAAAAATTTCAAATAAAATAGTATATTTATAGGATATTTGTAATATAATAAGGATTGAAAGAGGTGTGGCTATGCTTCCCAGAGAAGAGTTGATTGAAAAAGCAAAAAAAGTTAAGGTAATGGTTTTTGACGTAGACGGTGTTATGACCGACGGAAGCGTTACTTATGACGAAAACGGTGTTGAGTATAAAACTTTTAACGTAAAAGACGGTCACGGGCTTGTACGTGCTGAAAGAGCAGGGTTTATTACAGCGATTATCACTGCGCGCAACAACGGAACCGTAAGACATCGCGCTGAGAATCTCAATATAACAGAACTTTATCAGGGGCAGAAGTTTAAACTTCCGGCACTTGAAGAGATTTTGAAAAAATATAATTTAGGTTTTGAAAATGTATCATATATGGGTGATGATTTACCCGATTTGTGCATTTTGGAGAAGGCGGGGCTTGCCTGCTGTCCGGCGGACGCAGTGGATGAGGTTTTAGAAGCTTGTGATTTTGTGGCCTCTAAAAACGGCGGACGCGGCGCGGTCAGAGAATTGTGCGATTTTATTCTTGACGCGCAGGGAATCGAAAAGGAAAGAACTGTTTCAGAAGGTAAAAGGAGTTAGATAATATGTTTGAAATTAAAACACAGGCGTTTTTTTCAGCGGCACACCATCTATTGAATTATTCAGGGGCGTGTGAAAACCAACACGGTCATAACTGGATGGTTGAGGCTTACGTTACGGGCGAAGAATTGGATAAAAGCAATATTTTGATTGATTACAAAGTTTTGAAAAAAGAACTCAACGCTGTTCTTGAATACTTAGACCACGTTGATATCAATGAACTTCCGGAATTTAACGGTGAAAGCCCTTCAAGCGAAATGATTGCAAAGTTTATTTATTACAAATTAAAAGAAAAAATTGTTATTATCAGTAAGGTGTCAGTGTGGGAAACCCAGTCATCCTGCGCAAGCTATTTTGAGGTGTAGGATGAATTTAATACAGGCGATTTTAATGGGAATAGTTCAAGGATTGAGCGAATTTTTGCCAATCTCAAGTTCTGCACACCTTGTTTTTACATCTAATTTTTATAAAGTTTTCAAAGGTATCGAAATCGCCGAACAGTCCTCACAGGAAGTTTTCTTCGACATAATGCTTCATCTGGGAACGCTTATTGCTGTTTTGATTTTCTTCAGAAAAGACATTTGGGTTATTTTGAAAGCGATGTTTAAGGCGCTTAAAACCCGCGATTTTTCTGATTTGAATGCGCGTGTGGGATTTTTTATTCTTCTTGGCACATTTGTGACTGTCTTGATAGCTTATCCGCTGAACGAAGTCGCAGAGCAACTGGTATACTTGCCTTACGTAGTGGGTTTGTTGTTGATAATCACCGGTGGCGTTCTTTTCCTGAGTGAATATTTGTCAAAGCGTGCGCCTCAAAAAAATGAAGTCGATTTTAAAACCTCAGTTCTAATGTCAATAGCGCAGGGGCTGGCAGCATTGCCGGGGTTTTCGCGTTCAGGACTGACAATCGCAACGGGTTTATTCTGCGGGCTGGATAGAACAACAGCGGCCAGGTTTTCGTTCCTGCTGAGTATCCCTATTATCCTCGGCGCGTCCATGGTTTACCCGATTGTCAAACTTGATTTTTCTGAACTTTTGGCTTACAATTGGCCTGAGATTATTGTCGGAACCGTTGTTTCCGGACTGGTCGGATATGTATGTATAAAATATTTCTTGAAATTCGTTGCTAATTTTTCATTAAATATTTTCGGCGTTTACTGTATATTAACAGGGATTTTTACAAGCGTTTTCTTTTATTTGAATCGTTAATTTCTTTGTAAAAATTTGTAAAATAAGAAACTGCATACTAACAAAAATTTGTATTCATAAGTGTTCAAACCATAGCATTTGTGAGTGTGGGGAAATTTTTTAAATGTTATCACCTATAGGGAATAATTTAGAAAATAAAATATCATTTTCAGCTTCGAATCCGCAGGAAAAAAAGCTGAATTATTCACACGACACGCTTTTGAAAAACAATTTGCTTACCCGCACGCGCATTGGCTTTGATAAATTTACAAATGCACTCACAATTTATCCTGCCAAAGGTATTACAGGTAATAAAAACTCTAATTTTTATGAATTCCTCACAATGGGAACGATTCCGTACATTGCCGGCAGTGCAATGTTAATGGGCGTTTTCAATCTCGCAAATAAACATTTTTCACACTTTGATAAGAAGAAAGCCGATGTTCTCGGCAAGAAAATGGCGCTGGGCGTAATTTTTTACGGGCTGGCTAAAAATATATCAAAGAGCTTTGTAACCACTCCGGTTAAACACCTGACAGGTGTCGACACGGAACTCCCTTATGCAAAAGTAAACTATGAACTTCCTGATAGCGTTAATGATACGGATGTTGTCAGTATTGAATACCACAAGGTCTTTGAAAGTATTGAATTCCCGCGCTGGGATTTGCTCTACGGCGATGACAGCAAAGGCGAAGTTCGTAACGGATATTACGATAAAATTGCCGGAAAACTTGGACTCGGTGATAATCTTAATGACTCCGATCAAGAGGTTAAACCGTTAATCAGGGAAGTCGTTGTAAAAACTAATATGGCAAAAACAATTTCTTCCTACCTCTGGGCTGCAACCGCTGTGGGCCTTGCAATGCAAAAACCGTGGGAAGGCTTTATGGATGGGGCGTCTTTTAAGTTCTGGAAAAAAGGCGTTGCGGATAGAACCTGCACATCTTTTGTTAAGGCTGCGAAAGATAGCGCTAAGTTATTTTATCATGGTCAGGGGCAGGGAATTGGCAAACACAGTGGTAAAATTATGCTGGGCGCTGCCGCTCTTTCAACCGCAGCCGGTGTTTTGAACGCTGTAAACTTTACTAAAAAGCCTGACAAACTTGACGCGTCAAGTGTTATTATTCCAACTGAAAAGTATGAGGTGTGCTAGTGAAAATTGATAATATTAAAAACAGCACAACATCATATAAGGGCTTTTTCCCTACGCTTCGCGAACAACCTCAGGAAAGAGAAAATCCGTATGCTTTGCGTGACGATTTAATTAAACCGCTTCCGCCGGAAGGACATCTTGTCCGGACTAATCTTTTTAACGCGCCCAAACACCTCGTTGATGGCTGGGCGTATGATTTAAAATCTTTGAAAAAAGGGTTTAACGGCACGGCAAACGACCATGAACTCGGCAAATTGAATACAATCGGTTTGGTGACAGGCGGTACAGCGCTTGCGGCGTATCTTGCAACCAGAAAACAGGTCGCTTCTTCTAAGGCGATGGAGTTTGTGGGTATAGGTTCTTTCCTTGCGTCTATGGCTATATGGCCGGTTATTGCGATTCAAATTCCGACTAAATTAATCCACGGCTTTAATGTTCGTCAGCATTATAAAGACAGCATGGATAGAGAAAAATTATTCTTTAATGACCCTCAATACTTGCCGTGGGATTTGTATTCTGATGAACAAATTAATAAAATCGGTAATTATATGGGCGTTCCGCAGGATATGAACAACCGTCGCGATTATATTCAGAATAAAATGAAAAAAATTGCAACGCAGGATAATACTCTGTGGATGTTGTCTGCCGGATTTGCCGTTCCGGTTATGAGTGCGCTGATTTGTAATCAGGCAGAGCAGCCTGTAAAAAATCTTTGTGCTTATTTTAGAACAGAAGAAAATAAGAAAATTTTGAGTAAAGCATTAGAAGCAAAATGTGACGCCGAGGGTTCTGACATGTACAAACGACTTGACAGTCTTCTGGCATTGAATAACGGACAACCTTTGACCTCAGGTGTTGTTAACGAAATTTCGGATATTATTACATACGATTCCAATCCGATTGTTAATCAGAAACTCCGTGCGGAACTGGCGAATAAATTAACAAGTTCTAATTCGATTTTGAACCCTGAAGATGGCGGCAAAATTCTGAAAATTCTTGAAAAAAATCTTACGACGAAAATTGATAGTAAAGAGGCTGTACAAGCTCTGGTTCCGCGATTGGAAGAACTTTCAGAATGGCTTGAACAGGGCGGATTTATTAACAAAGAACTCGGTAAGGGTGATTTTGTCAAACTTAACGGACTTTTATCTAAAAAACTTCTTGAAAAATTGTCGGTTCATAACAGCGGACTTGCAGAGGGTGAAAAAATTTCCGCAGATACAGTATTGGAAGCGGTTAACAATAGAATTAACTCAAAGAATGCCGTGAATAAATTCCGTGCAACGCGTCCTGCAATGGTGTTGAATGAGCAGACACAGGAAATGCTTAGATCGCTTGTTAAAGAGTTGGTTTCTGTTGACCATAAATCTTCGATTGTAAAAGATTATATTTTTAAAGAACTCTCTGCGGCACCTGAAACAACGCTGGCTAACGTGGCTAACAGTGTAAATGAGGATGTCTTTAAGGCGCTGGGTATTCCGTGGAAAGAAATGGATAAAGCGCGTTCAAATCGTGACTTGATGAATCAGCTTTTGCGTTCCAATATGGATAGAATCGCGGCGGATAAAAATGAGTTTGAAACTGTTATGACGCAGCTTGCTGATATTGCCAAACGCATGAATCAATTTGACAAAATTGTTTCTAAACGCGGTAATCGGACTTTCTTTGAACAAACTATTAACCGTGTATTGAATCCAACAGCCTTAGCTCTTGAAAATTTAGGTTTCGCAGACACTGCAGAAGCTTTTGCAGGTTTGCGTCCTGATTCTGAAAAAGGCATATTAAAAGCGTTTGCGGCTAACAGGCTGATGAGTATTAAAAGTAGTATTTTCAGGCTTATTAACAACCTTGATATGCACCGCAGAATTGCAACTATGACCAATGTCGGTAATCTTACCGGCGATGAATTGCCAAGGGAAATTAAAGAAGAAATTGTTGAACTTTCAAAACGTACTCAGGTTCATGCGCACCGCTCGGATTATGCAATAAAATTCTTCTTTAATGGCAATACACATCCTGATTATACGGATATGTCGGATATTGAAATCAAAGACGGAAAAGTCGTAAATAGATATTATAAAGCCGGAACTGCGTCTTATCGTGATGTTTCTGCCGACCCTACACTTTACAGAGGCACAATGCAGTTAATGTATGCAGATGAAATGCTTGCCAAAACTAACTCAATTCTGGGTCAAAAGCTTTCACAGGAAATCGCACGCTATCGTCATGATTGTTTCTTGTACTTCGGTGATGAATGGCATTTCGTAAAACCGGAATCTTTCCTGACAGATATTGCGGAAACAGGGCTTTGTGAAAAGGGGAAACAAAACTATCATAAACCTAAATACCGCCGTTCTTCCAATAAGTTTAAGTATCTTATGACGGGTATTTCAATGGATGATATGGCGATGAGGTATGCAAAACAAAAACATAATGCGAAATCGTGGATGAAATTATTCGGCGGTATCGGCGTTGGAATTTTAGGCGCGACTATTGCTGTACAATTCTTCTTCGGCCGAACCCCTAAACCTTTAGAGCAGGTGAAACATGATTAATAGTATTTCGACAAATTTAATATCAAATAGAGTTAGCGCGAATAAGCATCCGCAAAACCCTGTTGTGAAAAAACAACCTCAAATTTCAGGCTCCGGTGAGAATGTTTTGAACAAATATCTAGACTCGCTTGCTTTGATTAACGCTTTTCAGTTGAACGATACAGGCAAAAAACAATTGAACGGTGTCCATTGCGTTGCAGTATTGCCGCAAAATGAAAAACTTGCGAACTACAAAAATGATTTCAAACATGAACTTCAACGCGGCGAGTCAAAGATTCTTGCGATAATCCCCCGAACTTTCTCGGCCGAGGATTATAACGGCAACGATTTTATTGAAGAGGGCGAAGAAATCGGAACGTTTCTCAAAGGCATAAAACGCCTTGATGAAATAAAAGACGCCGGATTTAATACGCTTCACATTCTTCCGATTCATCCGCCCGGAAAATTGAAGGCTATGGGTACAGCGGGTTCTGTGTATGCGCCGAAAGATCTTCTTGCTATCGACCCGAATTTGATTGAGCCTGACGATCCGCGAACCGATAAAGAACAGTTTAAAGCGTTTATTGACGCAGCGCACGAGCGCGGAATCCGCGTAATGCTTGATTTACCAAGTTGTGCGTCTTACGAACTGTTTATGAATCGTCCGGAATTAATGGCCATGGAGGAAGACGGACTTGCGAAAACGCCTCAGGGGTGGAACGATATCAGAATGTTTCAGCCGTGGGAAGACGAAGGACGCAGAATTTTAAACCCTGCGCTTGTAGATTTGCACAAAAGATATGTTGATATGTGCATAGAACTCGGTATTGACGGAATCAGGGCTGACGTTGCGCGTGCGAAACCTGTTGAATTCTGGGATATCATAATCCCTTATTCACACGAGAAAGACCCGAATTTTGGCTGGCTCGCGGAAACTTATACATACGAAGACGCGTCACCTCAGGCTAATATGATGCACGACAGGCCAAAAGACTTGTTACACGCCGGCTTCGACTCATACTATGGCCAATATCACCTTTTCCCTGAGTGGGAAACCGCGACCGAGTTGATAGATTATGTCAAAGAAAATCTCAATATGTCTTATGAAATGGGTGAGCGCAAATCCTTAATCGGTTCGTTCGCGTCGCATGATGATATTTCTGCGATGTTTAACGGCAGTTCGCTATATTGTAATCTGGTTAGCGGCTTGCAGGCAACTTTGCCGATGACAAACCCTTATTATATTGACGGCTATCAGACCGGCGATTACTTCCTCTATCGTTACGAGGATATGTTTAATCCGCTCGTGACCGATACTGACAGCGCTGAAATGACAGTTCACCGCGGCAGATTGGATATTTTCAATAAATCAAAACGTCCGGGCGGCAACCATCCTGAAATCGACAACTTCTTAAAACAAACCTTTAATTTACGCGAAAAGTATAAAGATTTAATTTTGGACGGTTCGTTTATTGAACTGAACAAATGGGGCGATAAAAACGACCAGCTGGTGACTTACGCACGTCATAAGGACGGAAAAACTCTTCTGGTTGTAGCGAATAAGAACGTTAACCGCAATGTTGTGGGCGTAATTGAGGTTCCGACGCTGAAACAAGGGCAGGAATTGGAAAATCTTGTGCCATCTTATGGTAAGGAGAGTGTATTGCAGGCGCTGGATAATGAATTGCGCGTAGACATCGCCCCCGGCAGAATCCACGTGTTTGAAATCGACACACCGGAAATCGAACAGTATTCAAATAAGGTTTATAAACAGAAGATTTAGAAGAAGCCAGACCGTAAGGTCTGGTTTGTTTGTTATGCTAATATTTGGATGGGGTAAAATCTGTTGTTGTATAAGAGGTTAACTTTATTGTACAAACTCTAGGCATCAAAGTATATTAGACTGTTGGGTAATATTTTCCCAAAATAGGGAACTATATCACATTATATTATTTTCACATTGAAGTCATAATTTATATATGGCTACACAATTCAGTAAATTACTTGGTTCAAGGATTAGATATTTTAGAAAGTTAAATGGGCTTACGCAAGAAAAACTTGCAGAGAAGTTAGGAATTGAAACTCAAACTCTAGCCCATATTGAAATTGGCAAGAATTTACCATCACTTTCAAGATTGCCATTGATTGCAGAATGTTTAAATATTGAAGTCTTTCAACTATTTATTAAAAGAGAAGTTTCATCTGATAGTGATATGCGTGAAGCAATAATTGAACTTTTGAAAAGTGCTGATGATTTACAACTTCGCTTGATTTATGACCTGATTGGCAATGTTTTAGATTTGTCTGCGAAACATTAATGTCTATACTTTCGTTGAAATAGTTCCTATAGCTCCCCCCCTGAAATCGAAGCATATTCAAATAAGGTTTATAAACAAAAGATATAAAAATTTTTACTTTTTATGCTAATATTTTTGTATGAAAGATATTTGTAGTAAAAAATATAAGAATTTTATCGATTTTAATGCTGGGGCTAATCGTCTGGTAGAATATGTTCTTAAACATACGGAAGGGTTTTCTGATTCTCAAAAGGTTGCATATGCGAGAAATGTGTTTACAAAAGATGTGTTAAATAGTTGTTTAACCGTCGGATTTTTGTCGGAAAATTTGAAAAATTTACTTGGAAGTAAGGTTAATTATTTAAATTTTTCAATGGATAATATGATAAAAAACAGGTTGTCACACCCAGAAGTTAATGACAGTGATTATACTAAGATAGCAGATATAATAAATGCACCATCAAAATACTATAAGTCTAAAAGCGGATATGATATTATACTTTTTAAGGCCGATGATAAATACTATAAATTAGTTATTAAAACAACGCATAATAGAAAAGAGAATTTTGTAAAATCTCTGCATTTGTTAAATGAAGATAGGTATAAGAAATATTAGGCAATAAAAAATAGTCTTGATTTTGTGGGCTTGCTCCACCACTGTCGCCTGTTGGCCCGGTTGCAAGATTTACCGTATCAAGACTATCTATATTTATTATAAAGTATAAAGTATTAAATTTCAAGTCTGTTTCATGAATTTGTTACAAAATTCATTTTCTTTCTTTTCTCTTTAATTTCTTTTATTCTTTGCGGGTAGTCGCCGCGGGTAAGTTCGCCCAGTGACTTGTAGAGTTTTAGGATTCCGTTCTGGATGTTTGCGCTGTTCATTGTGAACATGTCGTTTGCCATTTCTTCGTTCGAAAGCGCAAGGCGCGTCATATCGCGAAACCCGCTTGAAGCCATTTCAAGCGCCAATTCGTTATCCTCGGCGCACATAAAAAGCCCCTGTGCAACAATTAGCGGCATGTGTGAAATCAACGCCGCGGCTTCGTCATGTTTTTCTGGCGTTGTAATGATAATTTTGGCGCCAAGTTGTTCTATTACACCGCGTAAAAGTTCCAGTCCGTCAGCACCAAAAACAGGCGTCAGAACCCATTTCGCGCCGGCAAAAAGTTCCGCAAAAGAGTGCTCAAACCCTTTGTGTTCTGTACCCGCCATAGGATGTGAAGGAATAAAACGGTAAGGGCGTTTCTTTTGGCAAACAAAAGTTTTTAAACTGCAAACGTCCGTTACAACGGCGTTTGCCGGCATGATGGTTTCTAATTTGTCGAGGGCTTCAAGGCATTTGTTCATCGGGGTGCAGACAAAAACAAGGTCGCATTCTTTGAGCCGCTCTATATCGGAAAATATCCCCTCACCCGTTTGTGACGCGGAAATCCCGATTACATCATGGCCAAGTTCATGCAGTTTTTTGAAGATTGAGCCGCCGATAAGTCCGAGCCCGAGAACGCCGGTTTTCATTAGATTAAATCCTTATGGTTAAAATGTTTCAAGCCTTTTGAGTAATCGTCAACGATTTCGCCGTTGCCGCGCAGTTTGTATTTGTAGATTACAAGGCCTTCAAGTCCGACAGGGCCGCGAGCGTGGGTTTTGTTGGTGGAAATCCCGACTTCTGCGCCGAACCCGTAGCGGAAACCGTCGGCAAAACGCGTTGAAACGTTATGGTAACCCCCTGCGGAATCGACTTGATTCAGGAATTTTTCGGCATTTGCGCTGTCGTTTGTCAAAATGCAATCAGTGTGGCCCGAACCGTAAGTGTTTATGTGCGAAATCGCTTCGTCTACGCTTGCAACGATTTTCACGGCAAGTTTCTTTTCGCCGTATTCAAACGCCCAGCTTTCAGGATTGTGGATTACTTCGACATCGGCCGTTGCAATGTTTTTCAATAATTCGTCGCGGTGCGGAAAATCTTTGTGGATTAAAAGTGTTTCAACTGCGTTGCAGGCGCTCGGGTACTGGGTTTTGGCGTCAATGATTACACGTGATGCAAGTGCTAAATCTGCACTTTTATCCGCAAAAATATGGCAGATTCCGTCGGCGTGGCCGAGTACCGGAATTTTTGTATTTTCTTTGATGAATTTAACCAGATTATTGCCGCCGCGCGGGATTATAAGGTTTATGTACTTGTCGCATTTAAGCATTTCGGCGACATCAGCGCGGTTGAAAACCTGCGAAACTACGTTTTTCGGGAATCCCTCGACTTTATCAAGTGCGCTGTTGATGATTTCTAAAATCGTTCTGTTGGTGTTGACTGCTTCTTTTCCGCCTTTGAGAATTACGGCGTTGGAGGATTTTATCGCAAGTGATGAAATTTGCGAAATTACGTCCGGCCGCGCCTCAAAGATTATGCCCAGAACGCCGATAGGACAGGAAACTTTTTCTAATACAAGACCGGTGTCAAGTTCGCGTTTCAAGAGTGTTTTGTTAACAGGGTCGGGAAGTTTTGCTATATCGCGAACCCCTTGAATCATATCGCGCATTTTGTTTTCGTCGAGTTTTAGCCGGTTGAACGTGGATTTTGTGATTGCGCCGTTTTCGACGAGTTTTTCAGCCTCTTTAAGGTCTTGACGATTTGCTGCATAGATTTTTTCAGCGTTTGCTTCCAGCGCGTCAGCTATGGCGTTAAGCGCTTTATTTTTTGTTTCTGTTGAAACGGCTGCAACCTTTAATGACGCTTCTTTGGCCAATTTTGCGATATTTTCAAAATCCATTGTTAAAACTCCTTAAAGCAGTGTTATGTTATCTCTGGTTACGATTTCGTCGTAGTTTTTGAAGCCTAGGACTTCTGCGATGTTGTTTGAGTGACAGCCTTTGAGCTTTTCGCAGGCCTGACTGTCGTAGTTTACGATACCGCGTGCAATTTCGTGGCGGCTTTCATCCAAAATAGAGATTACATCGCCTTTTTTAAATTCTTCCAAAACTTCTACGACGCCCACCGGTAAAAGACTTTTTTCTTGCAATAACGCCTCTTTAGCCCCGTCGTTGACAACGATTTTGCCGATAATGTTGGTGGCGTAGCCAATCCAGCGTTTTTTGCCGGAGAGGTTTTCGGCGGACGGCAGGAACA
Source organism: uncultured Candidatus Melainabacteria bacterium (assembly GCA_947090755.1). Classification (GTDB taxonomy): domain Bacteria; phylum Cyanobacteriota; class Vampirovibrionia; order Gastranaerophilales; family Gastranaerophilaceae; genus Gastranaerophilus. The sequence continues at coordinate 5,178 of CAMUPF010000030.1, read as the reverse complement.
TTGTGCCTTCGTCTGCTCCGGAGAAAATTTTGTTGATAATAAAAGGAATTTTGCCGTTGGCGATTAAAACTTTTCCGCCAAAACGCGTAACGAGTTTTGCGGCTTCGAGTTTGGTTTTCATCCCGCCGCGTCCGCCGTCAGAGGTTCCGCAGGCAAGCGCCATAACGTCTTCTGTTACCTCGTCGACCTCTTTGATTAATTTCGCGTTCGGGTTGGTTTTCGGGTTGCTGTCGTAAAGCCCTTCTATATCGGAAAGAATTATCAAAAGGTCCGCGTCAAGTTCGCTTGCAACAAGTGCCGAAAGCTTGTCGTTGTCGGAAAAACATGCGATTTCTTTACGTTCGTCGCGGGTTTCAAGAAGTTCAATCGTTGAAACGGTGTCGTTCTGGTTGATTACAGGAACGGCCTTCATTTCAAGAAGCTTGTTGAGGGTGATTCTAAGACTTAAATAACGGCTTCGGATAGAAAAATCGTCTTCTGTCAGGAGGATTTGTGCTGCAATGATTCCGTAAGAATCAAAACCGTTTTCGTAAATCGACATCAATTTACTCTGGCCGATAGCGGCGCATGCTTGTTTGAGCGCCATACCTGCTGTGCTTTCAAGCCCGAGTTTCTTTTTACCCAGACCTACTGCGCCCGAGGTGATAAAGATTACTTCTTTTCCGGCTTTGACCAGTTTTGAGATGTCTTCTATAAACGAGTAGACGCGCGGCATTGAAACCTGTCCGTCGTCGCCTCTCAAAACATTTGTTCCGACTTTAATTACAATTCTTTTTGCGTTAATAAAATCAATTCTTTCCATAGGTTTATTTTAGCATAAACAAATTTTATCTTGACAAATATTGAAACATAGTACATAATATGATTATTAATAAGAAAGGAGATTAAATGAAAAAACGACAAAGTGTAACCCAATTCGGGGGGGGGGGGGCGCTTAACAGCCTAAAAATTCAAGAAGCAAAAGCACTACATTGCCATGAAGCGGGAGCTTCTTTTAATGGCGTAGGTGCTGCGTTCACTCTGGCGGAAGTTTTAATCGCGTTAGCAATAATTGGTGTTGTGGCGGCTATGACAATTCCGACATTTATGGCGAATACTGCCGGCGCACAATTTAGAACCGGATTCAAAAAAGGTATTACGGTATTAACTCAGGCGGCGTCTGCAAATTACGCGACAGAAGGCTATGATTTTGGCGGAACGAACGGTGCTTATGGCGCAAGTACTGCGACGGCTCCTACTCCGACATCACTTTTTAGTGCTACGACAGGGCTTACTACAATCGGGTTTGACACACCGGCCAATGCAGGTGCGGCAACAACAGAGGATAGACATCCTGATACACCATCACTTTTCCACCTGTTTCAGAGTAATCTGAACATGAAAAATTCAAGGGAAATCACCAACTATGCTGTAATGCCGGCTGAAGTTTCATTAAACTGTTTGGAGGGTGCATCCGGTGCAGCGCTTACTATTCCGGGGGTAACGAATCCGGATCCGGTCACAGCCACAGCTAAGAATCCTCTGGGTGGAAATTTAGAACGTACAACCGTTTCCGGAGCGGCCAGCGGTATTCAAACCGGCGGAGGTCTGGTTAGTTTGTGTAACGGACGAGCTTTAAATGGTGAAGCCGGCGGAATTAATCAGGGTTATATGTTCCAGCTTGAAGACGGCATGGTCTTCACTTATGACCCTGCGCAGGCTTACTGTTCAGAATCCAATCCATGTTTTGGTTACATTGACGTTAACGGCCCTACTGGCCCTAACTGCGTGATTTCTTGTTCTGAAAATGGCGGCGGTGACGCGTGGATTACAAATTACGGACGTAGTGCAAATTCGTCTGTACTGTTGGCTGATTGTACTGTTGACGCTAAGGATATTACAGATATTTATCCGGTACTATTCTACGGTTCAACTGTAAAACCTGCCTCAATCGCGGCGAAATCAGTTCTTTATTCTAAAAAATCAAACCAAACGACAAGTTCTACCCCTCCAGCCGGCGGTGATGAAACATTAGATTAGAATGATTACAAGATTTTTTTGTTAAATATCTTGTCTTAGAAATAGGACAGAGGGGGATTCGTCATCCCCCCTTTTTTTGTTTATGCTATAATTATCTCATTAAGGAGAGTAAATTATGGTAGATATAAGACAGGAATTTATCGAACAGGCTAAAAAGCTTGCAAGAAGTACAGAAGTTTTGCCCGGGGGCATTGAAGAATTGGCGGTAAAATTACAGCACGCTCACGACACAAATACGCCTTTGCGTGTAAAACTCGGCATGGATCCGACCCGTCCGGATTTGCACCTCGGACACACCGTTGTTATGAGAAAATTGCGTGAGTTCCAAAAACTCGGCCATAAAGTTGTGCTGATTGTGGGCGGCGCGACTGCTATGATCGGTGACCCGTCAGGAAAGTCCGAAACACGCCCTGCGCTTACTAAAGAACAGGTTGAAGAAAACGCGAAATCATACTTTGAACAAATGGCTAAAGTCGTTGATGTTACTAACGCAGAAGTTACGAATAACGCTGATTGGCTTCACAAACTCAACTTTATGGAACTTTTACAGCTTGCGGGCAAAGTTACGGTTGCGCAAATGATGACGCGTGATGATTTTGCAAAACGTTATGCAGACGGCAAGCCGATTTCTATCCACGAATTTTTCTACCCGTTAATGCAGGCTTACGACAGCGTTGCAATCGACGCAGATATTGAGTTCGGCGGAACCGACCAGCGCTTTAACACGCTTCTCGGACGTGATATTCAGGCGGCTTACGGCAAAAAATATCCGCAGATGGTTATGCTTTTGCCTTTAATTGAGGGTACCGACGGGCTTGTCAAAATGTCTAAAACTTACCCTGAACACTGCATTTCATTGACTGACAGCGCAAAAGATATGTTCGGTAAGTTGATGAGTATTCCTGATACATTAATCGTTAAATACTTTGACCTTTTGACTGATATCTCTGATGAAGATTTGAAAAAAGTAGAAGAACAATTGAAAGACGGTTCTGTCAATCCGCGTAATATCAAAATGCAGCTTGCGCACACAATTACCGCTGAATACCACGGCGAAGAAGGCGCACAAAAGGCACAGGAAGAATTTATTAATGTATTTTCCAATAAAGGTATTCCGGATGATATCGAAGAAGTTAAAGGCGCTGAAGGCAAAACAATGGTTGACCTACTTGTTGAACTCGGTTTTACCCAAAGCAAAGGCGAAGGCAAACGCTTAATTCAAGGCGGCGGTGTTAAACTTGGCGGAGAAAAGATTGCCGATGTTGCTTATGTGATTTCTTTGACAGAAGATTTAGTATTACAAGCAGGTAAAAGAAAGTTTGCGAAACTGGTGAAATAATGCTAAGTGTCTTGAAACGCGGTGTTGAGAAACTCAAAGAGGACATAAATGTAATTTATGAAAATGACCCTGCGGCAAATAATTTGTTGGAGGTCATTCTCTGTTATCCGGGGTTGCACGCTTTGATTATGTACAGACTTGCGCACCGGCTTTACAAATGGAATATTCCCTTTTTGCCGCGTTTTATTTCGCATCTGACGCGCATTGTTACAGGAATCGAAATTCACCCTGCGGCGCGAATCGGCAGACGGCTTTTTATCGACCACGGGCAGGGTATCGTCATCGGCGAAACAACTATAATCGGCAATGACGTCTTGCTTTATCAGCAAGTAACTCTTGGTGGCACGGGCAAGGAGAAAGGCAAGCGCCACCCGACCATCGGAAACGGTGTTATTGTCGGCGCAGGGGCAAAGGTTCTGGGAAATATTACAATCGGTGACAACTGTCGTGTCGGAGCCGGTTCTGTCGTAATCCAAAATGTTCCCGAGCATTCAACAGTAGTTGGTATTCCGGCCAGAATCGTTCACCGCACAATAGTCGATGAACACGGAAATCTTATGCACAACCGGATTCCTGACCCTGTAACCTGCGATTTGCACAGGCTGGACGCAGAAATCAGACTTTTAAAAGAAGATATTGAAAAAATAGCAGAGGAGAAAAGATGAAAGCGGTAGTATTTGATGAAGGATTGAAGCTGGATAAGAATTATGCAAAACCTGTGCCGCAAAAAGGCGAAGCACTTGTTCGCGTAACGCTTGCCGGAATTTGCAACACCGATTATGAAATCACAAAAGGCTATATGGGTTACAAAGGCGTTCTCGGCCACGAAGCCGTCGGTATCGTTGAAGAAGTAAATGCTGACGACCAATCGCTTGTTGGTAAGCGCGTTGTTGCCGAAATTAGTTACGGCTGTGACGACCCGAATTGCCCTTGGTGTGCGGTGAAGAATTACCGCCATTGTCCAAACCGCCATACTTTAGGAATCTGGCGCAAAGACGGCTGTTTTGCTGAATATTTTACAATGCCAACGAATGTCCTTTTTGAAGTTCCTGAAAACGTAACTGACGAACAGGCTGTTTTTGTAGAACCGCTTGCCGCGGCGCTTGAAATTACCGAACAACACCATATTAAACCTTTTGAGCGCGTAGTAGTCCTTGGCGACGGAAAACTCGGGTTGACCACAGCTCTTGCCCTCAATGCTCAAAATCTTGATGTGACGCTTGTCGGCAAACACCAAAATAAACTCGATATCGCAAAAGCGCAAGGTGTTAAAACCTGTCTTTTGACCGATTTTAAACAAGAAAAAATCTATGATGTCGTGGTTGAGGCAACAGGTTCCTTGTCAGGCTTTGAAACCTCAATGGCTCTTGTTCGTCCGCGCGGCGTTCTTGTTTTGAAAAGCACAATCGCGGCGTCAAAAGAATTTAACCTTGCACCGATTGTAATTGATGAAATTACGGTACTTGGCTCTCGCTGCGGCCAATTCCCGCCGGCACTCAGAATGCTTGAAAGCGGAAAAATAGATTTCAAGCCGCTGATTAGCGCGGTCTACTCCGTCGACGACGCAGTCGAAGCATTTGAAAAAAACAAAGAAAAAGATACTTTAAAAGTTTTATTGAAATTCTAAAAAAGAGAGGCGCGGGGGAACCCGCGCCTTTGCTTTGGTATTATTTATACGCCCCACCGACCTAGCGGCGGACGCAACGAACGTAGTAGCCATTGGACCGCGCGTCCGGGCCGCGGTGGCCCGCATCGAAACGCTGGCGCCATGCTGTGCCAGACTCTCCAGAAGAAATGACAGAGCCGGACCAAAAGAAACC
>CAMUPF010000029.1 GCA_947090755.1 uncultured Candidatus Melainabacteria bacterium | reverse complement strand
CCCCCCCCCCCCCTGTCCATGTTAAGACATTGCTATGTTTTTTCATATTTACCCTGCCTTTCTATATAATTTATTATGTAGCATGTTTTGACATTTGTCAATAAAAAAACTCCCTTGCGGGAGCTTTTTATTAAACTTCTACGTATTCTTCCAAACGTTTTCTTCTGTTCGGGTGGCGCAATTTTCTAAGCGCTTTTGCTTCGATTTGTCTGATACGTTCGCGGGTTACGCCAAACAACTGGCCAACTTCTTCAAGTGTTCTTTGACGGCCGTCGTCCATTCCGAAACGTAATCTCAAAACGTCACGTTCACGCGGTGAAAGCTGTTTCATAACTTCTTGCAAATCTTCTTTCAAAAGTTCAGAAGCAACCGTTTTGATTGGTGCGTCAGCTTCTTTATCTTCAATGAAATCGCCGAGTCTTGAATCTTCCTCTTTACCGATTGGAGTTTCAAGAGAAAGCGGTTCTTGAGCGATTTTGATGATTTCGCGAAGTTTAGGGATTGAAACATTCATTTCAAACGCCAATTCTTCTTCGGTTGGTTTTCTTGACAAATCCTGAGCCAGACGGCGGGTAACTTTTTTCAATTTGTTAATTGTTTCAACCATGTGAACAGGGATACGGATTGTACGGGCTTGATCAGCGATAGCGCGGGTAATAGCCTGTCTAATCCACCAGGTTGCATAAGTTGAAAATTTAAAACCGCGTTCGTGGTCAAATTTTTCAGCAGCTCTGATTAAGCCGAGGTTGCCTTCTTGAATAAGGTCTAAGAAAAGCATGCCTCTGCCGACATATTTTTTCGCGATGCTGACAACTAAACGAAGGTTAGCTTGAACCAACTTTCTTTTAGCCATAGCACCCGGTGTGCCGCCTTCTAAAATAACACGGGCAAGTTCAATCTCCTCGCTTGCGGACAACAATTTAATACGTCCGATTTCGCGCAAGTATAATCTTACAGGGTCGTCAATGGCAATGCTTTTAGGCAATTCCATGTCAATTTCTTCTTCTTCAGAACTTTCGTTCATCATATAGATGTCGTCCAAAGACGCTTTATTTTCAATTTTATGGGTAATAATATCTTCAATATTATCGGTGCTGATATCGACGTTCATGTAATTAACACGCTCGTTACCGGCCATCATTGCTTCTTCATCATCAATATTGTTCAAATCCAAATTTTCATCTTCCATAATGTTCACAATAGATGAAGAGCCTTGTCTTTTTTTACTCATGCATATTCTCCATAATTATTAGTTTTACTAACCCGAAAGGTTTGTTTATGAAAGGTGACCCGACGGCCCCTTTATTTAATTTCATCTCTAAGCTGCATTTGAATCATCAACGCTTTCACGTCATCATCATTAGCTTTTATATAAGATTGTCTGATTTGTTTTCTTTTTTCATCGCTTTGAGCTTTTTGAATAGTCGCCAAATTTTCATCAATCAGCGCTTCTACGTCCTCAACCTCTAAACCTGAAAATGTTTCCGAAATGCTTATCATTTCTGTAATTAGCTTATGAATTTCGGGATTATCAATAAAAGAAGTGTATAATTCTTCTATCAATTCCTTTACATTATTTACGGTACAAATCAATTTGTCAATTGTAGATTTTACAATTTTTAACGTTTCGTCCGAAAACGCGGTATCAGGAAGTTTTTCATTAACCTGTTTAAAGTTCAGGGGGTTGTCGGCTACTAAAAAAACACTCAACAAATTTTTTTGCGCTTTTTGAGCGGGTGTAATATTTTTTGTTACAATTCTTGATACATCAGACGTTGAGTCTTGCTGCGTGCGGGTTTTCTTATGAACCTCACGGAGTAGGAATTTTTCATCTATATCAAGCACACCAGCGACGGTTTTAACGTATTCACCCTGTACAATTTGGTTGTTAATCTCCTGTAAATAAGGGATTACGCGTTTCACAAGTTCGGATTTTTCGAGCGGTGTTTTAATATCTTTACGCTCTTTGAGTATACAATCTATCTGGAAATCCAACAGCAGCGGCGCATGCTTAATGTATTCGCGGTAACTGTCAGCGCCGACAGAACGAATGAATTCATCGGGGTCTTTGCCTTCAGGCGGTGCGATTACACGGATTTCGCACGAATACTTGTCATCGGACATTGAAAGATAATTTTCGTCAAACTGCTTTATCGCGCCAAGTCCTGTAAACGCTTCTTTGATTAACTCTGCGTTACGGCTAGTCGCTTTTTGCCCTGCTGAATCCGTGTCAAATGAAAGATAAATTCTTCTTGCCGGCGTATAGCGCGAAAGAAGTTTTATGTGTTCTGCGGTCAAAGATGTTCCGCAAGAGGCCACACAGTTTTTCACCCCGTGCGCCTGCGCTGATATAACGTCAAAATACCCTTCCATTAATATAACGGAATTTTCTTCTTTAATAGCGTCTTTAGCATGGTAAAGCCCGTAAAGAATCTTACTCTTGTTATATATTAACGAATCAGAGGAATTAAGATATTTTGGAGTTTGGTCCGGCATAATTGCACGCGCACCAAACGCAACAAAATCCCCGTGTTCGTTACGGATAGGAATAATGATACGGTTACGGAACCTGTCAATGAATCCCGTTTCGCGGCTGGTCATAATCAAACCGGCTTTTTCAAGAACTTCATCAGAAAATTTTGCACGTAAAATATCGTATAATGCCGTGTATTTTGAAGACGCCAGCCCGATATTATATTCCTGAATAATATCTTTTGTAATCCCGCGCTCTGATAGATAATTCATCGCCTTAAGGGTTTCAGCACTCTTATCCTGCAAAAGATAAGTTGTATAATAATCCGCGGCCTTAGCGCACGCCTTTAACATCTGGTCTTTGAATTCGCGCATGCCGGCAGATGTTCCGCCGCCTGAGGCCGGAAGCTCATACCCGAACTTTTCCGCCAAATCCCTTATAACTTCCATAAAAGATTTGCCCTCTGTTTTCATAATAAACGAAATAGCGTCGCCGCCTTCACCACAGCCGAAACATTTATAAATTCCGAGTGCAGGATTAACAGAAAATGACGAAGTTTTTTCTTTATGAAACGGGCACAACCCCCAGTAGTGCGAACCGGATTTTTTAAGAATAACTTTTTCTGATACAACTTCCAGAATATCTAATCTATCTTTAATTTTTGCTATTATTTCGCCAACTGCATCTACCATAACATCAACATTTTACTATGAAGAAATTCCACGGGCAAACTTTTAAGCACAAACTTATGTAACAAATTGTAAAGAGAATATATATCAAAAAGGCAATTTTAGAGAAATGATATACTTTATATATACAAGAGAGTATAAAGAGGTACAGAGAGATGCATGGCGTTGGTGGACCAAGACAAAATTTCAATTCATTAAAATGTTATGTCAACCATACTACTGCCCGCGAAGGACAGTTCCGTATGCCTCGTAACTATGCAGCTCCTAAGGTTGACATAAAAATCAAACAAACCAATATTAATACGTGCTGCACACCGTCTTTTGGTGCACCTGTGCAAGTACCATGGTGGATGCAGGTACTTAATACGATTGGTATGTTCTTACCGGCAGAAACACCGGCTGCACCTGCTGCTCCGGCAGAAAACCCCCTTCAAAAACAACTTGATGAAGCAAACGCAAAAATCAAAGAACTTGAAGCGGCTCAAAAGAAAGAAAAAACACCTGAAGTTGAAAAGGAAAAAGAAACAACAGAAATCGAAGAAGATTTTAAAGTAGAAGACGACGTTAAAGAGGAAGAAATCACCGAAACAACGCCGGATACAGTTGAAGAAAAAACAGTTAAAGTTAATAACAAAAGCAGAAAAATTTCCGGTAACACTTATGAAGGTTACACCTGGACATCATTACAGAATGCTTATATCGCGGATGACGGTACACCTGCACCAAACTCTGCGGCATTTAGAAATGCATTCAGACAAGCAGTTCTCAGCGGTGCAACTGATATCGGGGTAGGTGAACAACACTATCCTAAAGAATTCACCTTCGGTGGCAAAACGTATAAATTTAATATGGATAAATACAAACCGACTCAATACACCGTTGATAATGGTTACAGCGGTACTTCTGCACACACACAAGCAAAAACTGAAACGAAAAAAGGTACTACAACGACTACAAAAGTTTACACCGGTACAGCAAAAGCAACCTGGACTGATAGCACAGGAAAGACTACGACAAAAAGCAGCCAAACAACCGAAAAATATAAAACTGCAGACGAAGCACGTGCTGCAGCCCGTACAAATCTACAAGGACAGGTACCTGAGAAACACCGTTCTAACGCGTTCTTCCAAACAGGTGCTAAAAAATAAATTTAACTATAAACTCTCTCTAACAACAATTTTTGAGGCCGCTTACGCGACCTCTTTTATTATCTAAATATTGTTTGTTCTCTGTCCGGCCCGACGCTTACTATCGAAATGCCAACGCCTAAAAGTTCTTCCAAACGTTCAATGTATTTCTTGGCGTTTTCAGGCAGTGCATCGTAATCACGGATTCCGGTTAAATCCTGACACCAGCCTTTGTGGGTTTCATAAACAGGTTCTAATATTTCGCCAACTGCATCTACCATAACATCAACATTTTACTATGAAGAAATTCCACGGGCAAACTTTTAAGCACAAACTTATGTAACAAATTGTAAAGAGAATATATATCAAAAAGGCAATTTTAGAGAAATGATATACTTTATATATACAAGAGAGTATAAAGAGGTACAGAGAGATGCATGGCGTTGGTGGACCAAGACAAAATTTCAATTCATTAAAATGTTATGTCAACCATACTACTGCCCGCGAAGGACAGTTCCGTATGCCTCGTAACTATGCAGCTCCTAAGGTTGACATAAAAATCAAACAAACCAATATTAATACGTGCTGCACACCGTCTTTTGGTGCACCTGTGCAAGTACCATGGTGGATGCAGGTACTTAATACGATTGGTATGTTCTTACCGGCAGAAACACCGGCTGCACCTGCTGCTCCGGCAGAAAACCCCCTTCAAAAACAACTTGATGAAGCAAACGCAAAAATCAAAGAACTTGAAGCGGCTCAAAAGAAAGAAAAAACACCTGAAGTTGAAAAGGAAAAAGAAACAACAGAAATCGAAGAAGATTTTAAAGTAGAAGACGACGTTAAAGAGGAAGAAATCACCGAAACAACGCCGGATACAGTTGAAGAAAAAACAGTTAAAGTTAATAACAAAAGCAGAAAAATTTCCGGTAACACTTATGAAGGTTACACCTGGACATCATTACAGAATGCTTATATCGCGGATGACGGTACACCTGCACCAAACTCTGCGGCATTTAGAAATGCATTCAGACAAGCAGTTCTCAGCGGTGCAACTGATATCGGGGTAGGTGAACAACACTATCCTAAAGAATTCACCTTCGGTGGCAAAACGTATAAATTTAATATGGATAAATACAAACCGACTCAATACACCGTTGATAATGGTTACAGCGGTACTTCTGCACACACACAAGCAAAAACTGAAACGAAAAAAGGTACTACAACGACTACAAAAGTTTACACCGGTACAGCAAAAGCAACCTGGACTGATAGCACAGGAAAGACTACGACAAAAAGCAGCCAAACAACCGAAAAATATAAAACTGCAGACGAAGCACGTGCTGCAGCCCGTACAAATCTACAAGGACAGGTACCTGAGAAACACCGTTCTAACGCGTTCTTCCAAACAGGTGCTAAAAAATAAATTTAACTATAAACTCTCTCTAACAACAATTTTTGAGGCCGCTTACGCGACCTCTTTTATTATCTAAATATTGTTTGTTCTCTGTCCGGCCCGACGCTTACTATCGAAATGCCAACGCCTAAAAGTTCTTCCAAACGTTCAATGTATTTCTTGGCGTTTTCAGGCAGTGCATCGTAATCACGGATTCCGGTTAAATCCTGACACCAGCCTTTGTGGGTTTCATAAACAGGTTCTAAGTATTTGTGCATAAAGACATCGGTCGGATAAGTTTCATAAACTTTTCCATCGCGTGTATCACGGTAAGCGATACAAACATTGATTTCTTCAAATGTGTCAAAAACGTCGATTTTGGTAAGTGCAACGGAGGTTAAGCCGCCAACGAGAACCGCATAACGCATAGTAACAGCGTCAAACCAGCCGCAACGGCGCGGACGGCCTGTTGTTACACCGAATTCGTGTCCGATTGTTTGAATTTTATGACCGGTTTCGTTTGCAAGTTCTGAAACAAACGGGCCTTCGCCAACGCGGGTTACGTAAGCTTTTGCAACGCCTATTACTTCATCAATCATTTTCGGGCCGTAACCGCTGCCGACAGCCGCGCCGCCGCCAATCGGGTTTGAACTTGTCACAAACGGATATGTTCCGTAATCAACGTCAAGCATTACGCCCTGCGCGCCTTCAAATAAGACTGTTTTACCCTCATTTTTGGCGTCTTCCAAGCCTTTCTGCCAGTCAAACCAGACATAAGGCCGGAAAATTTCTGCGTATTTTTCACAAAGTGCCAAAACTTTTTCACGCGAATACTGTTCCATACCGTAAACTTCCGTCAACTGTTTATTTTTAAGCGGTAAAATAATATCAAGTTTTTCATTTAAGGTTTCAAGATTATAGAGGTCTTGAATTTTCAGCGCAATTCTTGCGTATTTATCTGTGTAAGTAGGGCCAATGCCTTTTTTAGTCGTACCGATTTTGCCTTTTTGCGCGTTATCTTCGCTGTAGCCGTCAACCTCCGTGTGATAAGGCATTGTAATCGTTGCAAGCGGGCTTACGCGAAGTCCTGATAAGTTAACCCCCTGAGAAATCAATTCACGGGTTTCCTGTTCAAAGTACTCCGGCAATACAACCGTTCCGGCACCGATAAAACAAATTTTATTTTCATAAAGCGTACCGGACGGTATCAGGTGAAATTTGTAAGTCTGTCCGTTTGCGACAACTGTATGACCGGCATTGCAGCCACCTTGATATCTAATAATAAAATCAGCTTTTTCGGCCAGTAAATCCGTGATTTTTGCTTTGCCTTCATCACCCCACTGAGCCCCAACTACAACTGTGTTTTTCATAATTTATTTTCCTCTTAATTCCATATATTCTGTTAATTGCGGTACTATCGAGTTTAAATCACCGACGATTCCGACATCTGCCACGCCAAAAATCGGAGCGTCCTTATCTATATTTATTGCAATAATTTTTTTAGCACCTTCGATTCCGACGGTGTGTTGTATAGCGCCTGAAATCCCGCAAGCGATGTACACCTCCGGCGAAACGGTTTTACCTGTTTGCCCGACCTGAATAGAAGCAGGTGCAAGCCCCATATCAACGGCCCCTCTGCTTGCCGCAACGGTTCCGCCAAGGACATCTGCAAGCCGGTCTAACAGCACAAAACTTTCTTTTGTTTTAACACCTTTGCCGCCGGCGACAATAATTTTTGCGTTATCAAGCGAGTTTATAACCTCTTCTGTTGATTGAATAAACTCCAGAAGTTTTGCCTTAGTTTCAAAATTTTGAAGATTATGATTTTTGTAAATCATTTGAGTATCTTTGTAAACCGGAGTTTCCAAGAACGGGAAAACACCTGCGCGAACAGTTGCCATTTGCGGGAAATTTTTACATAAAATTGTTGCCATAAGTTTTCCGCCAAAAGTAGGACGGGTCGCAGCAAGCATGTTTTTTTCGTTTATATCAAGTCCGGTACAGTCTGCCGTCAAGCCTGTTCCAAGCTGCGTAGAAATTCTCGGCGCCAAATCGCGGCCTTGAGTTGTCGCACCTATTAAAAATATAGCAGGTTCGATTTCGCGGGCCAAATCCACGGCGATTTTAGAATAAAGTTCTGTTGAATAATGGTCGAAATGCTCGTCTTCATATACATAAACTTTATCAACACCACATGCCTGAAACCCTTCTTTGAAGCGCTCTGCATCACCGGTTTTACAGATTAAAAGCGCCATGACTTCTTCACCGTTAAGTTTTTCAGAGAGTTCCTGCGCCTTAGCCGCAAGCGAGAAAAACACAGGTGCAACGTAGCCTGATTTCAGAACTTCAGCATAAATCAAAATACCTTTAGACATCTTCACCGCCAATCGCTGCCGCCAGTTCTTCTACTGTGTCAACAAAAACGCAATCATTGCGTTTTTCAGGGCGGAATGCTTTACTAACATAAGTTGGCGAACCTTTAATTCCAATTTCGTCAGGCGTAAGACCGATTTCTTCATGCCCGTAAATTTTAACATCGAAATTCTGGCCTTTTATAACGCCTGCGACTCTGGCACGCATAGGTTCATCATTACCAAGCAGTGTACAGATGAGTGCAGGCAGCCGGACTTCAACGATTTCAAGGCCGTTTTCAATTTCGCGTTGAACGACTATGCGGTCATTATGAACCTCTTTTATATCGCGAACAAACGTAACCTGCGGGAGATCTAAACGTGTTGCAATTGCCGGCCCTGTTTGCGCGGTGTCACCGTCGATTGCGAACTGCCCGCAAATTATAAGGTCATAATCACCCGCTTTTTCCACAATTGCTTGTGATAAAGTTCTGCCTGTGGCATAAGTATCTGCGCCGGCGAACTTTTTATCGCTCAACAAAATAGCATCATCAGCCCCGAGCGCAATAGCCTTTTTAAGCATATCAACAGCCTGAGGCGGGCCCATTGTCACCGCAGTTATAAACACATCATCACGGGAGTTTTTAATTTTTAACGCTGTTTCAAGTGCCTGCACATCGTAAGGATTCATAATACTTTCGACGCCGTCGCGCTGAATAGTATTATTCTCTGTCCACTTAATCTCTGTTGTATCAGGAACCTGTTTTATACAAACAACGATTTTCACGTATTAACTACCTTTTCTTTTGTTTGGCTGTGACGTCTAAAAGCGCATTATATGCTGACATATAGACAGAACATTTCTTAACTGACGGCAAGTACCACGCACATCTGTCCTCGATACAAACCATATCAACGTTAGAACCTACGCTCATCAACGGGCAAAACATTACTTTCTTTTTAGGGTCTGCCATTTTGATTTTCTCCTATTTTACCGTCATTTTAAGTAAGTTGCAATTCTCACTTCGTTTACGTTCTTGATCTTTATAAATTTTAGTTCTGTTTATAACTTCGTCAAAATCAATCTTGTGGGCATCGAAATCCGGCCCGTCTACACAGGCGAACTTAACTTCACCGCCGACAGTCACACGGCATGCTCCGCACATTCCGGTTCCGTCAACCATAATTGGGTTCATGCTTGCTTCGGTGTAGATGCCTTTGCCGCGTGTCATTTCTGCAACTGCTCTCATCATAGGCATAGGGCCGACCGCGATTGCATAATCTACTTTTTCCTGACCCATAATTCTTTCTAAAACCTGAGTTACAAAACCTTTTTCGCCCATTGAACCATCGTCTGTGGTGATAAATAGTTCTGTGCAAGCGTCTTTCATTTTATCAGCCCAGAAAATCAAGTCCTTGTTTCTTGCGCCCATAATCATATAAACCTTGTTGCCTGCTTCTTTGAACGCCTTTGCAATCAAATAGCATGGAGCCGCGCCGTAACCGCCGGCTAAACAAACAACTGTTCCATAGTTTTTAATATGGGTTGGCTGACCGAGAGGGCCCACGATATCTGCGATTTCTTCGCCAACGTTAAGCGCTGCAAGTTTCTTTGTAGAATAGCCGACAGCCATAAATACAAGGGTTAATTCGCCTTTTTCTTTGTTTACGTCCGCGATAGTCAAAGGCACACGTTCATCGTTTTCGCCAGCGCGGAAAATAATAAATTGACCGGCTTTCGCGTTTCTTACAATATATGGTGCGTCAATAGTAATTTCGTATTGATTCGGACAAATTTCCTTTTTTGATAAAATCTTATATCCCATTTCACTCTCCTTAATTCTAACCCTCGCGCCCGCCCCGCGGCCGCATACGGCTTCGTTAATTATTATACAACAAAAAATCTAAAATTGCAAAACACGCTTGTAAACTTCATTTTTGTTTACAGCGTAAAGCTCTGCCAGAATCGCGGCGATTTCTTTTGCTTTGAAACCTTTTTTCAAAAGAGCTTCAATTTTTCCGTCGAGTTCGATGTCGCCGCAGTTTTCGTCACGAAAAACAAGCGCTGCAATTTCGCCTTTGAGAATATTTTCATTAAAATATTTTATTACAGCGTCGACATCATCCACAACGATTTCTTCAAAAACCTTTGTTAATTCGCGTCCGAGAGCGACTTTTGCCTCAGGACGGACACCGCGCAGAACTTCAAGCGTTTTTAAAATACGATTCGGGGATTCATAGAACGCAAAATCTGTATCCGCATATTTTTTGAATAAATCCTCCATTTGCGTTTGAGATTTTGGCAAAAAGCCCGCAAAATAAAAATCTTCCCCGCCGCGTGAAACCTGTGACAAAAAGGTAGCAAGCGCATTCGGGCCGGCAAGCGAAGTAATAGAAACATTATTTTTACGTAATTCTTTTACCAGAACTGCCCCTGGGTCGCAAAAAAGCGGGGTTCCGGCGTCTGACACCAGCGCAACTTTCTTACCGCTTTTGATTTCACCCAGAATAAAGTCTACTCTTTCGCGTTCGTTAAACTTGTGATAAGAAACGCACTTCGTATGAATATCAAAATGGTTAAGAAGTTTTTGAGTAACGCGGCTATCCTCACACGCGATCAAATCAACGGACTTTAAAACTTCGACCGCGCGAAACGTCATATCGCCAAGATTTCCAATCGGAGTCGGCACAATATAAAAATCAAATTCTTTCATAAAATAATTATAAATAATAAAGGCGGGTTTTCAACTCCCGCCCTTCAACTAACGTTTAACACATCTTACCAGTGCAGAACCGGTTCGAGGGGTACTGGCAGTATGCCCGTTTGACATACTTCCGTATGTTGCATTTGCATTACCGCCATCAATAGAAAGCTTAGATGTCCAATAAACTCCGTTGAGAGTAAGGTTACCGATTAAATCTCTGTTAACAAAAAGAGCCATGGTTTCATACAAATTGGGCAGACGACTTTCACTATCCTGAGTTTTACAAGCATTTGCAGCCTCAGCTCCCGTAAATGTTCCTGCATTGCTCATTAAAGGCAATGGTGCAACAACATTGGAATCGACGGCATCATATACAGTAATAAACCCTATATCTTTACCTACTGTATTAGGCCCTTTATTTCCGTTTAAATCATATACAAAATTTACACAAATATACGGTTGAACCTGCATCGTTGTTCGTGATTCAAAATTCGCTGCACAGTTCGGGTTATAAAATGCAGCTATACTTTCACCGTTCTGTGTTTCAAAAGCAGCCGCTTTAGTATCAAGCTGTGAGTACCTGTATCCGTAACCTAGATAATCATTCCATGAAACAACAACCATTTCACTATTTAACTCGGACATTTTTACCGGAAACTTACTAATTGTTTCGCCCTTCATTGTAGTGATTTGTGTTGGAATCCCGCAATCAGCAAGGTGGTCAACATCACAAATATTATTTATTTTAAGAACTTTTGACAAGCCCTCTGTGATAAAGGTTTCAGCGGCAGTGTCCACTGCGGAGGTTGATTCGTTGCCTTCAGTTAAAGTCCCGAAACCGTTTAACGCAGGCATAAGGGCGATTGCCTGTGACATACGGGCGTATAAAGCTTTTCTCTGCGTATTCCATGTGCGTTCGTTAATATTGCCGGTCAAACTCGGTAATGTAATCGCCGCAACCACGCCGATGATTGTGAGCGATAGTAATATCTCCGCCATGGTAAAAGCTATTGATGGGCGGTTAAGAAAACTCCCCCCCCCCCCCGCATAAACTTAATACATTCTTATTCATTTCGTAATCCTTTCTTTTTATTTATTATGCAGCATGTTTTTTGATTAGTCAAGATATAATGCTTAACATTTTTGACATGCCGCATGTGTTAGTGTTCAATTAGTATAGGAGATTTTTATTAAGATAGTCCGAGAAAATTTCTTAAGAAATTTTCGAGTGGCGTGTGAGACAGCGCAGCCATGCGCGACCCGCGGTTCAGCGGGGCGGAAATGGCGGAGAACTGCTTTTTATGTACATCAAACACCTTGAAATAGATAACTTTAAATCATTTGCCAACAAATCGGAAATTCCGATGTTAGAAGGGTTTACAACCATATCAGGGCCGAACGGTTCCGGTAAAAGTAATATTATTGACAGCGTGCTTTTTGCTCTCGGACTTGCCAATGCCGGCGAACTGCGTGCCGAAAACCTCTCACACTTTATTTCAACTTATACAAAACGCAACGAAGCGTATGTAAAGGTTACATTCGGTGACGTTGAAGAAGGCAAAGACCTTTCTATTGCAAGAAAAATCAGGAAAACTAATCAGGGTTACGCAAGTACTTATTATCTTAACGACTCTGTTTCAACTTTAACAAATGTGCATGCGATTCTTGAACAGTATAACGTTACGCCAAACAGCTACAACGTAATGATGCAGGGCGACGTTACAGGTATTACAAACTGTTCTCCGCGCAACCGACGCAAAATTATTGACGAAATCGCCGGAATCGCAGATTTTGACCGTCGGATAGAACAATCAACCGAACAGTTAAACACTGTTGAACAACGCGTTGACAGGGCTTCCGTAATCTTAAACGAAGTTGACAAAAGCTTAGAGCAACTAAAAGAAGAACGCGAAGTCGCGCTTAAATATCAGGCGTTACGCGAAGAAAAAGCCGGTTATGAAAGTCAGGTTAACAAAGTTAAATTCTTTGATTTGAAACGCAACCTTGAACAAGCGCACTTGAACATTCTGGACTTCACTAAAAAACGTAAAGAAGAAGAAGTTAAAAACAAGGATTTAGAAGAAAAACTTTCGCTTCTAAAGAAAAAATATGAAGAAGTTTCGAATCTGGTAAAAGAAAAAGGCGAGGCCGAACAACTTGAACTCAAACGCAAAGAAGAAGGTTTGAAGGGAGATATTGAGCGCAAAGAGCATGCAATAAATTACGCTGAAAAACAAATTCATGACGGCTTGAAAGTTATCGCAAACGCAAACACTGCAATCGAAAACAACACCGCAAAAATTGAAGACTTCAAACTCAAAATCAATCTTAAAGAAGACGAAATTAAAATCATTCAGGAAAATATCAAGGAAAAAGAAGCGGAACTTCGCAAAATCAACGAAGATATGACCGGTTTAAGCGATTCTTCTGATTTGCAAATTGAAAAACGCAACAACTTAAGAAAAGAACTTGAGGCGTTAAAAGAAGACGAATACAAACTTTTACAGGAAAAACTTCCGCTTGAAACAGAGTTGAAAAACCTTACAACAACACTTGAACGTACAAAAACGGATTTGGCGGAATTGCAAAAGTCAAAAGACAGTTTTTCCGGTGATTTTGAACGCAAAACAACACTTGTAAGCCAGTTGGAACAAGAAATGCAGGATTTCAAAACTATCCAGCAAAAAACACGTGATGAACTTGATGTTGTTAAAAACGAAATCAGCGACTGCGAATACAAAGTAAGCATTGCGCACAAAAAAGTTGCGGCGCTTGAAACACGCAAACAGTTCGCCGAAGAAAACTTAGGCCGTGAAATCGACACTATAATGAACGCAAAACTCCGCGGGGTTCACGCACCTTTAGTTCAGTTAGGAACCGTTGATAAAGAATATTCAACCGCAATGGAAGTAGCGTTTGGCGGAAGAATGGCTCACATCGTTGTTGACAACGAACATGTTGCCTCCGTTGCAATTGAATTATTGCTCTCAACCGGTGCCGGCCGCGCAACTTTCATTCCGTTAAACAAAATCAAACCTGCGCCGACACGTTTACAATTACCAAAAGACAAAGGCGTTATCGACTATGCAATTAACCTTGTAGATTTTGATGATATGTACATCGACGCGTTCTACTATGCCGTTGGCGACACGCTAGTCGTTGAAGACAAAGAATGTGCGTCAAAACTTATCGGCAAATACAGAATGGTTACATTAAACGGTGAGTTATTTGAGAAATCAGGTTCAATTACCGGCGGTAAACTTAAACGCACAGGGCTTTCTTTCAGCCAGAATGACGATGAAGAGCTTAACAAGTGCAATACACGTCTGAAAGAGCTTGAAACAACTTACTCAAACCTGAAACAAAAACGACTCGACCTTGAAAACAAGTTAGATAAGATTCGCGGCCAGTACTCCGATGCGTCAAACGAGTATTCAAAAGCAAAACTTGAACTGGCAAATATGAAAAACAATTTCGACAACAGCGAAAAATTTCTGAAAGAAAAATCAGATTTTATCGCTGTCAGTGAGCCTAGAATCGCGGAAATTAACAACATTCTCGACAAACTTGAGGATAAAAACGTCAAAATTTACGACAAAATCTCAATTCTTGACGACGAAATCAAAGAAATCGAAAAGCTTATCGACGACACAGATCTCAAAGAACTTAAAGAAAAAACCAGCGGCGTTGAAGCCGACATCAAACGCTTACAGGCTAAATTAATGAGCGCAAACGGAGAAAAAGATGATTTTAAACGTCAGATTTCGTTCTTTGAAGACGTAATCGTTTCCAAAAAAGAAGAAATTAAAAATATCGAAGCGAATAACGTTACGCTTGAAAGCGACAAAGTGCGTTACAAAAACGACATCACTGCAATCAACGAACGACTTGAAGAATTAAAAGTTCAACTGACAGAAATCGAGTCAAAACTCGGCGAGTTATTAAAACAGCGCGACGGGTTGAACAATGACCTTATCGAACTTGAAAAACAAAAAGTTCTAAAACAGGCTGATATCGACAGAATCGGCGAACAAATCGAATCATTCAAATCCCGCCGCCGCGAACTGGAACCGCTTTTAGAGTCTGCAAAAGAAGACCTTGAAAATGCCGGCGTTGACATCGAAAAACTTGAACCGGTCGAAATGTCAATCGAAGAAATTACCAATAAGATTCAACGTCTTGAAAAACGTATGGCGGATTTGGGCGACGTCAACATGCGTGCGATTACGACTTACGAAGAAAACCTTGCACGCCAGCAGGAACTTAAAGAAAAAATCGACACGCTTTCATTAGAGCGCAAAGAAATCCTTGAAAAAATGAAAGGCTACGAACAGCTTAAAAAAGAAACGTTTATGAAAACCTACAACAACATAAACGAAAACTTTAAAGAAGTTTTCCACGCGCTTTCAGAGGGTGAAGGCCAGTTAAAACTTGAAAACCCTGAAGATCCTCTAAACGGCGGTTTAACAATCGAAGCCCAGCCGCGCGACAAAAAATTACAACGTCTTGAAAGTATGTCAGGCGGCGAAAAATCACTTACAGCGCTTGCGTTTGTATTTGCAATTCAGCGCTATATGCCATCACCATTCTACGCGTTTGACGAAGTTGACGCAAACCTTGACACAATGAATGTTGAGAGAATCGCAGAAATGGTTAAAAAACAGGCAAAAGACACACAATTCATCGTAGTAAGCCACAGAAAACCGATGATTGAATCCGCACACCGCACAATCGGTGTTACGCAAAAGGAAAAAGGTAAAACAAGAGTAACCGGAGTTAAACTAAGAGATGAGTAGCGAACAAATATTTAATGAAAAGCAGTTCTCCGCCGTTTCCGGCCCGCTGAGCCGCGGCCCGCGCACGGCTGCGCTGTCTAATATTGACGAAATATTTGACAAGCAGCACGCAAAAAGTCAGGGAATCGGAATTCTTGTGGAGATGGCAAAGCAAGGCAAAATTGACCCGTGGAAAATTGATATTCTTGATATCACAAACAAGTATCTTGCCTACATTTGCAACATGAAATCACAGGATTTGCGTCTTACAGGCCAAACTTTCCTCTTTGCCTCAATGCTTATCAAACTTCAATCAAACGTACTTGAAGGCGTAGAACTCGCAGACTTTACCGAACAGCCCGACGAACCTACTTATGACGACGATGGCTTCATTGTTGAATATCCTGAGGACGATTATGTTCCGACAAACAACATTATTTCGCTGGAAGAAGTTCTTCAACGCCGCACCAGCGTTCGTTTGAACCACAACAGAATCGTAACCCTGAAAGATTTGATTCGCCAGTTGGAATTTTACGAAAAACTTGAACGCCGTCAATCGCTCAAAGAAGCGCATGAACGCGCAAAAAACCGCGTCCGCTCATACGCCCGCTTGACCGCTGACGAAATTGTAAACCTTGCACACGAAGAATACATCGCAGACAATGTTCTCAAACTCAAAGCCAACCTTGAACAATTCTTCCAAAACGAAGAAAAAGTAGAACTTAATGAACTTATTTTGCTCGGAATGGACAAAATGAGCGCCTATATTGCGCTTCTATTCCTTGCGGCAGAAAGTGATTATGATTTAGAGCAGGAAGAATTTTACTCAGACCTTTATATAGTTAAGGGTTCCCACACCGCGCAGGAGGATTCAAACGTAATTGAATTCAACCGCGGAGTGAATAACATAATGTCCGTAATAGACACATCAAACGAAGGGAAGAAAGTTTAAAAATGGATAAAAACACACTTAAATCACGAATAGAAGCGGTTTTATTCATCACGGCACGCGCCGTCACAACCGACGAAATCTCAAACATTCTTGATGCGGAAAAAGAAGACATTGAAGAAGCAATGCTTGAATTGATTATGGACTACTCCTCACGCGAAGGAGCGCTTGAAATCGACGACGAGGACGGCTATATTATTCAGGTAAAAGAGGATTATATTGATATCGTTGAACTTCTTTGCCCTGTAGATTTAAAACCGGCGGTACTCAGAACGCTTTCAGTTATTGCACTCAAAGAGCCAATCCGCCAGTCAGACTTGAAAGAACTTCGCTCAAACGCGTACGAACATATTCAAGAATTGTTAGAAAAAGGTTTGATTACACGTACAAAAGACAAAAACGGCAGAAGTTTCAACATCAAAACCAGCCCGAAATTTGCAGAATACTTTAAACTCAAAGGCGACACCGCCTCACTTGTTAAAGTTCTTGAAAAAGAGGGCAAAATTAAAGATACAGATTAATTTTTATTTAATAAAACTTTCTCGTAAAAGTCCAGATAATATTGGGCTTTTTTGTCGTTGCCCATTTTTTTGTATGCAAGTGCAAGGTTATAATAGTAATCCGGTTCGGTATTTTTAAGTTCAATGGCGTATAAAAGTTCGTTTTTTGCCTTCTTAAAATCGCCGGTATTAAGATACGTGCAACCTAAATTATAATAAATATTGGATAAATCATTTTTATATTTTTTTGCTTTCAAGAAATTTTCAAGAGCGAGCGCATATTTTTCTTCATTAAAATAAAGCACGCCAAGGTTATAATAAGCTCTGTAGTACTTTGAATCAGCAATAATCGCACTTTCAAACATAAAAACAGCGTCTTTAATATTACCCTTATCCTGCTGAATATTTCCGAGAAGGAGCCAGTTTTCAGCGGTTCGAAACTCTGCCGGAATACTAATTAAAATATTCATAGCCTCTTCAAGGTTGTTCTGCGCATAAAGCCCGCGTGCCTGCCGAGATTCATCATCGTATTTAGATACGACCTGTTCTTTTTCGTGAAAGAAGTTATCAAGCTTCATCTCAACGGAATACGCAGGCGCCGCAAGGGTTATTAATACTAATAAAGTTAAAATCTTTCTCTTCATAGTAAGATTATACATTAAAAAATAGGTTAAGCAAACAACATTGACAGGAATCAAAACATAGTTTAAAATAAAAATATAAAAATTTGGA
>CAMUPF010000028.1 GCA_947090755.1 uncultured Candidatus Melainabacteria bacterium | reverse complement strand
TTCCTTTCTCCCAAGTTTCACTCGGGTTCGATTGTAGAACAGGATCAGCCTGCCTGCCTTTCTTTTTATTTATTATTATATAACATGTTTGAAACTTATTCAAGACCACGTAAATATTCGTGCACATCCAGAACTTCATCGTACGTAATCGGTTCTGCCCCCTGAACCACTTCCAGCGGTGCGTGCGGCTGGCCGACACCCTCGTGAACCTTTAAAATACCAAGTCCGAAATCCTTACCGCAATGCGGGCAAACCATCCTTACAACGCTAGCGCCCTTATCCTTTCGCACAACTGAAAACGCCTCACGCGTTATATCATTTTTACAAAACGAACAGCATAAATTTGAAAACAGTTTTTTATATTTATTACCCATACCAACATTTTAACCGAAAATTAAATATTATTAAAGTAACCCCTTCCTTTTTTACGTGGTTTTTAATATAATGTTATCAGTAAAATGTAAGATGAGGGATTATAATGAATAAAAATCAATCAACGGGGATGTACATTATTTTAGCAATCCTTGTAATGGTGTTTGTTTCGTCTATTTTAATGGCGGGCCCGACAACCACGACAAAAGAACTTTCGTACTCTACATTCCTTGAAAAACTTTCAAACAAAGAGTTTAAATCTATCGAAAAAGCAGACAACTATCTTATTGCGATTCCGATAGAGCAGCCTGCGCAGCAACTGGAAACAGAAGAAAAGCCCGCTGAAAACGATTTAGGCGCGCTATTCCTTCCGGCAGAAAAGCGCAAACCTGTTTTACAATACAAAGTTCTGACTCCGGATGATTTAACATTAACCCAGAGAATCGAAGATTCAGGCGCTGAATTTTCTGTTATGAAGCCGAGTGAAGGCAGTCAATTGATGGGACTTTTCGGCTCTCTGTTAATCCCGCTTTTATTCTTTATTTTCCTCATTATTATGATAAAAAGCATTCAATCCGGCGGCTCACAGGCAATGTCGTTCGGCAAAAGCAAGGCCAAAATGCTTTTAGACAGCAAGGTTAAAACGACCTTCCAAAATGTAGCCGGCATTGACGAAGAGAAAAAAGAGCTTGAAGAAATCGTCGACTTCCTCAAAAACGGCTCAAAATATATTAAGCTTGGCGCAAAAATCCCTAAAGGCGTACTTCTTGTAGGCCCTCCGGGTACCGGTAAAACCTTGATGGCTAAGGCTGTTGCGGGTGAAGCGGGTGTTCCGTTCTTCTCAATCAGCGGTTCTGACTTTGTTGAAATGTTTGTCGGTGTAGGTGCAAGCCGTGTTCGCGACCTTTTTGAACAGGCGAAAAAGCACCAGCCTTGTATTATATTTATTGATGAAATCGACGCAGTCGGCCGTCAACGCGGTGCAGGCTTAGGCGGCGGCCACGATGAACGCGAACAAACACTTAACCAGTTGCTTGTTGAAATGGACGGGTTTGATGAAACAACAAACATCATCGTAATCGCGGCAACAAACAGACCTGACATTCTGGATAACGCACTTCTCAGACCGGGACGTTTTGACCGCCAAATCTACATCAACGCTCCGGACGTTAAAGGCCGCGAACAAATCCTTAAAGTTCACGCTAAAAACAAACAAATTTCACCGGAAGTTGATTTAAAAATTCTCGCAAAACGCACCCCTGGCTTCACCGGCGCGGATTTGCAGAACCTCTTGAACGAAGCGGCGCTTCTTGCGGCAAGACACGACAAATCTCAAATCGAAATGGAGGATATTGATTCTTCAATCGACCGCGTAATCGCCGGTATCGAAAAGAAAAGCCGCGTTATGACCGACAAAGACAAAGAATTAACCTCTTACCACGAAGTCGGCCACGCATTAATCGCCAAACTTGTGAAAGACGCAAACGAACTTCACAAAGTTTCAATAATTCCGCGCGGCTACGCACTGGGAATCACCTGGACAAGACCAAAAGATGAAAAGGTTCACACAAGTAAATCTCAATTACTCGCACAACTTACCGTATCTCTTGGCGGTCGTGCGGCAGAAGAAATCGTTTACGGGAAAGACAAAGTCAGCACAGGCGCTTCTCAGGATTTAAGCACCGTTACAGACTTAGCGCGTAAAATGGTTACTGCGTGGGGTATGTCCGACAAACTCGGCAACATGACCTACGGCAAAAATCAGGAAAATGTGTTTATGGGCCGCGACTTTGGCCACCAGCGCGACTACTCCGAACAAATCGCCTACGAAATCGATAAAGAAATCAAAGACATTATCGACGAACGTTACGAGTTTGCGAAAAAACTCCTCACCGACAACCGCGATATGCTCGAAGAAATCTCCAAAGAACTCCTCGAAAAAGAAACCATCGATGAGAAAGAGTTTGAAGAGATTATGAAACGGGTGGAAGAACAACGCTAGAAAAAAGGAGCCTATCAAGGCTCCTTTTTTTATTCAGCTTTTTTAGTTTCATCAGTCTTAGACTTAGTTTCCGGAGTTTTAGTTTCCGCAGCTTTTGCCTTACTTGCGTCTTTTGTCCAGCCTTTACCGGTACATAGGTTCCAGCAGCGTGTGAAGAATTCACCGACACCCTTGCCGACAGGTTTGAGAACGCTATTCCAAACCCATGAGCCTGCCGGTTTCAAGACACTGTTCCATGTCCAAGAAGCTGCCTGACCAATACCCTTTAGAATCGTACCACCGTGCTTAATACCAACACCGACCCCGAGGCCGATAGCCGCACCGGTAAGAATATCTTTGCCGCTGATTCCACCGCCGCCGCAACAGTCACCGTAGTATCCACCGCCGTAATATCCACCGCCCATCATGAACGGATTTACATAACCGCCGCCACAGCCACCGGCGTTATAGTTTTTGACATTAATACTTATATTAGTGCCGCCTCCTCCGCTGACAAACGAACGGTAAGTACCGCAATGTGAACCGGATGGAATATAACGTCCTGTATTAACAGCCCAGCCATTATATGATGGGATTGACATAGCTTATACCTCTCTTGTTATACTTCTTGCTCGATTCGAGCTTCTCTTGTATATAAAAAGTATATCAAGGGGCAAAAATTGCTTTTTCTAACATTCAGCAATTTACAATTCGTTACAAAAGAGTCTTAAAAGCTTGCGGTATATGGTTTATCAAATCCGTTGGAAGCATACAATATTCGGTAAGTTCATCACACGCAAAATCTCCGGCAAGCCCGTGAGTATATACTCCAAGACACGCAGCCTCAAAATCCTCCATCCCTTGAGCCAGAAAAGAAGTTATCATACCGGCCAGAACATCCCCGCTTCCGGCCTTCGCCATGCCGGAGTTTCCGGTATTATTAATATAAACCTCGCCATCCGGTGACGTCACGACCGTTTTATGAGTTTTCAAAACCGTGACGCAATTATATTTCTGAGAAATTTCGCCCGCGTAATGCACTGTATCATTCAAAATTTTCTCAACCTCTACACCGCCCAGAAGTCTTGAAGCCTCAAGCGGATGCGGGGTAAGTATAAGTCTTTGCGGAAGCCAATCAGCGTCATATTGAGAAAGAATATTCAGTCCGTCCGCGTCAATAACCGTCGGGATTTCAGCCTTACAATCCAGCGTACGCTTAAAAATTTCTACCGATTTCAATTCTGTTCCTAAACCGCAGCCAATCAAAAGCGCCTGAGAATTTTTCAAATGTTCGGCAATAGAGGCCGTACGTGCAAAAACAATCGCTGAAGTCTGCCACGAGCCGCAGTTAATAACAGTTTCGTCCGTTGCCAGAAACACATACCCGCAGCCGGATTTAAGCGCCGCCATCGACGATATCAATGCCGCGCCGGGCATAAATTTTGAGCCTGAAACATTCAGTACTTTTCCAAAAGTTCCTTTGTGCGAGTTTTCAGGTCGTGGCGGGAGTTTAAATTCCATTTTGTCTAATAGCCTCGTACGCAACAATCGCCACGGAATTTGAAAGGTTTAGACTTCTTTGCCCCTCAACCATCGGTATTGTAAGCGCGTTTTTATCGGTAACATATTCTGCCGGAAGTCCTCTGCTTTCAGGGCCAAAAACAATAAAGTCGCCCTCTTGAAACTTGACCTCGGTATACTTACGTTTAGTTTTAGTTGTCAGATAATAAAAGTTAGCACCCTCATTCGCGGCAAACAATTCTTCCATTGTATTAACCTTATGGAGGTCGACGCTTTGCCAGTAATCCATGCCGGCACGTTTGGTATACTTATCCGTAAGCGCAAACCCCAGTTTACCCACAAGATAAAGGCTTGAACCGGTACAAGCACAAAGCCGCGCAATATTTCCGGTGTTTTGCGGAATTTCAGGCTCATATAAAACAATATTCAACTTACTTTTGGTCATTTAGAACGGCCTTTGCTTCAATCAGTACAGGCAATCCGCGCACTACGCAGAACACAATCGCAACAACCGCAAGCCAGTAGCCGACTTCAAACACAACATCCGCGTGCGGAAGCCCCGGGATTTTTGAAACAACGATTACGATAAACGCAACAACTTTAGCAACAGCATAAGAAATTCTCATAAATCTTGAACCGGTGATAAATTTACAAATCGGATTTTGCTGCATTCCAAACGGTGTGAAACCTTTTTCCATCGCCGCGCTTCTGATAGTGTCAGTGATAAAACCTCTTGTAATCGCAATCAGCGGGAACAAAATTGAAATCCATCCTTGAACGGCAAATAAAATCCAGTAAGTATTTTCAACGATTCTGTCGCTCATTATGTCCAACAGCGCGCCGAGTTTAGATTCCTCGTGGAATCTTCTTGCGACCCAGCCGTCAACGCCGTCAAGCGCAAACGCCAATACTGTCAACACAAGCGCCCAAACATAAGCAGTCACGCTCTGCGGCAATGCAATAATCAAATACACCGCGATAAACATTAAAAATACTCTAAAAATTGTAATAAAATTTGCCATTTTTACTCCTTGTAATATTGACATTGCGACCCGCCATTGACGCAATACATTTACCCTTTACCTTTAGTTCTTGATAAGGCAAAATTAACTTTATCAAGCTGTTCTACTTTATCGCCCATCATCATTCTTTCCGCTTCTTCCAAAATCGAAACAACATCATATCCGTTTTGGCCGTCAGAACGCGCTTTTTTGCCTTCTTCACAGCAGCTTATGAAGTGCTGGCATTCAAGTTTCAGCGGTTCAATTTCAAGATAATCTGAATGAATAATCTGTGAACTTGCAACAAAGTTATCATAAATTGTTAACTTGTCTTCTGCAAGTGTATCGTCAAGGATTGCAGTAGCTTTTGTACCGCGCACAAGAAGGACAACGTGTTTTTTAGGCGTAATCCAACTGTCTGAAATCTGACCGATCATTCCGCCCTCAAACTCAATTCCGATATGCGTAATATCCATAATATTGTTTCTGTCAGAAGAACATCCGAGAGCAGAAATCACACGGACAGGAGCTTTACCCGTAACGTAACTTATCATAGACACATCGTGCGGCGCCAAATCCCACATTACGCTTCTGTCATTTTTGAAATAATTAACATTCAGCCTGTCGCTTTGAGCATAAACTATATCGCCCAAAACGCCTTCTTCTACAAGCATTTTTAAACGGTTTACCGCAGGGTGATACAATAGAAGGTGGCCTACCATCAAAACCAGATTTTTAGATTTAGCCAGTTCCATAAGGTCTTTTGCCTCTTGCGCAACAGTTGAAATAGGTTTTTCTACGTAAACATGTTTTCCTGCCTCAAGTAACGCTTTAACTATTTTAAAGTGCGTGTGGCTCGGTGTTACAACAACAACACCCGTAACAACTTTACTATTTAAAATATCATTAAAATCTTTTGTAACTTTTACGCCTGTATACTGTTCCTGAACCTTTTTCAAATTGTCTTCGTCAAGGTCACAAACGATTTCAAGCGCGTTAAGATTATAAAAATTGCGGACAATATTTCTACCCCAGCAACCGCAGCCGATAACAGCTATTCTTTGATTACACATACTAATTCCTCTTAATATAAATCTTCCTTGCCTATATTATATAATAAAAAGGATATAGGGCAATATGTTAACCGTTAGAAATGGAAACCGCTGTCAGTTCCAAACCCGAAGGAATTTTCCTGAGGAGGCTCCGGTTGTTCTTCCGCCTGCTGCGCCGCTTTTTGGGCTTCTGCCGCCTTAACCGCTTCGGTTCTGATAAGTTCTATACGTTCTGCGTAATCCATAAAATACTGCTTGTCCTGCGGCGGATAGTATTGTGCAAGTTTTTCCAGCAAAGGTTTCGGGAAACGCGAATAATTAATCATTTCTTCTAACACATCGTCCGTCAGGTTATACAGGGTTCTGTAATTTTTGAAAAATATCCGCGCGATTTCCTCGTTCGTTTTTTCTGAAAGCGCATAAGTTTTTTCGCCAAACTTACAGGTAACAATATTTTTTTCCAGAATAACCGGCTTACAACGCGCCATAACAAGCCTTATTATCAAATCGTAATCAGCAAGAATTTTAAATTTTTCGTCAAAATAATCAAGCTTTGCAATAGCAGACTTTTTAAACATCATCCCCTGACGCACGCACGGAAGCACCTCAAAAATATTATAAGGCGCCGGCGGGAACTCGAAAACAAAACCGTCAGGATGTCTGCAATAGGCCGTGGACATAAGAAAATCCGCCTCTTCCGCCTCCATAAGTTCAACTGTCGTTTTGAGCGCCGTAATGTCATGAACAAAATCATCACAGCTTAAAAACATTACATATTTGCCCTTCGCACGCAAAACACCTTTATTAAAGCCCTCAAACTTTGAGGTATCTTTTTCAGAATAAAAAGTAAAATATCCTTTATTTTTATACTCTTTCAGAAGTTCAATTGTTCCGTCGTTAGACTGATTATCAATTACAATCGTTTCCATCTCATCCAGTGTCTGCAAATCAAGAAGCTGTAACAACAGATTAAAATCGTCAACCTGATTTTTCTCAAGCAAATTATGAGTAGTAATGATAACGGTAAGTAAAATGTTGTCCGGCATGCGTTCCTCCCAATAATTGCGTAACGTATCTTAATATTACCTTAAAAACCCTTTATAAACAAGTTTGAAGTGTTAAAATAATAAAATCTAAAATCACTCCTGATACCAACGGGCATGGGATATGGCTTAAGGGATAATATTAAGAATTGTAAAAATCAGTTTTTGAAAAGCGCAATTTTTAGTTTTCAGGGATTTTAATATACTTGTAGTAGAATAACGTAAAAGGTTATTATCTTTTATGTCCGAAAAAATTTCGCAAAGCGAAATTTTGGAGCGGCGACCTAGACAGCGAGCCGCGGATTGGCAAACCGCGTTTGCCAAACAGGCGGCGAAGAACTGCTTTTTACAGGTAGAAAACTAACAAATAGTGTATAGATAAAGGAGAATTACTTATGTCAGAACAAAATTCAATGGCGATTAGCCCCGTTACCGCAGGTTTAACCGGTGCTGTAGTCGGTGGTGCAGGTAACTATTTCTTAGGCGTTGGCGCTAAAACTAAAGAAGGTTACAGAGATGCAAAAGAATTGTTAACTCTTAAAGAAGACGAATTCAGAAGCCTTAAAGAAAAAGTTGAAAAAGATGGCGACGAAGCAGCAAAAACTGAATTCAAAAAATTAGAAGACGGCAGAACAACTGTTTCATCAGCAGGTGACGAACTTGTTAAACAACAAGCTGACGCTAAAATTGCCAGAACAACAGCTATTGAAGAAGCTGTTTCTAACGGAGTTATTGACGTAAAAGCTGACGCTGAAAAAACTGCAATGACTGAAAACGAAACTAAACTCAATAACCTCAGAACAGACATAAATGATTCCGCTGAAATTAAAGCAAAACGTGCCGAATTAGTACAAGCTCGTAAAGACGCAAGAGAAGCTATTATTAACAAAAAAGACGAAGGTCTTGGAAAAGAATTAGCAGAAGCTACTGACGACGCTAAAAAAGCTGAAATCAATAAAAAGATTTCAGAAGCAGTTACTAAAGATGAAAAAGTTGTAGCCGCTAAAAAAGCGTTAAACGACGAACGCGCAAAAATTTTAACAGATGATGCTAAAAAAGTTGTTTCAGAAAGAAATGCTAAAAAAGCTGCTTACGCTGATAAATTAGCAGAAAACCTTGAAGGCACAGAAGCTTACAAAAATGCAACTGCTAAAAAAGACGGTACTGCTCTCGAAAAATTGAAAGCTTTAGTTGAAGATAAAAAAGCAATCTTAGACAAAAAAGTTGACGAAGTAAAAGCAACAAAAGCAGGTGAATTAGTTGGCGAAAACGGTTCATTGAAAAACCTCGAAGTTGACAAATTCAAAAAATTCTTACCAAAAGCTAAAATGATGCCGGCTCTTATCGGTGCAGCAGTTTTAGGTGCAGCAGGTGTGGCTCTCGCTTACATCGTTGGCCCTAAAAACGAAACTCCGGCTGATGTGGCATAGTATTAGCAAATAAAATATACAAATACCCTAAAAAAACATAAGTAATTTTTTTAAAAAGCCATTCCTTTCGGAATGGCTTTTTATTAACACTTGCAAAATCATTACAATATGTTATAATAATAGTATAGGGAGGCGGTTGCGCTAACAACCGCCAACGCAGTCCCTATATGAATAACGAAATCATTTGTAAAACTTGTCCTATGAATGCTAGGGCAAGTTTTACTTTTTCTCTGGTTATCATAATCTCACCTCCTTTCTACACCTTAACGCAGAAATGTTTGTCGTGCGGTAGGAGGTATCGGTACTGTGCCTATACTATAAATTTTTCAATGTTCTTATTTCAAATTAATAAACGGAACTGAATTTCCCATCATATATTGAGGCAGAATACCGTTCCATTTTTGAACCGCTTCGTATTCAACAAGCGCTTTGTTTTGTGTAAGCGCGTTTGCACGGATACTCATTGATTTTGCTTCGGCTTCCGCTGAAATAACTTTCTGTCTTGCTTCTTCCTGAATCTGAACAGTTTTATTTTTAGCTTTAAGAGCGTCTTGTTCTGCCGTTACTTTGCTTTCAATTGCGCGTTCGAAAACCTCTGAGTAGTTAATATCAACAATTTGGAACGCTGTTACATTAACATATTTGGAATTAAGCTGGTCACGAAGTTTTACAAGAATATCACTTGTTGCTTCTTCACGGTTTGCAACCAAATCTGACGCATTCCATTTGCCGATAACGTCTTTAATTGTACCTTCAAGGACAGGATTGATTACTTTTGAAACATAATCCATACCAACTTCCTGATACATTCTGAACGCACTGTCAGACATTAGATTGTAGTTTACAACATAAGAAATTCTAGCTTGTTGAATATCTTTTGTATAAACGTGAGTTTGGGTTGTGTATTTTTGTGTTTTGACATCCATCTTTGCAATTTTTTGAACGTAAGGCATAATAAAGTGCATACCTTCACCAAGGCTTTCCGGTGAAACCTTACCTAAAGTAACTTTCACGCCGCGTTCACCAACGCCTACAACCACAATCGGGTTACACAATAAAATCGCGATTATAAACAATACAACGACTGTAACCACTCCTGCAATACCATTTTTTTCCATGTTTCTAACCTCTCTTCTTTTATTAAAACTTAGTATTAATTTTTCAAAAAATTTGCTGAATTTAGCTCCCCAATCTTTTTTCAGTTCTTCTAGCCGGCTTTGGGCATCAATAGATTCCGTAACATCCTTATTCCCCGTCTTTTTAGCGCGGGCAACTCTGTCCATTTTAGCAAAATTATCTCTACGATATGCAGATCGTATAGCTCCATCAAAAATAGACGAGCCAAAAACAATTACGAGAATAATAATTATAAAAATAATATCAAACATCTATACCAGCCCCAAAATTGCCATAACAATAAACGTTATCATCACAATTAGCCCGAATCCGGCGTAACCAATAAGGATTTGTTTGCCGAATTGTTTGTACATATTAACACCAAAAATCAAGCCCACAAGGGAAATAATAAGGTTTGTTATAACAACAAACGCGAGTAAAAAAATCAAAATTCTAACAGCCATAATGCCCCTCTATTCTTACATAGGGGAATTATAGTTTATTCAGCCGGAATTTACACCATACGTTTAAAGGATAACTGCTTGCGGGTAAATCTCGTCAATTTTTGCCGGAGCCTGATCAAGACAGAATACGCCGATAGAAAATTCTGCAATATTACGTCCAAGCTGCTGTGCGCCTTCGAGTTCAATAGGCGGGCCGGCCGGAGTTGTCCGGCAAGGGTTTGCCGGGTTGGAAATCACTCCGACACTGCGCAAAAGTGTAATCTTCAGCGAATTGTCTTCGACTTCGTATTCAGTCAGGCCTTTTGTTATAACACCAAACCCTTGCGCCCAGACGAACCTCTGCATCGGAGCAAAGTTAGTTTTAACCTCAATGCCACGCTCTTGCGGCAAATGGTCATCCGGCCGCCACGTCGGGTCAAATTGACGGCGGATTAGAGTATTCATATCCTCTGAAAAGGTTTCTGTAACAGGCTGAGGAAGATTAAATTTCGCCTGCCATAGAGTGTTTTTAAACTTATTATCCCATTCGATTTTGAAGTTTAACAGACGGGAATTTTTGTTTAATGTGATTAAGACATCAAAGAAAGTTGTCTTGACCTTCAAGCCCACACGCAAATCACCCTCAAAAAGGATGTCGTAAGAAATTATAAACGCCCGCTCCGGCCTGTCGCCTTCAACAAATCCGTGGTTGTAAGTATCACCGATATCGCGCATACGTGTAAATTCAATAAAATTTTCCCATTTTTGCCCGTCAACATACAGGTTAAATTCACCCTGTTCTATCTTCATTTTAAGATGTGAATTGCCGATTTCTGTATCGAGGATTTGCAAAACGTCATTAGACGGCTCGATTTCCTTCAAATTTGTATAAATTGTCGTGTAGTCTTCTGTCACGGGTATTCGTTGAGTATCGTGGAGAAGTTTCGTTTCAAACCCCTGACGTTCACGTACCACCTGACTTTCAACCTCTGTGCTTTCGTACTCAATCACACCTTTAAAGTCTGTAAAATTCACAAGTCCGCTATGTGTAAGGCGTAATTCTTCGACAATCGTATTTGCTATTTGCAAAACTTTTTTGTAACGGATAATGTTTTCTTCGTGCACATCATCTGTCGAACACCCGCAAATCCCATCGTGCGCCTGATTTTGGAGTAATAGTTTATAAGCATATTCAACCTGTGCGGTATACCCGCCGCCAAAATGTTTCTGTAATTTATCCGCGAAATGGAGTTTATTTGAGGCTTCAACATTCATCTGTTTTATGCGCGTACGGGCTGAATAACTTCCCGACAGAATAAATGTCGTTGAATTATCGCGTAATTCATCATTCCATTCAAACTGTGAAAAGCGGCCGCGGACGGCTTTAAAATAATCAAACAATGAACCCAATTGAATTTCATAGTCCTGTAATTGTGCATTTGCGGCTTCAATTTTTTCAACAATATCCTCATCAATTCCGCGATGGTCTGCGCCGATTGGCAAAAGCAGGACATCACCTGATGTTTCTGCGATTAAATCAAGATTTTTCTTCAAAAACTCCGGTTCGAGACAGTCCATAAAATAGCCGCGGACAAGATTTACACAATCGACACCATTGAATCGAAACTCTGCCGGTATATTTTCAGGACACCCGCGCCAGACGACACATTTGTCAATTCCCGCACCGGCAAGAAGTCTTGGAACATTCCGGCTATGCCCGAAAGTATCCGCAAGATATCCGATAAAATCTTCACAACCGAAGTCACAGGCGATTTTCATCCCGATTTCAAGGTTCTTTTCAAAACAAATACGCTCAGTAAGAAATTCATCAACAAGCGTATAAAACGGCCCGATAAAGAGTTTTTTCTCTTTTATAAGCCGGCGTATCAGCGGTTCTTTTTCAGGCCTGATTTCAAGATAATCCAGCAGCGCCGCAGTCTGCCCGTCAAAATAAAACGACGGAATCCGGCCTGACTCAAGCATATCAAGAGTGCGGTCAAAAACCCTGACAAGCCTCATCCTGAAAACTTCAAACTCTCTATACCATTCTCTGTCCCAGTGGGTATGCAAATACGCAATAACTTTTTTCTTCGACATACCTTATTTTTAGCATTAAAATAAAAATTATGCAAAAAATTAAACATTTGTATAGCCTTCCAGACGATATCGGCAAAGCATAAACCCTTTAAAATATACGAAAAGGAGTTGAGCGATGAAAAATTCACATAAAATTCTGGCGATTACGGGGATATTATTAGTCACAGCATTGCAGGCAAACGCAGGTATATTTTCGAAATTCCGCGGCTGGACAAACAACGGATGGAATAATTACGGCTGGGGCAACAATCATTATCATCATAATTGTCCTTGCTATAACAACGGGTTTAATAACGGTTTCAGCACCGGCCACGCACACCGTCACCACGGGAACGGATTTTTTAACAACGGAGCGATAACCGGTTTTACACCGCCTATTAACGGGAATATGTATCCAAGCTTCGGGAATTATCACAGTCCAATGTATGGCCGTTTCGACCAGTTCCCGAACGGAATGAACACCTTGAACGCCCCGCCGCAACAGGTTATTACTGACTTCAATTCTAATGTTGGAACCAGAACCGGTATTACAATATTAGACTAATATTGACATTATTCTCTAAAAATGTTACAAATATGTTGTAAAAATTTTGGAGGAATTAATATGTTAAGATTAATCATTATTGTGTTATTGGCTGTCGGCGCATATTTTATATACGACAATCAAGACCAGCTTTTAACTAGTGCAAAAGAACTTTTCTTAAAAGAAAAAACTGTTATGAAAGTTAATAACGCAAGCGCTGAAAAACAAAAAGCCATTGAAGAAGCTGAACAGCAAGCATTGGAGTACTAATATGGCGACAGAAGTTTTTCAATACAAACCACAGGGTGTTTGCTGTCAGTTAATGCAAATAGCCGTCAATGAAGGCAAGGTTGAAGATGTCCAATTTATGGGCGGCTGTCACGGCAACCTTCAAGGGATTGGCAAACTTGTAAAAGGAATGCCTATCGACGATGTAATCTCAAAACTTGAGGGTATTCAATGCGGCTCAAAACCTACAAGTTGTCCGGATCAGTTGACACAGGCACTTGTTGCTTACAAGAATCACAAAAACGCTCCTGTATAGGGGCGTTTTT
Source organism: uncultured Candidatus Melainabacteria bacterium (assembly GCA_947090755.1). Classification (GTDB taxonomy): domain Bacteria; phylum Cyanobacteriota; class Vampirovibrionia; order Gastranaerophilales; family Gastranaerophilaceae; genus Gastranaerophilus. The sequence continues at coordinate 4,790 of CAMUPF010000028.1, read as the reverse complement.
TATTTGGTAATTTCTTTATTATTATCGACCATACTCCACGCGGATTTCGGGCAAAGCGCGGCGCAGATACCGCAACCGATACACTTTTCAGAATCAGAAACATAATCCGATGAAATTGCCTTTTGCGGACAGTTTTTAACGCAAATATTACAGCCGACACAGAGTTCTTTATTCCATTCAGGGATACGGCAGCGGGATTCTCCGGTACCTGCAAGAACATTTACTGAAAAATCGTCGTTAATAAATTCGCCAAAAATTCCGCCTTCAATCCATTCAGTTTCGCGAAACTCTTTTATTGACATTCTCTGCTGCTTTGTTTTAACCGCAACCGGTTGAATTTTGTGCCATTCAGACCAGTTTGTAAGCTCTTTTTTGAGTTCAGAGCGGTCAATTTTTGATAAAAATCTTTCCATGCCGGAAGTTAAAAAATCAATATCGCTTTGTGCCAGCGGCAGGATTTCAACGCAAGACGCTACGTTTTCAACGGCGCCGCGTACGTAGACAGTTCCGCCAACCATTCCCACGCAAGAGCGTTCGCCAAGGACGGATTTCAAATCTTCACAACCGTAGCCGCAAATAACAGCAACGCCGCCGCCCATAAATTCAAAACTAAATGAGCCGGTATTTTTTAACACCCAGAATTCAGGGAGTTTAAATTTCGGGTCGTGCTTCATCAACGCACCGGAACGTGCACCGACACGTCCGCCGACATAAATTTCACCGGACGCCGCGCAATGTGCCGCGGTATCGCCGCAATCGCCTTTAACCACGATTTCAGAGCCCGAATTTAACCAGCCGGTATCAGCAGGAACCGAACCCTCAACAACAATCGAAGTGCCTTTCATACCCATTGCACCGACACGCTGGCCAGGGTTTTTCAAAACAAAACGAAGCGTTTTATTTTTATCCTTTGCCCAGCTTGAACCGCCAATGTTATGCTGGCCGCAAGCATTGATTTCAAACTCTGTACAGCCACCGTCAATTTTTGACTGGATTAACTGTAAAAGTTCCTGCGTTGACATTCTGTTTTCGTTATTTAAAGTTTCGATTCTTTCCATAATAAACCTATATAGAGTACTGGATATCCAGTCGTTGTGCGATGTGTCGGTCAACTGTAATCAGTGCGTCCGAACGTCCGACAGGAAGCGTTGAACAACCGACAGGCGCCATTAATTTTCTAAGTTCAATATCCGTTGCAATCATATAATTGACGATATTTTCCGCGACCTTGTCCACATCAAGCCGTTTTGTCAAACAAGCCTTTTGAGAGGCAATTCCGGCCGGACAATTGCCCGTTGAACAAGCGTTACATTTTTCCGTATCGTTACCGCAACAGCCCGCAATTTGTAGCAAGTGACGTCCGGTAAACACACCGTTTGCACCAAGGCAAATAAGTTTGAACGCGTCAGCCGCAAAGCTTCCGGTCTGTCCTAAGCCACCGCCGGCAAACAGAGGGATTTCACCCTGACGTCCCTGATGGACTGCCGCAAGATAGCAATCACGAACCTTAGACGTAATAGGATGGCCTGTGTGGTTCAAAGAAATTTCGTGTGCCGCACCGGTACCGCCCGCAAAGCCGTCAATAAAGAAGCCGCCGACAATATTATACGGGTCACGTAATAAGTTGTTATAAACAGAAACGCTTGTCACAGACGCCGCAACCTTAATCGCAACCGGAACACGGAAATTAAACGCAGCGTTCATTGATAAGAACATTTTCTGAACACTTTCCTCAATAGAATAAAGTCCTTGATGGGTTGGAGGGCTCATCAAATCAGCTTTCGGAACCCCTCTGATTTCCTGAACATACTGAGAAACTTTATTTGCCATCAAAAGCCCGCCATCACCCGGCTTTGCGCCCTGCCCGATCTTAATCAGAATCCCTGCAGGATCTTCTACCATTTCAGGCATTGTTTCAATAATCCGGTTCCAGCCAAAGTGACCTGAGGCGATTTGCAAAATCATATACTTCAAATAACGTGATTTCAAAAGGCTCACAGGTATGCCGCCCTCGCCCGTACACATTACAATCGGAAGTCCGACTTTTTCGTTCAAATAAGCGGTTGCAATCGCAATGGCTTCCCACATTCTTGATGAAATCGCACCGATTGACATATCTCCGAAAATTACCGGATAAACCCAGCGGTTTGGCGGTAAAGGACGTGATTGAATGATATTGTTTCCATCAACGTCAAAACCTAATTTGTCCGCAGATAAAACACGTCCAAAAGGAGTTTTAATCTCAAAAGTGTGGCGGATTGCGTCAAGTGACGGGTCTGTCATCTGCGAAATTCTGCCGATTTTAATTTTATCTAACGTACGGCCTTCAGTATTAAGATTAGAACGGCCGCCGCGTTTTAAAGACTCGCCTTTTTCCGCACGGTAACGGATAGCGTAACGGTCGTCAAGGTTTCTGACAGCTTTAATTGCGCCGTTCGGACAAACCGCCGTACACATTCCGCAGCCAACACAGTGGTTTTCAAACCCTACATTTTGTTTCACAACAAGAACTTTTTCCAACTCACTTTTTTCAGGAGTACCGCCGGATTTTTTGCGCATTTCAACGCACGGGCTGATAGCGCCAAAAGAACACACAGCCGTACATTTTCCGCACTGAATACATTTGGATTCATCGTATTCGATAATCCATGGCAAATCTTCTTTATGTAATTCGTTAACTTTTACTGCTGCCATCTTTCCACCGTCAAATCTTCATTAATCAAAATAGTTTCATTCTCTGTCGGATAAATATCTTTACTCAAATCTCTATCCGGCAACAACTCGTTAATCCCCGCGACTTCGGACGTCATAACGACCATATCGTCGTTTCTTCCGATTACAACAGGGCGAAGTTTCTTAGAGTCGCAAACGCAAACCATGTTATAATCAGGCAAAACACCCAGAACAGTGTTCGGGCCGTTGATTTCGAGATGTGATAAGGACGCTTTTATCCTTAATAAAATATCTTTATCCGCGCGCGTTTCTATTTTTTCAATAGGCAAAGGCGTGATAACGTGCTTATAATACTGAATCGGCCACTTCAATATTTTGTGCAGATAGTGCAATGTGTACAAGAAACACTGTGAATCGGATTCAAATCCGATATAAGCGCGGTTAAGTTTTTGTTGATAAAGCCTGTTTTTTTCATAGAATGTGTTTTCGCCGTTAGCCAGAACCGTATACCCTTCAAGGAAAAACGGGTGCGCAGCATAGCGTACAATATCATAATTAGTATTCTGACGACATTGAGCGGTTATAACTTTAGAACAAAGTTCCGTGTTTTCTTCCCACAGACTGAAATAAGTACCGATATCTTTCGGGCTTCCGATTTCCTTCAAAACTAAAGTATCAGGCCAGAACGCGTAAATATATCCGGAATTATCTTCTTCAAGTGCTTTTCTGATTTTCAACGCCGTATCAAGAAGAAGTTCTTCTTTTTCTTCCTGAGTAGCGTATTTGTGGCTTTTCGGATATTGAACGACTTCAAACATATAGTTTGGCATCGGCTCAATTTTCAGGCCTTTTTGGTGGTTAATATTCGGCGTCCATTGTAAAACGCGTTTAAACCCGAGATTAAGCAGAATATCTTCGGCCTTACGTGTGCCCTCGACGGTTCCGGCCATAGAGAGTATCGGCAGGTCTTTATGGTGTTCAAAGATTCCGCCCAAATCCTGCATTACAAAAGCGAACCCGGAATCATCGTGTCCTTCTTGCTGTGAGCGCATAAGTTTCAGGGCAATCGACGGGTGTAAATATTTTTTAGATTTTATAGCGCCAATTCTACACATAACAATTATTGTAGGGGTGAAACACTCCATTGTCAAGCCGCGGGGCAAAAAGCCCCGCAACAAAACTTATTATCGTTTCACACAACGAATATTATATTTATAACTTGACGCCCACGGGCCTTCCTTACAAGCACCAAAATTAACTGCCATATAAACTTTTCCCATTGTTTCAGAAATATAATCCAAAGTACCTGACCAGTAATTATCAGATGTAATACCCAATAAATGTTGATTATATAACATTGCAGAAAGCTCCTCAATATTAGGTAATCTGCTTTCTGCATCTTGTTGAACACACAATCTTGCACCATCAACCGCCGTTTCAGAACCGGCATTGACAGGTAATGGCATCGGGGCTATTACAACAGAATCCGACGGATAAAGCGCTGTAATAAAACCTATATCTTTTCCTACTGTATTTGGCCCTTTATTACCATTTAAATCATATACAAAATTAGCGCACATCATTGGCTGTGTATAATTCCACACACCTGCATTCATAATAGTTTTGGGTTTACAATTGGGATTATAGTATGCAAGAATACTCTCTCCATTAACGGTTTCAAATGCTACAGCTTTTGTATCAAATTGTGAATATGAAAAATTCGCATTAGAATCATTTTGAATCGAAAATGCAGGATTAAACTCAGAAAGTAGCTTCATGCCCGTCAATTCGAGAATACTTCCTCCGTTCATTGGAGTAACCTTCTCAGCTATTCCGCAATCTGCAAGGTGGTCGGAGTCACAAATGTTGTTTATTTTGAGGACTTTAGATAACCCTTCTGTGACAAAAGTTTCAGCCGCAGTGTCTACGGCGGAAGCAGAATCTGTTGCTGCTGTGAACGTTCCATAACCGTTGAGCGCCGGCATTAGGGCGATTGCTTGACTCATACGCGCATAAAGTGCTTTTCTCTGTGTGTTCCACGTGCGTTCATTAATATTGCCGGTCAATGACGGTAACGTGATTGCAGCTACTACGCCAATTATTGTCAATGACAATAA
>CAMUPF010000027.1 GCA_947090755.1 uncultured Candidatus Melainabacteria bacterium | reverse complement strand
TTTTAATAACCTTACTCAACCCCTCTGTAACAAAAGTTTCAGCGGCAGTGTCCTGCGCGCTTGTGGAATTACCTTCTGCGTCAGTTCCGGCAAGTTTGTAAGTTCCATATCCGCCAAGTGATGGCATTAAAGCCAAACCTTGTGAAAATCTTGCATATAAAGCTTTTCTCTGAGTGTTCCACGTACGCTCGTTAATGTTGCCGGTCAAACTCGGTAATGTAATTGCTGCAACAACGCCAATTATTGTTAATGACAATAATATTTCTGCCATTGTAAACGCTGGGCTACATATTTTTTTCATGTACATCCAATTATATCCTTTCTATTACAAACTATATGTATGCGTATATTTTTTAATAAATTGTTCGCATATTACAATTATACACATTTTTACATGACGTAACAAGATAAATTTAACTATACGTTTACAAAATGTTACACTATTTTTATGATGTTTACGTATAGTTCTTAATATTTATACATATACGCGCAAAAAACAAAATTCACAGGATTTATACGCGTACTATGAGAATAAACGCGATTACATTTACAAATAACTATACACATTCAAACAAAAATAACGATTCTATACGTGAGCGTCATGTTGATTGCCGGAATATGAACTTTGGTAAACGTTCACCGCAAGATTTTTACGAGCAGGATTTCAATAAAAGAAACATGCCGGTTACGATGAAACATTACCTCTACGCCGATTTTGCCAACAGAAGCAAAATCGCACCGGTTCAAATCGTTCAGGAAGCGTTTGACGACTTAACCGCAGCTTCAACCGTTGATGACATAAAAGAACTTTTCCCGAATGAACCTAAATTCGCTAAGCTTCGACCTGCCAACTACGCCGGCGCCACAAGCGGCATTCTCAAAAAGATTAAAGATATTAAAGCACTTCAAGACGTTCCTGAGCCACTTTTCAAAGACGGAAGCGATGATTTGACAACCTATCTTGTTAAAAAAATCTATTTAGAAGGTAAAACCGTTAAAGAAATCGATAAGGACTTCGCACGTGACATCAACCCTATTTACGAACTGGCCGCAAGAATTCCCGATGAAACTAAAAAGTCTTTAGGCAAAAACGAAAGCGCTTATTTCTCACATTCAACCGTCTACAACCTCGGAATCCGCTTCCCTGAAGTTCCGTTCTGGAACTCTTTCATCGCTACCCGCGACGACTACGAGCGAACAAACCGCGTTAGACTCGCAGGCGGAAAGTTTGTTGACGCTGACAGCGCCGAAGCAAAAGCCGCCGCTGCAAAGCATCAGCCTTCCGTGCCCGCAAAACCAAAACCTCGCCGTTACAACTTTAAACGCCACGAAATCAAACAGATTTCCGACTCTATAGTTAACTCAAAAGGTGAAACCTCAAAAGCGCTGAAAAACGCAGCCCGAAGCGGCAGAAACTTCGAAGAATTGACCTTCCTCCAAAAATACTGGAGTGACATCATGTCTGTCGCAACTGAAAAAATCCATCTTTCCGAGGAAATGATTGATTTTAACGCAACAAGAAAATCTCAACAAACAAAACTTGCTGAAAATACCGTTGACAAACTCATCGGAGGCATTGATTTCAGCGCCGGTGAAAAAACACCGCTTCAAATATTCTGGAATGAACGCACAGACCTCAAAGGCCATTTTTCTAACGCCATTACCGACACAGTTTTATTATTTACCGACGCCTACGGTGCCGACGGCAACAACGATGAATTTAAAGCCCTTCTTCAATATTCACAAAGCCTTAAACCCGAACGCGAAGCACGCAAACTTGAGCATGCAAGGATACAGGCAGAATACGACGAAATGGCTAAAACGCTCCAAACTCCGGAACCTTCTATCGCTCCGCAAATAGAAGCTCTCAAAACGAAATTGCAAAAATTACAACCGGAAGAATTCACATACACAATAGACGGCAAGGAAATCAAAACTCCGTTTGATATCAGAATCCAATCAAAATTAGGAATCGAAAGCGACCTCATACTGCTTCCTAAACAATTGACCACTATTTACCGCCGCGAACTCGACGAAATAACAAAGGATGATAAGGTTCGTTTCTGGCTTTCTACAAGCATCGTTAACGACGACAATCTTTCTCCGGATATGAAAGAACTGCTATATTCAGAAGATGAACTTCGTAATATCAACCGACAGCTTATCAATGTAATGGAAGCAAAACACAACCCATATCTGGAAGCTACCAGATTCTCTATATTTGAATACGCCGGCACTAAAGGTTTGCTTACACCCCAATATATTCAAAAGAACGCAAGACGCGATATCCTTTATATTCGGGACGAAATCCTTAACGAGGCTCAAAAAAACGGAACTCTGGATAAAGCACAACAAGAAATGGACAGTATTTTCAAAAGAGTATTCTTGCCGCTTACAAACAAAGAAAAAATCGCAATCAGGCAGGATTTATTCGAATATTTGAAAAATTATGATATGGGCAAGTCATATTTCCCTGAAACATTTATTCCACGTATATTGAAGCTTATTTCTGAAAATATGAAGGAAGCAAAGGGATATTGCGACGATATCAAAACAATGTTGAAAATAGACACTATTCCGGAAACAGAAGGCCCTGTACTCAGACAGGTATTAAGCCCGAAAAATTCTAAGGAAATAAAAAATATTATACGTGAACGCGCTATTCAACACATAATCACAGCCTTCCCTGAACTCACGTCTTTAATAGCTACTGCAAACGAACCTCGATTTAATCAACTTATGGCTCCGTTTCCGGAAGAAATGAGAGCAATGCTGCTTCTTGCCAAAAAGACAGTTCTAAATCACTTTAAATTAAAATAATTTAATAAAATATATCCTTAAAAAATATTTATGCTAACATAGTATAAAACAGGGAGAAATTATGATTACAATAAAAGATGTAGAACACGTTGCAAAACTTGCCCGTCTTGAATTGACAGATGAGGAAAAGGAACTTTATACAAAACAACTAGGCGATGTGCTTCAATACGTTAACCAGATGAACGAAGTCGATACCTCTAAAATTGAACCGATGACTCAGGTGGTTGATTTCGTAAACGTTATGAGAGAAGACAAAGTCGTCTACGAACAGACAAAAGAAGAATTAATGAAGAACGCTCCGGACGAAGAAAACGGGTTCTTCAAAGTCCCGAAAATCGGCGGCTAAAAACTTCACGGCGGCACTCTTGCCGCCTTTTTAATAGGAATTAGTTTAATGAGGGGTAAAATGACAAAATATATTTTTATTACAGGCGGTGTTGTAAGTTCATTAGGAAAAGGTATCGTTGCCGCGTCTTTAGGAAGATTATTACGCGCCAGAGGATTCAGCGTAATCAACCAGAAATTCGACCCGTATATCAACGTTGACCCGGGCACAATGAGCCCTTTCCAGCACGGTGAAGTTTTTGTAACCGACGACGGCGCTGAAACAGACTTAGACCTCGGACACTACGAACGTTTTACCGACACAAACCTCGGGAAATTAAACAACGTTACATCAGGAAGCGTTTACCAGACTGTTATTAACAAAGAACGCCGCGGAGATTATTTAGGCGGCACTGTTCAGGTTATCCCACACATTACGAACGAAATTAAAGCCCGTATTCACGGCGCAACTAAACAGTTTAAACCCGACTTCCAGCTAATTGAAGTCGGAGGAACTATCGGTGACATCGAAAGCTTACCGTTCATTGAAGCAATCAGACAATTTAAGACCGAAATCGGTATCGGCAACGCCGTTTCAGTCCACACAACACTTTTACCGTACCTGCCAACCTCAGGAGAACTTAAAACAAAACCATCCCAACACAGCGTCAACGTCTTAAGAAGTTACGGTATTCAGCCGGAAATCCTCGTTTGCCGGACATCGCGTTCTATACCGAAAACTGAAAAAGACAAACTCGCTCTCTTCTGTTCGCTTTCCAAAGAAGCCGTCTTTGAATGCAAAGATATGAAAAGTATTTACGAAGTTCCGCTGGCTCTTGAAGACCAGCACATGGCAGACGTAATACTTGACCTCTTGCGCGTCGAAAAACGTCCTGCAAACCTTGAAACCTGGAAAAAACTTGTTGACACAATTAAAAACCCGAAACGAACAATTAAAGTCGCAATTGCCGGTAAATACACAAAACTTTCAGACGCTTATATTTCCGTCGTTGAATCGCTCAAACACGCCGGATTCGCTAACGACGCGGCAATCGAAATCAAATGGATTAACTCCGAAGACTGCGTGGAATGGGATAAATGTAAAGAACTTCTTTCAGATGTTCAAGCGGTTGTCGTTCCGGGAGGATTCGGTATCAGAGGTATTGAAGGCAAATTAAACGTTATAAAATACGCAAGAACAAATAACCTTCCATTCCTGGGACTTTGCCTCGGTATGCAATGCGCCGTAATTGAATACGCACGCAATGTCGTCGGTTTAAAAGGCGCAAACTCCAAAGAATTTGACGAAAACGCCGCTTATCCGGTTATCGACTTAATGCTCGAACAAAAGAATGTTCAGGCGTACGGGGGCACAATGCGCTTAGGAGCCTATGACTGCGTTGTAAAAAAAGGCACTAAAGCCCATAAAGCTTATGGTTCAGACGTAATTTCAGAACGCCACCGCCACAGATACGAAGTTAACCACGAATACTTAAAACAACTTTCAGACGCAGGCCTTGTGTTCTCAGGTATGTCACCGGACGGAATGCTCGCTGAAATGGTAGAATTGCCAAAACTCGACTGGTTTGTAGCGTCACAATTCCACCCTGAATTCAAATCCAGACCGGAACACCCGCACCCGCTGTTCAAAGGCTTAATCGACGCCGCAGTGAAAAGAGTTAAATAAAAAAAGGAGCCTTACGGCTCTTTTTTTAATTCCGTTTTACACATCTAAGCGAATAACGGTATGCATTCTTCGCAGTTTCATCAAGAGCACCATAGTCCAAAGCAAGACGATATACGGACAGACCGTCTCCAGTAGGCGTTTTTACAAGAGTTGAAGGCTGATAGCCGTTACCGGTAGAAAAACTGCCGCCAATCATATCACGCGACGCAAACATTGACATCAACTCATGCACACTTGGTACACGATAATTTACATCTTGAGCGGTACAGGTTTTTGCGGCATCATCATATTTTACAGAGTTTGGTGCAGCTGCATCCTGATAATGCGGCATAGGCGCTACTACAACACTGTCTATCGGATAAATTGCGGTAATAAATCCCATATCTTTGCCAATAGTGTTCGGGCCTTTAGTGCCGTTCAAATCATAAACAAAATGCGCACAAATTTTGGATTGAACATATATTCTGCCTGACTCTTGCATATCAGGAGCACAGGTAGGATTGTAGTAAATCGCTATACTTTCACCGTTAGCAGTTTCAAAAGCTGCCGCGTCAGTATCTGCCTGTTCAAACTTGAACAAAGCATTCGCGCTATCACAATGATTGACAGAGGTTAAAATAGGATTAAGTTCGCTAAGCGTTTTAGGCATACTCTTTTTTTCACCGTTAAGCGCCGTATAAGCATCTGCTACACCACAATCAGACAAATGCTCTTTGTCACAAATATTATTAATTTTTAGAACACCTGCCAGACCTGATGTGACAAAGGTTTCAGCGTCTGCATACCCGTTAAGACTGTTTAAAAGCGGTATTGCTTGTGAAAATCTTGCGTAAAGCGCTTTTCTTTGCGTGTTCCATGTGCGCTCGTTAATGTTACCCGTCAAACTCGGTAATGTTATCGCCGCAACCACGCCGATGATTGTTAGAGACAACAATATCTCCGCCATGGTAAAAGCTATTGATGGGCGGTTAAGAAAACTCCCCCCCCCCCCCGCATAAACTTAATACATTCTTTTTCATTTCGTAATCCTTTCTTTTTATTTATTATGCAGCATGTTTTTTGATTAGTCAAGACCGGGGCTATATAGCGACACACTCAGCGGCCAATAGGTTACAAATCTTCACAGTAAAATCCCCAAAAAACTTTTATGCTAATATATTATTATCATGATGAAGTGGCAGAGTTTTACTAAAAAACAACAAATTTATATTATTGCAGCGGGAGTGATAACATTTATCCTTTTGTGGTCGTTCTTCTCCGCGAAACTTTTAACCTCGGGGTTAAACCGTAAAGAGCTTTCTAAAGGTGAAGACAGCCAGCAGGCTGTCGTTGAAGGTATTATCCTTACCGAAACAAAAGACGAAGAAAAATACTGGGAAATTTACGGCGACACAGGTGTTTACGACAGCAAACAGGAAGTTGCGACTCTGAATGGTGTGCATGCAAATTTCTATAAAGAAAATCAGGTTTCTATGAGTATTACCTCTTCTAAAGGTACTTATAACTCAAAAGAGAAGACCATTACACTTTACGAGGACACTTATCTGGTCATAAAAGAAGGCTTGACTCTGAACGCTGACAAACTCGTATGGAGCGGAAACGATAAACCGATTTTCGCATACGGGAATGTTTTGTTGACCAAAGACAATTCGCTAATGGCAAACGCTGATGAAATCGAAATCAGCGCAGATTATTCAGATATAAAAATCAAAGGACATACAACTTCAAAAATATATAACAACAGAGGAAAAAATGGAAAATAAAAAAAGTATCCTTACAGCATTAATAATAACAGCGGTTTTCGGGCTAACCTCCCTGATGTGTTTTGCTTCAGACCTTGTGATTGAGTCTAAAAACCAGTCCTATTCTGAGGAAGAAAGTAAGATTAAGTTTGACGGGGATGTAAACGTCACGATTGACGATTTACATATTGTCGGCGAAACCGCAGACGTTACGGTCATTAACAATGAAAAGCTTGACACTGCGACTTTCTACGACAAGCCTTATGCTTACGAAAACAAAGCGAACAAAAAGCGTGAAGTAAAAGCAAATATTTTAAAGGTTTCGCTTATCAAAAAAACAATAAGAGCGGAAGGCGACACCCAGACAATTATTTTTGACGGCCAAACACCTATTGCGGTCGTAAACGCAGATATGCAGGAATACAATACCAAAACGGGGGTTATGATTGCTGTTGGCAATGTTACTATTGACTACAAGGACATGAAGGCGTTTTCAGACGACGCAGAATTCAAAACCGATAAAAACGGTGATTTAAAAGACATAAAACTTACCGGTAATGCTATTGTTAAAAACGATGAAAACGAAGTTCATGCTGACAAAATCACCTACAGTGCGGCGACCAATTACTTTGTTGCTACCGGCCGCACTAACACTAAAGCCGTAAACAAAGACGGCAAAATTTTGAACCTATATTCTGACAGACAGGAATTTAACCAGATAACAAACTTTTTCAACGCTACCGGCCGTGTAAAAGTTTATTATGAAGATTATTTTGCGCAAGGGCCTAAAATTGTAATTTATCCCGATAAAGTGACTAAAAAACCGGGACAAATTTATTTTGTCGGCCGTTCAAGCATTACTCAGGGTATGCGAACCATCTTTGCCGATAAAATAATGATGACAACTAACCCGAAAAACTTTAAGGCTGAGGGCAACACAAGAACAGTTATCAAAAATATTACAGAACATAACGATTCCGATATGGGTCTGGGATTATGAGGTAGAAAATGACAAACAAAGTAGAAGAGGCATTAAAACTATATAACGAAAAAGAATATCAAAAAGCACTTGATATATTTTCTTCAATTTTAGAAACAGGTGATGACAACGCTGAAATTTATAACAACATTGCGACCTGCTACATGCAGCTTGGCCACAACGAAAAAGCAGAAAAGAATTATTTAAAAGCCCAGTCATTGAACCCGAAAATCCCTCAGATTTATGTAAACCTTGCTGATATTTATTACAAACAAGGCGACATCGACAGCGGAATCCAGTTGATTTCACAGGGAATTTACGAAATCCCTGATAATATGGTTTTGCGCCACTATCTTGCACGTTTTTATATGGAAGACGCACGTTTAGACCTTGCTATTGATGAATTATACAAGATTCTTGATGAACAACCGGATAACTACGACGCATATTACGACCTTGCAAAAGTAAACTTTGAACTCGGGAACTACGATGTTGCGATCGAAAACTTTGAAAATGTTTTGAATTACAAAGACAACGAATGGGTTCACTTCTACCTTGCTGAAGCCTATGAAGCAAACAATGAAATCGACAAGGCGATGTCGAATTATTTAAAAGCTATTGCGTTAAAATCAGATTTTATTCCGCCTTATAAAAAAGTCGCGATTCTTTTCCTTGCGCGCGGGGATTATGAGGATGCCATTGAGTACTTTGAAGACTATTTAACAATGGAAATCCCTGATGAGGAAAAAGAAAAAATCACAGCACTTGTAGAAAGAATTAAAAAAACTCATGTTGAAAAATAAGAAAAGCAGTACTCCGCCACTTTCCGCCCCGCTGAACCGCGGGTCGAGCATGGCTGCGCTGTCTAATAGGTTCTGGATAGCATTTTCATCAATAGAAAGTATCGACAGTGCATTCATTTTGCGCCTGTACAATTATTTTGGCGACATAGAAGCTGCTTACAAGGCAAATGAACGGGAATTTCAAAATATCGACGGCCTTAGCGTCAAAAAGGCTGAAAACTTTATTGCCGCACGCAAAAATCTTGATATCGAAAAAGTCTTTGCGGAAGTTGAAAAACGCGGGATTAAATTTCTGACATTTGAGGACGAAAATTACCCGCAAATGCTTAGAGAGATTTACAATCCGCCTGCGGTTTTGTATTACAAAGGCGACCTGTCACGAATAAATTTCAACAAAACTTTAGCGGTTGTTGGGTCAAGACGGGCTTCAACTTACGCAAAAGATGCGCTTAAACTCGTACTTAAAGATTTGAAGAATACTGATATTACTATTGTTTCAGGCTTAGCGTCCGGTATCGACACAACCGCGCACTCTATAGCGATTGAAAACGGTCTGAAAACAATCGGAGTCATTGCAAGCGGCTTTGACTATACTTATCCGGCTTCCAACAAACATTTATACGAAGAAATTGAGCGCGAACACGGCGTTATTTTTACAGAGTACTACCCGACCTTTGAGCCGTTGAAATACCGTTTTCCGCAGCGCAACCGGATTGTTTCCGGCTTATCCTACGGAACACTTGTAGCCGAAGCCTCACTCAAAAGCGGTGCGTTAATAACCGCAAACTTGACGCTTGAGCAGGGCAGAGAATTAATGTGCATTCCGGGCCTGATAACAAACCCGAACACGCAAGGAATTTACCGGCTTCTCAAAAACGGCGCAACTTTAGTCACTGAATCTGAAGACATTTTGAACACTTTAGGCTGGGAAACTCAAAAACAGGGAACATTAGACTTTAAATCAGCAATCGATTTATCGGAAGATGAAACGAATATTTTGTCTTTATTAGAGGTCGAAGAAAAGAATTTTGACGAACTACAACAATCCACTAAAATGGATATTGAAGCCCTTTTAACGAACTTGACTTTGTTAGAACTTAAAGGGATAATTAAAAAAGTCGACGGCGACAGGTATAAAAGAGAGGTTTAGAAAACGACACAATGGCAGAAAAAGCACCCGCAAAAGAAAAGACAGCTAAAAAAGAAAAAGCATTACTGATAGTCGAGTCACCTGCAAAATCAAAAACCATTAAAAAGATTCTCGGCGACAGCTACCAGATTGAAGCCAGTTACGGCCATGTTCGGAATCTGCCGACAAATACACTCGGTTTTGACGTCAACAATAATTTTAAACCTACTTTTGAAATTATCCCCGAAAAAAAAGCCGTTGTAAAAAAATTAAATGAACTTGCCAAACGCGCGGACAAAGTTTATCTTGCATCCGACCCTGACCGTGAGGGAGAAGCGATTGCATGGCATGTACGCCAGCTTTTGGATGTACCGGAAGACAAAATTTTTAGAATCGAGTTTAACGAAATCACACCAAAAGCCGTTAAACACGCGGTTGAAAACTTCCGTACAATTAATATGGATATGGTTCAGGCGCAGCAAACACGCCAGATTTTAGACAAACTCGTAGGTTACAAATTAAGCCCTATTCTATGGCAAAAACTGGGCAACCGCCACCTTTCAGCCGGCCGCGTCCAATCTGTAGCGCTCCGTATGATTTGTGAGCGTGAAGAAGAAATTGAAGCATTTGTACCGGTTGAATACTGGTCTATTGCGGCAGATTTAGCAAAAGAATCAGGAGAACTTTTCAGCGCTGAACTCACAAAATACAAAGATAAAAAAGTCGAAATTCCGAACAAAGAAGCAGCAGACGCTATTGTCGAATACCTCACCAATTATCAGGGTTATGAAGTTTCGAAAGTTACAAACAAAGAAACCAAGCGCAAGCCAACCGCACCTTTCATTACTTCAACCTTACAGCGTGAAGCCAGCTCCAAACTCGGCTACGGCGTTCAAAAAACAATGCAAATCGCACAGAAATTATACGAAGGTATTGAACTTGAAAACGGTTCCGTCGGGCTTATTACATATATGAGAACAGATAGTGTTCGTATTTCCGACGACGCGCAGGCCGCGGCTAAAGATTTCATCCTGAACAACTACGGAGAAAAATATTACCCGCAAACGCCCAACAGCTATGTTAAAGGCAAACAAAACGTACAGGACGCCCACGAAGCAATCCGTCCGTCATATCCTGAGCGCACACCTGACAGTATTAAACAATATTTATCAAACGAACAATACCGTCTCTACAAACTCATCTGGAACAAATTTATGTCCTCACAGATGGAATGTGCAGTCGTTGCCAACAAAGCCGTTGAGATTTCAGCCGGTGACTACACACTTAGAACCAGCACAAGCAAAATTATGTTTGATGGTTTCTTAAAACTCTACAACGACGCCGAAGAAGAAGACGGCGATTCTAAAAACAAAATGCCGGACTTGAACAAAGGCGATAAATTAACTCTCAAAAAAGTCAATCCAAAACAACACTTTACCCAGCCGCCACCAAGATATTCAGAAGCAACACTGGTAAAAGCGCTTGAAGAACACGGAATCGGACGTCCGTCAACTTATGCTTCAATCATTACTAAAATTCAAACCCGCGGCTACGTTGAGAAACTTGAAAAAGCACTTGCACCAACGCTTCTCGGACGAACAGTATGCAAACAGCTTGTCCGGCAGTTCACAGAAGTTATGGATTACAAATTCACCGCCGGAATGGAAACAAAACTGGATAAAATCGCCGAGAAAAAGGCCATCTGGAACAAGGTTTTACAGGAATTTTACGACGGATTTATGCCGGTCGTAGCGGAGGCCCAGAAAGATACAGGCAGAATCACAATCGAAACGAAAGTAACCTGCCCTAACTGCGGACGCCCTATGGCACTTCGTACAAGCCGTTTCGGCCAGCAATTCCTTGGCTGCACAGGCTATCCTGAGTGCAAAACCATTCTTTCACTTAACGCAATGACAGAAATGGAATCACAAGGGCAGCCGACTAACGAACCCGCAACGCTTGATGAAAAATGCGAAAAATGCGGCGGTTCGCTTATTCTCAAGACCGGCCCGTACGGCAAATATACAGAATGCACAGAATGCAAAGACCGCAAACCTTACCGCAAATCAACCGGCGTTAAATGCCCGAAATGCGGAGAAGGAGTAATTATTGAAAAGAAATCAAAACGCGGGTTAATCTTCTACGGCTGCAACAAATATCCAAACTGTGATTTTACACTCTGGAATGAACCAACAGGCGATGTTTGCCCTGAATGCGGCTCACTTATCGTTAAAAAAGCCTCAAAAAAAGGCACAATAATCTCCTGTTCAAACAGAGAATGCCACCACAAACAGGAATTAATCCCGCTTGAACAAGAAGAAGGTGAAAATGCTTAAATTTGCGATTTTAGGTTATCCGATAGGCCATTCAATTTCGCCGCAAATCCACAAAGCCGGATTTGCAAGCCTCGGGATTGACGCGGAATACGAAATCCTCGAAACCGCGCCGGAAAACCTTGTTGACCGCATCCGCGACCTTAAAATCAACGATTATGCGGGCGTCAATGTGACAATTCCGCTAAAGGTTAAAATTGCAATCTTCGTCGATGAAGTCGATAAAAACGCTGATCTTGCGGGCGCCATCAACACAATAAAAATCGGCCCGGACAAAACCATTTACGGTTACAACACCGATATTACAGGGTTCAAGTCCCCTCTTCCACCCTCACTTGAAGGTAAAGAAGTTACGATATTAGGAACGGGAGGGGCTTCTCGCGCAGTTACTGTCGCTTGCACAGAACTCGGTGTAAAAAAAATCAACTTCTACACACGCAACATCCCGAACGCGCTGGATTTTGTTAAATTCTTCCGCGAACTGGCCCCGCAAACCGAAATTACACTCAACCAGATTGAAACCTTGAAAGATTTATCAACAACAAATCTGCTTGTCAATACAACCCCAATCGGGATGAAAGGCCATTCTGCAGACAAAACTCCGGTTACCGGAAAAGTTTTAGAAACATTGCCTAAAGACGCAACCGTATACGATATTGTCTACAACCCGACAGAAACAGTGTTGCTTGAAAACGCACGCCATTTAGGTTTACACACAATCAGCGGGCTTGATATGCTTGTAGCGCAGGCCGTTGCAGCACAAAAAATCTGGTTTGGGCGTACACCTGATTTTGAAAAAATGAAAATAGCAGGTGAGCGCGCTCTCTCAAGTTACAAAATTGATTATATGTAATATGTTTTATAAAACGGACTATAATTCACCACTTGGAAATATCACCCTGTGTTCAGACGGTTCAAACCTTGTCGGCGTCTGGTTTGAGGGCCAGAAATATTTTGCCTCTACTGTAAAAGAAATGACCGAAAACGACACTTTGCCAATATTTTCCAATGTAAAAAACTGGCTGGACAGATATTTTGCAGGTAAAAATCCTAAAATTTCAGAACTGTCGCTTGCGCCTGCCGGAAACGAGTTTCGACAAACCGTCTGGAAACTTCTTTGTGAAATCCCTTACGGTCAGACAACGACATACGGCGAAATTGCAAAACGACTTGGTAAACCGATGTCAGCACAGGCTGTTGGGGGAGCGGTCGGGCATAATCCTATTTCAATAATAATTCCGTGCCATCGGGTTGTAGGCAAAAACGGAAACCTCACAGGCTATGCCGGCGGCATAGATAAAAAAATAAAACTTCTTGAACACGAAAATAAAAAAGAGGTCAAATGACCTCTTTTTTATGGTGTCGTGAAACTCCAACCTTTGGAACTTTTCGACAAGAATAACTTAACACAGAATAACACTGTAAGCAACATCTATCAGAGAATTGTGTTAGTGATGAAAGAGTCAACACAGGAATACTACAATATGAGAATGGCTTTAGGGTTGAAAGTATCATGATAGGACTTATCCCTTAATATCTATTGTAATAACTAATTGTTTTACAATACTTAAATAAATAACCTTGTGTCCTTTGTCCTGTCTGTGCTTACCCCTCTTTACCTAATCCTTTGATGTAAAATATTACCCCTTTTAAGACCTTAAAATTTTGTTACATAAGACTTAGTGTGTCTTTTACAATTAAAACAGCTTAATGAGCCTGTGAGTGTCCTCTCGTTGAATGTTTTAAACTAACCTTTTAGTATATCTATTCCCTTTTGTGCTTGTTTGAGTTGACTGTAGTAATATTCAAGTTCTTGCTCTGATGTTGCTGAATTAAGTATCTGTAATGCCTTTGTATAAAAAGGACTATTTTTAGATGTAACATGTTCAAGGTTGAGTCCTACATCTTCAATACTGAGGTCAAGTGCTTGTAATATCTTTGTTAGGGTTGTGTATGTGGGGAAGTATACACCTGTTTCAATCTTTGAAATGTGTTTTTCATTAGCACCTGCAAGCTCTGCAAGTTGAGCCTGTGTAAGGTTTTTAGCTTTTCTTATCTGTTTTAGCTTCTGTCCGAAACTGTTTTTACTGTTAGTCATGACCTATCCTCTTACTAATTCTATTGAATTATGAGGATTTATTAAACAGTGATACAGGATATAGATTTATTAAATAATCGTAGACAATAGGATACTTTTCGTATTTTTGTGTTACTATTGTTCTAAAGGTGGGAATGTATCCTACGAAAATATGGAGAATAGGAATATGGCTGATGAAGAATTAAAGCAATGCCCATTTTGTGGGGAAGATATAAAGGCTAGTGCAATTAAGTGCAAGCACTGTGGGGAATTCTTAAATCATCAAAGTCAAAATGAAAAAGACGAAAATGAGCTATATAATGAGCTATGCGAAGCCTATTACGGAACTCCTCAGAAAACTACTGTTAAGAATGACAATGACGGTTGTCTAAAAACTGTATGGAAAACAATAGTTGCCATTATAACTATCATAATTGTATTAGCATTGTTACCTGTAATAGGCGAAATATTCATGTTACTTATGTTAGAGTCTGGAGGTTGATAGACAATGAAAGAATTGAATGAAAAGGATATGAAAGACTTAAAATATCCTATTTTATATATAGGCTCTGTGCTATTATCAATAATAACTATAAGCATATACTTTTACTTTGAGTTTAAGTATCCAAGTATATGTGGACTTTCATCATTTTTGTTAAGTCCAATAATGATTATTTGTCCGATACTAACAATATCATGCAGTACATTATTGTTCTTCAAACTATATGAAACAATGTACAATACTGTTGGAAAGTTGGTATTAAGCTTATCTCATTCTGTGTCACTACTGTTCTTGATATTTAGACTTACAATTTATGTTGCAGATAGCATTCATGAGGGGTTGAACTTTTTACACCTAATATTTATGTTTGTTCATGTAGCTATTGTTGCAATAATCTTGCATATCTTAGCTTACATTGTAGTGTTTATATCTGACAGAAGCAAGCTAATATCATGCTTCAATGTAGTTAAAAGTTCCTTATATAGACTAACTTCTTTATTGCCTTTAGGAATAGTAGTGCCTGTATTTATATGTATTACAGGGCTTTTTGTTGTTATTGGTATTGGAAGTAAAATCAATGAAACTGTGAATTTACCAACCTGTGACAGTAAATTTGCTGAAAGTCAAGTGATAGATATCTTTAAAAGTAATAACTTAGGATATAGACGATTGAGCGAAGAAGGACTTGTTGAAAATATAGAGTTTTCTAACCCTGAGCCAATTAAATATGACAAAGATATCAAGAAATATGAATGTAGAGCAGATGTTTATATGATAAGCAACGCAATAGGCTTTAATCAATATTACAATTACATTAAAGAACAACATGAAGCATACGGAAGAGCAGGATGTAGAGTTGACTATTCTATCTTTAAAGCTAATGGGAAGAATGAAGTTAGAGCTACCTATTGTAATGGTGGGCTTAATTATAGAGATAAGTTTTCATACTAAAAGATAAAAGGAGATAAGATAATGAAGAAATTAACACTTACAGTATTATTAGGACTAATGATGATGTTTACATCAGGCATGGCAATGGCTGAAAACTATACATACAAGGTCTATGACCCTGTTGCAAATAAATCCTATACGGCTCAAATGATTACACTATCAGCTTCTGACACACATTATTATATTGGTCTTGGAACAAGTAACGGTATTCCTTGTATTCTTGATGAAAAAGTAAACACCAATTCACAAGGCTTAATAGGTGGGAAATGCTATGGTGCTTATGACAAAGTAGGTCAAACCTATAGTTGGAGAGAGTACAGAAAAAACACATATCGACCTGAGTATAGGTCTATTATGCAAGAACGACAAGGCAAAACTCGTCTGACAGTTATAGATTAAATCATTATTAAAGACCTCAGAGCATTTCTGAGGTCTTTCAACAAACGAAAGTATATAACAGTCTAAGCAGACTCTTTAAGTTGATTTAAGAAGTTGTATAAATTACCTGTAGTAGTCTTATATTGCTTTGCAATCAAGGTTTTAGGAACACCTAAGTTAATCAATTTGATGATGTCGTCTGTATGCTCATCTAACTTTGATTTACCCTTGCCGGTTGGTCGTCCGAGCTTTATCCCCTGTGCTTTCCTTGCCTGTAGTGCTTCACGAGTTCTTAAACTTATAAGCTCTCTTTCGATTTGAGCAACAAGGGCAAAGATTGTACTTGTAACGGTTGATGTTATTGAGTTATCTGTATTATCAAAACCCTCTTTGATAGAGTACAGTATTATTCCTTTGTCCTTTGTAATCTTTATTACTTCCAGTATCTGTGTTATTGACCGTGCAATCCTTGACAGTTCGGGCACAATCAACACATCACCTTTGCCCATTGAGTCAAGCAATGCACCTAGCTTCCTTTTCTTGTAGTCCTTACAGCCCGAGCAGTGTTCTTCAATGAAGCCTACTTGTCCTAACTTCATGCGATTTGCAAACTGCAATATATCTAGTTTGTTCTTCTCAGTGTCTTGTAAAACTGTTGATACTCTTATAAATGCTTTTGTCTTCATGTCTCATGTCCTTTGGTGCTATCAATGAAAAGGTCAAATACTGCTTTATACTGTATAGATGTCATAAATGTATTTCAGACCTTTTCACTGTATGATTTTATGTAAATTATATGGTCGTTTTTAATGTAGGTTGATGAGTGCTTCAACTTCAACTTTGATGTTGTATAAGTTCTGTTCTATGGTCTCTGAGAGAGCAACAAGCCCCGTTAAACCTCGTTTGTCGTGCTTTGTGCTGTCTAAGCCTAGAATGCTATCTTTTAGGGCTATCATAAGCCCGTATGTATTGTGTATTAGTGCTATGATGTCTAATGTGTCCATGTTCTATTCCTTTATCCGTGTAATACCTTTGAAAGTGTGTAGGGGGGTAAACCCTACACAATTGTAAATTTCCTGTAATTGCTTTGTTTGATGAATGCGTTATATAGCTCTAAATACTTCTTTTTGAATGCCGTAGTGTTAAAGTTATTTCTAACAATGTTTTGAAACCTTACTGTAAATGCTCCAATTTGTAGTTCTTCAACTCCTGCTTCATCAAGTACAGACTTGATAAGAGCTTCTTTTTCCTTTTTAAGCTCATCAAGTTCTTGAATTTTTGCTTCCAATGTGCGAATGTCTCTGATTTCGTTTTCAAGGTTTGATGTGATAATTACTGTAGTTGTCATGATGTTTTTCCTTTCGTTTGTTCTCTATTACATTAACATTGTATAGCAAACAATTAACAATGTCAAGTGTTTAATTAAGTTATCCGTTACATTTGTTAATAATTTCATTGACAATGTATAGCAAACAAGATACTATATAATTGAGGTAATATATATGACAGATAACAGAGAAGAACTTGCAAAAGAATTAGACCAAAAGGACACAGAGAAGCTAAAACGCAAGGTAAAAGCCTTGCTAGCTGAAAGTGGCTATACACTGGAGAAGCTCGCAATAGAGCTTAATGAGAGATACTATGCAAAAGAGAGCCGTGCAAACCTCTCAGGTAAGCTCTCTAGGGGGTCATTGAGACACATTGAGATGTTACATATACTTGATGTGTTGGGATTTGATTTTGAAATAAAACCCCGATAGAAGCCCTTTTCATGATTGATTTACAATGTGCGTTAAGTGGCTGACTGCAACTCCAGTATGGCAAAAAACTTTGATACCTCTATAACCCTTGATATGACTAGGTTATAGAAAACATAGGAATGATTAGATGAACGAAATTGATAATATAGCTTTAATAATAATGTTAAGGTTGCTTATAAATGAAAACCCTTTAGAGCTTGTCATATCAAGTAGTGATGACTTGCAGACCTCTATAGATAATCTTACAATATTTTTAAAGTGGAGTTTTAAGAAGTTAAATAAAGATACTATTAAGATAACTTTTAATTCTGTTACAATTAAGCTAACTCTCAATGATAGAGCTGAATTAGTGAGGTTTATAACTGAATATGCACAAGAATATGAAGCAGGTAACATTACTGAAAACGGTAATACGACACTCATTGCCTATACTTCATTGCTAAAGCAGTTTAAAAGCTCGATTGATATGACAAGGAACTTAAAGCGTTATGTCATAGCTAATGCAGAATACACTCCACTCATTCTAAAGCTATATGCAGAAAACAATAACAGCCTAAGAGATATTGAAATAAACCTTACATCATGTGAGGATGTGGAATATCCTATTGTATCTTATGGGAATAAGTACTGGAAAGACTTTTTTGGTTATAAGCTAGTTGTCAATGTTAGCTCATTGTTTAGAGGTACAAGAAAAGCTAAAGAAGTTGCAAAAGAGCCTAAAACAGAGGGATTAAAGGGGTATAGCACTCAAATGCAACAGCTTGACAAATTCCTGTCAAACCTTGCAAAGGCTAAGGCATACAGCTTTATTAAATCTGATATAGTGGATGAGAAAATAACTAAGAACTTAAAAGCCTGTGATACATTACTTTCAAGGTACAACGATATTTACAAGTCCTGCTATAACGGAGTCTTACCGTTTCATTGGGATAAGGGAGAAGAAGAATACATAATTGACAATATCAACGAGCAGACAGGCTTGTATATAAGTATTGAGAGCTTTGTAAGTAAGTCATAGCCTTACAGCTTAATAATAGTTTACACTTCTTAAAATGGATGGGTGCAAAACCAGTGTTTGCAACATCCATTTTGTTAATGC
>CAMUPF010000026.1 GCA_947090755.1 uncultured Candidatus Melainabacteria bacterium | reverse complement strand
GGGGGGGAGCTGTGCAGGCATTATATTTAGGTGTTATTGACGTTGTAATTGCCAGAATTCTCATATTTACGTAAAAATTAAACAGATTTTTTTTTGCTATCTTGTGTTATAATTATTTACATTAGGAGGGTTTTAATATGGAACTTAAAGAGATAAGAAGAGAACATGAACTTGTAGATTTATTTTGTAATCTGGCAGAAATCCCATCACCGTCTTTACACGAGGAAAAGGTTGCAGAATTTATAAAAAATTACTGCGCAGAACGCGGTATTCACGCAGAAAACGATTCATACGGTAATGTTTACGTGAATATTCCGGCCACAGATGAAAGTAAGCAACCGCTGTTGTTGTCAGCGCACATGGATGTTATTGGTGACGACAGTCCTGTAAAAACTTATCTTGACGGCGACTTGATTCGTGCAGAAGGCAGAACTTTAGGCGGAGATGACAAGGCCGGAGTCGCAAACGCGCTTTATTTCGCCTCGCAGCTTGCAAAATCTGATATTAAACATGGCGGACTTGAACTTTTCTTTACGCGTGATGAAGAAAGCGGAATGAGCGGTATTCATAATGCAGATTTTAAGAAAATTCATTCAAAATATATTCTTGTTTGTGACAGTGACAGCCTTGGCCAGCTTGAAGTTTCCGGTGCAAGCTATACTCTTGCGACAATCAAAATTAAATCATTTAAAGGCGGCCATTCCGGTATCGATATTGGCGACAAAACCCGTCATAATGCGGCAAAACTCGTTGCGGAACTCGTTAATAACCTTCCGCAGGGCGTTTTTTATGAGGAAAACGGGTTTGTAATAACATCTTGCAATATCGGCGGAATTGCGGCCGGCAAACCTGAGGTTACAAATATTATCAACACGGACGCTCTTGTTACATATTCAATACGAAGTGCCAGCCGTGCAAAAGAAGAAGAACTAAAAGCAGAAATGCAAGCAGAAGTTCAACGTTTTAACGACAAATATGCAACTTTAGCGCAGGCTGAAATCGTTTTTGCAGAACATTTGCCTCCGTTTGAAGCAAGTGACGATAAATTTATACCAGAAGTTTTCAAAAAAGCAGGGGCAAATCTCGGGCTTGATGTTAAAGTTTCGTCATTCCACGCGGGCGCAGAAACTCATATCTACGCGAATGAAACAAACTTTAGCGGTGAAAAATTCTCGCCATATTTGATAGGCCTTGCAACTGTTTGCAATATGCACTCTAAAGAAGAAAATCTTGACTACAAGACTCTTCTTAAAGGTCAAGAATTGTTGAGCGAAATTTTTAAGATTTTTAACGCTTAATTTTTTACGTGTTATCATTATGGTATGGACGTAAAAACAACTTTAGAATTTGATAAAATTACCGAAAAACTCGCAAATTACGCAAAGACTACCCAATCAAAAGAACTTTGCAGAAATTTGCGGGTTTTTGATGATATTCATATTATCCAGAATGAATTGGATTTAACCCGTGAAGCAAAAGCGATTCTTGATTCTCCTGCAGAACTTCCGATTTCACATCTGGTTGATTTTTCGCAGGTGAAATATTCTACTATGCACGGGTATTTGAGCGAAGAGGAGATTTTTGAATGCGCCAAAACGCTTTCTACTTTCCGCTATATCAAGAAATTTTTGCTTGATAATTCTTCTGTTGCTCCAAAACTCGCCGAAATTTCCAGAAATATTGCGGTAGATAAAGATTTAGAGGATAAAATTTTTTCGGCGTTTGATGAAAGTTTGAAGATTAAACATAACGCTACCCCCGAACTTGCCGGACTTTATTCATCATTGAGTGACAATGAAAAAACTCTAAAAAAGATGGTTTCGTCACTATTGAATGACACTGAGTTTTCAAAACACCTGCAAGAAAATATTTATACAACGCGTGACGATAGAATAGTTTTTCAAGTTATGGCACCTTCGAAAAATAAGGTTAACGGGATAGTCCACGATGTGTCGGCAACTGGTAGAACCTTCTATGTCGAACCCGAACAAATCGTTCCGCTTAATAACCGTATACGGGAGGTTAAATCTCAAATCCACGCTGAAATCGTAAGAATTTTAGTCGCGTTTACAAATCTTATCAAGGCAAATCTTGATGAATATATAAAATCTGAAAAATTAGCTGCGGAAATAGATTTCCATTTTGCAAAAGCCAGATACGCAATAAAAATTAAAGCGGTAGAACCGTCACTTGTTAGTGACAAAATTATAAAATTAGAGGAAATGCGTCACCCGTTACTGATTGATGTCGCTGAAAATGTTGTAGCGAATGATTTCGAAATAGGGGATGATTGTCACTCTATAGTGATTACAGGCTCCAATACCGGCGGTAAAACTGTAACGATTAAGACTGTGGGGCTTTTTATTTTGATGACAAAAGCCGGAATGTTTTTACCTGCGGCATCTGCTAAAATTTATCCGTTTAAGCAGGTTTTTGCCGATATTGGCGACGCGCAAAGTATTCAACAGTCGCTTTCTACTTTTTCATCACATATGACAAATATTATCGAAATTCTAAATAAGTCAGATGATAAAACCTTTGTGATTCTTGATGAGATTTGTGCGGGTACAGACCCGACAGAGGGTGCACTTCTGGCTAAAACTATATTAGAGTATCTGTCTGAAAAGAACGTAACATCTGTTGTAACGACACACTATGGTGAACTTAAGTCGCTTGAATATACAAATTCCTATTTTAAAAATGCGTCTGTTGAATTTGATATCGCAACGTTAAAACCGACTTATAAGCTTTTAATCGGTATTCCGGGGCTGAGTAATGCGATTTTAGTAGCCTCAAATCTCGGGCTGCCGCTTGAAATTTCTGAAAAGGCAAAGGATTTATTGCATAATCAGAAAGATAATTCTATTATTGTGGTTGAAAAATTGCAGGAAACTCAGCATAAATTGACTCAGGAGCTTCAAACCGCTCAAGAACTTCGCGAATCAACTGATGAAATTAAAAAGGAATACGAAGAAAATCTAACGAGCCTTAAAAAAGATAAAAAGAAAACGGTTAAAATTATCAAGGATAAATTTGACCGCGAAATTTTGGATGTGAAGGCGGAAATTAAAGAAATTATGGATGAACTTCGCCGCGAAAAGTCCGAAAAGGTTGCACGCCGCGCTTATGCCCGTCTTGCACAGCTTGAGGGCGGGTTTAAAGATAAACTCGGCGAACACGAAATTAAGGAAGAATACGGTGAAATTGACTGGAATAATATTAAAGTCGGTACAAAATTGACCGTAAAAGATTTGAATCAGATTGTTGAACTTCTCTCTTTGCCTGATAAAAATGGTAAAGTTCAGGTTCAAATGGGCAATCTTGCAACAAAACTTCCTATAAAAAAACTTGCACCGTATAACAAGAATTTTGATAATTCGGGCAAATATAAGGCGCCGAACACTACTCAAAACTTTACGCTTAAAAAGTATTCGGTTTCCAATCGTCTTGATTTGCGGGGATTCAGGGTAGAGGACGCTCTCGACAGCCTTGAACTTTATCTTGATGAAGTTAGCCTTGCCAGTCTTCAAGAAGTAATTGTTATTCACGGCCACGGTACCGGCGCGCTTAAACAAGCAGTTCGTGACTACCTTGCTCAATCGCCTTATGTTGACTCCTTTCGGCCGGGGAATGATTCCGAAGGCGGTGATGGCGTGTGTGTTGTTAAGATTCGTTAATATTTATAGCAAAAAAATATTTTTACCGCTTTTTAAATGGGCAAAGGAAATAGTTTATGCTTATTAATAATTTACCCTCTAATAATTCCCGTCAAAATTTCGGGTTTAATGTGAAAATTTGCGAAAACAACAGGCTTGTCAATATGGCGGATTCATTCTTATTTAAAACCTTACCCGCAGAAGCTGTTGATTTGTTTGAGCAAAAAGCTCAAAATATTCTTCCTGATAAAACCGTTGTATTGAAATACAAACCCCGTAAAGCACCGGTAAGCGGAATATATGATGTTGATTTTTATTCAGATAATAAAAAATGCGCGGATTATATTTTTTGTGAACCCCGTATGATTCTTAATTTATTGAAAAAAACATTGAATCCTCACACAAGATTGCATTCGGATTTGTTTTATGATGGAGGGCGAAGCCCTCAGGAAGCTGTAAGAGTGGAAAAAATCCGCAAAGCTCTCCGTTAATTATGTAAATTTCTTGCTTTCGTATATTGCTTAAATTGTGTATAGCGATTATAATAGATTTACTATTGTGTTGAAAGGAGAATATATGAAGGTTGATTTAAAATTATTAGCAGTGGCAGCACTTGCATTTGGGATCGGTATCGGTTCAGGAAATTTTGCACTCTCAGATGTTCCTTCCGGTAAAGTTGCTGTTGTTGATGTTCAAAAAGTGGTTTCTGAATCTAAACAGGTTAAAGCGCTTAAAGATGAACAGGCCAAAAAGACAAAAGAACTTACTAAATGGCTGGATGTAGCAAATGCTGATGTGGCTAAGCAATCGACTAAAGCTGGTAAGGAAAAATTACTCAAAAAATATGAAGCTGATTTAGCAAAAAAACGTGAAGCTAATGCTCAGGATTACGCAAAAAAACTTGCAGATATCGACAAGAGTATTTCTGCTCAAATCGCAGTCCGCGCAAAGGCTAAAGGATATGATTTGGTACTTTCTAAATCAACAGTGCTTTACGGCGGCGATGATTTGACAACCGAAATTATTGAAGCTGTTAAATAAAATTAATATAAAAATAATTTTAGTTTTTAAGAGCGGATATAAATAATATCCGCTTTTTATTAGCAAATTATTTTATTTAGGAACCTTTGTAATTTAAAAAGAAAAATTATAGTGAAAATAACAGCTAATAATAACTCCTCTATAAATCAGCAAAACTTTGGCGCATTTAACAAATCTCAAATGCGTATCTGGCGTGTGTTAAATAAAATTCCTGAATATGTAAATGCTTCTTATTCCGGATATACCGGTATAAAAGGGACAATTTTCCCAAAAAGTAAAGCTGATTCCGAATGGCGTGTTTGTCGGACTCCTGATATAACGAAATCTTTAACAGATTTTGAAGAAGAAGTCTTGCAGGAAATTAAAGACACAAGAAGTAAATCTTTCGGTTTCATACGTGTATTATGGAAAATGGCACGAAATTTCGGTACTGCTGAGCCTTGGGATACAAAATTTCTAGCAGAATTCCCCGGACGTAACCGGAAGGGTGAGGTTCAATATGCAAGATATAAAGATGAAATTTTATCAGGAAATGATGTTTCAAATTTATTTTTCGGTCATGTCTGCGCGTTTGTAGGGATACCTGCCAGACTCGCAAAATTGGTAGCAAGGCTTGACGCTTCTGGTGTAATTGAGCCTTTTACCAAAGGTCGTTTCCCCAATATGCAACTACTTAAATTCAGGGATACTGCTTCAGATCAAATTGCGATTGAAAAAGGGATAAAAGAGTTTAATATTGGCGATTATAGGCTTAGGTAAATTTGTAATATTTTGTTAAGATTTTTTATTTTTCTGCAATTTTTTATTGCAAATTTCATTTATAAAATTAGTCATAGATGTATAAAGAATATTTGGAGCGTTATTATGGGTGATGAGAGGATTACGCTAACTTCAAAACATTTTACTGCAAGACAGGACAACACATTTGTTGCGCCGACATTTATTAAGAAACTTATTCCTTTTACGGGGGAGGGGGGGGCCTCTAAGAATGCGATAGATGCTCTTTCGATACCTCAAGGACTTTATCGTATTGTGGAAAAAGAAATTAAGAATACCGGTAAATTGTTTAGTAAAGCTGATGTCAGTTACTGGAGTAAGCTTATTGCTGAAAACTCTAAAGCGTCCGGTATTTCTCCGGAAATACTTGCTGCAATAATTGCAGTTGAAACAAAATTTGAAAAAAATGTAAATTCGAATAATGGTGCAGGGCCAATGCAGGTCGTTTCTATCTCTCTTCAAGATATGTTCTCTGATACGGAGGGCAGGTTGAGTTTATATAATAAAATTGATAGAAATATGATGAATAGTATTCTTTATGAATGCGATTCTTCAGGTAAGCCGATTAAAAATAAAAAAGGCGAACCGGTAAGGAAGTATAAGTCTGTCGATGCATTAAGAAAAGCCTGCACAAAAGATGATAATCTTGCCATTAAAGCCGGCATTATGTGCCTTAAAATGAATTATGTTCAAGCTCTTGCAGATTATAAGGGCATGACGCTTAAACAGTCAATTGACGCGGTTAAAACTAAAAAGATTAAGCTTTCATTTGTAGAACAGCAACGAGTTCTTACAAATGCTTTAAAATCCTTTAACAGCGTTTTTAAAACCTATTCAAACAATGTCGTTTCAAAGATTCAAAACTCTAACGAAAAGGCTATATCTATGTTTCTTGACTCTTTCCACGATGATTACAACCATTTTTCTATGAAAACCTAGGTATTAATTTTGTATTCCTTACATGTTTGTACTATAATTTATATATAGTATGGAGTATGAAAAGGGAGTATATATCATGGAAAATTTATTGTCAGACAGAATCAAAGCGACTCCGCCGTCTTTTATTAGAAGTATTTTAAAGACCGCGGTCAATCCGGATATTATATCGTTTGCGGGCGGCCTCCCTAACCCGATATCTTTCCCTCAGGAAGGACTTTTAGAGTCTATGCAGCGCATAGTTAAAAATTATGGTGCAAAATGCTTCCAGTACTCTATTACAGCCGGACTTCCCGAGTTACGTCAATATGTTGCTGACAGGTATAATAAAAAGTTCGGTTTGGATTTAACCGTTGATAATATTTTGATTACTACTGGTTCGCAGCAAGCACTCGACCTTATTTCAAAAGTTCTTTTGAATAAAGGTGATCGCGTTGTTGTCGAAAAACCGAGTTATCTTGGTGCAATTCAGGCATTTTCACAGTATCAGCCGGAATTTCTGCCTGTTGAATTGACAGAACACGGGCTGAACCTTAAACAATTAGAAGAAACTCTTAAAAAAGATAATATAAAATTCATGTATGCTATTCCGGATTTTCAAAACCCGACGGGGCTTTCATACTCTGCTGAGAACAGAGAAGGAGTATATGAATTGTTAAAAGACCGCGGAATCGTTCTTGTTGAAGATGATCCGTATGGTGATTTGCGTTTTGATGGCGAACGCTTGCCTTATATCGGAGCCGGAAGACTACATAACAGCATCGTTCTTGGAACTTTCTCCAAAACTGTTACTCCGGGTATGCGTACAGGTTTCATTATTTGTAAAAATACAGAACTTTTGAGAAATATATCTGTTGCCAAAGAAGCCAGTGACTTACACTCAAACATATTTTCTCAATATTTAATCTGGGATTACCTGACTCATAACGATTATGAATCTCACGTGTCCAAAATTACAGCATTGTATAAAAAACAGGCGCAGGCAATGATGGACGCAATGGATAAATACTTCCCGTCTACGGTCAAATATACCGTTCCTCATGGCGGCATGTTCCTCTGGGTAACTTTGCCGGAAGGTGTAAGTGCTCTGGAGTTATTCCCTAAAGCTAAAGAGAAAAAAGTTGTATTTGTACCGGGCGATCCATTCTATATCGGTAAGAAAAACGTTAATGCAATGCGTTTAAACTATACTAATGCTGACTGTGCAACTATCGAAGAGGGAATCCGCCGTTTAGGAGAACTGCTCAAAGAAATATAATATTAATACGCAAATTTTATTTTCAGTGTTGTTAATACAATATGCGTATTTCAAAAACAGATAAAACCAATTTTAGAGCGATTCATATAGCCAATGCAAATAATAGTGTAAAAGGTGTTGCAACTAATTTTAAAATTTATAGAATTACCGAACGTGATTCTGACTTTTTAGACTGTATGAAAGCCATTGATTTAGGGCGTTTAATGCCTAAAATGAGAGCGACTGATGTTGATACTTGGGATTCTGTTCTGAAATCCGGTCTGATGTACGCTCGGGATACTGAAAGAAAAGCATTTTTGCTTGCTTCAGAGAGTAGACCCTGCGGTATTATTGCCGCAAAAAAACAATTTAATAAATATATGGTAGAGAGCTTCTGTACTTTTCCGATAGAACCTGAAAAACGCCTTCCGCTGGCGGGAAAAACCTTAATCCGGCCTTTGTTTGAAGATTTTTTATCCTCTGCTCAAAGAACCTTAGAATTAAATGCGTTAAAATATTCACCATTTAGCGGGATAAGTACGTATTTGTCACTAGGTTTTAAAATGTGTGGTGGAAGTGATTATGTTGAATTAATGCGAACTAATAAAGATTTAGTTCGTCAAACTCTTAAAAAGTTGGATTCATTGATGACATATTCCCCTGTTATGCGGGGGGGGGGGGGATTATCCGAACCGACATTACCTTGCAAAGATTTGGATTTGTTTAACGAATTAAGAATAGATGTGTAATTTCAGTGCAAGTTTGCTTCGTGTGAATTTTAATCAACTCCACCAATTTTATTGCTTGCTTCTAACCAAAACGATAGAGAAATCGTTTATTGGGAATTGATTCGAAAAATATTTCTGTATACTAAAAAACTCCCTTTCGGGAGTTAATTGGCTGGGGCGGAAGGATTCGAACCTCCGAGATGGCTGGACCAAAACCAGCTGCCTTACCACTTGGCGACGCCCCATTATTTATATTGGATGTAATTACTTGCGGCTTTCGTATCGCTAGTGATTACTCTTTTATTCTACTCGCTCAATTTTTTATGTCAAGAATTTATTTGTATAAAAGGACTTTTTTCTTCAGCTTTTATAATTTGCACTTTATTGTTCAAGAGCCTTGTCAGTTCTGATAAAACCGGTACTTCGCTCTCAAAATGTCCAATATCAATTATTGCAATTTCACTATCAAGTGCCGTATGGAATTTTAAATCCCCTGTTACAAGGACATCGGCTCCGGCAGCATAAGCGTCATGCCAGAAATCAGCCCCGCTGCCGCCGCAAAATGCCGCACGGGTGACATTCGCTATTGATTGCGGGTTGGTATAACGGATATTTTTTGAAAATGGTTTTAAGCGTTCCAAAAGTTCCGCAAAAGGCATGTTTAAATCGCAAAAACGCAAAAAATCATGTTCAATTCCTCTATTAACCCCTAAACCCAGTTGTTTAATAAGAGTTTCGGTTGTTCCGCACGCCGCTTTATCAAGATTCGTATGTGCGCAATAAATATCAATTCCGCGGTTAAATTTCAATGGCACTGTAAAAAGCGGATGGTGGGAAATAATCATGTCACACCCGCAAGCCTCTGCCTGACATAATATATCGTCCGTTATAGTCAAGCACAGCATAACTTTGGTTGTGGCGAGGCGCGGCGTTTCGATAATCCAGCCGCTTAAATCCCACGGCTCTGCGCTTTCAAGCGGCGCAATATCCTCTATTATTTGCGTTAATTCATATTTATTGACCATATTCTCTTGAAAATTTCTTTAGCAATAACTTCTTTGGAGGCTTTTTCTATTTTTTCGATTCTGCCGTCACGGTGAAGCAGGTGAACTTCGTTTTCATCCGCACCAAACCCGATATCTTTGCGTGAAATATCATTCGCAACGAGGTAGTCACAGCCTTTTTTTACGATTTTTTCTTTAGCGTTTGCAAGTAAGTTTTCACTTTCTGCGCAAAATCCGACGATTATGGCTTTATGTTCGGTATCACAGATTGATTTTAAAATATCCGGATTTTTTACTAAAGTCAGAGTTATTTCGTCAGAGCCGTCGACTTTTTTGAGTTTCTGGCCGGCTGTGTTTTTGACCCTGAAATCTGCGACTGCTGCGGCCATAAATACCGCGTCCTGTTCTGTAAGGTGTTCAAGTACTGCGTCGCGCATTTCAAGTGCAGATTTGACGATTATGGCGTCGGGGTGCGAAACCGTTGAAATTAAGGTTACATCAGCGCCGAGTGCGCGGGCTTCTTTTGCAAGTGCAAAGCCCATTTTACCGGATGAATAGTTAGAAATATATCTTACTGGGTCTATGTCTTCTATTGTGCCGCCGGCTGTTATAAGTATTTTTTTACCTTTAAGCGGCAGGTCAACTGTGGCGTTAAAAATGGTTTCCAACGCGCAAAGCCGTCCTTTGCCTTCGTAGCCGCATGCCAGAAATCCGCTTTCGGGTGCAAGAATTTTATAATTTAATCCAGCAAGTTTTTTCAAGTTTTCCTGAATAATTTTATTTTTCCACATATTGCAGTTCATTGCCGGTGCAAGATAAATCGTTTTTGTGTAAGCGCATGCAACAGATGTCAGAAGATTGTCGCAGATTCCGTTTGCGAGTTTTGAAATAGTGTTTGCGGTTGCCGGGGCAATTACAAAAATATCGGCCTCATCTGCAAGTGAAATGTGTTCGGGTTTGTAATCCTCAATATCAAATTCGTCCACGGCGACATTATTTTGAGAAAGGTTTTGCAGTGTAAGTTTTGTTACAAAGTTTAGTGCATTAGGGGTAACGATGACTTTAACGTTAGCGCCTGCGCGTTTGTACATGCGTATAAGTTCGCAGATTTTGTACGCCGCGATTCCGCCGGTTATACCTATTAGAACGGTTTTGCCTTCCAAACTACACATTTTGTCCGCCTTCTTCAAGCATGATTTTTTCAAGTTTAGCGATGGCAGAATCAACCTCGTCGTTAACTATTGTATAGTCATAACTTTTGGCGCGTTCAAGTTCTTCACGAACCGCGCTTAAACGTTTTTGAATAGCGGCTTCGTCTTCTGTGTGACGGTTTCTTAGACGAAATTCCAGTTCCTCAAAACTTGGCGGTGCTATGAAAATTAAAACGGCGTCCGGCATTTGTTCTTTTACTTTTAACGCGCCGATTGTTTCAAGTTCAAGAATTAAATTTTTGCCGTTGTTAAGGCATTTTTCAACGAACGCGCGTTTTGTTCCGTAAAGGTTTTGTGCAAATTCTGCCCATTCAAGAAACTCTCCGTTTTCAACACTTTGTTCAAACTCTTCACGTGAAAGGTAGAAATAATTTACTCCATCTGTTTCTCCGGGGCGCATATTGCGCGTAGTGCACGAAATAGAAAGGCTGAACTGGGGATTTCGTTTTAAAAATCCGCTGATAACAGTGCCTTTACCTACACCTGACGAACCGGACAATACAAATAATTTTTTCTTCATAGTATACTTATTATACAATGAATATTTTAAAAGAAAAAGATTTATATAATTTTTTGAAAAATCTTAATATGAAGACGGATTTGAAGGAAGTGCTTGTTTCTTTGACAGATTTTTTGCGTCAGGATTCAGGAGCCGCGTGGGTTTTGCTGGTTAACCCGAAAACTAATAAACCGCTGATGAAAGTGCTTTCTTGCGATAAAAATTTTGCCGGAAAAGGCCGGATTGCAAATCTGAATAAACTTGTTGTTGATTATTTTGCGAACGGGTTTGAACAGGAAGACATTTTAGAGTTTGTTGCTTCAATTAGTGAACCGGATCTTATTTTGGAACCGATATTTTTTGCCGGCAGTTTACAGGGAGTTCTGGGTGTTATAGGCCGGAATGGAAATTTCGTCCGCCTTGTTCTTGAGAGTGTCAGCCAGAAACTGGAAAATTTTTATCTGAAGGAAGAAAACGCAAGGACTTTTAAAGAAAGAATGGAATTTCTGGCAAGTATTTCTCATGAATTTAAAACTCCGCTTAATTCTATAATCGGGTTTTCTGATATTATGCAGGCGAAGAATGACAATCCTGTTTTAGATAAATATATTAAAAATATTTCAAATTCCTCGAAGTTCCTTCTTGGGTTAATTCTTGACGTACTTGATTTGTCGCGTTCCCAGACTAAAAATATGGAACTGCAATATGAACTTTTTTCACCTAAAAAAGTTATTCTTGAAACGTTAGACACGCTGGAAAACCAGATTAAAGAGAGGAAGCTTGAAGTCAGATACACCTTGATGGATATGCGTTTAAATGCGGATTTAAGAAGGTTTAAACAACTGGTTTTGAACCTTATCAGTAACGCGGTAAAATTTAACAAAATTAACGGGAAAATAACTATCGTTGCATATCAGAACGAAAAACGGGAATTTGTTTTTGAAATAAAAGATACTGGTGACGGCATCAGTAAAAAAGATTGTGGTAAAATTTTCAAATTTTTTTCACAGGTTAATCAAGACCAACTAAAACGCCAGCAGGGTTCGGGTGTCGGTTTGTTTTTATGCAAGACGATTGTGGACGCGCACAAGGGTAAAATTGACTTTAAATCGCGTTTAAATTACGGCAGTACGTTTTGGTTTACGATTCCAAACCTTGACAAGAATTAGAACATGTTACATAATGATTGTATAGAAAGTGAGGATTATATGAAAAAACATAGTCTATTAATTTGTACAGGGGGGGGGGGGGAGCCCTGAGCAGAGCCACGAAGTAGTTTTCGCGAGTGAATTGAGCGAAAACTACGCAGAGTCGAGCGCGCGACGCGGAAGACCGCGTTCTTTCGCGCAAGGGCGAGCGTTGGCGTTTAGCGCGAAGGGCGGAGAGCCGGCGGGTCGTGGTTTTACAATGGCGGAGATATTATTGTCATTAACAATCATTGGTGTGGTCGCAGCGATAACGCTTCCTTCGCTGACCGGCAATATTAACGAACGTACATGGAACACGCAGAGGAAGGCCTTATATGCGCGTATGAGTCAGGCTATCGCCCTAATGCCGGCGCTGAATGGCTATGGAACATTAACCGAGGGCAACGAATCCACTTCCGCAGTAGATACAGCCGCAGAAACTTTCGTCACGGAAGGCCTAAGTAAAGTTCTAAAAATAAACAACATTTGTGACAGCGAACATCTTGCTGACTGTGGAATCCCTGCAAAACTTACTACGTTAACTGGAAGTGATTTTGGTTCTTTCCCCAAAACTATCGTTGAACTGAATGAAATGTTTGATGGTTCTGTTGTATGGAGTGCTTATAATTCCGACGGAACGGACGCTGTCCATCGGTACAAACAGGGAAATACAAAAGCAGCAGCATTTGAAACTCAAAACGGTGAAAGTGTGGCCGTATATTATAATCCGGCTTGCCAGAATGATTTAGATAAAAGAGATAGTGGCGGCTGGTACTATTCACAACCGAGAATTTGTGCTAATTTTATATACGATTTAAATGGTAATAAGGGGCCAAATACTGTTGGTAAAGATATTGGTGTTATAACGGCATTATATCCATCAGATCCGGTTGTTGTAGCGCCGATGCCGGTTAGAAATTCGGTTATCACTGCCGAACATTCAAAGGCCGCAAGTGTTTGTAAAGGTGTCGATGCAGACAGTCGAATCTCTAATTATGAAGAAATGATTTCTTTATTTTGTAATAAATATATTTTTGGGCTAACAACTGGGGGTGGCGGCTACTGGACAAGTTCAGTACCGAATTCATCAACAGCTTTTGCTCTTTATATGCCAACAGGTCATTTATATAACGAACGACGGACAAGTTTCTTGAATGCCGTCTGTATAAAACGTTAAAAAGGAGCCGTAAGGCTCCTTTTTTTATAATAATGATTTATAAAGATTCATATATTCAGCGGCGCTTTTCTTCCAGGAGAAGTCTGCTTCCATCGCGGATTTTCTCATAGCGTTGAATACATATTTATCCTGATATACCCACATTGCTGTTTTAATCGCGTTGAGCATATCCCAGCCGTTGTAACCCCAGAATTTGAATCCGTTAGAGTTATCGAGCGGATAGCCGGTAACAGTGTCTTCAAGGCCGCCGGTTGCCCTTACAATCGGTAAGCAGCCGTATCTCATCGCGATTAACTGACTTAGGCCGCAAGGTTCGAATTTGGACGGCATCAAGAAGAAGTCGCTTCCCGCATAAATGAGGTTTGCAAGTTTCGCGTCGTAACCTACGTAACATCTTATGTTCGCGCTGTTGTTTGAAAGCCAGATAAACAGGTTTTCATACGCACTGTCGCCGCTTCCAAGGAAGATAAAATCTGCGTCAAGGTTTTTAAGTTCGTTTTCCATATCACGGATTAAGTCAATACCTTTTTGGTCAACAAGCCTTGATACAAAACCGAAAAGCGGACGGTCAGGATTGTATTTTAAGCCGAAGTATTCGCATAATGCTTTTTTGT
This sequence comes from uncultured Candidatus Melainabacteria bacterium, assembly GCA_947090755.1. Classification (GTDB taxonomy): domain Bacteria; phylum Cyanobacteriota; class Vampirovibrionia; order Gastranaerophilales; family Gastranaerophilaceae; genus Gastranaerophilus. The sequence goes on along the minus strand of CAMUPF010000026.1, from coordinate 4,572 downwards.
TTTCTTCTTTTTTATCAAGTGATTTAACGTCGTAATTTTTTGCGATATGTTTGTCTTTTTTCGGGTTAAAGATATCGTAATCGATACCGTTTAGTATTCCGGCAATCTTGTGAGTACAGCCTCTGAGTGTGTAATCCATTCCTTCACCGTATTCTGAGGTAAGAATTTCGCGTGAATAGTTCGGAGAAACAACAAGGATTTTGTCTGAATAGTTGATAGCACCTTTCATCCAGTTTACATTGCCGTAGTGTTCAACGCCCCATTCGTTAAATACAATGTCTTTGCGCATATTCGCGAAATCAATAATATCATCCATCCAGATTCCCTGATATGCAAGGTTGTGGATTTCAAAAACGCATTTGGTCTTTGACCAGAATTCGTCGAATTTATAGTTGCTGTGCAGGTATAGCGGAAGCATTGCTGTATGCCAATCGTTTGCGTGGATGATGTCTGCACGGAAGTTCAATTGTTTCGCGTATTCCATTATTGCAAGTGAAAATGCAACATATCTTTCGTGTTCGTAACGGGTATCAAGCCATTTAGGATAAACTTCGTGGAAGCAGGAAAAATACCAGTCATTTTTTATGAAAAATACGTTGATATCGGTTCCCGGTAATTTCCCCATAAAAAGGTTAAATTTTTGCGGTTGCCAGCCAAAAGTTATCCATAAATCAGAATTTGGCAGTTCTTTTATATCGTATTTTTCTTTATCAATAAAACCGTGGAGCGGCGTAAAAATCGCAATTTCAGCGTCTTTTTCCAGATATTTCGGCAAACTGCCCATAACGTCTGCCAGTCCGCCTGCTTTTGAAAACGGGGCGACCTCGTTTGATGCAAATAATATTTTCATGTCCCTCTCCTTATTACTCCTGTTCAGCTTCGGATTGTTCTGCAAGACTTTCAAGGAAATCGCTTCCCTGCTCTTCTTGCGGTATCTCAACCGGTTCTCCGTTTTGAAGCTTCTGCATTGTTTCTTCATCTATTTCGATTCCGTAACTTTGCGGCTGTACGTCAAACGGGAAGAGCATTTCATGTTTTTGTGTTATAGACATTGCCTGCTCTATGCAAAGCTGAGCCTTGTTAAACTCTCTTCTAAACATAAATACTTTATATAAATTATAATTCAACAACAGAATTAAAAATTCGCTGTGAAGTCTGTTTTTTTCTAATTGGATGATGGAATTGTTTATTACACCGTAAGCGACATCATACTGTTTTTCTTTCAGGTGAATATTACTCATAAAATACCACGCAAGAAGTTCGACGCCTGCCATACCTTTTGCCTGTGCTGTATTAATTACGTCATAAAGAATGTGGCTTGCTTTTGGCAATGAGTTGATTCTAATGTATGCGTTTGCTATCAACAAATCGCAAATATATTCAATTTTATGAAGCATACAGTTTTTAGCATTAAGTTTTGCCCGGTAAATGTCTGTTGCAAAGGCTTTTGGATCTTCATAATGGAAAGCAAAAGCAGAAACGATATAAGATATTGCCGGTGAGAATCTGTCTGTTGCAGAAATTTCAATCTGTGGAACTTCTTCAAGTTTTCCCTGTACAAGCTGTTCAAGGATTATAAAGTATTGGAATGAGTCCGGAAGCTGTGGTAAATCTTGTTTCACCAGTTCCAATAACTGACCGACATTACCACAAAGCAGGCAAATATTAGAAATCGCTGCATAACCGACTGTATCATAAAGCATTGCGATGAAATCAGCGCCTTCCATATCGTCAGGTTTAAGAGTTTCAAGCGTGTCCGGAGTTACAAATTCAAGTATTTTGTATGCAATATCAAGACAATCTTTCATTGCGCCGAGGTTAAAGAGAATAGCCGTGTGGACAAGTGACATAAAGAAAAAGTTTTTGTCAAAATTCGGACTGTTCGGGTCGATTGACGCGTTTGGAAGCATTGAAAGCACTTTATGCATTAGTTCCAGCGCCTTGTTATAATCCCCGTTATTGAGGCTTGCTCTTATCATTTTTATGCAAAGTTCAATGATTTTGTCGTGTTCATCAAGACGTTCAAGGTTTTGAAGTGTGTTTTCAGCGATATCACTTGTTTTATCGGGAATAACTTCAAAAATGTTATCTGAAATCGTTCTGTAAAGTTCATCTTTGTATAATTCAGGGTCTTCAACGAGGTTATATTTGTCGTTCTGGTTAACGAGTTCCAGCATTCTTTGCGTACAGTTCAGATAAGAACAGAAATCGCCCAGTGAAAGGTTTATGTTAGAGAGAAGCTCCCATTGCGCAAATTCGTTTGCATGGTCGCCAAGAAGGTTGTAAAGATATGCTTTTGTCGGGCTTGGAATACTGTCATCAAAGACTTTTTCAAACAATTCATCCGCAACTTCTTTCAGGTAATCCTGATTCATTGTTTCAAGCAGGTTTTCTTTCAAAAGGTTGTAATTAGGGAAGTATAAACAGTTATTGTAGTAATAAATATAACCCATTGCAGAAAGTCTGTTGATTAATTCTTCATAGTTTTCATAACCGAGTGATTCGACGGTCTTAATGTCAATTCTGGTTCCGAGCAGCATAAGTGACGCTAAGAATTTCAACATTTCCTTTTCGTCTTTCATCAAGTTAAGACGTCTTACAAGGAGTTTATTGAGTGAAGACGGAATGATAATAGTTTCAGACTTGCCGATTTTAAGTTCACCTTTGTCTGTTATTTTCAGAACTTCAAGTTCCAAAAGGTACTGGAGCGCAAAATCTAAAAACAGGATACTTCCGCACGCGTATTTTGCGATACGCTGCAGGTAAAAACTGTCCATAATGTTTTTATAATACTCTTTATTATCCGCAATAATCTTTTCAAACGGAGTCGGTTTGAGTAAAATTTCGCAGTAATACGGCATTCCCATCAGGAACGGTGAGTTTTTATGCAGTGAGAATTTTTTACTGTAAGAAAGTAAATAACTTATATCCAGTTCTTCAAAAACTTCAAAAACGTGGCGCATTATATCCAGCGAACCTGCGTCGATTTTGTCAAAATCTTCGATAAAGATTAAACTGTTAGGAATTGCCTGCAAAAGTGACGCGAAGATATCGTAATACTTGAAGCGAGTTTCAAATATATCTTCGGTTTCGTGTTTTGACAGGGTAATTAAATCTCTGATAATCAAATCAGGGTCAATGTTCTGGAACATCGTAAAGTCATTGGTCGAGAACAGTTTTTGTGACACGGTGTATTCAAAAATTGCAGAAATCAAATCTCTGAAAAACGAATACGGCGCATACTTCATATCATCATAGCAGGTTATGCTGATAATATTTTTGTACAGCCCTAACGCTTCAATTTCGTTGATAATTTTGAGTGAATAAGGTTTATAAATTTCATCGGTTTTTAACGCCAGTATGCCTTTAGGATATGCTTGCAGCCTGTTAACCATGTGCAAAAGCGCGTCAGCGTTTTCAACCCGCATAAATTCGCACGCAATATCCTCAAGTCCTATTGTTTCCATGTCATAAATCGCGTCAGGATCTTGTTTCGCTTCCATTTTGCTAAGAGCGTGACCGTCGATTTTGTCCTGTTCCATAAGCATGTTTTGAACAAAATTCGGAACTTTTATTTCATCCACTTCATCTTCGACTTCAACAAGTTCTACCTTATCTTTAACCTTTGCCTCGTAGAACATAACCATCTGGCCGTTTACCAGCGCAGAATCCAGTTGTTCAAAGTCGTAATTATTTTTTAAAATCTCATACACAGAGGCGTCAGTGATAACCTGAAACGCGTTTTTAATCTGTTCTTCCTGAGAAAGTTTGTCGTGGCTTACAAAATTGATATTAAAATCAGATTTAACAGAACGCGGATTGTCTGAGGTTTCACGCTTAATCAAAGATATATTGCAGCGAATCGTAGCATTTTTTTTGTGCGCAAGCTTGCAGTTTAATTTTGTGATTTCCTGCAATAAATCAAGCGCTGTTTCCATTGCTTTTGCCGCAGAACTGGAGAATGTATATTCTTTGGTAAACCTTATTATGTAGTTTTTATCATAAATCCGGCATTTGTTTTTAGATTTTTTTGCAACATCTTTGATGATTTTGTCGGTATTTGACTTGAACTTATTGAGTAGTTTAGAACCGACGTAATTTTTCATGTCGTCGATATTTGGAAGTTCAACAATCATCATTGCATAAGTGTCAGTATTTGCCTCGTTAAGAATACAGGATTGCTCTGTATCAAACCCGCATTTTGAACACTTTCCGTTAATGTTAGGGGTGACTTTTCCGCAGTTGTTACATTTGACCAGAATCGGGAACCCGCATTTCTTACAACTGTTTTGCGTGTTGACGGTACGGCAAATCGGGCATATTAATTTTAAGACCTTCTTACAATTCGGGCAGGTCATTGCTTTATCGTCAACTTCATAACCACATTTTGGACATTCCATAATCAAGATTATATCACAAATAAATAATTTGGCGCAACACTTGACTAAACTAAAAACATGCCGCATAATTAAAATAGAAAGAAAGGATGTACTTATGAAAAATAGACTAACAACATGGACAGGGGGGGGGGGGGAGCGCTCTTAGCGGATGTGTAGTGCCGGCGCGGCCTCA
>CAMUPF010000025.1 GCA_947090755.1 uncultured Candidatus Melainabacteria bacterium | reverse complement strand
ATATGTACAACACAATACTAATTATGTGACCCGAATAAGGAGGCTATATGGCTGATGTTAATGGAATAAATGAAGCATTTCAAGCCGGTTTTAACCTGAAAATTAATCAAAATTCAAGAGGTATTACTTTTGAACTTAAATCTATATTTTCCGAAATGGAGAAAAGAGGATTAATTAAAGATAAAGACGGCAAGGGGCTGACAAAACAGGATGCCCTAAATATGTATGCAAAGCTTAATGAAATCCATAAATCTACCGGCAAGGATACGAATTATAACCGAATGCGGGTAGGGCAGGAGTTTAATTATTCTGCCGAACAAATGCTGGCGTTGGCTGAGGCTTCGGGTTATGAAATTGTCAAAGCGCAAGAGGCTGAAAAAGCTCAGCCAACTCAACAAGTACAACCTGAAAATGATGCACCACACGAGAAACCGATAGAGTTAGGCGCTGAGGCAGTCCTGAAAAATGCGGTTGCCGACGGAAGTTTAGAAAAAACATTAGGTGAAACAATTGCTAATAAACAGTATTGCGGCAAAATTTCGGAACTTTTAAATCCTGCAAACGGGAAAGTAGTTTATACGGCCGATGATAATGATACCGGCTGTGCGCGCTGGGATGCAGAGAGCGGAACGATTATTGTAAACACTTCATCAAAAGAGTTTGTAAATGGCCAACAGCGTAAAACCTGGGCTTCAATGCCGGAAAGTGAGAAACTAAAAGTTCTGGTACATGAGGCAATGCACGGGGCGCAAAGTACATCTTTTGACACTCAGCAAGAAGAAATGCTTTGTGAAATGACCGCTATAAGAACAGCTGCAAATTTCGCAAAAGAAAAAGGATTACCGACGGATGTGCAGATGTACGGGGTAAACAAAGAAGTCCTGGCTGCTTTGTCGCCGGATATAAGGGCTGAAATTGTAAAGACAGCGTTTGAAGCATTACCGCCGGAAGTACGCGCAGGACTTTCTGTGGATAATTTAGACTCAATGCCTGCTGGCGCGCGGGTCGGCGTGACGTTGGAGCAATTAGGCAGGATGAGCGAAACTGATTTGAAAACAATTCTTGAAAATACTTTTTTACAGCAAGGATATTCAAATAGAATCAAAGATTCAACCGGTGCAATAACGCTTCACGGAGATAACGGAAAGCAGTTAGATATTCCGGCCGGTTCACAAATCGTTATTGATGGCAAAGAATTTAAAATCGGCGAAGTTTTCCTTGAGGGACGTGGTGCGAACAGCGGTACTGTTTGTAATCTTTTTAAGGTTGGCGACGATGGAAAACCGCAAAATATCGGTCTCGTAACTTTTGAGGATGTACCGCCTACGAAGTCTGATTCTGCGGATCCGAATAATTTAAAGTATATTTCCAAATCAGCGCAGTATCAACAAGCGCAGATTAATATTAACGGGCAGACGAGGACTATTAATGTGTTTGAATATAAAAAAGCCGATGAGCCGGCGACACCTGCACAGCCTGAAAACGAAGCGACTCCGGTTACTACTGTGTCAACGACCGTGCCTGCGGACGCCCCAAAACCGACCAATAACCAACCGGAGACCGGTAGAAATCGTTTTGCTATTGGTAAAATTGATAATCCATTTGAACCTGCAACTATGGCTATGCTTTATCAAAATAAAAATGTACGTACTAATTTTATGAAAACGGCAAACACTGCTTTAGGTACTGTTGAATATAAAAAACAGTATGAATTAACGCCTGAAGAGCGTCTGAAAACTCAGGCGGGAATTATCGGACGTTATGGTGATGCCAGCCATCAGTGGTGTGCGCACGCGGTCAGTACAATTGCCGAGCGCTCCGGTGTAAATATCGGTTCTCATAAAGCACAGGTTTCTCAATTTATTAACTGGGGCCGTGCTAATGGGATTTATAAAAGTATTTCAGACGCACCGATTAATAAAAATAATTTTGAAACAGTGCGCGCAGATAGAGCCGCACAAATTCAGGAACAGCTTCCGAATATGAGCGAGGGTGACTTGATTATTTGGAAATCACAGTATGCTGCGAAAACAGATGTTGGCGTTAAGCTCTGGGCCGCAAGCCACATAGGTATGATTGAGTCTGTAGATACAGAAAATGGCACAGTAACTGTTCTCGAGGGCAATGCTAATATTCCTAAGTCTGATGACAAATATGAGCGCTATGTCGTTCAAAATAGCCGTCAGGGTTTAATCGGTGATCAGGTTGTAGGCGAACCTGTAGAATTGAATCGGACAGACGGCTTTATCAGAAAAGTTTACACCATTGAGGACCTCGCAAAATTCGGTTACAGCGGTTTTATTGATATGCAATCCCGCATTTCTTAACATACTGTAAATTTATAGATTAAGCGCTATAATTAAAGCATGAGATATGTTTTATTGTTGCTTATATTATTTACCACAGGCCTAAATGCGTTTGCGTTAGATGTCGTTTACCCTAAAAAGGATAAAGTTACGATAAATGGTAAAACCACATTTTTTGTGGGCTCAGCGACGCCTGACAGTGTGCTTATGATAAACAATGAGGCTGTAAGTGTTCATCCGTCGGGCGGGTTCGCATATTTCGTGAACCTTAACCACGGCGATAATGTTTTTACGCTGACTTCTAACGGTGAAGAACGTGTTTATAAGATTCATTCAACGTGGAAACCGGCTCCGCCGCCATCAAAAGAAAAGAAAACTCCGCCTCAGGTTACTGTATACGGAACTCCGAAACTTGTTTATACGAATGATGATAAAACTCCCATCCGTACAACGCCTGTTTCGGCGGGAATTAACAGAATTGTTCATCTGCAAAAAGATGTTCCGCTCTATGTGGACGGTGAACTGGGTAAGTTTTATCGTGTAACACTTGCAGGTAATGAAAAATACTGGGTCGCTAAGTCTTCTGTCAGAACTGACGAAACTGTTCAGGGCGGCAGGTGCGCTATTATTTCCAAAAGTTTTAAAGATACCGACAAACATCTTATTTATAGCTTCAAGATGAGCAATAAGACTCCGTATATCATTAAGGAAAATAGTGATAAAGATTTTGAAAACGGTCTGGGATTGAATTTTTATAATTTGATAACCAAACCCGACACTCCTTATGAAATGTATTTTCCTATTCAGCACCAGCTTTTCGGGTATAGTGCAGAGTTTAAAGATGATGAATTCATACTTTCAATCCGTAAAATGCCGAAGATTTCGCCGTCTAATCCGCTAAAAAATATTACGGTGACAGTAGATGCCGGCCATGGCGGCAACGAAAAAGGCGCAATCGGCTGTCTTGGTGACTTCGAAAAGGATATTACACTTGATGTCGCACTTAAACTTCAAAAAGAACTGCGCAGGCAGGGCGCAAAAGTTATTATGACACGCGAAACCGATGAAAAGGTTCCGTTGAAAAAACGTGTTGAAATTACAAACGAAAGTGACTCTTCTATTTTTATAAGTATTCACGGAAACGCGCTTCCTGATCACTTAAACCCGCTGGAGCACCGTGGAACAAGCGTTTATTACTACTACCCGCAGGCAAAAGGGCTTGCAGAGTCAATTCTTAATGCTCTTAATTCCGAAGCACAGACAAAAAATGACGGGATTCGGCAGGGAAGCTTTGCGGTTGTGCGGAATACAAATGCACTTAGCGTGCTTGTTGAACTCGCGTATTTAATTAATCCCGAAGATAATGCGCTTTTGATTAACGAAAAATTCCGTGAAAAATGTGCCAGAGCTATCGCACACGGAATCTCTAACTATTTAAAAACATTTGCTTTATGATATAATTGAAATGTGAAAGGGAATTATAATGGAAATAAAATCAGTAATTTTAGCGGCCGGAAAAGGCACAAGAATGAAGTCAGAAACCCCGAAAGTTTTGCATAAAATTTTTGACAAAACGCTTCTGGGATATGTTCTGGACAGTGTAAAATTTGCCTCTGAGGCTTTTGTAATCGTTGGTCACAAGGCAGAAGAAGTGACTGAGTATGTGAATGAAAATTATGCGTTTGCAAAGACTGTGCTTCAAACTCCGCAATTAGGCACCGGCCATGCTGTTTCTATGGTTTGCCCTGCGTTAGAAAATTTTGAGGGGCTTGTTGTAATCCTTTGCGGCGACACTCCGCTGGTTCGCGAGGAAACAATGAAAAATTTCGTTGCAGAACACATAAAATCCGGCGCTGACCTTACTGTTATGAGTACAATTTTTGATAACCCGACAAATTACGGCAGAATTATCCGTTCCGGAAACGGCGCTTTAGAAAAGATTGTTGAAGAAAAAGACGCTGACGCCGGTCAAAAGGCTGTAAAAGAGGTGAACGCCGGTATTTATTGCCTTAACTGGGCAAAAATTAAACCTGCATTTTCGCAGTTGACCTCCTCAAACGCGCAGGGTGAATATTATTTGACGGACATTATTGAATGGGCAAACCGTCAGGGGCTTTCTGTTCAGGCAAGCGTTCTTGAAGACAGCGACGAGATTTACGGTATAAATTCTCGTGAAAACCTTGCCATCGCGACCCGTCTTATGAATCAACGCAAACTCCATGAACTTATGGTTTCCGGTGTTACGATTGTTGATCCTGCATCAACGTGGATTAGTCAGGACACCGAAATCGGCGCGGATACGGTTGTTTACCCGTCAACTTATATTGAGGGCTCTAATAATAAAATCGGAAAACGCTGCAAAATCGGGCCATTTGCACATCTTCGCGGTGATGTTGAGGTGGCGGATGATGTTAAAATCGGAAACTTTGTCGAAGTTAAAAAGTCAAAAATCGGTGCTCACACGAACGCCTGCCACCTTTCTTACATCGGCGACAGTGAATTAGGTTCAAACATCAATATCGGCGCAGGAACAATTACGGCAAACTTCAATCCGCTTACAAGGGTTAAGTCTAAAACTGTTTTGAAGGACAACGTGAAAATCGGGTCAAATACCGTGCTTGTAGCGCCTGTAACCGTTGAAGAAGGTGCGAATGTCGGTGCAGGAAGCGTTATTACTAAAAATGTTCCGGCACGCGCATTAGCACTTACCCGCGGCGTATTGAAAGTTATTGAGGGCTGGGTGAAAGGGTAAATTCTTATGGCGTGGTTTTATCTTTTTATCGCGGCAATATTTGAAGTCGGCTGGCCTTTAGGGTTTAAACTTGCCGCAACGACCGATTACAAAGTTTTATGGATAATCTTTGCGATAATCGCGATGACATTGAGCGGAGTATTCCTTTATATTGCACAAAAAGAAATACCTGTCGGAACAGCTTATGCTGTTTGGACAGGTATCGGTGCAACCTGTACGTTTTTGATAGGTGTATCGTTCTTTAACGATAGTTTAAGTATGCTCCGCTGTCTTGGCGTATTTTTTATTATCGCCGGTGTGGTTCTGCTTAAAATCGGGCATTAAAATAAAAGCGGGCATTGCCCGCTTGAAAATTAGTGTGTGAGTAAATTAGAAAAGTAAAATTTGTTTGCTCCTTACAAATTCCTAGCAATTGTACTAAACAATTGCGGAATTTGAAACGTCGCTGATATTATGTTTCGCAACCTGTCAGTCTTGCTCACGCAAGCCTGCGCTGTTGCTTCACATCGGCTTACGCATTTGTTTCTTGCGCAAGAATATCCATCGCTTTTGAATTGAAGAACAATTCAATATGTTTTTCTGTTTCAAAAGAGGTGAATTGTTCAAGTGCCGCTTTTGTTGAACCGGCAATTCTTGCGTATTCCGCTGCGGTTGGCAATCTGTGTGAAATCCCTGCCATTGCAAACATTTCACTCAACTCGTCTGCTGTTTCTTTGTCGAGTTTGTTTTTGAGGGTAAGCATATTTACAGTCTTGCCATACATTCCCGCGGTCAAAAGTTCTTCGCCGCGTTCTTTAAATTCTTGTTGTTTTTCCTCTACAACAACCTTTTCTACTTTTTCCTCTGTCATTTCTTTCTTTACGATTTCTTTTGTAAAGAAGTAGTTTCCTTTATCATAGTTTCCGTTTACGCTGACCATAATTGGCCTCCTTTTCTAATTTAGGTTTTACTCACATTTTAACTGTCGGTTTGCTAAAGTCAAAACTTTAGGGTTTGAAAGCTTATTGTTACAAAGCTTTACAAATGTCCTTTACAACGACATTTTTTTATGTTGTAATAATTTTGGATAGGAATGGTTTCCTCGCTGTTCTTATCAAGCAATTCAGGCAAGCGGCGGCAGGGATTGCGACAGATTACAAATAAAAGAAGGAAATTTAAAACAATGTTAAAAATCAGATTAAAAAGATTAGGTGCTAAAAAGAACCCTACATACAGAATTATCGTTATTAATTCAACAACTAAACGTGAAGGCAGACCTGTTCAAGAACTCGGTCACTACAACCCTAAAACTAAAGTTATGCAATTAGACTTAACTGCGGCTCAAGATTGGGTTAAAAAAGGTGCTCAACCTACCGATACGGTTAAATTCTTGATGGCTAACTGCAACGCTGACGGTACTTTGAACTACAAAAAGAAAGAAACTGTTAAACTTTCTAAAAAAGCTCAAGCTAAAAAAGCTGAAGAAGAAAAAGCAGCAGCAGAAGCAGCAACCGCGGAAGCCGGTGTGTAGCAAACGGGTTGACCTGCGGTCAGCAGGGCAAGCAGGTTTGCGAAACGCTACGATAGCGACGTTTCAAATTCCGCAAGTGTTGGTTACACTTGCAAGGAATTTGTCAGGAGCAAAAGAGGCAAAAGCGGCTGAAGAAACTGTTGAAGCGTAAGCAGCAAAAAATATTAAAAACGAAGAGCCTGACTTTATGTCAGGCTTTTTTCGTATTTATACAGGATGTCGCGGCGTGAATTTTGAAGTAGAATAGCGTTATGAAATTAAAAGGCCTTATATTTTTTATAGTATTAATCTTTGCTGTGCTCGGGGCGAAGTTTCTTTTCCCTCAATTTTTCGACGCGCAGGTGAACAAAGCGCGCGGTATGTATCTGGTTTATAAAGGTGATAAAGCACTGGAAAATCATAAATGGCAAAAATCTATTGAGTTATACAAACAGGGGCTTTCTTTGTATCCTGAACATTATAGTGCTTGGCATAATCTCGGAAGCATTTATGTCCTTTATGAGGATTATGACGCGGCGCTGGAGGCTTATTCCAATGCGATAAAGTATAATCCTAAATTCATCGTAGCGCGCATGAATTACGGAATCGTTGCCGCTGAAAAGCTCGGGGATTTTGATTCTGCAATTGTTATGTATGACGAAATTATCAAAACTAAACGTAAAATGATGAATATTCCGTGGGTTTTTGATAACAAAAAAAGCACTAAAGCAAATAAGGGTTACGCGTTTTATAACAAGGGTATCGCATATAAGCAAAAATCTCTTTATACCGATAAAGACGATTATATTTTGAGAAAACGATATCTGATGGAGGCGCTCGAGGCTTATAAATCCGCTGTTAAAATTTTGAAGAAGAACTATGAGGCGCGTTATAACCTTGCTTTAACTTATCATTTGTTAGGAAATACGCGTGAGGCGGGATTTGGTTATTGTAAGGCTATTGCGCTTTCACCGATGAGTTATGAGGCACATTATAACCTTGCGATACTTTTAAAGCACCTGAATCATTATCAAGAGGCGTACGAAGAACTCCAAAAAGCGGCTGAATTGATTACAAACAGTGATGGTTTTTCTAACAGACAAAGTTATATCTTTGATATCCTGTCAGAGGTTTCCAGAACAGTTTACGAAACGCAGAATGAAAATCTCCTTGTAGATAGCATTTCAGCGTCAAAAAAAGATTTGGATTCAATGCGGATTACATATTTAAACGGTAAAATGGTTTATACAGATGAATTGGATAAAGCGATTATGAAGAACTTTTCGACCTGTAAATCGTTTAAAATATTTAAAAGTGAACTGGATGAGGACGAACAGGATCCGGTTTTTAGAAAAAAGGTTAATCTTCCGGAATAAAATTAAAGGCCCGATTTTTAATCGGGCCTTTTAACTTATTTCTTTTCATCGGCTTTTGGAGCGATAATAGGTTCGTTGGAATTTATTTCCTTCTGGAGATCTTCTTTGATTCCGGCCGGATCGAATTCTTTGTCGATATATTCGATTTTGGCATTTTTCTTTAACGCTTCAATCAAGCTGTCGATGGCTTTAACCTCTTTTTGTGCTTGAAGGTAGTTTGTAATTTCGTATTGAACAGCTTCAAACGGGTATTGTCCTGCCGCTGAACGGTCTGTTACATAGATGATATGGTAACCGAATTTTGATTGAACGACTTTGTTGTAGATGTTACCCGGTTTTGTTGCGAAACTTGCGCCGCTGAATTCCGGAACCATTTCAACTGCAGCGAAGAAGCCTAAGTCGCCGCCTTGTTCGGCAGAACCTTTATCTTCGGAGTTTTCTCTTGCAAGTTTGTCGAATTGTGATTTATCAGCCTGAACTTTTTTCAACAATTCTTCTGCTTTAACTTTTCTTGCAGCAAGTTCTTGTTCAACTTTTCCTTTAATTTGATCATCAGTAAGGTTTTTGTTAGCCTTGTCTGCACGGATAAGTTGTTCGATTTCGTAAGGGTTTGTCGAAATAAGAATGTGTGAAGCCCTTACTTTATCAGGGAATTTGAATCTTTTAATATTTTCATTGTAGTATTTTTTAGCGTCAGCAACGGTTACTTTGGAATCATCAATTTGCGCTGCGAGTTTTTTGATACGAAGTTCTTGAAGGAAATCTTTGTTGAATTGTTCTTTAGAGATACCTTTTTGTTTTAGAAATTCGTTAAATCTTTCTTTAGAACCTACTTTGCTGATTAAGTCTTCCATTGCGAGTTCTTGTTCGTCTTTGGAAACTTTGATGTCGCGTTTGTTGCATTCTTCATTGATTAACGCTTTAATTATTAACTCATTAACGACTCTGTCTTTAGTTAAAAGGTAGAGAAAATCGTTTTCTGAATTTTTAATATCTATGCCCATTTTAGTAAACGGTGAATTTTTAATCTGGTTATTGATAGCCTGATCAATATCGCCTTTGGTAATAGCGGAACCGTTAACGGTAATTGCAGTTTCGCTGTTTTTAATTCCGCAGCCTGCAAATAGAACCGCAGACAACGCCAGTGTTGTCAAGATTTTTTTGCCTCTCATTGTGCCTCCTTATACTCATTACTGATTTTTTCGATTAATAAAAATAATTCTGTTAATTTGTTATAAATTTCTATAAAGCTCGAATACCTACTGTCTAATAATAATATAGAATTGCCGTCTTGGCAAGCGGCAGGTGCGATTGTAAATTTTATGGCGCGTGTAAGTTCAGGTGAAAGTTTGCGTGCGATAAGGCTCCATTCTATTTTGTTGAAAGGTGTGTAGATACGGATGTTTTCAGGAGTTTCGCGAATAAGTTTAATTTTACATTTGCTTGCACTGAGGCGAAGTTTAATAAGTTTTATTAAGTTCTCGACGCTTTCAGGGGCTTTAGAGAACCTGTCGCGCCATTCGCTTACTATATAATCCAATTCTGTTTCGTTTTTAACATCGGCCAAACGTTTATATTCTATCATTTTTTGTTCTTTAGAACCTACCCACTCGTCAGGGATGAAGGCGGTTACATTTATGTCGACGATAGTTTGTACTTCTTGTTCGCGGATATTTCCTTGAAGTTCCTGAACTGTTTCTTCAAGAAGTTCGCAGTAGGTGTCAAATCCGACGTTAATCATGTGGCCGTGCTGTTTTGTGCCCAGAATGTTTCCGACACCGCGGATTTCCACGTCACGCATAGCGATTTGATAGCCGCTGCCAAGGGTCGTAAATTCTTTGATTGCTTTTAAACGCTCGGTTGCTTCTTTTGTTATTTCTTTAGTTTTTTTGTATAGACAATAGCAATACGCCTGCTTTTGCGAACGTCCGACACGTCCGCGAAGCTGGTATAATTGTGCAAGGCCGAAACGGTCTGCATCGTGGATAATCATGGTGTTTGCGTTTGGAATATCTATACCGTTTTCGATGATGGTTGTGGCAAGAAGTATATCGTATTCGTGGTTCGCAAAATCTACGATTACCTGTTCAAGTGCACCTTCGTTCATCTGGCCGTGGCCGACCGCGATTCTGGCGTTGGGAACCAGCATTTGAAGCTGCATTTTCATTTCTTCGATGGTTTCTACACGGTTGTAGAGATAGAAAACCTGTCCTTCGCGGTCAAGTTCATGGGTAATCGCGTTTTTAACTATGTTTTCGTTCCAGTTGCCGACATAAGTTTTGATTGGAAGCCGGTTTTTCGGCGGCGTGTTGATGACTGACATATCCTTAATGCCCGAAAGCGACATATAGAGCGTTCGCGGAATAGGGGTCGCAGACATGCTGATTATGTCGATGTTTTCCCGGAAACTCTTTAATTTTTCTTTGTGGCGGACGCCGAAACGATGCTCCTCGTCGATTACAAGAAGTCCAAGGTCTTTAAAGATTATATTATCCTGCAAAAGCCTGTGCGTGCCGATAACTACATCACACTCTCCCGTTGCCATTTTTTTGAGAACTTCTTTTTGTTCTTTAGTTGATTTGAATCGGGAAAGAAATTCCACATTGACACCAAACGGTTTGAAACGTTCCGAAATTGTTTGATAGTGCTGTAGCGAAAGAATTGTTGTCGGAACAATTACGGCGGTCTGTTTGCCTGACGTTACGGCTTTGAAAATCGCACGCATTGCAACTTCTGTCTTGCCAAAACCGACATCTCCGCAAATGAGCCTGTCCATAGGATTTTCACTTTCCATATCCATTTTGACTTCGTTAATCGCGCGCATTTGATCCGGTGTTTCAGTGTATTCAAACGCTTCTTCCATTTCAACCTGCCAGTTGTTGTCCGGTAAAAACTGAATTCCGCTTTGCATTTTACGTTTTGCGTATAGTTTAAGCAGGTCGTAGGCAACGGTTTCAACCTCTTTTTTAACCTTTGTTTTGACGCTTTCCCAATCCTTACCGCCCATTCGCGAAAGTTTAGGTTTTATTGAACCCGAACCGCGGTAGCGGCAAAGCTGGTTAATTTGTTCGGCCGGAATGTAGAGTTTATCGGTTCCGGCGTATTCGATTGTAAGATAGTCTTTCAACTGGCCGTCAAAGCTTTCGTGGGTCAGGCCTTTATAAATCCCGATACCGTGGACGGAATGTACAACATATTCACCCTCTTTAATATCGTTTATACTTTCGATAAATTCGGGTTTTTCCTTGTAGTAACTGCGTTTTGTGGTTGTGATTTCTTTGCTGCGTTTGTTGAAAAGTTCGCGGTCTGTGAGGATTACAAACTGAAATTCTTCGATTTCAGTGCCGAAGCTTGCGACTGCAGGAATGTATTCAAGGTCAAAGATTTCCTGTTCGGCCATGAGTTCCTTGACCCGTTCAGGGTAATCCGTTGCAACAACTATTTGCCAGCCTTTTTTTGACTTGATGTAGTCTGCAATTTTTTCCATGTTGGCTTCGAAATTCGCTATTACCGCCGAATTAAATTCTACAAGTTCGTCAAATTCGGCGTTGAGGAAGTTATCCATTGCAATTTTGACAAACATCATTGTTTTGTTGCGGAATTCATCGCCGGTAAAATGGTTTAGGCCGTCGAGCGGCGCTTTCAATTCTGCATCTTCCTGTATTTGTTTGATAAAATTAGCCTCAAAATATTCATATTTTGCATAAACTTCTTCGCTCTCGTCAAAAACCAGCGTGTAATCTTTAAGATAATCAAGAACGCTTACAAAATCTTTATTATAAAGGCTCTGATAAACCTCTATTCCCTCAAAATAACCCTCATCTTCCTCTGAAATTTTGATGTTTTCATCAGGGATAAATTTGTACATCGGTAAAATTTCAGCACTGTCAATTTTTTCGATACTTTTTTGTGTTTCGTTGTTGAAGTAGCGCAAATCGACGACTTCATCGCCCCATAACTCAATACGAAGCGCGTGTCTGTCGAGCGAAAAAATATCAATAATGTCGCCGCGGATACTGAATTCTCCGATGTCACTCACCATCGTTGAACGTTTGTAGCCCAGGCGTACAAAATCTGCTGCCAGTTTTTTTAAATCAAGGCTGTCGCCTTTTTTTATGACGATTTTATTTCGTTCAAAAAAATCAGGCGCGGGAAACTTTTCCAGAAAAACTTTTACAGGTGCAATAACCACATCAGGCTTTTCCTGTAAAATAGACAATTGTTCGGCATAATCGTACTTGTTCGAAGAAATTTCTTCGTACATTGAAATACTTTGATACGGCAAAATTTTAGCATCAATATCAAACGCTTTATGTAAATCGTTTTGGTATTTCAAGGCGCTCTGTTCTGAGGCCGTGATAAAAAGGATTTTCTTTTTTGTCAGGCGTTTAATTCTATCCAGCAAAACCAGCCGTGCAAACGACGTTAATCCGGAAATATAGAACGACAAATTGCACGACAAATTTCGCGCAAAGTTCATATAAACCGGATTATTACCACCTTTAGTCAGATTAAGCATTTTGTTATTACGGGCTATGAGTTAGGGCTTTCGTATTCAATCCCAATTTCTTTTAGTGCTTTGATAAAGTTTTGTGCGCAAACTCTCTGTGCTTCAGGCGGAACAATACGGAGAATTTCAATTGTTTTTGAAATAACAGGGTCTTTGTCATACCAGCGGTTGTTAGCGTTTACCGGTTTAACCATTGCATAAAACTTGTCGATTGTTTCTTTGGAAACTTTTTCTTCAATTTTTTGCAAAAAGATTTCAGCCTGTGCGCGCAATTCAGTCTGGTAATTTCTCAAAAGTTCTACTACTTCTAATAACAACGGGTCATGATCGTACCAGCGTTTATAAGTAGGATTCATTACGTGTGTCCTCCGTTAGAATGGCAGGAGATATTTCCTGAATTCTCTCTATCTTTCCACCTAACAATTGTATCTTATTTTCGAAATTTTCATATCCTCTATCTATATGATATAGGTTTTTGACTTCAGAGTTGCCTTCTGCCATCAGTGCAGCGACGACTAGAGATGCTCCGGCACGCAGGTCGCTTGCAGAGAGAGTCGCGCCGGAGAGTTTTTTAACCCCCTTGATAATCGCGTGGTTTCGGTCTTGATGAATATCCGCGCCCATTCTACGAAGTTCCGGAACCTGCATAAAGCGGTTTTCGTAAAGACTTTCGGTAATGATTCCAACGCCGTTTGAGGTGACAAGAAGCGCCATTGCCATTGACTGTAAGTCTGTCGGGAATCCCGGATATGGCAGGGTAACGAAGTTTATGGAATTAAGTCGGTTTTTACAGCTTACTTCAATTGATGTCGGATCTACAAGCTTAATATTTGCGCCCATTTTGATAAGTTTATTGGTGAAAAATGCCAGATGTGCAGGAAAGATGTCACGAATAATTGCTTTACCGCGTGTTCCGACAATCATACTCATAAATGTTCCGGCCTCAATTCTGTCAGGAATAGTCGTGTATTCGACAGGGTGAAGCTGTTCTAATTTAACACCGTTAATTGTTATTTCTGAAGTTCCGGCACCAACAACGTCAGCCCCGATAGAATTCAAGAAGTTCGCCAAATCAACGATTTCAGGCTCCTGCGCCGCGTTTTGAATATGTGTTGAACCTTCTGCCAGAACTGCCGCAAGCATAATGTTTTCAGTCGCCCCTACTGACGGAATGTCTAAATAAACATCATTTCCGACGAGTTTTGTGGCTTTAGCGTGCACATAGCCGTTTTCGATTTTCATCTTAGCGCCGAGTGCCTCCAAACCTTTAATGTGGAAGTCCACGCGTCTTTCGCCGATAGCGCATCCCCCCGGCAGTGCCACAACAGCCTCTTTACAGCGTGAAACAAGCGCACCCAGAACTATAAATGATGCTCTCATTTTGCTTACAAATTCGTATTTCGCGGTGATATCAGTGATTTCAGTCGCATCAATCACAACCGATTTTTCTTCTTTATTGTATTCTGTCTTAATCCCCATTTGACGAATAACTTCAAGCATAATGCAAACATCCGTCAATTCAGGAACATTATAAATTTTAACCGGTCCCGGAACGAGAATCGCCGCCGCCATAAGTTTCAAAACAGAGTTTTTAGCACCGCCTATTTTAACTTCACCTTTTAATGGATTTCCGCCTTTTATACAAAACTTCTCGTTCAATTCAGCCTCCGAAAATATCATTTATACACATATAATAATACAATCAAGAGGATATAATGCAATATGTTTAATTTATGTTACAAACCGGATTTGCGCGTGAGAAAGTAGCGGTTGAGAAGAGCCTCCTGTGCTGCGCCGGTACGGTTTCGGGCCGCCTCCTGAATTTCCTTATTCTGTGATGATTCTTCCTGCACCTTTGCCCTTAATTTTTCCTGCAAAGCGTCTATTTCGGCGGATGAAATCGTTACGTATTTTGACTTGTTGACTGCGCCTTTGCCGTTAGTTCCCAGTTCTGTTTTTAATTTTTGCATTTCAATTTCGCGCAGCTTTGCTTTGTCCGCAGCCTTGTTGCCGCTCGGCGTTAAGCCGAGTTCCAGAAGCCTTGCGATAATCCGCCTGTATTCTTCGTCCGGCCCGCCGCCGCCCGAAATCATTCCGATACTGTTTATCCCTGAAATATTCATACTTTTTCTATCGGACTGTTACGCCTGTAGCTTTAATAAGATAAACTTTTGTAAAGATATCCTGCGTATATGTTATTTATATAATTATTATGGGTATTAATATAGTATAAACCATTTTCTTTTTCTTTATTTTCTCCTACAC
This sequence comes from uncultured Candidatus Melainabacteria bacterium, assembly GCA_947090755.1. Lineage (GTDB taxonomy): Bacteria > Cyanobacteriota > Vampirovibrionia > Gastranaerophilales > Gastranaerophilaceae > Gastranaerophilus. The sequence continues at coordinate 7,207 of CAMUPF010000025.1, read as the reverse complement.
ACTAACCTTTTACCAAATATGATTTAGCCGTGAAAGCGGCTCTTCCTTTGCGTTTTTGTTTTGGCGGGGGAGGGGGGTGAGTTTATGAAACTTTACAAAAACCTTGTAATGGTTTTTCGGGCGTGTTAATATGTGGGTATAAATACGCAGCAACCTTGGGGATTAGTGTATGAAAAGTATGACGATTAGAAGATCTAACTTATCAAAAGAAAAAATGGCGGTTTTGGAAGCTTTAAGGCAATACAAAAACGAGGATTCCACAGAATTCGGACCTCATGTTTATATTAGACCGCAAGAACTTCACCACCGTAAAAAAGAAGATTTAGACCTGTTGTGGAAGAATTTTAAAATTCAAGAGTTTTCAACAGGGGAAAAGGCGCCTAAACTTTACGCTATGACAGGAATCGCCGCAGGCGTTCTGCTTGTCGCGGGATTGACGATGGCTGCAATTTTTGCCCATAACGTAAAAACCTCTGAACTTGCAAGCACAGGCAACGCGTTCGGCATTGGAACAGCGCAAAATGTTGAAACACAGGCTCCAACAACCTACATCGTACAAAACGGCGATACTATCGAACAAATTTTGATTAAATTCCACGGGAAATACTCAAAAGTTATGGAATCAAATTTGCTTCAGGCAAATAATATGAGTAATCCGAATAAACTTTCGATTGGACAGCAGCTTGTGATTCCAATGAATTAGATATTTAAAAAGGCGGGTTTTAAACCCGCCTTTGTTATTTTGTCGTTGTAAATTGAACGCCCATTTTCTTAAGCATTTCTGTTGCGACCTGTTTAAGTTTGTCAAATGGAATTGTGTTATTATTACTAAATTTCATTCCTGTAGTATAAGTATCGGTACCATCATTTGTTTCGTCAGGATCCAGAGATAAATTATGATCATTAAAGCCGTAGGCCAAATCCGGGAATCCATCCGGACTTGTTGCATTAGTAATTTCTAAGCAGGTGATTTGTCCATTTTTAACTTCGATTAGTAAACGACTGCCGTCACCTAAAGAAAGTTCATAATGACCATTTTTAACATCATCCGGTTTTCTCATACTAATATTTTCCACCTGAGCGTCAGCGAATTGTTTAAGTGTTGCGTTTGCTTTTGTTATTTGACTTCTATATCGAAGCGCAAATTCGTTTTCTACAATAAGGCTTGAAACCTCTGTTAAGAATTTCTTCTGTGCTTCTAGTGACGGGTATTGTGTTACAGGCATTGACGGTGTCGCACCTGTTCTGGCCGGTGTGATCGTTTTAGGCTCAATATCGTATTTGGAGATATCAATACCTTCAGCTTTGGCTTTCGCAATAAGGTTTTTGGTTAGATATTCGTAAACATCTTTTTTGTTCCAGCCCATACAGCCGTCAATATCTTTTACGATATCACTGCCATCCGCGTTGTATTCTTGAATAAAATGCGCTACATTATAATCTTTTACAGTATTTAATGCCTCTTTCATTTTAGAGCTTGTTGCCCAGTTGGATTGAGTTTCACCTTTAAGCTTTTTAACGTTGGCCTTTACATTTTTGTTGTTATCTAAATATATACCGGATTTTGTTTTAATATTTGGTTCTGTACCGGCCATAGAAACGGTATGTTGTGCCGGCGGGGTTTCACCGGGTTTGTCCGAAGCAGTGGTTTTTTTACCCTGACCGCCCGATGCAGCGGATGTTCCGTCCGGTGTATCCGTAGCGGATGTTCCGGCTGAAGCGTCCGATGCAGCGCCACCTTCAGTCGCCTCAATATTTGTACCAAGTTTGTCGTTTATAAGTTTTACGATTTTTGCCCAGATTTCTTTTGAAAACTCAATAATCTGATTAGGGTGAACAACATAATTCTGGTTTGTCGGGCCACTCAAATCGTTGCCGCCGGAATAAATTTTTGTCTGTTCGTTTTGTTTATCGACTTCTTTAAAAATTTCATTCCAAACGCTTCCCAGCTTTTTACATTGCGATGAATTAAGCCCGAGTTCAGAGGCAATCGCCTGCGATATGCCTTGTCCGCGTTAAATTTTAAATTTACCGTCGTTGTTGCCGTCTGAAATTCCTACCATTAAAAACTCCTTTTACGCATTGACTATCACAATATATTTGTGATAGTCGGCGAAATTTGTTAATTCTTTAATAATCATATGGCGTTGTTAAGATTTGTTACGCAGGACTATTATGAAACACTGCCGTATGTAAAGTCTTTTTTGATGTTGCTTGAAAGAAGTTTTGTCCAGTTTTCTTTGTAAGTAACAATTTCGTTTAATTGTGTTTCGAGTTCGTTTTTCTCTGCTTCTAAGCTTGATTCCCACGATTCAAGTCTTGCAAGATCAAGTTCGTGTTCGTTTTCGATTAATTCAATCAAGTCGTAGTAGGTTTCTTTATCGTCCTCGTAGTATTCATAGTAATAATTTTGAACTTTTTCGTTATATTGTTTTTGCTTATCAGCGTGAGAACGTGTTGCAAATGCTGTGTTCATCATAACTTTAGACAACTTTTCGTTGATTGCAGTTTGTTGTTTTGTGTAACTCAATAACATTTCTTGTAAATTTGCGATAGCCATAATCTATGCCCTCTCATTTAAAAACTCTCTGTACTTATATAAAGTTTTTTGACTCGGGGCAAATTCAATAAAGGTTTATTTCTTTACAATTGTTAACAATATGCTATAATTTATTTATGAACAAAGAGTTGGAGCAAACGTTAAAACTTTTACCTGACTTGCCGGGGTGCTATCTTTATTCTGATTGCAACGGCGAGATAATTTATGTCGGAAAGGCTAAGAATTTGAAGCGCCGTGTAAAAAGTTATTTTAATAAAACACCGGACTCGCCCAAACTCATTGCGCTGGTGCCAAAAATCGAAAAGCTTGAATATATTATTACTAATACCGAGGTTGAGGCCTTAATCCTTGAAAACAATCTTATCAAAAAGCATAAACCGCGTTATAACGTGCTTTTGAAAGATGATAAAAAATACCCGTATTTCCTTATTACAAATGAGGATTACCCGCGGATTTTGATTGAGCGTAAAAAGAATATGAACCCGTTAAAAGGCAGATATTACGGCCCTTATACTGATATTCGGGCGATGTATTCAACGCTGGATTTCTTGAAGAAAATTTTTCCGCTGAAAAAATGCAAGCAGCCTAAATTTAAATCGCGTCCGTGTCTTTATTATCATATAGGCAAATGCGCGGCACCATGTCAGGGACTTGTTACGAAAGAAGAGTATCAGGAAATCGTAAGGCAGGCGGAGCTTTTTCTCTCGGGCCGTCAGAATGAGTTGATAGAAAAACTCAAAGAGCAAATGCAGGAGTACTCGCGTACCGAACAGTATGAAAAGGCCGGCCGGCTTCGCGACAGTTATTTTGACCTGCAAAAAACTCTGGAACGCCAGAAGGTTGTGTACGAGAACACCAAACTCAACGAGGATGTTATTTCGTTATTGCAAGAGGACGGAATCTTTGCAATTTCGATTTTGATGATTCGTGAGGGCAGGCTGATTGATAAGAAAGATTTTACGTTCGAAATTGAAGAGCGCGACCGCGATGAATTTTTTAAAACCTTTTTCCGCGATTATTATTCAAACCTTGCGCTGGAGTTTCCTGACAAAATTGTATCACGTGAACTTGAGGCGATTGGTGAAAAAGCGCTTTATGAAGAATGGCTGGAAATTCTTTCAAAGAAAAAAATACAAATTAGTTACGGCAAATCTAAGCAGGGCGCGGAGCTTCAACGACTTGCAGACAAAAATGCCGATATTTTGTTGAAAAATGCCCTAATCAAAAAAATGTCGCAAATTCAGGAGGATTTTAACGAAGTCGGTTCGTATCTGGCGGAAAAATTAGAGTTGAAAAATTTTCCACACCGTATAGAGTGCTACGATATTTCGCATATTCAGGGAACTAACACCGTTGCTTCAATGGTTACGTGTATCAACGGTCTGATGAAAAAAAGTGAATATAAGCGGTTTAAAATTCGTTCGACGGAAGGGAAACCGGATGACTTCCTTTCGATGAAAGAGGTGTTGGAACGCCGGCTTTCACATCTTGGGGATGAGAAAAAATGGGCGAAACCCGATTTGATTATTATTGATGGCGGTAAGGGGCAGTTGTCAAGTGTAATGCAGATTGTTGAAGAAATGGGCGTTACGGGAATTGATTTTGTAAGTTTGGCGAAGCGTGAAGAAGAAGTTTTCTTGCCGTACCGTTCAGAATCAATAATGCTGCCGCGTAAATCCGGCGCATTGTTTTTGTTTCAACGAATCCGCGATGAGGCGCACCGCTTCGCGATTACATACCATAGAAATTTGCGTTCTAAAACAATGGTTGACAAACCTTGAAACCTGCAGCATAATAGGGTGAAGCCGCACTAACAGCCTGACACGACAATCGGTGTCTTATTGTCTGCGAAACTTGATTCAGGAGCCTTTTTTGATATAATCGTCGAATGTTTTGATATTAACCTTATACCCGCAGCCGTCGTGAAGTTTGCCGGGGTAGCCTATCCAGCGCGCTGGATATTTGCGGCACATCCGCGGACGTTTCTTATATACTGAACATTTTCCGTCCGGTGTCACCAGTTTACACGCAAATATTAAATTTCCCGCTTCATCACGGCCCTTGATATAAAATCGCCTGTACGTCGGGAAGAAAAATTGCATTATTTTAAACTCTTTTTCGGTATATGTGTCGTAGCTGTACATATAATTACAGCATTTACCGCACATTTTGCATTTACCGGTGATTTCGTAGCGCATTTTTTCCGGTACAAACCACGAGCGGATTTCGTTAATCACCGAGGTTATTTTGTCTAAAATATTTGCCATAATAAATATTTTATACTAAAATAAGCGAAAGAGGTATGGTGTATGGCAAAAAAAAATAATAAAAAAGAGAAATCCGGTATCGCAAAGTTTTTTGACACTGCAAAATTTGTGATAGTACTTGGAGTAGCGGGAATGCTTGCGGGTTATACGGCGCTTACAGTTTGTCTTTCGTCCCAGCCGCCCATACCTAATTTGAATAATTACGAACCAAACATCGTTACCCAGTTCTACTCTGAAGACGGGCAGATTATAAAAACTTTTGCGGCTTATTCTTATGAGAAAGTTAATATAAAAGATGTTCCGAAAGATTTTATAAACGCGCTTCTTGCAACAGAAGATAAAAATTTCTACAAACATCACGGTTATGACCTCTGGGGTATGGGCCGTGCAATGGTAAGTAATATTTTATCACGCCGTTTCGGTCAGGGCGCAAGTACAATTACCCAACAACTTGCACGATTGTTGTTCCTTTCTAACGAAAAATCTCTTGACCGTAAAATTAAAGAACTTTTCACTGCCGCAAGTATTGAAAACAGTATTTCAAAAGACAAAATCCTTGAACTATACGTAAATAATATTTATCTTGGCTCCGGCGCTTATGGTATTCAAGCCGCAGCGCAAACATATTTCAATAAACCGCTAAAAGAACTTACGCTCCCTGAATTAGCCTTGATTGCAGGCTTGCCGCAGGCTCCGTCTGTTTATTCACCATATAACAATAAGGATTTGGCAAAAAAACGCCGTAATCAGGTGTTGTGGCGTATGTATAAAATGCACTATATAACAAAAAAACAGTTTGATAAGGCCAAAAAATCCGAAATCGTTCTTGGTACAATGCCGAAAAATATGACCACAAATAAGGCACCTTATTTCTGTGACTATGTTTTGAGAGAACTTGAAAAACTGGGATTCTCAGAAGAAGAGATTACAAAAGGCGGCTACAAAGTAACGACGACCTTGAATTATCCAATGCAAAAGGCCGCAACAGAAGCGGTTACAAAACGTATGCAGGAAGCCGGACTTGTCGGTTCAAAATATCAGGCTGCGTTTTTCGCTTATGACCATACGGACGGAAAAATTCTTGCATACGTAGGTGGTAAAAATTATGTTCAGAGCCAGTATGACCGTGTGACTCAAGCGATAAGACCGCCGGGATCAGCGTTCAAACCGTTTGTTTACGCAGTGGCGCTTGAACACGGGTATTCACCGAACGATATGCTTTTAGATATGCCGGTTACTATCGGTAATTGGTCGCCTAAAAACTCCAGCAATAAATATCGCGGTGAAATTCCGTTCTACACAGCGCTAATGGTTTCCTCCAATGTCTGCGCGGCCCGATTAATAGCGGATGTGGGGATTCGTCCGGTAATCCAGCTTATAAGAGCATTAGGAATAGACACTCCTATCGCTTTTGACCACACAATCGCACTCGGTTCCAACGGGGTTAAATTGTTTGAATTCACCCGTGCGTTTAGTGCGTTTGCAAACGGCGGATTCGTTACACAGCCTTACGCCGTACAAAAAATTGAATCACCGCGCGGCATAGTTTTATATGAAGCACCAAAAACAAAAATGTATCGGGAATTAAATTATAGAACCGCGGCCCAGATGACAGCTATATTAAAAACCGTTATCACCAGCGGAACCGGCCGTGCCGCAAATATTGGTGCTCCTGCAGCAGGTAAAACCGGTACTTCTAATAATAACAAAGACGCCTATTTTATCGGCTATACTCCGAATGTCGTTGCTGCTTCCTGGGTAGGAAACGATGATAACTCTGTCGGTGCCCGCAGTTTATTCGGCGGTACTGTTCCTGCAAAAATCTGGCATGATGCAATGCTTCCGGCTGTAGAGAAATTCGGTAAAGCTGATTTCACGTATCCTCAGGTGGCTCTGATGTCATTTAGTCTTCCAAAACCTGCTGTTATTATAAATAACGCAGAATCAGAGGTCGTTAAAGGTGATGAGATTGATGATACCCCGACAACCGGTAATTCGGTCGTTGAAGCAGATAAGAAACCTGCAATGTTTGATCCTAAAACTTTTTCTCCGCTGGAAATGTTTAAAAACAATCAAAAAAATGCAGAAATAGAGAAATTAAAAGAGCAAATTCGGGTTCAAAAAGAACAGGTAGAAGAGCAAGAACGACTGGAAAAACAAAAACAGGAGGCGGCGAAAGTTGCGCCGGCACCGAAACCTGCCGGAGCGGCAACGCTTCCGAGCGGAATCGCCACTCCATCAGCGCCAATTCCGGCACAAGAATAAATAACCAATCCCCCTTGTCAAAAGGGGGATAATACTTTATAATAAAAAAAGAAAGGCAGGCAGGCTGAGCCTGTTCTACAATCGAACCCGAGTGAAACTTGGGAGAAAGGAAATT
>CAMUPF010000024.1 GCA_947090755.1 uncultured Candidatus Melainabacteria bacterium | reverse complement strand
GCGCTTTTGGCCGCAAGCGCGAGCGTTGGCGTTTAACGCGAAGGGCGGAGAGCCGCTGAGCCGGTGCGCATTCACCATGGCAGAGATTCTCTTATCCCTAACAATTATCGGCGTGGTTGCAGCCATAACTTTACCAAGTTTAACTGGCAACATAAATGAGCGGACATGGAACACACAAAGAAAAGCGCTTTATGCAAGGATGTCACAGGCAATTGCCCTAATGCCGGCACTAAACGGGTACGGAACATTGACAGAAGGAAACGAATCAACCTCCGCGGTCGACACAGCCGCTGAAACCTTTGTCACAGATGGACTTTCAAAAGTTTTAAAGATTAACAACATTTGTGACAGCGAGCACCTTGCTGATTGCGGAATTGCCTCTAATTTTACAACTTTGGGCGGAGTACAATCAAATGTTGCGTTAACTATGAAAGGATTTAACTCTATGATGGCAGGTTCTTATTCCGGAAACAATGGCAATATGAACCTACTGGATACAAAAGCCGCAGCATTTGAAACTGCAAATGGCGAGAGTATTATAGTTTATTATCAGCCAGCCTGTGTTGGTAGTATGGATGAAAATGCTTCAGGGCTGGGCGGTTTTTTTATTGCGCCTAAAATATGTGCAAATTTCGTATATGATTTGAATGGTAATAAAGGCCCAAATACAGTTGGAAAAGATATTGGTTTTATCACTGCAATGTATCCGTCGGATGTAAAGGTGTTGGCGCCTATGCCGGCTGTTAATCCGTTGTCTTCAACGTATGCGTTTAAACCCACTGGTAATGCGATAAGTGCATCAAGGGCTTGTACGAATCTTGGCGAAGAATATAGACTGCCAAATATTGACGAACTAGGAGCTATGATGGCGAATGATAACCTTATAAAAAGTGCAAGCAGCTCTCCTCGTTCAGGGTATTACTGGTCCTCAACCCCTATGAAAAATTCGGCTTCTAGCAGGTGGAATCATTGGAGAACTAGTGAGACTGGCTACGATGACGGAGATCCTACGGAGAATTTTAAAGTCTGGTGCATTAAACGTTAAAAAAAGCGGCTAATGCCGCTTTTTTAATTTAATTGTGCATTCGCACCTGACGCAACTTCTATAATTTCCTGTGTGATTGCCGCCTGACGCGATTTGTTGTATTCAATCGACAGCGTGTGAAGCATTTTTTCAGCGTTCGTTGTTGCCGCTGACATCGCGGTCATTCTGGAGGCAAGTTCACTCGCCTGCGCTTCTAAAAGCGCCTGATAGACAATGTTTGTCAAATACATCGGAACAATTTCCTGCAAAATCCTATGGCGGTCAGGCTCGAATTCCATCAAAGATTCGATGACACCGTCAAATTTGTTGTCTGTATTTACGTTTTGCATCGGTAAAATCTGCCAGTTTTCGACAAAATACGTCATCATATTTTTGAAACGCGTTGTGATAAGTTCGATTTTATCGATTTCACCACTGACAAAAAGCGTTGACATATCTTCGATTACGATATAGGAATTCGTTGCGTTGGGGTTGTCGATTGCGTTAAGGTAAGTTTTTTCGATTTCTACACCGAGTTCTTTTGCTTTTTTCTTCAAACCTGAAATTCCCTTTTGTCCGATAACAAAAAGGCGCACGCCGATTCCCTCTTTTTGGTAGTCACGGATTGTTGAAAGCGTTCTTTTTACAAGGTTTGCGTTGTAAGCGCCGGCAAGCCCTTTGTTTGAGGTTATAACCAGCAGGCCGACATTTTTAACCTCGCGTCGTTCAAGAAGTTTCGGGTAGTTGTCGATAGCGTGGTCGACTTTCAGCGTAAAAGTGCTGTAATAACCGCTTACGCTTGAAAGCATTTTTTCAAACATGTTGTAAAGTTCACGGGTGAAAGGACGTGACGCTTTTACTGTGTTTTCGGCCTTTTTAACCTTTGCTGCCGCAACCATTTTCATCGCACGTGTAATCTTTTTCGTGCTTTGAACGCTTTGTATTCTGTTTTTAATATCTTTTAAGTTTGGCATTTTTCAATCCTACATAGATTTCTTAAATGTTTCGAGGTTGCTTCTCAGCGCTTTTTTGTCGTCTTCGGAAAGTCCTGCGCCCTCATTAAGGTTATTAACAAGTTCTTTCATATTAGCGTTAAAGAATTTGAACCATTCATTTTTGAAGTTTTGGATATTTTTGTTTTCAACGTCGTCAAGAAGTCCTTCGTTAGCGGCGAAAAGGATACTAACCTGTTCTGCAACGCTAAGCGGGTTGTATTGCGGCTGTTTAAGAACTTCAGTAAGCTTTTGGCCTCTGAGAAGCTGGTTTTTAGTCGCCTGATCGAGGTCTGACGCAAATTGTGCGAACGATTCAAGTTCTCTGAATTGCGCAAGGTCAAGTCTTAATTTACCTGCAACCTGTTTGATACCTTTGGTTTGTGCCGCACCGCCGACACGGGAAACTGAAATACCCGCGTTGATAGCCGGACGGACGCCGCTGTTAAAGAGGTTACTTTCTAAGAAGATTTGGCCGTCAGTGATAGAGATTACGTTTGTCGGAATGTATGCTGATACGTCGCCCGCCTGCGTCTCAATGATTGGAAGCGCTGTAATACTTCCGCCGCCGAGTGAGTCGTTCAATTTAACCGCACGCTCAAGGAGTCTTGAGTGAAGGTAGAAAACATCCCCTGGGTAAGCTTCACGTCCCGGTGGTCTTTTCAGAAGCAAACTCATTGCACGGTACGCCTGAGCGTGTTTTGAAAGGTCGTCGTAAATAATCAAGACATCTTTGCCCTGTTCCATAAATTCTTCGCCGATTGTAACGCCCGCGAACGGTGCAATATATTGAAGCGGAGCCGGTTCGTTTGCGGCAGCCGATACGATTATTGAGTATTCCATTGCGCCTTTTTCTTCTAAAGTTTTGGCTAATTGCGCAACGGTTGAAGTTTTTTGTCCGATTGCAACGTAGATACAGATTACGTTTTTGCCTTTCTGGTTGATAATTGTATCTATTGCAATGGCTGTTTTACCTGTTTGGCGGTCGCCGATGATAAGTTCACGCTGTCCGCGGCCGATTGGGGTTAACGCGTCGATTGCGGTCAAACCTGTTTGAAGCGGCTGGTGAACGGATTTTCTTGCAACGATACCCGGTGCAACACGTTCGATAGGGCGGACTTTTGAGTACTCATAGTCGCCTTTACCGTCGATGGCTTTACCTGTCGGGTTGATAATTCTTCCGATTAAAGCGTCACCTACCGGAACTGATGCGATTTCGCCTGTTGTTTTAACGGTCATACCCTCTTTAATGTGGGTATAATCGCCCAGAATTACGACCCCGACGTTATCTTCTTCAAGGTTCATTGTGATACCTAAAGTTCCCTCGCCGTCTTCAAAACGAACAAGTTCGCTTGACATAACGTTACGAAGCCCGTAGATACGCGCGATACCGTCGCCGACTTCGATAACCGAACCGGTGTTGGAAACTTCTGTTTTCAGTTCGTAATTTTCTATTTTGCTCCGGATAATAGAGCTGATTTCATCAGGTTTAATCGTTGTCATAATATTTTACCTTATATTTTTTCCTATACTTTCAATTTTGTTTAGCAGGCTTGTGTCGATAATGTCGTCGCCGATTTTGAACACCAGACCTGAAATTATTCCGGAATCAATCTTCCATTCAGGAACAATGGTTTTGTTAAGTTTTTCGCTTAATTTGTTTGTGATTTTTGTTTTGAAATCGTCATTAAGTTCAATAGCAGATGTGATTTCGACTAGTTTTATGTTGTTGAAGTCATTTACCCTTTCAATGTAACTATCGCGAATTTCTTCAAATTCACCAAGGCGATGTTTTTCTGTGAGAATTTTTATGAATTGCAAAACTTTATCATCAATTTTGCCTTTGAAAATTTCGTCGAGAATACTGTATTTGACGTTCAAATCAATTGAAGGATTAGAAATTATGTTCATAAAATCAGCAGAAGTTTTGATTACGTCCATAACGGTATTCAGGTCGGCTTGAAAGTCATGACCTGCTTCAAAAAGTGCTTCTGCGTAATTTTGTGCTGAATATGTGATAATGTTGGCCATTATAATTTAATCCTATCTAAAGTTTCGATTGAGTCGTTAATGTATTTGTTGTGAAGTTCGGGATTTTGCGCGAACATTTCCTGAAGCCTTCCGGTCGCAAGGCTAATAGCGTTGTCAGCCGTTGTGTTTGCAAGTTTTGAGTTGATTTTTCTGGTTTCGTTGTCAATAATTTTATCAACATTGGCTTCAATTTTTTCAACGCTTTTTTGTGCCATCCCCTGAATCTCATCAAAAACATTTTGCGCTAAAGCTTTTGATGTATCAAGCTTTTCACGGATTTCGGCGTCAAGGTTCGCGACGGATTTTTCTGCCTCTTGAAGATGAAGGGAGGCAAGTTCTTTTTCGCGTTTGGAGTTTTCAATAAACTCGACAATATCTGATTTCATCGCTTCAACTTTTGAGGTGAGGTCAAGTTTTTGCCAGAGCATCACAAAAATCACGAGCATTACAAGAAAGTTAAAAGTGTTGCTTTGAACGATTAAATTCCAGAAATCAGCCATGGATTTGTCCTCCTTGTAACACTTTCTCTACAATAGTTTGTGCCAGATTTTCAACGTGAGCGTTGAGAACCTCTTTTGCCTCATTTTCGGAACGCGAAAGTTCTTCTTTCAGGACGCCGACGCGTTCGTTTGATTTCGCTTTTGCTTCATCAACTTTTGTTTTGTAGTCGGAATTGGCTTCATTTGTTTTATCAACCATAATTTGACGTGACTGTTTTGCGGTTTCTGTAAGACGGTTTTCTTTATCTTTCAATAGTTTTTCCGCTTCGTGGCGTGATTTTCTGGAGTGTTCGTAGTTGTCGTGAACGATTCCGTCGCGTTCGTCAATGATTTTTGTCAAAGGCGCGTAGAAAATTGCGTTCATTATATACATGAACACCAGAAAGCTTATGATTGATACTAAAAATGTAGCGTTGAATTCCATTTTTTCCTCTTATGTTTACGTGACTGTAAGCCGACCCGCCAAATGGGGATGCGGCTCAGCCGTCTATTTTGATAATAATTGCATAGCCACAACGAATGCGTACAATGCGCAGGCTTCTGATAATGCTGCACCAAGCAGGAAGAAACCGAATGCTTTACCGGCAACTTCCGGTTGTCTTGAAACTGCGTCCATCAAACCTTTTGTTGCAAACCCAATACCAAGTCCGGCGCCGATTGCACCAAAACCGATTGCTAAACCTGCACCTAAGTGCGCCATGTTTAATGCTAAAGATGTTTCCATAATAATTTCTCCTTTTTATTTAATGGTTTTCTGAAGTTGCTGAAGATATATATGCTATTGTAAGCATCATAAATACTGTTGCCTGAATGAATGCAACCAGTATTTCAAAGAACATTACCGGCAGCGGCGCGAAGTATGCACACGCACCGAGCATTAATGTTACCAGAATTTCGCCGGCAAAAACGTTTGCAAAAAGACGGATTGCCAAACTTAAAGGACGCGTTACCATCTCTAAAAGTTCGACTAACATCATAACGATTCCGACAAACGAAACTTCGTGAAGCAGGAATTTACCTTTTTTCGCGATAATTCCGGCGCCCACGTAATATATCAAAACGATTATTGCAAGCGCTCCGGTGAGGTTGATGTCGTTAGTCGGTGACGCAAGTTCGCCGCTTTGAAGATGGATAATTCTGAGCGGAAGCTGACCCATTAAGTTTGCGAATAAAATAAACAAAAATAATGAAGCAACCAGCGGAACGTGTTTTCTTGCGCCCTGCGGCATCATTGTATCCATAGTTCCCCAGAAAAATTTTAAAATGTTTTCGCAAACAGCTTGAAACTTGCCCGGCACAAGGCTTAGACGTCTTGTCGCAATGAATGCAATAATGATTAGCACTAACATTGCAAACCACATCGTGAAAATAGTATCTAAATTAAAGGTGAAACTATTGTCTGCCAACGTTTTTGTCCAAGTCCAGTGACCTATTTCGCTCATAATTTTCTCCCTCTTACCTTTTTATTGTACAACCGTAAAAAAAAAATCGCAAATATTTTTTGTTTGTTATACAATAATTATTGTTATGGATGAATTGAGAGAGATTTACTTAGAAAACATTGACTCCACTAACCGCTGGGCTAAAAATAATATAGATACCCTTGCGGATAAAACTGTTGTCTTGGCGGGTACTCAAACGCAGGGGCGGGGCAGGTTACAGCGAATCTGGGTTGACCTTGGAAAAGGGAATTTGTTCATGTCTTTGGTCTTAAAACCAGCCGAAACATTTGATGAACACTACTCAAACCTGACTCAATATCTTTCAGTTTGTCTTTGTAAAGTACTTGAAAATTATGGTTTAAACCCTGAAATTAAATGGCCGAATGATGTTTTAATAAATGGCAAAAAAATCGCCGGAATTCTATCCGAAGCTTCTGTGCGCGGAACAACTTTTAAAGGTTTGGTTCTGGGAATCGGTGTAAATTTGAACGCTAAAGAAGCGGATTTTGCGCAGATTGATAAGCAGGTTACGGCGTTGAATTTAGAACTTGCCCATGCGGTGGATTTAAACGGATTTAAAACCGCACTTGTTGAAGAATTTTTTAAAAACTATGATGAGTTTTTAGCCAAAGGTTTTGAATTTATAAAAAAAGATTATTTAAGCCGCGCAAACTTCCTTGATAAAGAACTTTGTGTTGCATTGATTAATGAAACCAAAACAGGCGTTGCAAAAGGCGTTACCGATAACGGTGAACTTATCCTTGCAAACGGTGAAAATGAATTTATATTGAACATAGGAGATATATTATGAATGAAAATTTAGTATTAGGTCTTCAAATGATGGGAATAGGTATGGGCTTTGTCCTTTGCTTCCTTTGCCTTTTAATCGTTTCTATGATGATTATGTCAAAGGTTGTTGGATATTTGAACAAAATCTTCCCTGAAGCAGTTGAAGAAGTTAAAAAAGCGGCGAAGAAAATCGCAACCGATGACGACTCTGTTATCGCAGCGGTTATTGCGGCAGTACTGGCTAAATCAAATAAAGCTTAATTATATAGTTATAAGAAAAAGAGGAAAAATGTATGTCAAAAAAATTAATTAAAGTTATGGACACATCTTTCAGAGATGGTTTTCAATCAGTCTATGGCGCTAAAGTTCTCGTAGATGATTTCATTCCTGCTTTGCAAGCGGCAGTTGACGCCGGCATTACGCACTTTGAAACAGCAGGCGGCGCAAGATTCCAAGCACCGATATTCTTCTGCAACGAAAACGCGTTTGAAACTATGGACAAAATCAGAGCGGCAGTTGGCCCTGATGTCAAATTGCAATCATTAGCACGTGGTGTTAACGTTGTTGGTTTGAACTCTCAACCACGTGACGTTATCGACCTTCACGCAAAAATGTTCGCTAAGCACGGCGTTAATGTTATCAGAAACTTTGACGCATTGAATGATGTTAACAACTTGATTGATTCTGCAAACTCAATCAAAAAACACGGACTTCAACACGAAGTTACAATCACAATGATGGAACTTCCTTACGGCTGCGAAGGTGCACACGACGTTGCTTTCTACGAAAGAGTTTTGAGAAATATATTGGATTCAGGACTTCCGTTCGACAGTTTAGCATTCAAAGATGCGTCAGGAACTTCTAACCCTAGAAAAGTTTACGAAACTGTTAAAATGGCCCGCGAAATCTTAGGTCAAGATGCTCACATCCGTTTCCACTCTCACGAAACAGCAGGTACAGGCTTAGCGGCTTACCTTGCGGCTCTTGAAGGCGGCGCTGACGGTATTGACTTATCAATGAAACCTGTTTCAGGCGGTACTGCCCAACCGGATATCATATCTATGTGGCACGCATTGAAAGGCACTGATTACGACTTAGGCCTCGACATCAAGAAAATCATGGATACAGAAGAAATCTTTAAAGAATGTATGAAAGATTATCCGATTTCACCTATTTCATTGGCTGTTAACCCTATACTTATTCAAGCACCGCTTCCTGGCGGCGCTACCGCAACTACTGTTAACCAGTTGAAAGATATGGGTATGCTTGATAAGTTCCCTAAACTTATTGCAAATATGAAAGAAGTTGTTGAAAGAGGCGGTTTCGCTACATCTGTAACCCCTGTTTCACAATTCTACGCTCAACAATCATTCTTGAACGCAATTTCTGAAAAACCTTGGGATCAAGCAAACCCTGGTTATGCAAAAATGCTTCTCGGCTATTTCGGCAAAACTCCTTGCGAACCGGATCCGGAACTCGTTAAATGGGCTGAAGAAAAAACAGGCTTGAAACCAACTACAGAAAAAGTCGTTGACTTGAACGACAAAGACCCTGAAAAAGGCCTTAAAGCCGCAGAAGAAAGATTGAAAGCCGCAGGACTTCCTGTGACAGACGAAAACCTCTTTATCGCAGCCGCTTGCAAAGACGGTAACGTTGATAAAGGTATTGATTTCTTACTCGGTAAAGGCAAGGTTTCTGTTAACAAAACTTCCGCAAGTGCAGCACCGGTTGCGGCTTCTGCTGACGGCGGTTACACAGTTTCTGTTAACGGTAAAAAATATGCTGTTAAAGTTGAAGGCGACAAAGCGGTTGTTAACGGCAAATCTTATGATATCAACGTTAAAGCCGGTATGGAAACAGCTTCATCTTCATCATCAGGTGAAGGAACTCCAATCAAAACAGGTCTTCCGGGTAACGTATTAAGACTTCTTGTTTCAGAAGGCGACAGCGTTGCAGAGGGTGACGTAGTTGCAGTTATTGAAGCTATGAAAATGGAAACTGAAATTAAATCAACAGTTGCCGGAACAGTTAAATCAGTAGAAGTTGACGCAGGCGATAAGGTTCAAGCCGGTCAAGTATTGGTAACTGTAGGCTAGGAGGTTGAATAATGAATTTAGCAGAAAGTTTAGAAAAACTTTGGAACTCAACAGGGATTGCGAACTTCGTACTCCCTGCTGACCCGAATATCACAACAGGATTTGAACAATTCCTGCATCAATTCGGCTCACCGATTATGCTTTTATTGTGCTTATTCCTCTTGTGGTTAGGTATTAAAAAACAATATGAACCGTTGCTGCTCGTTCCGATTGCATTCGGCGGTTTCTTGTCAAATATTCCGGTCGCAGATATCGCAGGTCCGCACGGATTTTTGGGAATCATCTATGAAGCAGGTATTCATCAAGGCTTGTTCCCGTTGATTATCTTTATGGGCGTAGGTGCGATGACTGACTTCGGTCCGTTAATCGCTAACCCTAAAACTGCATTACTCGGCGGCGCCGCACAGTTCGGTATTTTCGGCGCATTGCTTTTAGCACTTTGCGTGTTCGGATTTACTCTTCCGCAATCAGGCGCAATCGGTATTATCGGCGGCGCAGACGGCCCAACTTCAATTTACGTAACTTCAAAATTAGCACCGGAACTTCTCGGCGCAATCGCGGTTGCAGCATATTCATATATGGCGCTTGTTCCCGTAATTCAACCGCCTATTATGAGAGCTTTAACAACTAAAGAAGAAAGAAAAATCCAGATGGAACAATTGAGAGTGGTTACAAAACGTGAAAAAATTGTTTTCCCTCTTGTAGTTCTTTCACTTTGCGTAATCTTACTTCCTGATGCTTGCCCGTTAATCGGTGCATTGACATTCGGTAACCTATGTAAAGAATGCGGCGTTGTAGAAAGACTATCTGATACAATGCAAAACGCTTTAATAAACATCGTAACAATTTTCTTGGGATTGTCAGTTGGTTCAAAATTATCAGCAGAGCAATTCTTGACAACTCAAACCTTGTTTATCCTTGTTCTGGGTATCGTGGCGTTCTCACTTGCAACCGCAGGTGGTGTATTGTTCGCTAAGTTAATGAACTGGTGTATTAAATTGAGCAATAAATTAACCGGCAAATCAACTCCGTTGATTAACCCGTTAATCGGTTCAGCAGGCGTTTCTGCGGTTCCGATGGCGGCACGTGTTTCTAATAAGGTAGGTTTAGAGGAAAACCCTCAAAACTTCCTGTTAATGCACGCAATGGGGCCAAACGTAGCCGGCGTAATCGGTTCAGGCGTGGCAGCCGGTATTCTTCTAGCACTTTGTGCGTAGTAATAAATAAAAAGCCTCCGAAAATTCGGAGGCTTTTTAGTGCCTATTTATTAATTAAGACATGCTTACCGTTAATAGTGACCCACTTCCGTTGTCCGGAAGTCCCTGTGTAAGATTTGGGTAAATCACATTTTGCGGGAATCCCTATAGACTGTAATTGTGCCATAATTTCGTTTTCTTTTTTTATAAAGTCTTGGGAACTCATTTTATCAAGCTCTTCTTTTGTATAAATTTTCTTGGAACCTGTAATAGGGTTAGAGAAATTAGAGTAATCGGGCTTTTGAGTTTTAATTTGTCCGTTTTTAAGTTGCTGCATAATTATTTGTTCATTTTTGGCAAATTCATCGTTAGACATTCTGGCGATATCCTCGCGTGTAAAGGTTTTTTCTGCATAGAGTTGGAAAGGATTATTTGAAGCTGTTATAAGTTTTGCCTCAATTTCTACTGCATCGTCAAGTGAATTCATATATTCAATTTTATGTGCAGGTTGGTGAATATTATATCTATATCCTACTTCATAGATTTTATCAGGATTTAATTCTGTATTCGTAACAAAATTTCTGCCTGGGTGTTTGGTATAACTTGAATTAAATACTGGGTCGTTTATATTACCATAATTTATAATATTCAATTCTTTTGTATTATAAATACCCGCATTGTTTAAAATGTCATTTGTACCGTAAGCATTGAATGTACAAGCACAACATCCATTTTCTGCTGAAACTAATTGTGCAAGACTACCCCCCAGAGAGTGCCCTGTGAGTGTAATATTAGCATTTGGATATTGTTGTTTTATTTGTTGATAAACTTCATTTGCCTCTTTGAACTGAATCGGTAATATATTAGTTCCCATTGGTATATCGCTCAAAATGAAATCCATTAGGGAGTCAGTGCCTCTGTAACTAATAGCAATTTCATTATCATTTTTATAAACGGTTGCTTGAAAGCCATTGCCCGCAGTAAACGATGTTAATTCTTGCCAATTTGCGGGAAGAATAAATTTTCCGTTTTTGTAGGTATGTCCAGCTAAAATCATTAAATCATTATGTAGTTTTGTATCCATAGTGTTTATTCCTTATATTTTATTTTTGTAATACAATTGCTGTATGAAAAATCCTTGCAAATCCTGTACCTTAAATATTATGTCATTTATATCTCTAATATGCTTTATATTTTGGGGTAAACAATTAATCCATATGTTTATATCTCCGAGTGATGGTGATTGGGATATTATTGGATTCATATATATATCGGCGAGTTTAATTTTTATCATCTGGGTTATAGTAGGTTTACTTTTAGAGAATACTTTTTATAATGCTAATCAGAAATATTTTGCGTTAAATTTTCCATACGAAAAAATACCCTTTAAAATAATATATTATCCATTATTTTACTTGGGTTTGATATATGGCTCTTTCTTAGGGCTATATACACTTATTGCTTTGCCTTTAATGTTGATTTATTCAATAACATAACAGTCCTCCTTAATAAGTAGGACAATGAATAATGAAACAAGTGAAACTATTATACTAAACTTGTAGCAATTTGTCAACTAAAAAGCCTCCGAAAATTCGGAGGCTTTTTAGTGCCTATTTATTAATTAAGACATGCTTACCGTTAATAGTGACCCACTTCCGTTGTCCGGAAGTCCCTGTGTAAGATTTGGGTAAATCACATTTTGCGGGAATCCCTATAGACTGTAATTGTGCCATAATTTCGTTTTCTTTTTTTATAAAGTCTTGGGAACTCATTTTATCAAGCTCTTCTTTTGTATAAATTTTCTTGGAACCTGTAATAGGGTTAGAGAAATTAGAGTAATCGGGCTTTTGAGTTTTAATTTGTCCGTTTTTGAGTTGCTGCATAATCATTTGTTCATTTTGGGCAAATTCATCGTTAGACATTCTGGCGATTTCATCTCGTGTAAAGGTTTTTTCCGCATAGAGTTGGAAAGGAGTCGCGGCGTTATATTCAGTTGTTGTAGGTTCAATCTCGACTGCATCGTCAAGCGGTCCCATTTGTTCTATCTTATGAGCATTTGCATTAGGTAAACCTCTTTTTTGAGTGGTTTCGTACCAAGAAAGTTTATATGTATTATTAAAATCTGTATTCGTCGCAAAGGTTTTTCCGGGTTGCATAATTTTATTACTATTAAATACTCTATCCTCAGGATTACCATAATTAATAATATTCATATTATAAATATTTTTATATCCGGCTTGTTTTAAAATATCTCCAGTACCATAAGCATTAAATGTAACGGCCTGACAACCATTTTCTGCCGAAACTAATTGAGCAAGACTTCCACCTAGTGAATGCCCTGTGACTGTAATCTTTGAATTAGGATATGATTGTCTAATCTGTTTATAGACTTCATTTGCACTTTTGTATTGGTTTGGAAAATTATTGATACTCATTTGAAAATCGCTAAATATATCTTTTACGAATTCATTGTTTTCAAGTTTTGTAATCTCTGTACCTCGATAGCTAATTGTGATGTTATCCCCATTTTTATAAACAGTTGCTTGAAATCCATTGTCATCACTATATGAGGTGATTTCTTGCCATCCAGATGGTAGCTCAAACTTTCCATTATTGTATGTATGACCTGATAAAATCATTAAATCTGTGTGAAATTTTGTATCCATTGTTTTTTCCTTTCATTTGTATTAGTATTTTGGTATTATGATTAATTTATGTAAGTCTTATACTTTAAATATTTCTTCAGTAATAGGGCTTTGCTTTCTTGTAATATTTGGAAAGCCAATGATAGATTGTTCCATACCGCTTACTACTGGAACTGGTGGTGTTTTTGGGTTTATATTAATACCTCTTTCTTTGGGTATGTGTATGTTGACCTTTTTCGTTTTGATATTGGAATATTTAGCTAAAGAATGTCAATTTAAATTTGCTTATAATTTTCCATACGAAAAAATACCCTTAACACCTGTTTACTATGTCGTCTTTTATTTTGGGTTAATTGGTATTGTATCACCAATACTCTTATCATTAGTAATATTCACATAACATAACAGTCCTCCTTAATAAGTAGGACAATGAATAATGAAACAAGTGAAACTATTATACTAAACCTGTAGCAATTTGTCAAATAAAAAAGCTCCGGATATTCTCCAGAGCTTTTTTATTACGTATTATGCAAGGCGATTTTGCCGGATTCAAAGGTCTTTTTGACATCTATCACACGTTGGTTAGAACTTCCTACCCAGTGAATATTATTATCTAAAAGTGCCTCTACAAATCTTCCCTCTGCGATTACATCCACATCCTTGAGTTCCTCGCAGTCCTGAACATCCTCCCAATTAAATCCAGTGTATAACCAGATTGTTTTATTCGGATAAAGTTCTCTGCATTTTTTGATTAATCTGAAAACTTCTGAGCGGTTAAATGGGTGTAAAGGGTCGCCGCCGCTGAATGTAATTCCTGCGATATGCGGTTTGGCAAGTTCTGTGAATAATTCTTCTTCTGCGGCATCATCAAACAAAAGACCGCCGCCAACATCCCACGTTATTGGGTTTTGACAGCCCTGACAGTGGTGGTTACATCCTGCAACCCACAGCACTACTCTTAAACCGTCGCCGTTTAACATATCGTCTTTTGTTATATTATGATAATTCATTTTCTCCCCTCAACACATATTTTTAAGATTTCAAGCCCTTTACAGAACTTGAAATCTTATATTAATTATTTTTTATCCGTATCACATACTTACACGGTCTTTAATTTCTTCCATTTTGTGGTCTGCAAGTCTTGAATCGCCTTTGACTCTTGAGTATGAAAGATAACCGTTCATTCTGTCTATTTTGGTCAGGTTTCTGCTCCCGCATTTCGGGCAGACATCCATATTCAATTCCTGATGGCCGCAATCGTCGCAGTAGGAAAGTGAAAGGTTTACGCCTTCATAAAATCCCATATCCATTGCTCTTAAAATCAAGGTTTCAATCGCATCTGTGTTATAAGAAATAGGATATTTTACATACTGAATCTTACCGCCGTTCATCAAATCCCAGAATCTTTTTTCGCAATCCTGTTTTTCAATAGGTGTAATTTGTTCGCTTACGTGGCAGTGGAATGAGTTTGAAACATAAGGTTTGTCTGAAACATTTGAAACCACGCCGAATTTTTTGCGGAATTGCTGAACCTGTAATCCGCAAAGGTTTTCAGCAGGAGTTCCGTATAATGCGTATAACCAGCCATCGGCTTCTTTGAACTCATTAACTTTTTTGTTAATGTATTCCATAACTTCAATCGCAAACTCGCCGTCTTCAACAAGTGATTTGCCGTTGTGTAACTGTTGCAGTTCATTTAATGCAGTAATACCAAATGATGCTGTTGCAGCTTTCAAAAGCGGTTTGATTTTGTCATGAATACCGAGGTGACCGCCGAGGAATCCGCCTTCGCAGTATGCAAGCGGGTTCACAGAAGCTTTCATTTCGCCTAAGTATTCGTAAGTTCTGATGTGAAGTTTTCTGATTAATTCCATATAATAATCAAGAACATCATAGAAATCTTTGCTTTCTTTTTTAGCTTTTGCATAAATCATTGGTAGGTGTAAGCTGATAGCGCCGATATTGAAACGGCCTACAAAAATAGGAGAATCGTTTTCATCTGCCGGATGCATTCCGCCTCTTTCATACCAAGGTGAGAGGAATGCTCTGCAGCCCATAGGTGATACAACTTTACCGTATTTTTTGTACATGCTTGCCACATAGCCTTCACCTGAGAGTGAAAGCCAATCCGGATACATTGTTTTCTTAGAACATTCAACGCCGGCTTTGAATAAATCATAGTTGACTTTGCCTTCGCCATGGATGTTTTTGTCGTATAAGAATACAATTTTAGGGAATAATACAGGTTTTTTGCATTCTTTTTTGCCTTGGCCGCCCATACGAATTTTCAACATCGCGAGTGTTGCCATTTTTTCGTATTCGTCAGTACCTAAACCTGCGGTTACTGTGATGAACGGGTAGTCGCCGCGTGAAGATGCTACTGTGTTAAACTTATATTCCCATCCTTGAAAACCTTGTTCAAAGTCTTTTTGAACATCTGACATTGCTGCTTCTCTTGCTTTTTCAAAGGATAAACCTAAACATAGATACTTGTTATTTTGTCTTTCGAATGTTTTTGCTGCATAAGGCGCTAAGATTTTGTCAACTTCCGGAACGGTAAAACCGCCGTATTGCTGGCTTGCTGCGGCCATTACGATATCACCGATTACATCAAATGCAACATCGAGGGATTTAGGTTCGTTGTACCACAAGTTACCCATTTCGAATCCGCCTTTAAGCACTGATGCAACGTCAAATAAGCAGCAGTTCATTGTATCGCGTCTTGCTGACATATCGTGGATGTAGATATATCCATCTCTAATCGCCTGTAATTCGTCAACTGTCAGGAAGAATTTTTTGTATAATTCTTTGTTCAATTCGTTAAAAATCAAAGAGCGTTTTGTTGAAACAAGTGTTGAATCCGCGTTGGAGTTTTCCTTGTCGCCGATGTACATGATTCTTTGAGATTCTTGATAAACCTTATCTAACATGTGTACGAAATCCTGTTTATAGTTTCTATAATTTCTGTAACTTTGTGCAACTTTCGGATGCAGGTATTCAAGTGCGCCTTCGACGATGTTGTGCATTTCCGCGATTTCAACGGTATCGCCTGTTCTTTGATTTACTTTCTGGGTTACAAAGTCACAAATTTCTTTCAAGTTATCTTCTGTTAATGTTACCAGCATTCTTGCTGCTGATTTATTAACCGCATTGATAATCTTTTGAATATTATATTCTTCTCTAGTACCATCTTTTTTGACTATATAAATAGTTTCTTTTTGTGGTTTAGTTTGAAGAAAAGCTGTTTTTCTTTCATCAGCGGATTTAATAGTATCTGCTGCTTTAGACGTATTAAATTCAACTATGTTGTTTGTGTTAGTAGAATATGCGTTTTGCATAATGTCCCCCAGTCCCAGATTCTTTATTTTGCGGTTGTAAATTCAACCAGCCTCCCAATTTGTTTGTCCTATTCATTTTAGGATAAATAGGACCCTCTGTAAAGCATTTTTACCAAATCTTAATAATTACCTGTGTGCATTGCTGTTGTTGATTAAGAAGAACTTTTTCATTTGTTTCAAAATGTAAATTTTTATAATTTTGTTGTTATCGAGCATGCCCGTAAAAATTATTTTTCTTCGGCAGGAGCCGGTTCAACTTCTTCAGCCTCAGTGTTTTCAGGTGTTATTGTAAGTTTTTTTCTTGTTGATTTTTTGTCGAGGTTGTCCACTCTGTTTGCAAGTTCAATGTACAGTTGTTGGAGTTCTTTATTTTGTTTTTCGAGCATGGCATTGCGTTCTTCGAGTGCTTGAATTTTATCCGAATTGTCGGTCATTTTTTTGAATAATTCTTTGATGGCATTTAATGACGCGTAGAACATGTCGTCTTTTCTAATATATAGATAACCTTCGTTGTTTTCGTTAACAGCGTTAGGGAAAACTTTTTGTAAGTCTTGAGCCATTACACCGACGCGTGGAGTTTTGTCTGCATCGCGTTTGTAGGTGTAGTTGTAGATTTTCAACTGATTGATTTCGTCCAAGCCGCCTTTGAACTCTTTACCGACATTTTTTAAGCGGATGTCTGATGGTGTTCCGATTAAGCTTGATAATGCTGTACTCCCGAAATAGATATTATTTGCGCCGTAAGCTACATCTCTTTTCCCGATATAAATTCTGTTAGAAACATTGTTGTTAAGGGTTCCTGATAAAGCGCCGAGGCATATAACGTTGTCTCCTGTATTGCCTTCGCAGGCACCCATGCCGATTGCGGTAGTATTTCTCTTAAGAGTGGAAGTTGTGTGGTTTTTGTTAAGTACACCGCCTAGGACGAGTCTTCCGTAATCGTTTCCGTCAGCGGGGTCTTTAATCATTGTAAGTTGTCCGTTGTATGAAACAGCGGTTGTGGAGTCTTTTTTGTAGCCGAATCCGATAGCCGGTGTTATCGAACCTGTAACGGCCCCATCTGTGAAGGTTGTGCTTATTAGAAGCAGTTTCGGGTCAAAGTTTGTACCCGCAAGGATTTGTTTATCACCTACGACGATACTTTTAGAGTCACCGGTCGTTCCATAATGTATTCCGAGGTGGTCTTGCATAATATCAAAAGTTTTTTTCGTGTTGCCTGCGGTTAATGTTTTTTTAGTAACGACAGGAGCGAACGCAGCCATCATAACGCCCAGAATTGCCATTACGACAACAACTTCGGCCAGAGTAAACGCATTTTTTTTATTATTCAATTTCATACCAAAAATCCTCAATAATTCCAAGTAATATAGTAATATTTTATCATATTTTACAAAAGAATTCAATACACCCTCTTGACGAGATTTTTTTTTGTTGTACGATAATAAGTGTCAAATCACCAGACGGGATTTGGTCCGATATTTTTAAAATCGGGATGTAGCACTCTGCCGAGTGAAACAATCCAGTGAATTGTTTCACGAGAGGTTTGGTGGCGCACCACCGAAACGGAGTTTCGGTCGAACAATTGAATAACGGGATGTAGCGCAGTTTGGTAGCGCACCTCGCTTGGGACGAGGGGGTCGCACGTTCGAATCGTGTCATCCCGACCATTTAAAAGAACCTTCGGGTTCTTTTTTTTATGTGTGAATCTGGTCGGGATGACCTTATGAAACCGCCTTGACCGGCGGCCGGACCATTTAAAAGAACCTTCGGACTCTTTTTTTATGTATTCTTGCAATTGTGCCTTTTTGTGTTACTATTATTTTACCCGCAAGGGCTTTATATTATTACAATCATGAGGATTAGGGAAATTGGATTTTACAACATTAACTATTGAATTACTTAAAGGTATAGCATCTTTTGTCGGAAACTATGGTGTTGCAATCATTGTTTTGACAATTATTATAAGACTTGCAATGTGGCAGTTGAATGTTTCACAGCAGCGTTCAATGCGTGTTATGCAAAAGCTTCAGCCGAAATTGAAAGCTATTCAGGAACGTTACAAAAGCGATCCGCAAAAAATGCAGATGAAAATGATGGAGTTCTACAAGGAACATAAGTTTAATCCGATGGGCGGATGTCTGCCGTTGTTGATTCAAATGCCGATTTTCATCTTGTTATATACGGCTTTAATGAGCCCGCAATTTATTCAAATTGCAGGCGACAGCCAGTTTTTGTTTATTAAAAGATTGGATACGACCTTGCGCGGGATAAGCACCGTTGGCGTTTCTAATGATAATTCGTTTGAAGTTACGCCGAATGATCATTTTGTTGCAGGAAATACTGCAAAAATTTATTTAACAGACGGCTCAACGCTGGAAGTCAAAGTTGAACATCCTGAATCAGCGATTAAAGTTCAGGGAGAAGTTGTTCCGGGGGACGCTCTTGGCTTAAAGATGAATATTGACAGCTTTAAGATTGCGCTTGATGAAATCGGAAAGGTTCAAGGGGCGGAAGTTACGGTTATGAATCTTGGTGCTTATAAAGGCGGCACTAAAGTTAATAAGCGCTATATCCGCGAATCTGAAAATGTTAAATTCGAAAAGAAATTTGATAACCTTTTAGTTGCGTCAGTTCCTACACAACCGGTTAAAAACGAAGGAACATTCCACTGGGATGTTATGGCGTTGATTGTACTATTCGGCGCAACAATGTTCCTTTCTCAAAAAATTATGATGGGAACACAGAAGAACCAAAATTCTGACCCGACACAGCAGGCTATCCAAAAATCAATGGGAACATTTATGCCGATTATGATTATCGGTACATTTATCATAATCCCTATTCCTGCCGGTGTTCTTTTGTATCTGGTTACAAGCAACCTGATTCAAATCGTACAAACTGTTATTGTTAACAAACAAATCGACGCTGAATTTGACAAAAAAGAAGGCGTTGTAAGCGACAGTGATTTGAAAAACGCTAAGAAAATTGAGGACAAAAATTAGGGCATGCTTTTATCGGAATTTGATTACGAATTGCCGGAAGAGTTAATCGCGCAATTCCCTTGTGAAAAAAGAGAAAATTCTAAAATGTTAGTGTTGGATAAGACTGAAAGGTCTATCCAACATAAACATTTTTATGACATTGTGGATTATTTGGATGAAAATTGTGTATTGATATTGAATAATACAAAAGTCATACCGGCGCGTCTTTTCGGAGAAAAAGAAGGGACCGGTGCAAGAATTGAGATTTTTCTTCTCAAGGAAAAAGAAAATCACAACTGGGAAGTTCTTATTAAACCATCAAAAAGGGTTAAGGCCGAAACAAGGGTTAAAATTAGTGATGATTTGTCAGTTGTTGTTTTGGAATCGCTCGAGGATGATGGCAAATGGCTTGTTAATCTTGAGTATGAGGGCAATATTTACGAGGTTTTGCACCGTGTGGGAAATATTCCGCTGCCGCCATATATTGAGCGAAAAATGACCTCAGATGAGTTGAAAAAATTGGATTTTGAACGCTATCAAACAGTTTATGCATTGAACGAGGGTTCTGTTGCGGCACCTACGGCGGGTTTACATTTTACTGATGAAATTCTTAAAAAGCTTGCGTCAAAAGGCGTTGAAATCGGGTATGTGACGCTGAATGTGGGGCTCGGAACGTTTCGTCCGGTCAAGTGTGATAATGTCCTTGACCACAAGATGGATTCTGAAACATTTGAGATTTCAGAAGAAACCGCAGAACTTATCAACTGTGCTAAGGCGCAGGGCAAAAAACTGGTTGCTGTCGGTACAACTACCGTCAGAACGCTTGAAACTGCGTACAAGATTTATGGGAAAATTCAGGCATGCCATGATGCGTCAACACTGTTTATTTATCCTCCGTATGAGTTTAAGGTTGTGGATAATCTGATTACAAACTTCCACCTTCCGAAATCTACGCTTTTAATGCTGGTGAGTGCACTTATGGGTAAAGACTTTATTTTCGATGCGTATAAAGAAGCGATTGCGAATAAATACCGTTTTTACAGCTATGGCGACTGTATGTTGTTAAAGACGAGGTAGCTTGATGAAACGTATTCTTCTAATCAATTTTGGCGGCATTGGCGATGAAATTCTTTTTCTTCCGACGATTATATCGTTGAAAAAAGAGTTTCCGGATTCACATATCACGCTGGCGCTAGAACCAAGAAGCCGCGGGATTGCAGATTTGACGGATAAAATCGACGACTTAATCCTTGTAGATTTGAAGCGTGGAAATAAATATGTTGAACTGATGAAACTTGTGATAAAGGCTTGGGGCGGGCGTTTTGATATGGTTGTGTCGTCCGGTGCGAATAAATTAATCCCTATTCTGCTTGCCGGCATGGGGATTAAGCAGCGCTACGGTTACGATAGCGGCGCATTGAGCCAAAGGCTTCTGACAAATGCGGTGCCGCTCAATAAAAATCAGTATGCAGCGGCAATGTACCATGATTTGATTGTGCCGGTTACCGCACATAAGACGGAATTACCGGAAATTGATGTCGAACGCTTGCCGGTTATTGAAAATTCTGTTTTGATTCACCCCGGAGTGAGCAAAATTAGCGTTGAAAAGAATATGATTAAAACCATTACGCCCGAAATCTGGGCGGAAGTCGTCCGTGGTCTTGCTTCTGCCGGTAAAAAGGTTAGACTTGTCGGCGGGCCGGATGATGAAGAGTGTATTTCACGAATTGTCGAACTTTGTGCCGGCGTTGAGTTTGAAAATTTTTATGGTACAACAAAGAATCTAAAAGAGTTGGCGCAGTTGATTTCAAGCGCTGAAAAGTTCGTTTGTTCAGACTCTGCGCCGCTTCACGTTGCGGTTGCGCTGGGGGTGAAAACTTATGCGATTTTTGGCCCGACAGATGATAAAAAACTTATTCCGCCATCTGTTGTTGCATTGAAAGCCGACGACAATTGCCCCTTAAAACCGTGTCTGTGGGAGCGTCGTCAAACCTCCTGTGAAAGTTTGGATTGTCTTAAAATCAGCGCTGAAAGTATTGTTAAATCAGTATTGAGCTTCTAATTCTTCGCGGATTTCTTCGGCGGTAACGGTTACGACCGGTGTGTTTTCGTCTTTTTTCAGGATAACTTTTTTGATACCGGCCTGTAAAATAAAACGTTTGCACAGAATACAAATAAAATTATGGCCCCAGATGTACATGGTTGCGTTCATACAACGGTCTTGACCCGCCTGAATTATCGCGTTTTGTTCCGCGTGGATTGAGCGGCAGGTTTCGTAGCAGGTGCCGGAGGGAATATTATTTTTTATACGGTAGCATTCGCCCCGCTCGTAGCAGGATTGAACCTTTGAGGGGGTTCCGTTATATCCGGTCGCTTTTATTTTTTTATCGTCGCCGACAATGACAGCGCCGACCTGTGCGCGTAAGCAATTAGAGCGGCTCGCGCAGGTTTTAGCTAAATCTAAAAAATATTCTTCCCAACTTTTGATTTCCATATTATCTGATTCCTGTAGTTAAAATTGCAATATTAAATTTATCCGCAAGTGCGTTGATTTTGATGTTGTTGTATTCTCCGCCGGAGTAAATTATTAAACCTATTCTGGCTTGTGCTGCGGCGTGGATAATGCTTTCGGTCAAAACAGTGTCACCAAGATGTAAAACTGCATTTTTGGAACTGTCGCAGGCAAAATTCAGCGCATATTCAACCGCTGCTTGAGCGTTTGACTGTGTCTGAAAAATGCTTATTGTTTTGAAGTCTTTTGCGACTGTAACACTGATTGGTGTAAGGTATTTTGAAACTTTCCAAGCAAAAATTGCGTCTTCGATTTGTTCTGTCGCGGGTTTTGTTTTTGTCGCGATTTTGAAGGTGTCTTTATTTAATTCGACTTTATTTTTGGTTTCTTCACTGATTTCACCGAATGGAGTTTTTCTTACGACTTCTTGCCGGAATGTTTTGTAACTTTTTAAAGGTGTTGTTAGTTTAACAAGAATAGTTTCTGATTCCTGCGTAAGAATATCGATGGCGACTTCGTCAAAATCTGGCGCCACAATCATTGGAATCGCGTATGATTGTAGGTGTTTTGCAGTTTCAGCATCGACGGCTGCGCTAAACCCTACACTTGCAGAAAAAGTGCTTAACGGGTCACAATCGAAGGCTTTTAGGTATGCGTCGTTTGAATCTTTACCGAGTGCGGCTGCAAAAAGGTTGCCGTTTTTGGCAAACGCGCAAGCCGGTACATCAAAAAATTCGCTCAGACAATCGCAAATTCGGGTTAAGTTTTTCAACGCATTGGTATTTAATTCATCACCTGTAATAACTTCATATTGGAATAAATCTTCGTTCATACTAAAAACTCCTTGTTGATGTAATAATACCACAAACAAGGTTGACATAATCAGAAACATGCTACATAATTAAAATACAGAAAGTCAGGCTGAGCCTGTTCTACAATCGAACCCGAGCACGACTTGGGAGAAAGGAAATT
>CAMUPF010000023.1 GCA_947090755.1 uncultured Candidatus Melainabacteria bacterium | reverse complement strand
AATCCTGAAAAGCCGTGATTTATGGCCGTTTCCAGTGAGGGGGGGGGGGCAAGAACGCGTTAGCCGATGCTGACAGTGTTGGCTTGCGGTCAGCGTTCACAATGGCAGAGATTTTGCTGTCCTTAACAATCATAGGCGTGGTAGCCGCGATTACATTGCCTAGTTTAACAGGTAACATTAACGAACGGACGTGGAACACTCAGCGAAAAGCTTTATATGCACGGTTTAGTCAGGCGATAGCACTCATGCCGGCGTTAAACGGATACGGAGAACTAAAAGAAGCCAGTTCTGAGGGCGCAAGCGATGCCGTTGACACTGCAACAGAAACTTTTTTGACCGCAGGATTATCAAAAGTTCTTAAAATTAACAACATTTGCGACAATGCGCATTTACAAGATTGCGGTATTGTTACATCATTTACAAACATGGCCGGCTGCCAAATATCGATGCCAACAAAACTTTATGATCTGCATCCAAAATTCAAAAGTGCCACATGGGCGGATAGCTCTTACTCTACAATAGATTCAAAAGCAGTAGCCTTTGAAACACAAAACGGTGAAAGTATCATTGCTTTCTACAATCCGAACTGTAGAACAGAATATACAAATCTTTCGACACAAAGTGATTACGCATACGGTTTTGCACAATCTAACATGTGTGTAAATTTTATTTATGACTTAAATGGAAACAAAGGGCCAAATACTGCCGGTAAAGACATCGGAATCATGACCGTTTTCAACGCAACGGATTCAATTGTAGTTGCCCCTATGCCATCCTCTGCCACCAACGCCGTTTTTGAAGGCAATGGCATGATGACTTGGTATAATGCTGCCAAGGCCTGCACAAACGCGGACAGCGAATCACGCTTACCAAATCTTGAAGAACTCTCGGCGATGTTCATTAACAATAATATTATCAACTTGACATCAAATTTTGCGTTTTGGTCCAGTAAAGTTTTCGACGCCGACCAAGCATTTAATGTCACAGTAAATTTTGGTACCTGGTATGTGACAAACAAGAACGAAACCCGTTATGTGCGTTGCGTAAAACGATAAGATTTCGCCCACTTAACAGTGGGCTTTTTAATATTTCTTCAATATGTGCAAAATTTATTCTTTTGTGCTATAATATAGGCATAAATTAAGATAGATTAGGGGAAAAGGAGAGAACTTTGAGTCAGCAAAATATTTTTGACGATGGCAAAATCGTTCCGGTTAATATTAGGGAAGAAATGAAACGTTCGTATATCGACTATGCGATGAGCGTTATTGTAGGACGTGCGCTTCCTGATGTTCGCGATGGTTTGAAACCTGTTCACAGACGTATTCTTTACGCTATGAACGAACTCGGTATGACACCTGACAAACCGTTCAAGAAATGTGCCCGTATCGTTGGTGAAGTTCTCGGTAAATACCACCCGCACGGCGACACAGCCGTTTATGAAGCTTTAGTTCGTATGGCGCAAGACTTCTCAACACGTTACCTTACAGTTGACGGCCATGGAAACTTCGGCTCTGTCGACGGTGATGGCGCAGCCGCAATGCGTTATACAGAAGCACGTATGAACAAAATTACACCGTCTATGCTTGCTGACATCGACTGCGAAACCGTTGAGTTTGAACCAAACTTCGACGGCTCACTGCAAGAACCTTCCGTTCTTCCTGTTCGTCTGCCTATGCTTTTATTAAACGGTGTTTCAGGTATCGCGGTTGGTATGGCAACTAACATTCCGCCTCACAACCTTTGCGAAGTCGTTGATGGCACAATCGCACTTATCGACAACCCGCAAATCACAATCGCTGAATTGATGGAATACATTAAAGGCCCTGACTTCCCGACAGCAGCAACCATTATCGGCCTTGCCGACATCAAACAGGCTTACGAAACAGGCCGCGGCTCTATCAAAATGCAAGCGGTCGCAGGATTTGAAGAAATCGCAGGCGGCGGCGGACGTCAAGCAAGAACCGCTATCGTTATTACTGAAATCCCTTATCAGGTCAACAAAGCAATGCTTATTGAAAAAATTGCTGACCTTGTTAAAGAACAGCGTATCAACGGAATCTCCGACATCCGCGACGAATCCGACCGCGACGGTATGCGTATCGTTATCGAACTTAAACGCGACGCAAAACCTGATGTCGTTAAAAATAATTTATTCAAATTCACACAGCTTTCAACAACCTTCGGCGT
The DNA here is from genome assembly GCA_947090755.1 of uncultured Candidatus Melainabacteria bacterium. GTDB lineage: Bacteria > Cyanobacteriota > Vampirovibrionia > Gastranaerophilales > Gastranaerophilaceae > Gastranaerophilus. The sequence continues at coordinate 22,013 of CAMUPF010000023.1, read as the reverse complement.
AAACAATGTCGTTCTCTGCGGCAAACAACCGCGCTTATTAAACCTCAAACAGGTTCTTGAAGAATTCGTTGAACACCGTGTGGAAATCGTTACAAGAAGAACAATCTTCTTCCTTAAAAAAGCAAAAGTTCGCGCACATATATTAGCCGGATTACTTATCGCACTTGGTTCGATTGATGAAGTTATCGAGCTTATCAAAAAATCTAAAACCACAGAAGACGCACGCAACGGCTTAATGTCACGCTTCGGCCTCGACGTTGACCAATCTAACGCAATCCTCGAAATGCAATTGAGAAGATTAACCGGATTGGAACAAGACAAAGTCAAAGCCGAATACGACGAACTCTTGAAGAAAATCGAAGAATACGAATCAATTCTTGCAAGCCGTCAAAAGATTCTTGATATTATCAAAAATGAATTGAATGAAGACAAAGAAAAATTCGGCGACGACAGAAAAACTCAAATTCTTCCTGAACAAGGCGAAGTAACCATTGAAGACTTAACTCCAAACACTCCAATGGCAGTATTCATAACACATCAAGGCTATTTGAAGAGAATATCACTTGACACATTCGAACGCCAAAACCGTGCAACCCGCGGTAAATCAGGTATCAAAACAAAAGAAGATGATGATATTCAACACTTCTTCACAGCAATGATGCACGATAAAGTTCTGTTCTTCTCATCAAAGGGTACTGTTTACAGCTTGAATGTTTACGACTTCCCTGAAGGCGGACGTCAGGCAAAAGGACTTCCGATTGTAAATGTTCTTCCGATTGAACAGGGTGAAAGAATTACGGCAGTTGTTCCTGTAAGCACGTTCTCACACGATTTGAACCTTTTAATGCTGACGAAAAAAGGTTACATTAAACGTATCGAACTTGATAACTTCTCAAGTATCAGAAGAAACGGTATTATCGCAATCGGCCTTGAAGACGGCGACGAACTCTGCTGGGTAAAACTTGCGACCGCGAAAGACGAAATTTTAATCGGTACTTCTTGCGGTATGGCGATTCGCTTCCCTATTGAGGATTTAAGACCTCTTGGCAGAAGCGCCCGCGGTGTAACATCAATGAAATTACGTTCAGGTGATGAAATTATCGGCTGCGATATCGTTCCGAAAGACTACGACGCAGACTTGCTTGTGGTAACTTCTGACGGTTTTGGCAAACGCACAAAAATTTCAGAATTCAGAACCCAGAACCGCGGCGGAATCGGCTTAATTGCGACGAAATTCAAATCCAGCGCGTCAAGACTTGTTGCACTGACAATTGTCAAAGACACTGACGATATTATGATGGTAACGGCAAACGGAATCGTAACCAGAATTAACGCCGGCTCAATTTCACGCCAAGGCAGACCTGCAACGGGCGTCAAGGCGATAAACCTTGTGGACTCAGACCTTGTATGTTCAGTAAACAAAATTCTGAACCCTGACGAGGACGAAGAGTTTCAGGGCAGTGACGAAACCGCACCTGAAGTAAACGTAGAACAGGGCAGCCTGCTAGACGCAAACGAATAATATAAAAAAACCGCCCTGTGAGGCGGTTTTTGATTAAGCAATACTTAAAGTTAAATTATAACCTAAAGCTGAAAAAATTTTATTCAAGACATCCACACTAGGAATAATTTTATAAGAAAAGATTTTATAAAGTGTAACGCGGTGAATACCTGTCTTTTTCGCAAATTCACAGATGGTGTAATCTTTTTCAATCAAAGGTTTTAAGCGCAAAACAAGCTGATTGACATCTTTTGTGTCGCTATATTCCTTCAAGGCGTCATTAACCCAGATAGTACGCATTTCATTGTCTTGCAATTCGGCATTCAAAAAATCGTCGAATTTCGGAAATGTATTTAATAAATCTTGTTCTTTACTGTTCATGGTTAGTAACCCTTTCATTATAATCTTGAAGATACTCAATGGCTTTTTCAATATCATTGCTTTGTCGTGTTTTGTCACCACCGCAAAGCAATAAGATAATTATGTTATCAAGTTCTGCAAAATAAACCCTGTCACCGCTGGTGAATTTAAGTTCTTTCACTCCGTTAGTAAGATTACGATGAGCGCCGTAAGTTCCGCGCTGGACATTTTGTAATCTTGCCAAGATACGGGATTGGACAGCTTTATCCTTTGTGCGATACCAACTTTCAAATGGTATTTTGTCATTAACTGTTTTATAAAACCGTATCTCTTTCATAAGGACATTGTAACTTATTGGCTACACATTGTCAAGGGGAAAAATATATATCTAGGCGTAGATGTTTCCAACGCCGTATTTTTATTCTTATTTATTCAAATATTTTGTAGCAAACTCATCTATAAATTCATCAAAAAGAAGGATATTGTTTCCCATTTTATTAATCAATATTTCTAATAAATCTTCTACCTGATCATACTCAATAGAACCATTTTCATTGCTCACAGCATCACGTAATACCATTATTGAACTATGTACCTCTTTTATTGAAGCTCTAAGGTCAGCTATTTTATCTTCCATAATTTTCCTTTCATTTATTGAGAAATCTCAATGACAACAATCTCATTATATCAGATAATTGAGAAAATGCAATACAGGAAAGATACACGTGATTTTATACGAGAAAAGCGGGAAGCAAGCGGGTTAAGTATTCAAAAATTTGCCCATAAAGCAGGTATTGACCCCGCAACTCTATGCAATATCGAAAACAAAAAACAAGGAATGAGCAAAAAAACACTTGTACAAATTATCTTAGGATTTGATATGAAATTAAGTGAATTTTTTAAACAACTTGAAGATAAGAATTACGACTATTGAGAAATCACAATGACTTTTGCGTAACGATACCCGATAATTGTTAAAATGCAACAGAAAACTGACATAAGAGATTTCATAAAGCAAAAACGGATTTCAACAGGCAAAACCCTTAATGGTTTTGCGCTTGATGCTGACATTGATTCTGCAATTTTAAGCCGAATAGAAAATAAAAAGCAGGGTATCAAACTTGATGTATTTATCAAAATTGCTGTTGCACTGGATATTGAACCTAGCGAACTCCTACACGAATGGGAAACACTAAACTAAATACTGTACGTAAACTGTAAGAAGTTGCCCACGAGGTTTTCGTTCCAAACCTGCACGTCGTCAGGTACGTTCAAAACAACAGGCGCAAAGTTCCAAATGTATTTCACCCCCGCCTCCACAACTATATCCGCCGTGCTTTGAGTGAACTCTTTCGGCACCGTCAAAATCGCGATGTCGATACCGTGTTTCGATACAACAGCGTCAAAATCCGACAAATCATATATCATTTTCCCGTTCACCATGCCGGAAATCTTCTTTTTATCAGTGTCTACAAGCGCAACAATATTCAGGCCATAGTTAGTAAAACTATCGTATTTCGCAAGCGCTGAACCCAAATTCCCCGCACCGATTATGCACGCGTTTTTCTGTTTTTTGAACCCCAGCGTCTTTTCAATACAGGATTTCAATTCTTTTACGATATACCCGACGCGGCATTTGCCCGAATTGTTCAGCACTGAAATATCCTTGCGCACCTGCGAATCGTCAATATGCAAAAGTTTCGCTATCTGTTTGCTTGAAATAAATTCCTCGCCGCGCGCCAGAAATTCCTGCAAAATGCAGTGGTAAAGCGTAAGCCGGTTGATTACTTTGTCAGAAATTTTCATCAATTATTTTCTCTTTTTTCTTCCTGTTTGATAAAGTCGCACAGTTGTTCAAGATGTTTATCTTCAATAAAACTTATTAAGTCGTTAGTATCTTTGATTTTGCCGAGTGCAAAGCCTGTTTCGGCCAGCAAAACACAGTCGTTGCAAAGTCTGTAACCGTTATAATCAATTGAGCCGGCAAAAGGTTTATTCTGACCGCAACAGTCGCAGTCGAAGCATTCTTCGGCACTTGTCGGGTCGTCTTCGATATCGTCAAGCCGCATTTGTTCTACAACCTGTTGCATTTCTTCAATAATTTCCTGTTCCGTTTTCTTTTTATCATCTGCCATTATTTCACCGCCTCCGCCATTTTACTAACCGCTTCCGCCATGCCGGTAAATACCGCACGCGAAATAATACTGTGTCCAATGTTCAATTCGTAAAGCCCCGGAATCTCGTGCATTCTGTGAACATTTTCATAATTAAGGCCGTGGCCTGCGTTAACCCTCAAACCCAATCTTTGCGCGTATTCCGCAGCGGTTTTGAGTTTCTGGAACTCTTCTTCACCGCCTGCTTTACCGAAAGTATTTGAGTAAGTTCCGGTGTGCATTTCGATAAACTGCGCGCCGGTTTCATAAGACGCTTTAACCTGTGCTTCCTCAGGGTCAATAAACAAACTTACAACAATTCCCGCGTCCAAAAGAGGTTTAATAAAATCTCTCACAGCCTCAAAGTTTCCTGCAACATCCAACCCGCCTTCGGTCGTGACTTCCTGACGTTTTTCAGGAACAAGGCAAATCGAATGAGGTTTAACCTCAAGCGCAATTTTCTGAATATCCTCCGCCATTGCCATTTCAAGGTTCAGACGGGTTTTAATGTTTCTTGATAAAGCGTAAATATCCATGTCCTTGATATGACGTCTGTCTTCGCGCAAGTGTGCCGTAATCGAAGTTGCTCCGTTATCCTCACAAATCAACGCCGCCTTTAAAACATCAGGTTCTACCCCGCCTCTGGCGTTTCTTAATGTCGCAACATGGTCTATATTTACTCCTAACAACATTTTATTTCCCTCTTTTTTATCCTATTATATCATCCAACAGGTGTATTCTATTTGAACGCTTATAATAATATAATACAAAAGAAAAGAAATGAATACTACTTTAATAACTATCTTTATACTTGAAATAATAGCGTTAGGCATAATTTTATACTGCGTGGTCGGTCTAAACCTCGCGGTAAACAGGCTTAATCAAAAAATTGTTGCGCAAAACAGCAAAATCAAAACAACACTTCCTGCAATGCGCGAAATTTTTAGCCTTACACACGAATACATTGAGATGTGGAAAGAAGAGTTTTTAAAGAAAGTTGAGGCTTCCGGAACTGTTCTGGGCGAGTACGTTGCGTATTATTTAATCCATAAGTTATTTAAAAAGCAGTACGAAAAATTTGAAATGGGATTTAATTTTGCCAAACTTTTCTGGTAACAAAGTCTTGTAAAAGTGCCAAAAATATGCTAGAGTAAAACATAAAATGAAAGGCGGGCGGTTATGTCAGAAAATAAATCACTAGCGTTTCCGATGGGTTTATTAGCAGGAGTTGTCGGCGGAATTGTTGCCGGAATACTTTTCGCTCCAAAACCCGGTGAAGAAACAAGAAAAGAACTTGCACAGGCAGCAACAGAATTCTACGAAAAACATTCTCCGGAAATTAATGAAGCAAAAAAACAAGCATTACAATCAGTTGATTTAGTAAAATGCAAACTTGAAAGACAATTGAAAAATCTTTCCGATATGATTAAATCAAGAAAATTACGCAAAGCAAAAGAACGCGAAAGCGCTCGCGGCGGCGTGCTTTAGAGGTAAAAGAGCATGGATACATCACAAATCGCTTTAAATCAAAGTTTAACATTCCTGTCCTGGACTGTTGGTATTGTCGTTTTCGTAGTGGGCGTTTTCCTGACAAAGTTGATAATCGACTTATCAATCCTGTCAAAAAGCTTACTTGAAACCTCCAAAATCCTTAACGACGAATTGAAACCTACAATTATGGAATTGAAACAAACATTAACTTCAATTCTTTCGATTACACAGTCTGCAGAAGACGGAATCAACAAAGTTAAAAACGCAATAGTAAGCATTAACGAAAAGAAAAACCGCGTTAAAAATAATATCAAAACCGGTTTCTTTAATGTAGTACAAAGGGTTAAAGAAATTTTCGTAAAATAGCCGTTTTTAACAATTAAAAAATACCCAAAACGAGTTTATACTATTAATGAAAATAAAGGAGTTATCATGTCAACAACAAGTAAATTTTTATGCGGTTTTTTAATCGGCGGTGCAGTAGGCGCGATTGCCGGTATTCTTCTGGCTCCAAAGTCAGGTGAAGAAACCAGACAAATGTTAAAAGACGGTGCCGTTGACGCTTTAAAAAAAGCCGACGAAACGGTAAAAGAAATTCAGGCAAAAGCCGACGACGTAGTTTCTGATTTGCAAAAAAAGGGCGACGAGATTAAAGAAAAGTTACAAAATCTCATCAACCAGCAAAAACCTGAAGAAGAATAATTCTACAAGTTTAAACATTAGGCGGGGTTTGAGCCCCGCCTTATAAAAATAAAAAACGGGATTTTAAAAACCCCGTTTTTTATATCTAAATATTTTTTCTTAACTATTCAGCTGCTTCTTCTGTTTCTTCTTCAACGTGGTCTTGAACTACTTCTGAAGCTGTTACAACTACTGCTAATTCTGTTTTAACTTTTGATGTTAATTTAATTAACATTGTGTATTCACCGATTTTATTGATTGGTGCGTTCAATGAAACATTTTTTCTATCAACTTCAATACCGGCTTTTTCTGCCAATTCTTCTGTTAATTTTTTAGTTGTAATTGTACCGAACAATTTACCTGATTCACCGGCTTTTGCAGACAATTCTAATTTGCCGAATTTTTCGATTTTTTCAGCAACCGCAAGTGCTTCTTGGTGTAATTTTTCTTGTTTTGCTTGAATTCTTGCAATATTTTGTTCTCTGTTTTTCAAAGCACCATCTGTTGCAACTTCTGCTAATGATTGCGGAAGTAAGAAGTTTCTTGCATAACCGTCTTTAACGTTAACGATTTCGCCTGCTTCGCCTAAGTTTTGTACGTCTTTTTTCAATATAACTTGCATCTTTATATTTCTCCTTTTAATTCTTATAGTAAATCTGTAAATAATTGTTACATGAAAAAAACCTCTTGTCGAGGTTTTTTCAAAAGTTTTTTAAAGAATGTAAAGAATTTCACCCGTTTAACCGAGTTTTTTGCCATCGAATTCCTTACCGCCGACAATTCGCAGGTGACGTTCTTCGCCTTCACCAACACTTTTGCTGCTTAAATTATGCTGTTCAACAAGTTCGTGTTGAAGCTTCCTAATTTGCTGGTTTTGCGGCGCAAGTTCAATATTCTCCGCGCCCTCCAGAATCTTATCAATAGCGGCTTTGGCTTCTTCTAATGCTCTTTCAGCCTCATCATAGTAGCCTGTCAGGGTTTCAGACGCCTCCTGAATATCCAGCGCATCTTTCAGAACCTTTTGAATCTGCGGCATTGAATTTGTTTTGATGTAGAAAGTTCTGATTCTATAATCGTTGGCAAGGCTAAGAATCTTCGCTCCGCCTTTTGCAAAGTTTTTATGCGCGATTACAATGTCAGCCTCGTCAATATTGCGGGTAAGTTCAACGTTAAGATCTAACCGCTCAATAACTTTTTCCACAATACTTCTGGAAACCGCATAAAGATAAACTTTCTTCAAGGATTTAACTTCATCTACATATTTCTGTCTTGAAAAGCCGAATTTCAAACTATCCGTCTTTTCAACAGGTTTTTCCAAAGATGGGAATACTTTTTGTTCTAACTGATTAATTTTATCAAGAATAGATTCTTCTTTTGGTTCCGGAACCTCTTCCCGAACAGGTTCATAAGATTTATCAACCTTTCGAATTTCAGGTCTAATCGGCCAACCGCGAAGGATATAGTCAACGGCTTCTGATGTGTTTTTGTAGACAGCAAGTGTGTTTCTGTCAAGAATTTCGATAACAATATCAAAAGTCGGCTGTTTTTCACGCTCAAGAACCGTCTTCTGGCAAGCGCGTCTGCGGGCTTCGTCGTCACCAAGTGTTACAGACTGAATCCCTCCGACTAAATCGGACAGCGTCGGGTTCTTGATTAAATTTTCTAATGTATTACCGTGGGCGGTCGCAATCAACATAACACCACGTTCAGCAATGGTTCTGGCAGCTTGTGCCTCTTCTTCCGTACCAATTTCATCGACAACGATAACTTCCGGTGTGTGATTTTCAACCGCCTCAATCATAATATCTTTCTGGAATTCAGGCTGGCGTACCTGCATTCTTCTTGCATGTCCAATCGCAGGGTGCGGCGTGTCACCATCGCCTGCGATTTCATTTGACGTATCAACAACGATTACACGTTTTTTCAATTCATCAGCCACAAGTCTTGAAATTTCTCTCAATTTAGTAGTTTTACCAACCCCCGGAGGCCCTAAAAATAAAATGCTTTTTCCTAAAGTACAAAAATCTTTAATACAAGCAATGGTTCCGGTAACAACTCTTCCGATTCTGCAAGTTAATCCTACGACTTTACCCTGTCTGTTTCTAATCGCACTAATCCTGTGCAAAGTTCCGGGGATACCGGAGCGGTTGTCAGACGTAAAGTCCTGAATCCGGCTTGTAATATGTGTTATATCCTCTTCATCGACGATACCGGATTCAATATACTCGATAAGCCCGCCTGCATGTCTTATTTCAGGCACCCTGCCAATGTCAAGGACAATTTCAATTACATCCTCCATCTTCGCATAACTTAACTGTGTTCTGATTTTTGGGGGTAAAATAGCAACCAGTTTCTCTAAATCATTTTGAAATTGTAGGTTTGTTTGCATTTTTCGCCTTTCTATATATAAAAATATTATTACAGGCTTTAGAATATCGAGTAATGCTCTCTATTAATATTATGCCACTTTTTGAATGCATTTCATCATTCAAATATACTACATAGATAATATTATTTACAAAATGTTACAAAAACTTAACATAATAGTAGAATTTACACTCTTAGGGGATAGAATAATAACTATGTCAGGTGATTATAAAAAATTATTGAATAAGAAACGCAAACGTGAATATGCGAACCCGAAGACGATGGGTGTGAATATCGATAAGAATGAGTATTACGAGATAATCCTGTCGAATTCGGCACATCCGGAGCGAGTCGGCAAGCCGGTTGACAAATAGGGGTGTTTGTTTTAAAGTAGATGTTGCGTTGACCACAGCGTACGGGCTGTTTAGATTTTAAATTTGAGCAGGCGAAGATAAACAAAATACGGACATGTGGTACTCTGCCGAGAAAAACGATTGAGTATCGTTTTTCGAGAGGTGGTAGACACGCCTCGGTCTGAAAGACCGATAGAAAATTAAATACGGGCATGTGGTGGAATGGTAGACACGCTAGTCTTAGGAACTAGTGCTAACGCGTGGGAGTTCGAGTCTCTTCATGCCCATTAATAAGACGATAGCTTTTAGCTATCGTCTTATAATTTGTGGGTAATGTGACAACGAAAACTCACCAAGCTCTGCTTGGTCTAGTTCGAGTGCGAGGCGGCAGAGGGCGAACGTTGGCGTCTATCGCGAGGCGTAGCCGGATGTCTCTTCATGCACAAACATTTATAATACTGATGTGACAAACCATATCCTTCCTGTGGCTATTGTTATAGTTAAACTTTTATTATATTATTATATACAAAAGGGTAAATTTATGAGTAAAAGAATTGCTGTTATGATTCTCGGACCGCTCGGGGATGTTATTAATACTTCAGGGGTTTTTAAACATTTAAGACATTCATTTCCTGACGCTAAGATTTCTATTATTACTATAGATAAAGCTCTCGCCGCAGTTAGGGGGATTCCGGAAATTGATAACATCTATTCATACAGCAAGAAAAAATCTTTTATTGAAACTTTAAAATTTGGTCTTTCTTTAAAAGGAAAGTTTGATACTGTCGTGGTTTTAGACAATTCACTCAGAAGTGCTTATCTGGCGTTTTTTACCGGTGCTAAGCGAAGAATTGGAAGAGGAGAACAGTTTAGAGAACTTTTCCTGACTGATGTTATTCCGTATCTTGACGAAGAAAAACAGATGAAAATTCATGTTTCCGAGCACTATGCAAGATGTCTGAACCCGCTTGGAATATACAGGGAAGGGCTTGAAACCTATTTCAATTTTAATAAAGAGGATAACGACAGAGTTATTGAAATATTAAAATCTGAGGGGTTAGAAAACAGAAAACTGCTTGGTATTTGTCCGGCGTGTCATTTAGAGAGCAAATCTTTACAGGCGGCGGATTTGGCGGCTATTATTAAAAAGATTAACAACAAAGACATTTACAAGCCTGTTATCATTGGCGGAAGTGATATTAGTGAAATGGTTTCGGAATTAAGAGAGTTCTCAAATATTGAATATTACGACTTCACAGGCAAAACAAAATTTCTTGAAACTGCAGCGTTAATCGATAAATGCGATAAATTTTTAAGTGTAGATACAAGTTGTATGCATCTGGCATTGGCAAGAAAGGTTCCGACCACAGGAATATTTTTCACTAATCTTTTTGAAAAATGGGGCCCGAAAGATTTACGTAACAACAATTTGTACGTAAATATGGAATCTAAACAGGTTGACATTGATGAAATCATTAAACAGGTTGAGTCTTTACCGGAAAAATCAGCTTTTAAATCACTGTAGAAAACTTTCGTTGTTACTGTAGAAAAGTATTTTGTTTTCTACATAGTTTAATGCTTTTCTACAAAAGATATTATGACTATGATAAGTTTTCTAATAGTCATTAGAAAGTTTTCTAAAGATAATCTACAACGAAAACTATTGATAATAGTCACTTTCAGGAGTTTTCTACAAATAATTGAAGCTTACTATGACTATTAGTTTTATATATAATTAATTTATTTATATAGTAAATAATAGGGAGGCGGTTAAGATAACCAAAAACTACTTTTGAAAGACAGCATAGTCAGCATCATAATTATTGCAATTTCTTAATGATATCAATAGTTTTCTTGTATTTTACGTCAAGTTTGTAATATAATTTAATTAACATAAAGGAGTATTGAGGTATGAAGTTTGTTATTAAAAAAGAAGATTTATATAATGGTATTAAAATAGTTGAAAGAGCTACCAGCGTCAAAGCTTTGCAGCCGGTACTTTTAAACATTTATATCGAAACAGTCGGTCAAAATTCAATTAAATTAGTCGCTACAGATTTGGATATGACTGTTGTTACAACTGTTGACGCTCAGGTTGAAGAAGAAGGCAAAATAACACTTCCTTCAAAAACTTTGAACGAAATTGTTTCTAAATTAAACGATAACCTCGTTACTTTCGAAATGAAAAATGATGAAACTTCCGTTAACATCACTTGCAAAAAAACAAAATTTGATATTATAGGTATTTCAGCAGATGAGTTTCCAAAAGAATGTTCTAACGTTGAAGTAGACGAATCAACCTGTTTTGAAATTCCGGTAAAAGTTTTGACAAAAGCGGTTAAGCAGGCAGGTTTTGCGGCTGCAGCTTATGAAAACAGCAACCTTTTATCAGGTATTGTTTTCAGTCTTTCGGAAAACCAGCTGGAAGTTGCATCAACTGACGGTAACAGACTTGCACGCGTTAGAGAAAATATAGAAAATGACAAAACTAACTTACTCATTATCCCTGCAAGAACAGTAAATGAATTTGCGAAAATTTGTTCTTTCATAGACGAAGATAACGTAAAAATTTACGCTGAAACAAACAGAATAGTTATTAAATCAGAAAAGACAACGACAATTTCAAGACTTCTTGAAGGCCAATTCCCTCAATACAATAAACTTATTCCTAATGAAAGCCCTAAAGAAGCAATTGTTAATGTTTCACAAATGATTTCAGCGCTAGACCGTGTTTCTGTCATGGTCAACGAAAAAACAAGTATCGCGAAGTTTGAATTTACAGAAAATAACTTGAATTTAACCGCAGATACTCCGGATTCAGGTAAATCAGAAGAAAATATTGATATTGATTATACTGCTGACGCTTTAACTATCGCTTTTAACTATAAATATATGCTTGAAGCTTTGAAAAATATTGATAGTGAAGAGGTTAAAATAGGTTTAAATACAAGCCTTTCAGCGACAGTTTTGAAACCTAACAGCGACGATGATTTTGTTTGTCTTGTAATGCCTGTCCAAATACGTTAAAATGTTGTCCGGAGGTTAAGTTATGACAAAAGCGACTGATTATTTTATGAACGGTTATTCCTGTTCAGAAAGCATAATAAAATACGCTGTCGATAAAGGTTTATGTCCGGCAGAACTACTGCCCTGCGCAACCACTTTTTCCGGCGGGATGTCAAGCGGCTGTCTTTGCGGTGCAGTTGCGGCGGCACAGATAGTTCTTGGTTATAATTTTGGCCGTGAAAATATTAAAGGTAACGAAGTTATAGCAAGAGCGAAAGCTAAAGAACTTGTTGATGAATTTAAATCGCGTAATAAAGTTACTTGCTGTAAGATTCTTTCACGTGGACTTGAAGGCATGGAGCGCAAACATAATTGCTGCAAAATGGTTACTGACGCACAGGAAATTATGGATAACTTAGTATCGGCAGGGGTTCATGCTTAATTTTATTGCGGTTTTTTTAGGCGGCGGGCTCGGCTCAATTTTAAGATATTTTGCGAATCTTATTTGCCCTTTTCCGACAGTTGTTGTGAACATTATCGGAAGCTTTGTTATCGGATTTTTTTACGTTTATTTTATTGACAAAGTTGAAATATCACAGAGTCTGAAACTGGCGATAACAGTAGGATTTTGCGGTGGTTTGACAACATTTAGTACCTTCTCGCTGGAGGTTTTCAAAATGATTGAAAAAGGTGGTTATGTTCAGTCTTTTGGTTATATAATTCTTAGTGTTTTAATCTGTTTAATATCAACAGGGATAGGAGCTTATTTTGCCAGAAATATTTGATAAATTAAATTTTCTTACAGCGGGAATGCCAAAGGCAACCAAAGGCAGTTATAAAGAAGCTTTTGATATAATCAAATCGCTTGGCCTTGACGGTATGGAATTAGAGTTTGTACATGGAGTCAGAATGAGCGACGAAACGCGTGCGCTGGTAAAAGAAACGCGTGAGCGTGAAAATTTAATTTTGACTGCACATTGTCCTTTTTATATAAATCTTAACGCGCAGGAAGAAGAAAAAGTTATTGCAAGTGTAAACAGAATTATTGAAACAGCAGTTGCGGCAAAGGATACAGGTGCTTTTAGTATAACTTATCACGCCGCATATTATATGGGCAAAGATAAAGAAGCAGTTTATGAACAGGTAAAAAAATGCAATGATATGATATCAGCGGCGCTTGCAAATCAAGGAATTAACGTCTGGGTTCGTCCTGAAACTACCGGAAAAGCAACCCAGTGGGGGGATTTGGATGAAGTAATCAGACTTTCAAAAGAATTTGATTTGGTGCTTCCGTGTATAGATTTTTCTCATCTTCATGCCAGAAGCGCTGGAGAATTCAATACTTACGACGAATTTTCAATGATTCTTGAAAAAATCGGAACCGAACTTGGTGATAAAGCGTTAAAGAATTTTCACGCGCACCTTGCCGGAATATTGTACACGGCAAAGGGCGAACGTTCACACCTGAACCTTGCGGAATCCGATATGAATTATAAGGATTTGTTAAAAGCGTTTAAAGCGTTTGACGTACGCGGCGCCCTGACATGCGAAAGCCCGAATATCGAAGTCGATACAAAGATTTTGAAAGATTATTATTTAACTTTGTAAATAAGCTTCTTTTTTTAATAAATTTAAAAAATGTAAATTATTTAAAGGTTAGTAATTTTTCTATATCAACATTTAAGAACTCTGCTAATTCTAGGACTTTACCTAGGGACATGTTTTCTTTTCCCCGTTCTATGCTCGCTAAATAACCTTGTCCAACTTTCATAATATCAGCTAATTGTTGTTGAGACAAATCCTGTTTAATTCGTTCTATTCTTACATTTTTTCCAAATTTTTTTAGTAATGTTTCTTTATCCATATACTTATAAGTATACATATATTGACTTATAAATAATAGTATGCTATAAATGATAATATATTTGTTATAACTGATAATAAGGCGAAATTATGTGGAAAGAAAAAGATATCAGAGACGTTGATGATTCAGCATGGAAGATACGTATTTATCTTGATATTATGTTAGGTTATTTATACAATTTTCAAGATGAAAATCACATGACAGAACTGATTACTCTCGCTAAACTTATGAAGAGGCATATTAAAAGAATTACAAATAAGTTTTAAATGATGTTTTGTAAATTAACAAGTCGGGCAATTTTATTCTCCTCTTGAATTCGTACAATAATTCTATAATAAGAGGAGTTTAAAATGAGTACATCAATTTACCGCGCGCCCGTTTGTCAAATGAAGGCGTTTAAAAATTTGTTTATTGAAATGAGTGCCAAAAATTGTAATATGCGTTGCAAGCATTGTTTTATTGATTTTCCGCTTTCTAAAAACGTTAAAGATTTTATTCCGGTAAATTGCGTTAAAGATAATCTTGCTTTTGTTAAGGCCGGTGGTTTGGATTGCATTTATTTGACCGGCGCTGAACCTATGACACATCCCGATTTTAACGCTATTTTGAGAATGTGCCTTAAAGTTTCTAATGTTTGTATTATCACAAACGGGTCGTTTATTAACGAGAAAAAAGCAAGGTTTTTGAAAACTGTTGAGGACGAATCTGATTACGAAATTATTGTTAAACTCAGCCTTGATCACTATGATGAATTAAAAAATGATGAAGTTAGGGCAAGAGGCGCTTTCCGTCAAACTTTAACCGCGGTTAAGGCACTCGCAAAATATAATTTTAGTCCTATTATTTCCGTGACTAATTTTTATAACGAAGATGAATCTTTAATGCTGCAAAAGGTTATAGAACTTTGTCACAAAGTAGATTATGACGTTGAAAAAGACCATATCAAAATTAACCGCTATATCGACAAAGAAGTCGAAGGCGAACCGGAATATTCTGAGTGGAAAAGTTTAGATTGCGAATATGGCCGAATTTTGACCGCTAACGGTGTGTATGTTTGTCCGTTTCTGGCAAATGATCACCGCGGAAGATGCGGTTCTAACCTGGCGGATTTTTCACAGAAAATGGTTCTGGAAACTAATTTCTGTCAGAACTGCACAAAAAATCCCGAAATGTTCTTCGGGATTGATTTTGAAAGTTTTGACACTGACGCTCACCTATACTTGGTTTAGTCATTAAATGTTTAAATCTAAATTTAAATCAAGACTTCCGTCGTCAGCAGGTTTATCGCTGCTTGATGGCGGAACTTCTCTGCTTACGCTTTGAGAACCGTCTTTTTCAGCATAAAGACTTACAGACATTTTTACATTCAATATTGATTTATCTTTTTTATACGGGCTTACTTCTATTGACTGAATATCTAAGAAGTGTTCGTGTTTGTAGAGATCTTTCAAGAAACTCTGGAACTTCATATAAGAAGCGAACAGTTCCATGTTCATATTACAAACGCTGTATACATCTTTCTTTTCTTTGAAGAAAACATCTTCTGCAGGGTCATAGTTGTAATTAACCTTGTACATTTTTATACCGTAGAATTTAACAAGGTCGTTGATTTCCTGAATTTCACCTGCAAGAATATCCGCGGTAGAATTGCCGGAACTTTTTATATCGCGGTAGAAGGCTTTTGTTTCAATACCTTCCTGCGCTATAGCTTCTTTTTTCTCTTTATTTCTTTTTGCTGTTTCAAGTTCGGCTCTTTTGGCTGAAAGTTTGTTTTCTGTTTCGGAATATTTTGTTTTATTGCCCATAAATGTTATAGTATCAGGAACAATTTTTGCTAATAAGAATACTGATGCTAAAACTGCTACTACAACTATTGCAATTGCAATTTTGAACATATCTAAATATTTTTTGATTAATTCTGTATCCATTATTTTATAATCCTTTTATTACTTTTTCTTTTTTGAAGTTTTGCCCTTAGAATCTTTATCATCGTCTGACTCTGCCTTAGGAGGATAGTCAGGGTCGTTGGTAATTACAAAGTCATAATATTTAGCTTCTGCAACCGCAGCTTCTTCTTCGCTGACGTTATTCATTTCCATATTCTTAAGTTGGAGTTTGCTGTTAGGAAGGGTGTTGTTGATATTTTTGTAGAAGTTATTAATATCATCAATGCTGCCGCTAACGCCTGCTATAATAATTTTGTCTTTGCTGTGTGTTTTATAATAAGTAATCCATAATTTTCTTGGAATTACTTCACCTATTGTGATGTATGAAATCAATTTTGTTCTGTTGTTTGCAAGAACGCTTTTTATTTCTTCCTGAGGATTAAATTTGCTTCCGTCGCCTGCGTTAAGGTCGCTAATTTGTTGATCAAGTTCTGCGATTTCTGTTTCAAGGTTGGATATTTTTTCGTTATACGGTTTGTTTAAAATTGGTAATAACAGGAATATCGGAACAAGAATTACCAGTAAAACTCCGGCAAGTATTGCTGCGTAAATTTTAGCCATATTCGGAGTAATTTCGAATATTTTGTCGCCGATGTTAAATCTTACGATTTCGTTGTCGTAATTAACTTTCGGTGCTATTTTAAGGAAATCAAACTTAGCAATTACCGGATATTTTGCGCCTTGCAGCATACCGATTGTTTTGAGTGACGGTTTTAATTTATATTTAGGGTCAACAGTCGGTGCAAGCGGTAAAAATTCATCTTTTCTGTATAAGTTATCATCAATAAATACTATGTCATTATAGTAAAGCGAACCGCCTGATGTGAGAGATGTAGCCAGTTCTTCGGCGCTGACTTTGTCGGATTCTGAAACAATAACAAGGGAGTTTGCAGGGAATCCTAAAAGTGTTAATTCTGCTGTTGCTGCGATTGAGTTGTAGATATCGTCTGCTCTTTCTTCCATCAACGGCATATCTTCCTGAACGAAGTCAAGAATTTTATTCGAAAGCATTGAGAATATTGCATAACCGCCATCGTTTACTATCATTAAGTTCCAGCTTTTTTCCGGAAGAAGTTGTTGTTCAATGAGGTTAGTTCTTGCAAGACCGTTGAGAATAGTTGTATAAGAGGTTTCGATATCAACGATTTTAGCGCCGACTTCTTTGAAAAGTTCTGAGATTTTAGAGATGATATTATCCTGTAATGCGCAGTAGAAAATGTTTCTCATACCTGCAGTTTTGCCGGAATCAAAGTCTTTCCAGTCAAAAACCGGAGTATATCTTGCTGAGAATATGTAAGAACTATCTATTTCAGCGAGGATTGATTGTCCGATTGCAGGGTCTTCAAGCATTGTTGGCAATTCACGTGTTCCGAGCAGAACTGTCGGGAGGTTCAAGACAACTTCGCATTGCGGCTTGATACCCAATTCAGTTAGAAGTTCAACAAAATTGTCTTTGAATTTTTCCAAATCTGTAATTTCTTTGGCGCTGCTGTCGTATTCAAGATGTTTGCAGGCATACTTAGTTATATGTCCTGAGGTTTCATCTACTTGAAATACTTCAATACCTGCGGATTGGGTTACTGATACGTAAACCTTTTCTTTCTTTCCAATTCCTAAACTGTTTATTAAACTATTCATACTCATACATTGTTCTCTCCAACTTAATTGTAAAATAAATTTTCTAAAAATCAAAGTTTATAATATAAATTTACATTGAATGATGGAGTTTTATAAAAAAAATCTAAAATGTTGGTTAATTTTTTGTTTTTATAATAAAATAGTGTAAAATGTACGAGTATAGGAGTACTTTTTCAATGAAAGAACTTATTGAAAAGATTAATATATTAAAAAAAGAAAAGAATGCTGTAGTTTTAGCGCATTGCTACCAGAATGTCGAAATTGATGAAGTAGCGGATTTTGTCGGGGATTCTCTTTATTTAAGTCAGCAGGCAGCGAAAACTGACGCTGATATTATTGTTTTTGCCGGCGTTTATTTTATGGCACAAACGGCTAAAATGCTTTCACCTGATAAGAAAGTTCTTTTACCTAGAATGGAATCAGGCTGTCTTATGGCTGATATGATTAATCTTAAACAGTTAAGAGCGTTTAAGGCAAAATATCCCGATGTTCCGGCTGTATGTTACATAAATTCGACGGCCGAAGTTAAATCCGAATGTGATATGTGCGTTACAAGTTCTAATGCCCTGAGAGTTGTTGAAAGTATGGGTGTGGATAAAGTTTTATTCCTTCCGGACACTTATCTTGGGAAATGGGTGGAATCACAGCTTAACGGCGTTGAAGTTATTACATTCCCCGGGTTCTGTCCTACACATTTGAGAATTAAACCGGATGATATATATAAAGCCAGAGAAAAATATCCTAATGCAAAAATTCTGGCGCACCCTGAATGCCATCAGGCAGTTACCAGACTTGCGGATTATGTCGGAAGCACTACAGGTATTATGGATTACGCAAAAAGAAGCAGCGCAAAAACATTTGTTATCGCCACTGAAAAAGGTGTTGTTGACAGATTAAAACGCGACTGCCCTGATAAAGAATTCATTCTTATTAAAGATAGTATTATTTGTCCTAATATGAAATGGCATACACTGGCAGATATTTACAACGCATTAATCAATGAACAACACGTAATAACAGTGGATGAAGCAATTGCTTCAAAGGCTGTTAAATGTATTGATAGAATGCTAGAGGTTTCGACGCCATGTCAGAAGATATAATTTACGGAAAAAATTCGGTTTTAGAAGCTTTGACAGCCGAAAACAGAGAAATTAACAAAATACTTATTTCTAAGACCATTCATACTGACGTGAAGTTAAACAAAATTAAGGAACTGGCCCGAGAAAAAGGTATTGTTTTCCAGTTTGTAGGCAAGGATAAGTTTCAACCCTACGCGGAGTTTAACCATCAGGGTGTAATCGCACTTGTGGCACCGATAGAATATATGGAACTTGAGGATTTTCTAGAAAAGCCGCATAACAACTGTTCTGTTGTAATTCTTGACGGTGTTGAAGATGTCCACAACCTCGGGGCTATAATCAGAACCTGCGTTTGTGCGGGAGTCGAAGCAATAATAATTCCGTCACGCCGCAATGTTCAGGTTAATTCTGTTGTGGAAAAAATCAGCGCCGGTGCTGTGAACCATATTCCAATTATTAAAGTTAACAGCCTTGTGAACGCCGTTCAAAAAATGAAGGAATCCGACTGGTGGATAATTGCAACGGATGCTAGTGCAAAAGATAATTATTTTGATGTAGATTATAATAATATGAATTTTGCTATAATAATGGGAGCCGAACATGCAGGTGTTTCAAAATCTTTATTGAAAGCCTCTGATTACGTGGTTAAAATCCCTATGTTAAAAGACTTTAACTCTCTTAACGTTTCCAACGCCCTCAGCGCTATAATCTTTGAAACAGTAAGGCAAAAATTTAAAAAATAATTACATTTATCTATAAAATTTATACGGAGAGCATAATGAAAAAAGAACTTGAAAAATTTAATTTTATGACCGAGGATATTTCCGATGAGAATGTAGATTTTAACAGTCTTGAAGAACAACAACTTGACGCAGATGAAGAAGAAGTTCTTGAATGTATCGAAGAACCTAAAAGTGCCGAAAGTTTTGCAAGCGTAAACGCTGACGATAACGTTAAAATTTACCTTCACCAGATTGGTAAAATTCCTTTGCTTTCTGCCGATGATGAACTTAAACTTGCACAGAAGATTCAGGAGAAAAACGATAAATTTTCTAAAAATATGCTTATCAATGCAAACTTACGCCTTGTTGTAAGTATCGCCAAAAAATATATAGGCCGCGGACTTTCATTCCTTGATTTGATTCAGGAGGGAAACGTCGGCTTGATGAAGGCTGCTGACAGATTCGATTATACAAAAGGTTATAAGTTTTCAACTTACGCAACGTGGTGGATTCAACAGGCAATAACCCGTGCAATTGCCGATAAAGCAAGATTAATCCGGCTCCCTATCCACATGATAGAATCCTTGAGCCGAATCAGACGTGTTACACTGGATTTGACAACAGAACTCGGCCATACGCCTACTAAACAGGAAATAGCACACCGCCTTGGTATGTCTGAAAACAAACTTTCTGAAATTATTAAATCCGCCCAAACAACAATAAGTATGGATACACCTGCAACTTCTTCAAAAGATGATAACGCTAAAATTGCTGATTTTATTGTAGATGAGGTTTCAGTTGCACCGGAAAGTAAGGTTTCACAGGAAAATCTGTTTGTAGATATCAAGAAAATGCTAACGGTATTAAGCCCTAAAGAACGCGATGTATTAATTATGCGTTTCGGAATTGATAACAACGGGATTCACAAAACTCTTGATGAAATCGGCACGCAATACGGGGTTTCACGCGAAAGAATCCGTCAAATCGAAAACCGCGCAATAGCAAAACTCAAAAAATATTGTAAAAATAAAGAGTTAACACCGGATTTGAAAAACTATTTTGGAAACTAATAAAAGCCCGTCACAAAATGACGGGCTTTTTTATGACAATTTTTTCTCGCGAAATTACTTTATATAACTACAGGGGATTTTATAAAGGGGAAAAAATGGTTATTTCTGCAAAGATTGGACAAAAAGTTTCTTATTTTTTATCAAACACAGGCTTTGAAAATGCACTCAACAAGACTAAAAACTGGGCAATAAACTTTACTCCGTCGCCGTCGAATCAAACTCGACTTGCTGCTGCAAAGGCTAAAAAACCCGATGCGGTTCCGTTTTGTCATCAGTATTGGGCAAAAATGCAACACGAAGGGCAATTAAGACCATACCCGCACCGCGTTGTTGAGCATCACGCACAATTTCACGGTTTCAACCATCTTTTTGTTAGCGGTCATGTGAATTATGGTTTTGAAGCACCGGCATGGAACGTTAATGGAAATCTTTTAATAAAAGATGTCGTAAGGGAAGCCGACAGACAATTCAAAGCGTTAAAACCGACAACAGAAACAATGACTGTTTACAGATGTGTAGGCGAAAAACCGCCATTCTTTGAACAAGAAACAAAATTATATAATAAACTTTTTAACACAAAGAAAGGTGATATCATTACAATGCCTGAATATCCTTATGCGGCCGGCTCAACTCGGTATTCCGATGTTTATAAAGGCTGGGAGGGCCGCGGAACAACACTTGAGATTGAAGTACCTCAAGGTGCGCGTGTTTCACATTCAGGCGATATTGTTGATGGAAAACTGGACAACTGGGGCGCAGAGTGTGTTTTCCCCAGAAGTTCTCGGTTTGAAGTCCTTGAAAGCAAAGTTCTCGAGGACGGAAGTGCTTACAAGAAAATAAGATATCTTCTGCCTGATGAGCCGTGGCGCAAGTAAATGTTAACATATATCTCTTCTCCTCTTGCATAAAAAAAATTACCATGTAAGATGGTATTAGCCGAAGATTATATGGCTTTGGTATGCCATAAATTTTTCGTTATTACTTCACCCCTTGGACAGGATGGGTCGGTCGGCTACCGGTTACGTTAAATCCTCGGGCAACAAAAAAGGAGAAGAAAATGCCAAAAATGAAAACCCACAAATCTGCTGCAAAACGCTACAAAGTTACTGCAACAGGTAAAATCACAAGAAGACAAGCAGGTATCGGACACTTGCTCCAACACAAATCCGAATCAAGAAAACGTAAGATTTTCAAAGTTGTATCTATTTCTGATACACACAGAAAATTAATTTCAAAAGAGTTACCTTACAAAAAGTATTCAAGATAGGAGTGTGAATAATGAGAGTAAAACGTGGAAATGTCGGATGCAAAAGACATAAAAAGATACTTAAACTTGCCAAAGGTTTTATAGGTG
Source organism: uncultured Candidatus Melainabacteria bacterium (assembly GCA_947090755.1). Lineage (GTDB taxonomy): Bacteria > Cyanobacteriota > Vampirovibrionia > Gastranaerophilales > Gastranaerophilaceae > Gastranaerophilus. Next base: position 428 of record CAMUPF010000023.1, on the reverse strand, counting down.
CAAGAAGCAGAATATTTAAAGTTGCAAACACCGCTGTAATGAAAGCATTGAAATATGCATACAGAGACAGACGTACTACAAAACGTAATATGCGCCGCCTCTGGATTATCAGAATCAACGCAGCTGTTAGAGAACGCGGAATGAGCTATTCTCGTTTCGTTAACGCTTGCAAAAGGGCTAACGTTGTTGTTAACAGAAAAATGCTTGCTGACTTAGCAGTTAACGACAAAGAAGCTTTCCAAGTATTGTTCGATACAGTTTCAAAATAAGCACTAAGTTATAAAACTAATAAAAAGCCCTCGTTATTGACGGGGGCTTTTTGTATTGACATATTCTGAACCATGTTACATAATAATATTAGAAAGGAAGAGTGAATATGAAAAAACATAGCAATGTCTTAACATGGACAGGGGGGGGGGGGGCCTCTC
>CAMUPF010000022.1 GCA_947090755.1 uncultured Candidatus Melainabacteria bacterium | reverse complement strand
AGACCGCGCTCTTGCCTGCAAGCGCGAGCGTTGGCGTTTAACGCGAAGGGCGGAGTGCCGTCGGGTCGTGGTTTTACAATGGCGGAGATATTATTATCCCTAACAATAATCGGTGTGGTTGCGGCGATAACGCTTCCGTCGCTGACCGGAAATATTAACGAGCGCACTTGGAACACACAGAGAAAAGCTCTTTACGCAAGATTTTCTCAAGCCATAGCACTTTTGCCGGCGTTAAACGGATATGGAACCCTTGATGATACAACTGACACAGCTACCGAAACCTTTGTCACAGAAGGCTTGAGCAAAGTTCTTAAGATTAACAACATTTGCGACTCTGACCACCTGCCGGATTGTGGCATTACGTCCAACTATACCACGCTTTATGGCTCACAGAGAATCATGCCTCGTACTATGGGAGAGTTGAATAGCAATATGTTAAACACTTCTTATTCTCTGGATAGTCAATTAATTGCGTGGGGTGGTAATGGTTCATATTCACAGCCAAATACTAAGGCTGTTGCATTTGAAACTCAAAATGGGGAACGCATTTTAACCTTTTATAATCCTAATTGTGTTGCTGATATGCAGGAAACAGGTTATTATTGGGCTCAACCTAAAATTTGTGTTAATTTCGTTTATGACTTGAATGGAAATAAGGGGCCTAATACTGTTGGTAAAGATATTGGGTTTATGACCGTGCTATATCCTACAGATTCTATTGTGGTAGCTCCGCTTCCTGACCGAAAGGTTATAACCGGTGTCCGGATACAAGAAGCTTCAAAGGCCTGTACCTCGTTGAATGATGATTACAGAATCCCAACATCTGAAGAGTTGGCCTCTATATTTGTTAATGAGGATTTAATCCTAGAACAACAAAACCTGACAGTTTTTTCATCAACTAAGCGTCTTATGAATAATGGTACGTTGGTGAATTGGGTGATAATGTCAAATGGTGAATTTAGGCATATAATGACTTCGGCAGGTGCCAATGGAAATCCGCAGAATGTAATATGTGTTAAGCGTTAACTTTATTGGGCTTGCTTAGGTAAGCCCAATTATTAATTTTTTGTTTATTTTTCCTGCATGCTGCAAAAACAGTGGTATAAAATAAATATAGAATAAATTTGCATGAAATTTGTAAAGGAGATAAACAATTATGGCAAAGACAATTGGTATTGACTTGGGTACTACGAACTCCGTAGTCGCCGTTATGGAAGGTGGTAAACCGACCGTTATTGCCAACGCTGAAGGCTCAAGAACTACCCCTTCTATCGTTGGTTTTTCTAAAACAGGTGAAAGATTGGTCGGACAACTTGCAAAAAGACAGGCTATCCTTAACCCTGATAAAACTGTTATTTCAATCAAACGTCACATGGGCGAAGATTACAAAGTAAATATCGACGGAAAAGATTACACTCCGCAAGAAATCTCAGCTATGATTTTGAGAAAATTGGCTGATGACGCTTCAAGCTATTTGGGTGAAAAAGTTACTTCTGCGGTAATCACAGTTCCTGCGTACTTCAACGACGCACAAAGACAAGCAACTAAAGACGCCGGTAAAATCGCAGGTTTGGACGTTCTTCGTATCGTCAACGAACCGACTGCGGCAGCTTTGGCCTATGGTTTAGAGAAAGAAAAGAGCGAAAAAGTTTTAGTATTTGACCTTGGTGGTGGTACATTCGACGTTTCTATCCTTGAAATCGGCGATGGCGTTCACGAAGTTCTTTCAACTTCCGGTGATACTCACTTAGGCGGTGATGACTTCGACCAAAAAGTTATGGATTGGATTTGTGATGAATTCAAAAAACAAGAAGGTATTGACCTTAAAAACGATAAACAAGCTATGCAGCGTGTTAAAGAAGCGGCTGAAAAAGCTAAATGTGAACTTTCATCAGTTGTTGAAACTAACATTAATCTTCCGTTCATCACAGCAGACGCTAACGGTCCTAAACACTTAGATCTTTCTTTGACAAGAGCAAAATTTGAAGACCTTTGCTACGACTTGTTGGAAAGATGTAAAAAACCTGTTGAACAAGCGATTAAAGACGCCGGAATTTCTAAATCTGAAATTGATGAAGTTGTTTTAGTCGGCGGTTCAACACGTATTCCGGCTGTTCAACAGTTGGTTAAAGATTACACAGGTAAAGAACCTAACCAATCTGTAAACCCTGATGAAGTTGTTGCGGTTGGTGCGGCTGTTCAAGCGGGCGTTCTTGCCGGTGAAGTTAAAGATATCGTTCTTCTTGACGTAACTCCTTTGACTCTTGGTATTGAAACACTCGGCGGCGTTATGACTCCGTTGGTTCCAAGAAACACTACAATCCCTGTTTCTAAATCTCAAGTTTTCTCAACTGCTGAAAACAATCAAACTGCCGTTGATATTCACGTTCTTCAAGGTGAAAGACCTATGGCAACAGATAACAAATCTCTCGGTATGTTCAGACTTGACGGTATTCCGCCGGCAATGAGAGGTTTGCCGCAAATTGAAGTAACATTCGATATCGACGCAAACGGTATTGTTAATGTTTCAGCAAAAGACAAAGCTACTAACAAAGAACAAAAAATTACGATTACAAACTCTTCTAACCTTTCTGAATCCGATATCGACAAAATGGTTAAAGAAGCAGAAGCAAACGCCGCTGAAGACAAAAAGAAAAAAGAAGACGCAGAAGTTAAAAACAACGCGTCAGGTCTTATCGGCTCTGCTGACAGAATCGTAAAAGACTTTGAAGGCAAAATCGATCCTGCTGATGAGTCTAAATTGAAAGAACAAAAAGAAGCTTTACAAAAAGCTCTTGATGAAAATAAATCACCTGATGAATTGAAAAAATTATCAGATGAATTGCAGCAAACAATGTTCTCAATTTCCCAAAAAGCTTACGAAAAAGTTCAAAAAGAAGGCGAAACCGCGCAAAGCAGTGATGCAAATTCAGAAACTTCTTCAAAGGCAGACGATGACGTAATCGATGCAGAATACGTTAAAGAATAGAAATTCCTTTCTTAAAATGTGAAGGGCGGAGCCGTTCGGCTCCGCCCTTCTTTTTTATACAATTATCCTTTTGGTGAATGAAAAAATTTTTGAGTTGAGTTACAATATTATTACGTGTAGATATATTTTATTGTTTGTTTACGTTAAGTTTTTGGAAAATATACGGTTTACCATATTCGCAAATGCCCGTTTACGTCCTATTTTATATAGTACGAGGTGAAATTTTACTATGACATTTGATGATAAAGTATTTATTGCGAAGAAAATTCGCGCGGCGCGAAAAGAATTAAATTACACTCAGGCAAAGCTTGCGGAGCTTGTAAATGTTAATGAACAGCATATTTCGCGCATTGAAAATGCAACTTATAGTCCGTCGCTGGGCTTGTTTTTTAAGTTACAAAAGGCTTTGGGGCTTGATCTTTCTGATTTTGGGATTGATATTAACGAAAATATTTCACCTTTAAGAAAAGATGTTTTAAGAATGGTTTATTCGGCAAGCAAAAAAAATTTGCCGTATTATAAAGATGTTTTAGGGTATCTTGATAAAAATTTTTTAAACTAATGTTTTAATTGCGTTTAATACTTCGTCGACATCAGGTGTTAGTGTACATATATTGTTTTTATTCGGGCATTTTTTGCGGTGGCAGGGCCTGCAGGCTGCATTGCCGGACAGTGCTATGTATTTTGAACGCTCACCAAGCGGTGCATAAAGCCCTTCGGGTGTACAGCAGAAAATTGTTACGATTTTAATTTTTTGAACGGCCCACGCCAGATGTGTGCTTCCGCTATCAAGTGAAACGAGTATATCAGCGCGGGAAAAAAGTTCCTGTAATTCTTCAAGGTTTGTTTGACCGGTCAAATTGAGGTGCCTGTCGCCGCCGATATAGTCTATTAATTTGGAATCTGAGGGCATACCTGTAAAAATAAGATTAAAGTCATTTTCAAGGCGTTTAATGAGTTCTCGCCAGTTATTTTTATCCCAGTGTTTTGGAGCCCACGTTGTTGCCGGTGAAATTATAATCGTTTTTTTGTTTGTGTCAAGATTCGCTAAAAGTTTTGTGATTTTTTCCTTAGTTGCAGTGGAAGTTTCCGGAAGCGTTACTTTTATATTATCAGTGTTAAGGCCCAGATGTTCGGCAAATTTTAAATAACATTTGACCACGTGGCGTTTAAAACCGTCGCGGGTGGATGGTATAACTTCGTTGCCCCCAAAAATGGCGCCTTCACGAGCGTTTTTGGCCACGATTCTGCGTTTGGCACTGCAAAAACGTGTCCATAAAAAACTTTTAAGTATAAGCTGTGTGTCAATTGCTATATCAAAATTTTCTGCGCGAAGTTCGCTCAAAATTTGCAGGTATTCTTTGAAATTCTCAAACGGGTTGCCGGATTTCTTCCATTTTTCCACCGGCGCAAGATGAACCTTGTCTACGCAGGGGTTGCCTTTGACAAACGAATAGCCTTTTTCTGATACAAGCCAGTGAACTTCATATCCGCTGTCTTTCAGGCAGTTGGCAAGCGGTATGTTGAAAATTACGTCACCCATTGCGCTAAGCCGTATTAAAAGAATTTTTTCTTTTTTCTCTACCATACAACCAGCTTAGCACGAAAACGCTTGTATTATATTTAATTTTGTAACAAAATATATTTATACTAACAAGAAAAATTTTTATAAGTTTTCGTATATTTGGAAGTGTGTTTTATGTCAGTAAATCCGGTTACACAATTTAATACCAATTCCGGTGTTTCAAATAATAATTTGAAGCGTAAAGTTCTGACCACAGCGGCGCTGGGGTCTGCGGCGGCTTTTGGCGTAATTGCGCATAAACAGGGGTTTAAAATTTCAAATTTGAATAAAACACCGGTAAAGGATTGGGCAATTTTTAAAATAAAAGACAAAACGTTGAAAATTGAAGAAGGAGAGGTTATAGGACTTGCCGGCGGTTCTGTTGCAGGTGGTCTTGCCGGCGGCGCGTTGTTTGATGATAAATCTAATTTCAAAGCAAAATTGCAGGAAGCGTTGAGTCAAATGCTCGGTAATGTTGCGGTTCCGATTTTCTGCGTCGGGCAAACTTCTAAATTCTACAAAAAACATGAAGAAGATATTTTGAAACATGTTCCTACTATTAAAGGGGAAAATAAAGGTTTTGTGAAATATGCTAACCGTGCAATGAAAGCAGTTCCGCCGGTAGCGTTGACAGCGGCTTCGCTGGGTGTGGGCATAGTTGCCGGTAATAAGGTTTCTAATTTTATTAATGAAAAGGTTTCGGGCAAAAAGATTGAGCGGGAAATCCGCGGAACAGATTTTGCGCCGCACGTAGATGACTTATGCCTTGCTATTACATTGATGGCACCGGGAACACCTGTTGGCGAGGTTATTGCGAAGACTATACCGTTCTTTTTGACGGTACCGGGGTATCAAACCGGTATCGCACAGCTTGACTAAAATCAAAACATGCTGCATAATTATAATGCTAGTATAAAGAAAGGATGAGATTATGAAAAACAATATTGTAAGTATTTATGCAGGGGGGGGGGGGGAGCCGGCTGAGCCGCTCGACTGAGTCGAGAGCCATCCATTGCAACCCGTGCGTATGGACGAAGTCCCGAGCATTTACCATGGCGGAGATATTGTTGTCATTGACAATAATTGGTGTTGTTGCGGTCATAACGCTTCCGTCCTTGACCGGAAATATTAACGAACGCACTTGGAACACTCAGCGAAAAGCGCTTTATACCCGAATGTCGCAGGCGATCGCGTTAATGCCGGCGTTAAACGGCTACGGAACTTTAATCGAAGGAAGCGACTCAACCTCAGCAGTTGACACCGCGGCCGAAACATTTGTCACAGAAGGACTTTCAAAAGTCCTCAAAATAAACAATATTTGTGACAGTGAGCACCTCGCAGATTGCGGTATTCCTACAAAAGTTACGGCCATAAACGGTAGTTTAGTATATCCAAATGGTTTCCCAAAAACACTGGTTGAATTCAACGACCATTTTAAACCCGGTACTTGGTCAAATTCTGTAGATTCAGGTCATTTTACCTATTCTACGTTAAACACGAAAACGGCGGCTTTTGAAACACAAAATGGTGAGAGTATAATTGTTTATTACCAGCCGGTTTGCAAAACAATACTTGAGGTTGATTGGTATAACCCTGCTCAAAGTGTATTGTGCGCGAATTTTGTATATGATTTAAACGGAAATAAAGGGCCGAATACGGTGGGTAAAGATATTGGTTTTATTTCAGTGTTGTATCCTACGGATTCGGTTGTTGTTGCTCCGATGCCTGCGGTTGAGCCTGAAGCCGCATTTTATTCTTATAATAGTTCTGTGGCTATATGTAAGAATGTGCTTGACGACGGGCGTATCCCAAATAAGGATGAAGCTGCTGCTATGTTTTATAATAAGTCTTTATTAGGTGTGCATGATTATTCTTATTGGACCTCTTCTCTTGTCCAAGATAGCTCGGGACTTTACGCTTGGCGGCAATCGTTTGATTCCGGAAATCGTTCCAAAATTTCAAGAAGCGATTCGGTTACAAGCAAATTATGGTGTATTAAAAGATGATAACAAAAAGGAGCCGTAAGGCTCCTTTTTTATATTTGGTGCATATTATCAAATATTTCTTTCCTCTGAACCCAGATTTCCATACCCATTTCAGTGCCGAGATTTGTGAGCCCTTCCTTGATTTCTGAAAAAGAGTATTTAGATTTCTCTATATTTCCCAGTAGAAACATTACAAAATGACCCTGCATTAATGTTTGTTTGATATCTTCGATGTTGACTTCAAGTTTTGCAAGTTCTGCTGTAACTTTTGCGACGATACCAATCGTATCAACTCCGGAAACCGTTACGATTATTTGTTTGTCTGACATAATTCATCCTCTGTTGTTATCGGCACTGTTTCAGCCGCAAGTTTTGCAAGTTTATCTCTATAAATAAGTGTGCCGACTTTGAATCTTTTGCAGTAATCAAGCAGGTCGTTTTTGATTTCAGGTGCAAGGATGTACAATGCTATTAAGTTTGGAATTGACATTGCAATCATCATCGCGTCTGTGATGTCAATGATTGATTTTACGTTCATTGCTGAACCGGCAATGATAAATAAGCAATAGATTATATTGAATGTAAGGTTACGTTTTTTGCCTTCACCGAAAAGATAGTTCCACGCTTTTTGTCCGTAATAAGCCCAGGAAATCAATGTTGATAATGCGAACATAATTACGATTATGGCTAATATATAATGTGAGAACGGAATTACTGATTGGAATGCATTTGATGCAAGTTCAATGCCTGAAATCCCTTCGTGTGCCTCAAGATAAGAACCTGAAAATACGATAGCAAATGATGATAAAAGGCAAAGAATACCGGTTAAGAAAGTTTCAAGGATTGATACAAAACCTTGTGAGATTGGTTCTTTTGTTTTAACAGCCGCGTAAGCGATAGCCGCTGCACCTGTACCTGCTTCGTTTGATTGTACAGAACGTCGTAAACCTATGATGATAGTACCGAATACACCACCGGCAACGGCTTCCGGAGCGAACGCCTGTTTTATGATAACGCCGATTGCGTGAGGAATGTTCATAAAGTTTGCAAGAATTACGATTAATCCTGCTGCGATATATAAAAAGCACATAGAAGGAACAAGGACTGATGTAACTTTAGCTATGCTTTTAATACCGCCGACAACTGACGCGCCAACAAGAACTGCTACAATAAGTCCGAACACCCAGGTATATCCGTGAAGGAAGCTTGCTTCGCCGCCTGTGATGTGTATAAACTGGTGTGCAGACTGGTTGATTTGAATCATATTACCGCCGGTAATAGCGCCGCCGATACAAAGAGTCGCAAAAATTATAGCCAGACTTTGTCCTAGTGGTCTAAGTTTTTTTCTTGTCAACCCGTGTGAAATATAGTGCATAGGGCCGCCGGAAACGCTTCCGTCAAGGTTGAATCTTCTGTATTTAACCGCCGCAGAAGCTTCTACGAATTTAATAGACATACCTAAAAGCGCGCCTGCAAAAATCCAGAACGCAGCACCCGGGCCGCCGATTGAAATTGAAATCGCAACGCCTGCAATACTTCCGATACCGATTGTTCCGGAAAGTGCAGTTGCTAAAGCTTGCAGTGAAGAAACTTCACCTGTATTGCCTTCTGACTGACCGTGGTTATCTTCGTGGTCTTTATCGTGGCTGATAACAGTATCAATTGCGTGTTTGAACCCCCACACAGAAAGTCCGCGGAAGTAAAACGTGAAGAATATCCCTGCAAAAAGTATCCAGAAGATAATCATTGGAACTTCTGTGCCCGGCATAGGATAAAAAATAAAGTTAGCGATAGCATTCGTAACAGGCGCAAGATTTTCATCAATAAACGCGTCAACATTCATCGCTAATGCTTTAGGCATAGACAGAACCAGTGTAAATAGTACAATTAATAATTTTTGCATCAATACTCTTCCTTTCGGCTATATTTTATAAAAACCAATATACAATATATAGATTCTACTACAAACACAGCAAAAAAGACATAACTTATGATTTTATTTACAAAAATTAAATAATCACAATTGGTTATATGGGTAATTGTTTTCTATCTTCGCGGGCCGAATGTATCTCTGGGCGGCTGTCCGCCGATTCGTGACATTGGTGAACCCATAGGAGGCATTCCATACATACCACCTGGCGGCATCATTCCGATTGGCGGCATTCCGTATGGTGGGCGTCCCATTGGACCCATTGGGCCGAAAGGCATTCCCATCATTCCGCCCATCGCGTATGGCGGAACCCCGATTGGCATTGGCATACGGCGTTGTTTGGGTAAACTTTTATAAAAACTGTTTAAATCATTTCTATCCATTGAGGACTGCAAACTGTCCAGTTTTTGCTCAAGACGATATAAATCATCACTTGTGTAACTTTTGAAATTCATCGTATTGTTGACAGGTCTGATTTGCATTCGGTTAAACTCCTTTTGTGCCACAACTAAAAGAATGGTCAAAATATTTTTTTGTCATTTTCGGGAATATTTTTAACAAAATTTAATAAACAATGAATCTTCGCCAAGAATTTTTCCGGCATCAGCTTCACAAATACTGTTTTCGTCCAGTGCCAATCCGTCGGCTTCTGTGAGGAATGCTATGTCTGCCCGGTCATAGATTAAAAATGTTGCGTCAAATTCGCCGGCCAGAAGTTTTATTTTTTTTGCCGCGTTTAGCGAGATTCCCGTGCAAGCCGTGGTTTTGAATATTATCAAGTCTGTTCCGTCACTTAATTCTTTGGCAATTTGGTCTAGAAATTCATCAACGGGTGTTTCGTCAGAAAAATTCGCAACGAAGCGTTTTTGCCTGTTGCGAATTTTGTAATCTATTATATGTTGTCTTAGTTTTTCATCCATTATATATTTGCTAATTTCTGGTGATAATCGTTTGCCTGCTCAAATTTATATGCAAAGTTAAATAGTTTTGCGTCTTGCATTTGAGGAGCAAGGATTTGCAAGCCGATTGGCATTCCGTCGCGGTCAAATCCTGCAGGAACGCTTAAGCCCGGAATTCCGGCAAGGTTCGCAGAGATTGTCGCGATGTCGGTTAAGTACATTGCAAGCGGGTCACTCGCTTTGGCACCCATATCGAATGCTGTATTCGGGCAGGTTGGTGAAATTAATACGTCAACCTGTTCGAAAGCTTTTGCAAATTCCATTGTTACAAGCGCTCTCATTTGTTGTGCTTTTTTGTAGTAAGCGTCGTAGTAGCCTGAACTTAGTGCATAAGTTCCGAGCATTATACGGCGTTTAACTTCCGGCCCGAAGCCTTCGGCTCTCGTTTTTGTGTACATTTCAAGCAGGTTTTTAGCGTCAGGAGTTCTGTAGCCGTATTTTACACCGTCGAAACGCGCAAGGTTTGAACTGCATTCCGCGGTTGCAAGAATGTAGTAGATTCCGATTGAGTATTTCAAACTCGGAAGTGAAATTTCAACGATTTCACAGCCCATAGCTTTGTAATCATCAATTGCTTTTTGAAGCGCTTTTGAAACATCTTCGGTTAAGCCCTCGGACATTAATTCTTTGATAACGCCGACTTTTTTGCCCTTGATGTCGTTGTTAAGGCTTGCGGCGTAATGTTCAACCGGAACATTTAAAGATGTTGAATCTTTAGGATCGTAGCCGGAGATAACTTCAAGTAAGTTAGCCGCGTCCTCAACGTTTCTTGCAAACGGGCCTATTTGGTCTAAGGAGGAAGCGAACGCAATCAAGCCGTATCTTGAAACTCTTCCGTAAGTCGGTTTCATACCAACAATACCGCAGAATGAAGCCGGAAGTCTGATAGATCCGCCGGTATCAGAGCCGAGTGAAAGTGTAACTTCACACGCTGCAACGCTCGCTGCAGAACCGCCTGAAGAACCGCCCGGAACTTTATTCAAATTCCACGGGTTGTGAACTTTCTTGAACGCGGAGTTTTCGTTTGAACTTCCCATTGCAAATTCATCAAGGTTTGCTTTACCAAGAATCGGTACGCAATTATCTAATAGTTTTTGAGTAATAGTAGCGTTAAAAGGAGAAACAAAGTTCTCAAGGATTTTGCTTGACGCAGTAGTTTTTGACCCGATAAGGTTCATATTGTCTTTTAGCGCAAGCGGAACACCTGCTAAAAGCGGTAATTCTTCGCCGCGTGCAACCTTTTCGTCAACCTTTTTTGCTGTTTCAAGAGCGGTATCTTCTGTTAATGAGTTGAAACAACCAAGTTTTCCGTCAAGATTGTTAATTCTTTCCAATGCCGCTTTTGTTAATTCAACAGCCGAAATTTCTTTATTTTTAATGGCTTTACTTTGTTCTGTCGCCGATTTTTTTAAAAGCTCGTTCATACTTTCTCCTTAGAAATCTTTTTTCCTATATCAATATTATTATAAAAACACCCGCGGTCAAGTTCACTCTTTTTAACTAATACTTTTTAACTAAATTATTAAGAAAGTTAAAGCTTGCAGAATGGCTTGAAATCTGCGATTTGACGCGGGGTTTAAATGGGTGTAAAATGTTAGTGTTTGACAGTATCATTTTTGTGGTAATATGAAAGAAGGCTAATGTTTTTTCATTGTGCTTGATAGTAAAATAGTTTGTTACTTTTTATAAGAGGAAGGGTTTAATATGTCATTACCTAATGTAGCTTATTTTTCAATGGAGATAGCAATTGACCAGTCTTTGAAAACTTATTCCGGTGGTTTAGGTTTCTTAGCAGGTTCACATATGCTGTCTGCAGGTTATTTGCAAATGCCGATGGTCGGCGTCACTATGTTATGGTCATTTGGTTATTATGATCAACGTATCGGAAGCGACGGTCAGGTTGAAGTTGCTTATATCAGAAAATATTACGATTATTTGATTGATACAGGCGTAAGCACTACTGTTGATGTATTTGGTGAAAGCGTTAAGGTTAAAGCGTTCAAGGTCGCTCCGGAACTTTTCGGAACCTGCCCTGTATATCTGTTGACAACTGATATCGACGGAAACAGCGACTGGGCCAGAAGCATTTCTCACAAACTTTATGACGGTAATGAAAAAATCAGAATCGCTCAGGAAACTGTTCTCGGTATTGCAGGTATCAGAATCCTTCAGGAAGTTGGTTATGATTTTCAGGTTGTTCACCTTAACGAAGGTCACGCGCTTCCTGCAGCGTTTGAATTGTTGCGCCAGTACAATGGTGATTTGAACGCTGTTAAGAGAATGACAGTATTCACAACTCACACACCGGTTGCAGCCGGTAATGAAGTTCACTGGGTTGATACATTATTACAAGGCGGGTTCTTTGCCGGTAACTCCAGAGAAACTGCTGTACAACTCGGCGGTGAAAACTTCTCTCTCACGGTTGCGGCACTTAGAATGTCAAGACTTGCTAACGCTGTTTCTCAATTACACGGGCTTGTTTCTAACAAGATGTGGGAATGGGTTGAAGGCAGATGCCCTATCCGTGCTATCACAAACGCTGTGAACCTCCACTACTGGCAAGATAAAAGAGTCAGCGCTGCGGCTAATGACCCTGCTAAATTACTTGAAGTTAAGCGCGAAATGAAAGCGGAACTTTTCCAATACGTTGCTAACGTTGCCGGCAAAAGATTTGACCCTGATGTATTGACTATTACATGGGCAAGAAGATTCGCGGACTACAAACGTGCCTGGTTAATCCTGATGGATAACGAAAGAATTACTAAATTGTTAGACGCTAACAAAATCCAGATTATTTTTGCAGGTAAATTCCACCCTGATGATGTTATGGGTAAAGAAATGTTCAATAAATTGTTGAACCGTTCTCACTCTCTTAAAAACGTTGTTGTATTGCCGGGTTATGAACTTGAACTTTCAGGCATGCTTAAACGCGGTTCTGATATTTGGTTGAACACTCCGTTAAGACCGTTCGAGGCTTCAGGTACTTCCGGTATGTCTGCAAACATGAACGGTGCACTTCACTTATCAATATACGATGGTTGGACTGTTGAAGGTACATTCGACGGAATCAACGGTTACACTGTTGAATACGAAGGACTTGATGATGAAATGCCTTGGGAAGAACGTCACTGGAAAGACCATAAGTGCGTAATGGATATCATTGAAAACAGAATCTTACCTACTTACTACGAAAATAAAGAGGAATGGGCAAGATTGATGCGTCAGGCTATCAGAACTTCTGAAGCGTACTTCAACTCCGACCGTATGGTTGTTGAATACTATAACAGACTCTACAAGCCTATCGCTCACGATGATGTCTGCAGTGAAAAGAAAAAAGAAATGAAAATCACTGAAGCGCCAACATTTGACGCATGGACATTCTCAAATATTAAATAGTAATATATAATACTAAAGGGCGCGCCGCAGGCGCGCCCTTTTTAATGCAATCCGGCAATGTTATTCGTTTTGGATTCGCGTATATTTTATATATGTTTCCAGATGAATTTTATGATAATTTAAATAAATCTCCGATTACGCCGCCAAAATCTGTGTTCAGGGGCGCGTGGAAGATTTTGTACCTGTTGATGGCCATATCTTTTGTTTTGTTATTGATTTCTCCAAACAGCCTTAATAAAATTCTTGCCATTTTTCTGTTTGTTGTTCAATTGATTTTAAATTTTAACTGGGGCTGTGTATTTTTTATTTATAAACAGTTTAAAAATGCGCTATACATTTGTATAGCGCTGTTGATAATAGTATTGTTTATGACGTTTGTGTTTTTCAAACAATCATTTTGGGCGGGATTATTGCAGGTTCCATATTGCCTGTGGTTAATCCTTGCCACGTATTTGAACTATTACGTGGTTAAAGAAAACCCGAACGGATAATTATAACTTTTCAAAGAAAATAACTTCTTGTGGTTCTTTGCGGATTTTTTTAGTTTCGCGCGGTGTTTTTTCGTAGCCAAGTGACAGAACCGTTAGAAGGACCTGTCTGTCGTTAAGATTAAGACGTTCCTTGAGTTCTTTTATAATGTTTTCATCGCCTTTTGTCATTTCGTTGGCAAGCGCACCAATAATACAGCAGCCGACTCCGGATTTTTCCGCCTGAAGTGACATATAGGCAACGGCAAAGGTTAGTTGCTCGATTGTGCGTGTTAAGCGTTCAAAATCGCCCAGAAGTGACGGGTTAAGTGTTGGCGAATTGAGTATGAAATCCTGAACCATCTGGTTTCTGCCTGATTTTTCAAGTACGGCACCGAAGTTCTTTTTATCCCAAGCTTCCATATCTGCAACGCAAGCTATGATTACATTTGCACCTAGAATCTGTTTTTGTTCACCGGAGGCTTTAAAAAGTAATTCTTTAGTTTTTTCATCTTTGATTACGATGAATTTCCACGGTTGAACATTTACCCAGGACGGCGCAAGCCGGCCGGCTTCCAAAATTTCGTTTAAAACCTCATCTGGAATCGGTTCTTCGTTGTAACTTCTGACGCTTTTTCGTGATTTAATCTCTTCTAATAGCATATCTTAACTCCTTATTCTTCAGCTACGATTACCGTGAAATCTGTACCTGCGCAGTACAGGTTAATCGGGTCATAGACAAACTGGATTTTATCAATATTTTCAACTTTTTCGTTTAAGCGGTTGAAATAATCGTTTGAAATTCTGTTGGAATGCGCGATGAATTGTGCGTGTGAGCGGTTAACAACATCAATACATTTAACGTCAATTCCTTCTTTTTTAAGTTCAGCTATTAGCGCGTTAGCTTTAGATTTGTAGGTTTTGGCGTACATAACGTTTGCGACGATTGGCTTATCTGTACCGTTTTTGTTTCTGTCACGGTATATTAATCTGTCAACCACTTCCTGAGTTTTTTCAGGGTCAAGAATCCAGTAACTGATATAACCGCTCTGGTTTGGTTGCCCCGGGAGTGTCGCGATTTCTGTCTTTGAAAGGTCGATATGTCGTAAAAGTTCTGCATATTGTGCCATTTCGCCGACGCTGATGTCGGTTTTAATGTATTTTCTGGCGGTTGAGATTAATTCCGGAATTTTGGATAATGTTTGCGGGTCTTGAATCTTTTTGACCACTGCTCTGATAAACCATTGCTGGCGTTGCGTTCTGCCGATATCACCTAATTGGTCATGACGGAAACGTAAATATTCAATTGCTTTCTGCCCGTCAAGTACTTGCATACCTTTATCGAAGTTTATGTTAAGGTGAGCGGTTCTGTCACGGTAATGCATAGGTTTTTCGATATAAATATCAACACCGCCGAGCGCGTCAACGAGTTCTTTCACTATTTCGTCGTGAACCATAACAAAGCGGTGGATTTTGACGCCGAGAGTTTTTTCAATTGTACTTTTAGTCATATCAATTCCGCCGATTGCGTGTGCGGAGTTGATTTTGTTAATCCCTTTGTTTCCGGCGAGGAAAACTTTACTGTCACGCGGAATTGATATTGCGTTGACAGATTTTGTTTTCGGGTCGATATTGACAAGAATTATGGTGTCTGTTCGTGTGCCCGACCACATGTCTTTACCCTCCGGATTATCATCAACGCCTAAAATCAAAAGGTTATGGCGCTTCATACCGAATGGAGTCGGGAAGTTTGCGTGTTGTTTTTCTTCGTTAGAAAACATTCTGCTCATAGAGTTTTTCATGTTTGACTCAGCGCCGAAAAGTTTAGAGAATAAATCGTCCGCGTCAATGAAGAGCAACAGACCTAAAAGTGTGATGAAAAATATTAATACAGAGATAATCACAGTACGTCTAAGTTTAGGCGGTTCAGTGTCGGGATTTGTTCTTTTATAAATCTCTTCGTTTAAAAAGGTTCTGCTATAATCGACTTTGTAATATTTATTATTCTCGGTTGTATTATTGTTCATTTAATATAAAACCCTGTAACTTCTATAATGGAGTTATGCTAATTTGTTAATAAGAAAAGCTGACACGAGGCCGAAATAAATTGCAAGGCCAATGACGTCAATGGTTGTTGCGATAATCGGACCTGACGCGATTGCCGGATCGACATTCATGGATTTGAGTGCAAACGGAGTGAAGGTTCCGATTACAGTAGCCATTGTCATGTTGATAATCATTGCAATCCCTACTATAATACCCAGCTCAATATTGTGTTGCCATCCCCATGTGGTTAATGTTACGAGAAGTCCGAAAACGGAACCTATAATAAGCCCGATTCCCATTTCTCTAAAAATGTGGAATACCGCGGAGTTTAAGGTTACCTGACCGGTTGAAAGTCCGCGAACCATAAGTGTAATACTTTGTGTTCCGATGTTACCGCCAAGACCTGCAAGAAGCGGCATAAATATTGCGATAATAGGCAAAGCGGTGAGTGTTGTGTTAAAGTGGTTTGCAACGTTAACCGCAAGAAATTCTCCGATAAGCGTGATGAATAGCCAGGGCAGACGTGCGATAATCGCGTTAAAAACATTACCGGAAAGAATCTGGTCTTCGTCGACAATTTCAGTCGAAATACCTGAAGACTGGTAGATTTCTTCGGTTGTTTCTTCTTCAAACAGGTCGTGAACGTCATCCCAGGTAACCATCCCTTTGAGGCGGTTGTAGAGGTCAACGACCGGAAGCGCGTTATACTGGTATTTGAGAAACTCGTCTACGATGTAGTCGCTGTAATCGTCAACGTGAAGCTTAACTATATCGCGAATCATAATGTCTGCGACAGGTTGATTTGTTGGAGAAGTAAGCAGTTTACGCAGTGAAACGACGCCTAAAAGGTGGTTTTGTTTATCTACCACATAAACGTAATAGAGTTCCATATTGTCTTTTTCTGCTTTGTTTCTGATGGTGTTTAATACGTCCTGCACTGTCATATCAAAGCTTACGGTCAACACAAGCGGGTTCATAATACCGCCGGCGGTGTCTTCGTTATAGGTTAAAAGTTCTCTGACTTCCTGTGAAAATTTGTGCGGAAGTTTGTCAAGATATGTTTCGCTCTCGTCTTCTTCCATATCGCCTAAGACGTCAGCCGCGGCGTCGTGCGGCAGTTTTGTGATGATTTTAGACGCAATTTCTTCATCAAGTTCGCCCAGAACTTCGACTTGTAACTGCGGTGATAAATATTCGATTAAGTCAGCAGCTTTTTCGAGGTTAAGCAGCTTAAAACATTGAATTCTTTCTTCCGGCTTCATCATAGCGAAAACATCAGCCAAATCCGCTTCGTGGTAACTATCAAGCGCTTCTTGCAAGCGTTCCACGGATTCGTCAGCCATAATTTCGCGTAATCTGTCTATAATATTGGTAACATTCATCACAATAAAATTATAACATAAACAAAATTATGGTATAATTGAAAATGAACTTTTTTAATTTGCTTTCGTTATATTAGAGAGAGGTCAAAAAAATGAGTAAAAAATGTCAAAAGTATGAAAGTCTGTTTTTGTTCTCTGATGAGGAGGCGTTGAAGGCACATCTTGAACAGTGTCCTGAATGCCGCGCTGAACACGAAAAAATGCAGAAGGTTTCTGAACTTTTACAGGAAGTCAAACCGCATTTTATCAAAAAACGCAAGCAGCAGGCACAGATGAAAATCGCCTGTGCGGTTTCATTTATGCTGCTTTCAGGAACGGTTCTGGGGCTGGTTAACTTTAACCCTGAAATTTCTGACACCCTTCGCTACGGTGCGGCCCTTGAGGCGGAGGATTTCGGGTTTCCGGTCGATGATTACGGATTTTTACTGGTAGAATAATGGATTTTAAAAGATTAGTACAGGAAAATAAGAAAAATATTCAAAACGTAATCCGCCTCGTCACAAGAGAAGATAACGAGGATTTAGAGCAGGAGGTATACCTTCGTGTACTCAAAAATGCAGACAGGTACGTGGAAAAAGGAACCTTCAAAAGCTGGGTTACAACAATCGCAAAGAATATTTCCAAAGACTATCTGAAATCTGCGGCCTATAAGGCTCGTGAGAATTCCGTAACCGAGGAAGATGAATTTGTCAAACTCGCCGACAAAAAAGTTACACCGGAAATGCGCTTGATAAAAAACGAACGGCAGGAAACCATTATCAACGCAGTAAACTCTCTAAAACCTAAATTTAAAGAAGTTGTGCTTATGTGCGAAATCTATGGTTATTCATACGAGGATTGCGCGAAAAAGCTTAACTGTCCGCTCGGAACTGTTAAATCACGACTTTTTAACGCAAAAAAAGAACTGGCAATACTTCTGGCAGACCTAATGTAAGAAAGGAATAAATATTATGAAAAAAAGTTTGAAAATGATGACAATTGCAGGCATGGCGTTAGTTCTCGGGCTTGCAACGGCCGGAATCTGTCAGGCAGAACCGGATTTTACACGACCTATGCCGGAGGAACATGGATTTGACAGACCGCTTCCGCCGCCGCACGCCCAAAAGATGAAAGGTCATCGCCCGCCTTCACCCGAAGAATTTGAAAAACGTTTGAACCTGACAGAAGAGCAAAAACAAATTGCAAAAGCACAGCGCGAAGCCAGTATTGAAAAGATTAAGCCTATAATGGAGCAGATTAAGAACAAAAAGTCTGAAATCGAAATGACAAAAATGTCACGTATGGCACAGCAGGCAATTGATGAAAGGGTCGCAGAGCTTCAAGGTGAAATCCGTGAACTGAGAAAACAGGCTCATGAAATCCGCAGGGAAAATATGAAAGCGTTTGAGGCAACACTAACCGAAGACCAGAAAAAAGAACTCAAAAAAATGAAAGAAGAAGGCCGCAAACACTTTGAAAAAATGAAAAAACAAAGAGCAAAAGCCAGAAAATAAGATGAAAAGCGGTCTGCAGGGCCGCTTTTTATTTCGTTAAAAGTGATTTGGCAAACTCGATTGATTTCTCGTTGATTTCGCCGCCCGCTAGTTCGGCAAGCGCTTTTACACGGTATTCATCGGTTAATACATAGACATCCACACGGGTTGATGTGTCCTGTGATTTCGTCACGTAGAAGTGTTTGTCTGCCTTGGAGGCGATGATTGCCTGATGGGTAATAACAATAATCTGGCGGTATTTCGCAAGTTCTTTAATCTCGTCGGCCACGCTTTGTGAGGCTTTGCCTGAAATTCCGGTGTCGATTTCATCAAAGATTACTGTGTCGATATCGTCGCTCTGGGCAAAAATGGATTTTATTGCAAGCATTACCCGCGAAATCTCACCGCCTGACGCGATTTTTGCTAGCGGCTTCATTGACTCGGATACGTTAGTGGAAATTAGAAATTCCACGTTGTCTATACCGTCGGGCGAAAGCGCTTTGCGCTCAACGTTAATTTTGAAGCGCGCTTTTGGAAGTTCCAGTTGATAAAGCTTTTCTTCTACAAGAGTTGAAAGAACGCGGGCGTAATTCTGGCGGTTTTCGCTGATTTGTGACGCCATTTCCATTAAACGCGTTTCGGTTCTGGAAATTTCGGCGCTCAATTCTTCAATGTTTTGCGTTGAGTTTTCAATACTGTTTAATTCCGCCTCAAATTTGTCGCGAGCGGTAAGAACTTCTTCCAATGTCGCGCCGTATTTGCGTTTCAGTTTGTCGAAAATGTATAGGCGTTCCTGAATCTCGTTCAAACGTTCGGTGTCGTTGTCAAGTGACTGGTTATAGTCACGGAGTTCGGCGCTGAGGTCTTTCAGGCTTTCGGCAAGGTCGATAATTTTTTCTTCCTGTTCGGTAAGGTTTTCATCCATTGCGGCCGCTTTTGAAATACTTTGTTTGATGTTCAAAAGCGCTTCTAAAATCGAACCGTCGTCACCGTTAATTGACCAGTATGCCGTGCCTGTTAATTCTTTTAATTTTTCGGCGTTTTCCAGAACATTTAATTCTTTTTGAAGTTCTTCATCCTCGGTTGGTGATTTGATTTCGGCCGCGTCGATTTCATCAAGTTGAAATTTTAGAAAATCTATTTGTGAATCCGTTGCGTCGGAGGCGTTTTGAAGTTCTTCAAGACGCTTTTGCATTGTCTTATATTCGTTGTAAAGTTCACCGTAATCAAGCAGCTGTTGGCTGTATAAATCTTTGCCGTAGTTATCCAGAAGCGTAATGTGGTATTTGGGCTGCATAAACGCGTAAGTCTGGTGTTGTGAGTGGATATCCAAAAACATTTCTTTCAAATGTTTTACGCATTCGGAGTTGACCGGAGTGCCGTTAACCCGTGTGCGCACAGCGTTTTGTGTGATTTCTTTCGTTAGAAGTATTTCATCGCCTGTATAATCTATCCCGTATTCTTCAAAAAGCGGTCGTATTTCAGGTTTGCAGCTCTCGATTAACAGTTCAATAGCGGCTTTTCCTTCGCCCGTTTTGATTACTTCCTTTGAAACGCGGTTTGAAAACGCAATATCTATCGCGCTGATTAAAATACTTTTACCGGAGCCCGTTTCGCCGGTGATTACGTTCAATCCTTTGTCAAAATCAACGGTTAAGTCGTCTATTAAAATGTAATTTTTGAGTTTAATCTGCTTAATCATAGTTTACGTGTTGAATAGATTTTAAATTCTCCGTTGGCAAGTTCGTCAAAATGAAGTTCAGAGCCGCCGTTGTATTTTTCTTTCACAAAATCGCTGCCGTTAAATTTGTATTCGGCTGTGATGGAGTAATCCCCCGGAAGAAGGACTTGTTTATCATGAACAGGTTTTCCTTCAACGATTTCGCCTTCAATTTTTTCTGTTGGTGCTTTATAGTTTGCAACGATTAAAAAGCCGTCTTTTAACGGTTCTTTTGATATAATCCAGCTTGCAAAACCGTCTTCATCCTGTTCGATAATCTGTGCTTCGCCATCAGTGATTATAGTGTTGTTTTTTACAAATCTGTCGATTGCGTCAAACTTATTGTAGAACAGGTAATCCTGTGCACGCTCCATTGCGACTTCTTCGCCGATAACTTTTTCTATGCCGCGTTTAGTGTAACTTTCGTCGCCGTCAACGTATAGTACCGCGCGTTGTGCAAATTTTCCGCCGGGGAGAAATTTGTATTTAAACCATTTGAACATCGCGCCTTCGTCGCCAAGTTGCCCCGGATACTGGTCGATTGAGCGGAATTCACCGTCCTGATTGTTGTAAGTTTTCAGGATTGAAAGATAATTTTTATTTCTGCGCGCAACGTTATAGTTGGTTAAATGCTGGTTATCAGCGATAATTTTTTCAGGAGTTTTTTCAGACTGCATAACGATATCGTTACCCCAGAGCGTGTCGAAGGACATATCTTCGTGGTATTGTTTGAGAAAATCATCCCATAGCATATATTCGGCAAGAGTACCGAAATATGGTATTTTTTCTTTCATTGTCCGGTTGAGTTTGCCAAGAACTGTGCGCGGCGCACGATAACTTATAGGAGTGCCGTTTTTCTCAGAAACCTCATCAACAATGTGGTCAATATGATCGACGCGGAATCCGTCAAAATTATAGTCGCTTTGAAGTTTTTTCATTTCATTGATGAAGAAATCAACTACATTCTGGTTATAAGTTCCGTTTTCGAGGTTTACGAAATAGTAAGGAGTCTGACAGTCAAGGTTTGCAAAATGTGTAACATCTTCGCCTTTAAAGTTGTAATGCTTGAACATCGGATAACCGCCGCAGTCGCTCATCGTGTCGTAAACAGGAACGCCTGCGGAGCACCACGCACCGCCCGGTGCCGGCCAGAGCTCTTCTGCGATAAGCTTTTGGATTATCTCCAGCTGCTTTGTGATATCGCTTTCAGATTTAATCTTTTTTGAACCTTCGATTTCTGCAACAATGTCTTTAACGCGTTTATGAAGTTTTTTCTGGTTCGCATTTTTAAGCATCGCATTAGAAATTTCTTTCTTGAATTCATCCATTCTTTCTGAAAACTGGGTGAAAAGTTCTTTATATTTTTCAGAAAGAGTGCCCATACACTCTGTTTGTGACTGCATATAAACGCCTTTTATTATTTCGATATCGTCTTCATCAGCATCTTTGAGTGTTGTTTTAAGCAGCGTTTCAATATTGTCCGCAATTTGTTTGTTTAATTCTTTTATATCAAACCAGCGTGCGATATGGGGATTTGAAAGAACGGCTTTTGAAAAACGTCCGGTTTGCGGCAGAATGTCATAAATTACGGGGTGACCGGCCAATTGTGCAAGCGCAATGAAAGTTTGAACCTGTTTTTTTACGCCCATGCCTGTAACTTTTTTTATGTCTTCGTCAAGAAGTTTTTCACTGACTTCACTGCTGCGAGGAAGGTACGCACAGCCAAATTCTCTCGGGTGAAACGGGATTAGATAAATAGTTGTGTTAAAGATTCCGTTTTCCAGATTTCCTGTCGGAAGGATTAAAAGCTGCATAAGCCAGTCCATAAATTTGCCGGTTTCTTTGCTTTTGTTGCCGTTGCCAAGCGCCGCAAGGTTAATAAGTTTTATATTGTGGCCTTCTTTTTTAATCCAGTTTGCATTTTTTATGTTTTTGCGTGCCAGAACACTTTGTTTGCCGTCAGGGAATCTGAAATGTTTGCCGTCAAAAACTTTATTATTAACCCATTTTATTTCAAGGCCGAAAAGGACTTCGTTGGGTGTAAGTTCTTCCTGCGCTTTTCTAAACGGGTAAGGCAGGTATCCGTAACGGGTAATTAAATCCGTAAGATATTCTTTGCGGTCTGCGGGTATTGTTGAAAAGTCGTAAATACTTTTGAGGCTATTGTATATTAAATCAAGCTCTTCGCAGGCTTTCATGCTTTTTTTGCTGCTAAAAAAATCAAACATTTCTTCTCCCTATAATCATGGGAATATTATACCATAGAAAAATAAAAAAGCACGGAATAACCGTGCTTTTTATTATCGTTTGATACATCTTATGTGGTCGGGATATGTGCGTACCATTGTAAAACGGTCACCTGCGTTGAAACTTACTTTCCACCCCTGCGTCGGGCTGTCGGCTGAACTGCTCCAATATGCTCCGTCAACTATTCCTATAAGTTCTTTGTTATAAAACATCGCCGCTAATTCATCACGGTTTGGCATTCTGTTTTCATTATCCTGCTGGCTGCAAAGTCTGCCGCCATCAGTAGGAGGTGATGCCTCGGAAACATTTCTCAATGCAGGCATTGGCGCAACTACCACGGTGTCGGATGGATATAGGGCTGTAATGAAACCAATATCTTTGCCGACTGTATTGGGGCCTTTATTCCCGTTCAAATCATAAATAAAATTCACGCACATTTTTGTTTGTGAATATTGCCTTACACCGGCAGGTTCATCCGATGTACAGTAAGGATTGTAATAAACAACGATACTTTCGCCGTTAGCAGTTTCAAAAGCTGCGGCGGCAGTATCAACATCTTTGTGAGGGTTTTCCCAGCCGGAAGCCCACGCGATTGTGAACCGGCTATTTAATTCTGAAAGTTTTGTTGGTAGAGCGTTAACACTTGCAGCCATATTGGTATATGATGATACAATGCCGCAATCCGCAAGGTGGTCTGCGTCGCAAATATTATTTATTTTAAGAACTTTGCTTAATCCTTCTGTTATAAAAGTTTCGGCGGCAGTGTCTTCTGTTACTGAAACAACCCCATCGGTATTTGTTCCGCTGTAGTTCCCGTATCCGTTGACAGCCGGCATTAGGGCAATTGCTTGAGAAAAACGTGCATATAAAGCTTTACGTTGTGTGTTCCACGTTCTTTCATTAATGTTGCCCGTGAGCGATGGCAATGTAATCGCCGCAACCACGCCGATAATCGTTAATGATAACAAAATTTCTGCCATTGTAAATGCGCAACGCTGGTTCTTCCGCCTGTCAAATCTTAGCTCAATTGCTTTGCAATTGGCAGATTTGTGCGCTCCTTTCACTCTCGTTCCAGTCGCAACGGCGGTGACATAATGCTCGCCTGCTTGCCCTGCTGCCCGCAGGTCAACACCGCGAGCACCGGCTGACGCAGTCTTGCCCTCCCCCTCAGCGGAAACGGCCATAAATCACGGCTTTTCAGGATTTTAATTTTCATAATACCTCCCAATTTTTATATTTTTATTTTAAACTATGATTCGACCCCTGTCAAGGTAAGATACTATTGCACCGCCGATTTCTTCGTTCGGGTCGAAGTAGGTTTTGGGAGGGTTAATTGCGTTTTGAATTAACATCGCAACCAGCGGGCCGAATCCGTCAGGAACCTGTGTTTTTCGATAGATTCCCGCAAGAAACGTCTGGATTTCGGCGTTGCGTGTTTTGTTATATAGTGAAAGTTCAGGGTAAAGTTTTGCCGTGTCGCCGGTGCCTCTTTCCTGTATTCGGTCTAGAATGTAGAGCGTTTGAACCACATTTTCACCCTTTTGAAGATTCTTTGAAAGCGCAGGAAACGATTTTTCACCTTCTTTTACAAAATAATCCGTCGTCAACGGCGAAAAAACACGGAAATTTCCGGCAGGTTTGGTCGGAATCCTATAAGGTCGGCGGCTCTGTCCGTAATTATCAATCCTAAGAGTAAACATAAGGCGCTCCGTTCTTGATTTCATACAGAATATTGTCTGCGATAACTTTCAATTCATCTTTTGATTTGCCGGCCCCTTTTTGTTTGTAAAACTCTTCTACAAGCGGGTTAATAGCGGCGTCTTTTTTTGCTTTGAAATTACGTAATTCTGTTGAAACAAGGCGTTTTTGTAAATCCAGTTCTGTTTCAGCGTTAATCTTTTTAACCTGAACTTCTTTTATCGCGTCACCGGTAAGCTTTCCTGCATAACCGACCGCGCTTAGCCCTGCTATTCCGAAGAAAAGTTGTTTAAACTGTTTATTATCCGTGTCTAGTAAGTAGTTGTAAAGATGTGCACGGTAATCGTCAACGTGTGAGTAATAAGTTGGTTTGTCGGTTCCGTCGCCCCCGAGTGCACGCTCAACGCGGGCTGTTGATGTCAGAAGTTCCTCCTCAAAATCTTTAATATGTTTCTTGTCCCATTTAAGATTTTTTAAATGCTCTTTAATATATTTTTTCGGCGTGCCAAGAGAGGTGAAAAGGCTTTTTAAAATCTCGCGGTCTTCCTCCATTGTTTCAACTCCTGATTTTTTGATGATTTCCGGAATACTCTCTTTTAAGGTTCGGCTTCCTTCTTCCAGATATTTTTTACCATGTGTAAGATTTTTTATTGATAAAAATCCCAGTCCTATTATTCCGGCAAAAGTCGCGGCTCCCAGAAGAAAATAATTAGTATTGTTTTGCTTTTTGTCTGATTGAAGACGGCGGCCGAAACTTAAAGTTTTTGTAAATTCTGCGGTGCGTTCGGAAAGCATATTCCTTATAATCTGCATTTTCCCCCCGAAAGTTTTTGTTTCCACGGCGATTAAGTTTTCCTGAAGATTTTTTTGAATATCCGCTTCTTTGCGCTTAACCCAGACTTCTTTGAACCCGTCAAAAAAAGTTTTTGCCATAAACGCTGTTGCCGTGAGTGCGAGAACGCCGCTTCCTGCCAGAATTGTCTGGCGATTCGGGTTTCTGACCATACGGTAAATTGCCTGATGGGTTTCTTCGTTTAGCGCTACATGGCGGGTGAGGGTGGGTAGAACCTGCTTTTTGTCTGCATACGCAAGATTTTTGGTGCTTCTGGCGACAAAATACGTAAGCCCTGTTATTGCTCCCATAACGCCTAAAACAATACCGCTTATTGGAAGCAGACTTTTCTCTTTTGCCGCTTCTTTTAACTCTGACGGCGCCTCTGTACTACTTGAAATTACCAGCGTGTCGCAGATTTCGTTAAAATTGCATTCGGGTTTGCAACAGTTGTTTACAATAACGCCCTCTTGTGTGTAAGCGTTGTTCTTCTTTTGATTATTCGTTAAATTTCTTTGGCGTCTTAGTGTATCGCCATCATGAAAGTCATGGAGTTTCATCGTTTTTTTCTTTCTTAATTAGTGAATGGATAAATTTTTTGAGGTCAAAAATTCTTTTTTCCTCCTCAATTTTTTTATCTTCATTGTTTAAATTTAGGGTTTCAAAAATTGCGAACAGGGATTTAACTTTCTTCTTCAGTTCGCTGAAAGTGTCGGAAATCTTTTTATTTATTGCGGTTTTGATTTCGCCAAGGACTGATGTGATTTTAGCGCTCACATCGGCGATTTTTTGCGAAAGATTTGCTATAATCTGTGGTAATGCCTTCATAATTTCAATCGGCCGCAAAAGGACGGTTTGCACGATAAACCTTAAGGGTGTGCTGATAATACGCGGGAGGTTTTCTGCCAGCATAGAATTAAATTGTGCAAGTCGTGTGTGAATGGCGGTTAGATTTTTCTGAAACTCTGCCGCACGCTGTGCAAAATTTGCGGCATCCTGTGCCTGTGTTTGTTTCGCAAGTTTTTGGGCACGCAGAAACGCTCCGATAGCGGCGCATTCGTTCCAGCTCATTTCGCCCGGTTTTGCCGAAAAATCTGCTTTTTTCGCTCCGCCGCCGGCCATTCCGTTACAAATCGGACAGCTTCCAAGCGGCAAGCCGTGCGGACAGGTTCCTATATTGCTTTTTTGCGTATTAAGAGTTAATTGCATCCGGTCCTCGTAATATTGAGGACAGCAAAAAATATTTTAACATTGCCGTGCAACGCAGCAGTTGTAAAAATTTTTGAGCATTCCGACTATAACGGTTGCGGCACAGCTGAGGAGTTCCGCCTCATTTCCTCGTATTTAATTCCGATTTTTATATTAGTATAATAATTGACAAATGTCAAAACATGCCGCATAATAAATGAAAAGGAGGATGAAATGAAAAATATAGTAAACATGTAT
>CAMUPF010000021.1 GCA_947090755.1 uncultured Candidatus Melainabacteria bacterium | reverse complement strand
CCTTAACAGGCACATCTAAGCGCTTAGGTTTTACTATGGCCGAAATCCTGTTATCCCTAACAATTATTGGCGTAGTTGCTGCGATAACGTTGCCGAGTTTGACAGGCAATATTAACGAGCGCACATGGAACACCCAGAGAAAAGCGCTTTATGCGCGCATGTCGCAGGCTATCGCCCTAATGCCTGCGCTGAACGGCTACGGGACGTTAACCGAAGATGAAAACCACAGCGTGACGGCGGATACAGCGGCCGAAACATTCATTACTGAAGGCCTGAGCAAAGTTCTCAAAATTAACAACATCTGTGACACCGACCACCTTGCGGACTGTGGTTTGCCGGATAAAATTAATCCATTACAGCTTGGTCACAATGCGACATCTACTCTGGAGCTTTCAGGTGTAAAAACTCTTGTTTCGTTTAACAATATGTTTAACGGCTCGTTTATAAATGGTGATGGTTACTCTTTTGTTTATTCACAACTTGATACGAAAGCGGCCGCGTTTGAAACCGTAAACGGTGAAAGTATTCTGGTTTATTACAATCCTTATTGTCATAGCGGAAAGGAAGAAACTTATGATTATTGGACCCAGCCCAAAATGTGTGCGAATTTTGTATATGACTTGAATGGAAACAAAGGCCCTAATACTGTTGGCAAGGATATAGGGTTCATATCGGCCCTGTACTCAAGTGATACGGTTGTTGTCGCCCCGCAAATGATGGTTAGAGCCGCAGGAACAAGTGTTAAGCAAAAAGCAGCCGGAGAGTATTGTAAAAATTTAGACTCCGAAAGCAGGGTTCCAAATAGAGATGAAGCCGCGGCAATTTTTTATAATAAACAGCTTTTAGGGCTGACTTCATCTGATCACATGTGGACAAGTTCTGTGAAAGACGCAAACACCGGCTGGTATTTTAGTATTGATATCGGTAAAGTTTATCCGCGTACAAGAGATTTAGGATTAAGAGTTATTTGTGTCGCACGATAATACAAAAAAAGCCGCTGATTATAGCGGCTTTTTAATTTAAAAATGCATATCAAAGTTTGGTGGCATTCCGTTTGATTTTTCGTCCTGAATCCGCATTGCCGCGCCTATTGTAAAACTTTCCGCGTTCATTTTATTGATTTTATAAGTTATATCCCCGCTAAATACTTCCTCGTTTTCCTCTAAAAATTTAAATAGAGGATCGGCCGGTGCTTTGGCAATGTTGCCAAGAGTGTCGCCCATTTGTTTCAATGTGCGTTCCCCCGGAACTTTTACGTTTAAGCCGAAAGGTTTGTAGGGTCTGTTAAATGATGCACCTGAATCTGCCATTGTTATACTCCTGTTACTAAAATATATTTTAGATATCGGCTGATTGGCAGAAAAAATTCAGTTTAGAAAAGGTTTTTGTGAATTTTTGTAAATTTAGTGTTTTTTCTTCTTTTTCTTTTTAAGTTGGCCGCCGTAGGTTTCGTGAACATCTTCGACGGTAATAAAAGCACTGTTATCAATGCCTTTGGCAATTTCTTTGAGTTTATTAAGTTCCAGACGTGACACCACGCAGAAAATTATTTCTTTTTCTTTGCCGGAGAAAGCACCGGTTCCTTTGACGTAGGTTACGCCAAGTTCAAGGGTTTCCATTAATTCAGTGCCTATTTCTCTTGACTTGTTGCTTACAATCCTAACGGCTTTTGATGTGTTGAAGCCCTCCTGAACGACATCAATAACTTTGTAGGCAACAAGATAGGTAAGGATTGCATACATAGCGTTTTCGACGCCGAATACAAAGCCGGCCGCTGTATAGATTATAACGTTGAACGCCATAATCCATTCGCCTACTGAAAATCCGAATTTTTTGGATAAAACTACTGACAGGATTTCGGTACCATCCATTGAGCCGCCGCTTTTTAACACGAGCCCGACGCCGGTGCCCAGTAGAATCCCGCCGAATACAACGATTAAAATCGGTTGCGCTGTAATTGTATCGTAATGATGGAAATAGTTTACGCCCAGTGACAGTGCCACGATGGCATAAACTGTTTGAGCAACAAATTTTTTACCTATTTTGTTAAACGCAAGAAGGAAAAACGGGATATTCAGCAAGAAAATAAACATTCCAAGTCCGAATTTATCGAAAAAGTGGTTCAAAATGATTGAAACACCGACGATTCCGCCATCGATTATATTGTTGGGAACAAGAAAACATTCAATAGCAAACGCTGCAATCAGCGCTCCGAGTGTTAAAAAAAATGCTTTTCTTACTATCGCCCAGAAGGAAAAGTTGAATTTTTCGTTTCCCATATTAGTCCTTTTCGCCTGTGTTTTTGCTGATTAAATTGTTAAATTGGAAAATTTTTCTGTTTTTAGATGTGTCGTCAAAGTCTTTTTCAATCAAAAGATTTTCCAAATCTGTTTTTAATGTTGAAATATCTTCGTATTTTTTTAGAACTCCGCCCATTGCAACGGAAACATCACCTGTTTCTTCAGAAACAACAAGGCATACGGCTTCACTGTGTTCGCTCATACCGATTGCGGCTCTGTGGCGGGTACCGTATTTCCAGCTTAATTTCGGGTCTTCGGTCAGCGGCAGAAGCACGCCGGCAGAGATGATTTTTGAGCCGTTTATCACGACTGCGCCGTCGTGAAGCGGGGTATTTACGTGGAAGATTGTCAGGATTAATTCCGTTGATAAATCAGCGTTCAACATTGTTCCGACGTCTGTATAGGTATTGCTCAAGTCTTTTTGAAACACCATTAGCGCGCCGGTGTGGGATTTTGATAAATATTTTACTGATTCAATAATTTCTTTTATGATGTTGATTTCTTCTTTTTCATCCATTGTAGAAAATGCTTTGTGGAAGAAATCCATCTGGCCGAGGTAGCCGAGGAATTTACGCAGTTCCGGCTGGAAGATGACGATTAAACTTAAAGAAATCACGACAACGATTGATTTAAGGAACATGCCTAAAATATTCAGGTGAACGATTTGAAGGATTTCACTGAAAATCCAGAAGAATATAAGAATGAAACTGCCTTTAACGACCTTTTCTGACTGTGAGCCTTTGATGAAACGTTGGTAGAAAGCGAATAAAATCGCGATAATGATGAAAATTTCAACGAAACTAACCCAATTTAAGAGGTTAAAAATTGAGAGTAATTGTTTAGAAATGTAAGCAATAATTTCGTCCATCATTATTCACCAAGCCTTTTAGGAATTCTGTCGTTTCTAATTATGTCATCGAGGGTTTCACGCTCTATAATTATATCAGCTTCGCCGTTGTTAATCAGTACCATAGCGGGTTTGGCCACGCGGTTGTAGTTAGAGGCCATAGAATAGTTGTAGGCGCCGGTGTTGTAAACGCACAGAATATCGCCTTCTTCGGTTTCGGGAAGCAAAATGTTTTTTATCAAAATGTCGCCGCTTTCGCAAAAACGTCCGGCCACTGTAACTTTTTGGGCAGCGGGTGCGTCGGGTTTGTTGGCGATTTGTGCACAGTATTCAGCCTGATACATAGAAGGTCGCGGATTGTCTGCCATTCCGCCGTCAACGGCGATATATTTTGTGCCGTGCGGAACCTGTTTGCATGAACCTATTGTGTAAAGTGTTACACCCGAGGTGCAAACGATGCTTCTGCCCGGTTCAAGGTATATAACAGGTGCTTCAATTCCGTATTTTTTTATGTTTTCGTTTAAAGCGTTGATAATTATTTCTGCGATTTCAAATGTTGATGGCGGGTAGTCCACATTTGTATATTTTACGCCTAAGCCGCCGCCAAGGTTTAATTCATTGAGGTTTAACCCGAATTTTTTATTAATTCTGACAAGTTCTGATACCAGAATATCAACTTCATCTTTATAGACTTTTGTTTCAAAAATTTGTGAGCCGATATGAGCGTGTAAGCCTTTGATATTAAGGTTTTTATATTCGTCAAGAATAAGTTCTATTGCGCTGTCGATTTGTGTAAGGTCAAGGCCGAATTTTGAATCTAAGTGGCCGGTTTGAATATATTCGTGAGTGTGGCATTCAATACCGGGGGTTATTCTAAGTAAAATATCGGCGGTTTTGCCGTGTTTTTGTGCAAGTTCATTCAGTAATGAAAGTTCAAGGAAGTTATCAACGGAAATCCTTCCTACGCCGAGTTCAAGCGCAAGGTTAAGTTCGTCAATGCTTTTATTGCTTCCGTTGAAGAGCACACATTTCATATTAACACCGGCTTTGTGAACGGTGTACATTTCACCGTCAGATACAACGTCAAATCCGAAACCTTCTTGGACGAGAATCTTTGAAGTCGCCATCGTGCAAAGGGATTTTGACGCGAAAAGCAAGCGCGTTTCAGGATAAGCCTTGAACGCTTCTTTATAATCATTGCAAATTGTACGTAGGGTGTTTTCGTCTAAAACATACAGAGGAGTCGAATATTTTTCTGCAAGTTCCACTAAATCACAGCCGGAAATTTCTAAATTTCCACTGTTATTTACCCTTGTGTTAAGCGGTTTTAAATTTTGATTGGCACTGCTTTTCATTATAATTCCCCTTCATTTTTATATTAACATGATTAGCAGCAATTGAAAATACGTAATATGGTGTACAAAATCAGGGTTTTTATATATAATTGTAGTAATTTATGAAGCAAAATTTTGTTGTAGAGTTTATATTTATTCTGGTTCTGATTTTGTTCAGTGTTTACAGATATTTTTATAATGTTGAAAGCGTTGTAATGAAAGTCTTTTCGCCTACGATGGCGGCAGTTGATTTGAACGGTGACAGGCAGATTGAAGGCGGGGAAATTGTATGCGTTTCGGGAATTAAGACTTTTAGCGATAACCTTTCTGATTTTAATGAAGAACTTGCCGCGAAACTTGATGTTTCTTATAAGGATGCGATTTCTCTGGCTTATATGACGAAAGATTATTCGAATTTTCTACTCTCGAATAAGGTTGTAAAGTTTAAGGCTGATGATGTTCAGGAAAATTCTGATTGCCTGAGCGGCGATATTTTGGTGAATAACAAAAGTTACAGGGAGAAACTTCTTGAAGAAGGTTACGCATATAGTGATGAGTTTGAGTATAATTCTGAAAAATTAAACGCCCGAATTGAAGAAGCAAAGAATTTGCATCCTGTGATTATGAATCGTAACAGTAAGAAATACCATGAGATTGGCTGTAAATTTGGCAAAGCCGCGCAGGATTATTCGGTTTTAATAATAAATGATTTGCCGGAGAATGCGATTCCGTGTAAATGGTGTCATCGCGAGGAAGGCCCTGCAATAGAGGTTAAATCGGTTTACCCTGACAGAATTACTGATGGTACCGTAAAAATGTATTTGACTGATATGACAACGCATTTGAAGGTGAAAAACGATTGTTCTTCTAACGTTTGTCAGGCGCTTTTAACGGAAATTAATAACGCTAAAGAAACGATTGACATCGCTGCTTACGGCTGGGTTAGCGTGCCGGAAGTGGACGCGGCGCTTAAAAATGCTGTTGAGCGCGGGGTAAAATTTAGAATGGTATACGATTTTTCGACACGTCCGGCGTATTACCCTGACACTGCAAAAATTGCGCAGTATGCGTGCGAATCCAGAAACGATTTGGTCGCCGGAAACTCCCGCCTTACCGAATACTTAATGCATAATAAATTTATCGTTTTTGACGGTAAGAAAGTTGCTGCAGGCTCACTCAATTACAGTAAAACAGATTTTTCAGAGTTTAATTCCAACTTTGTTTTGTTTATAGATTCATCGGATGTGACAAAGGTTTATACTGATGAGTTTGAACAAATGCTTGGAGGGAAATTCCATACGGATAAAACCAAACGCGCGCAGTATTCAAATTATAAACTTGGCGACACGGATTTGCAGGTTTATTTCTCACCACAGGATAACATAATAACCGATAAGGTTCTTGGCTATGTCAATAATGCGAAAAAATATATTTATATGCCGGTTTTTGTAATTACGCATAAACCGCTTGAGGCTGCACTTTTGGCGGCTAAGGAGCGCGGAGTTGATGTAAGACTTATCGTTGATGCAACGAATGTCGGGGCTAAAAAGTCTTCTGTTAGACATCTTCGCGAATTGGGAATCCCTGTTAAAGTTGAGAATTATGCGGGTAAACTTCACTCAAAATCGATTATAATCGACGACGAATACATCCTTGCCGGCTCAATGAATTTTTCGCGCTCAGGTGAAAGCCGCAACGACGAAAATATGTTGATTATCAAAAATTCGCGGCTCGCAGTGTTTTATAAAGATTTCTTCCTTTATTTATGGGGAAAGATTCCGGATATTTATTTGACCGGAAATCCGCGTGCAGAAAGTATTGAGTCTATCGGTTCCTGCTTTGACGGAATTGATAACGATTTTGACGGCAAAATTGATAAAGCGGACGAGGGTTGCTTTACGGGCCGGTGATAATTTTTGCTTCGACTTCTTTTCGGGAATTTAAGCTTTGTGCAAGACTGTTTGCGAGTTCTCCTGCTGTGTTTGCGGTGTAAAACTTGCCGCTTGTAACAAGCGATGCACACTCTAACTGTGCCAAATCGTCCTCGTCATCGACGTTAAACGCGATTACATCAATTACGATATCGCGGCGGGTTTTGATTAAATCCATCGCAAACTTGCAGGGGCTTTCGTCGCAGTTTTCGCCGCCATCAGTCAAAAGAATTATGTGTTTTTTACCGCTGAACCCTGCAAAATCGTATCGTATAGCCTGCTTTAACGAATATGTAATCGGTGTCATTCCATTCGGGCTGAGACTGTCAAGTGAGCGCATAATATTTCCGGTGTTGTTCGTGCAAATTGAATTCACGCACTTCGACGCCTTACACGAATCGATTGCCGTTAACCCTCCGCGGTGGCCGTAAACGCGCAAGCCAATGGCTGTTTCCGGCGGAATTGTACGTAAAAGGTTTTTGACAGTACGTACCATAAGCGTCGATTTTGGCTCGTTGTCCAGAAATTCATTCATACTGTTTGAAAAGTCCAGAATAAAAAGAACTTTTTCGCCGGTTTCGTTTCTAAACCGGTAGTTATCCTTTGTATAAACCCCGTAACCTTCTGCCATTGCCGGCATGATAGATAAAATTAGTGCACAAAATATTAACAAAAAACTCTTCATAATTGAATTTTATGAAGATTTTTGAGAATTTGCATTCGCCGGTAAGGCTATTATCTCTTTACGCAAAAATTACTATATCCTCTATCCTTTATGCCATAGGCCCAAACTATTCCTACTGAGAAATATAGGGCTTTGGCACTTGATGGTGAGATTTTGGTTGATGACCAGTAACAGGATTCTCCTTGTTCCTTAAAACCAATTAAAGATTTGTTGTAAAATAATGACATAAGTTCTTCAATATTTGGCGGTCTGCTTTCTGAATCGTATTTTTTACATAACGAAATAGCGTCACTTTGTGTTCCCCATCCAACTTTATTGATTGGTATAGGTGCAACAACAATTGAATCCGTAGCGTATAATGCAGTTATGAATCCAATATCTTTGCCAACGGTGTTAGGTCCTTTGTTGCCGTTCAAGTCATAAACGAAGTTCGCGCATAAATAAGGTTGAATTTTATATTGTGAGATTGCGTTCATGTCTGCTGCGCAGTAAGGGTTGTAGTAGACCGCAATGCTTTCACCGTTTTGGGTCTCGAAAGCTGCAACTTTAGTGTTAATTTGTGAATGCGCTCCGGTGAGATAAATGTTTCCGGGTGAACCTAGTTGCCAGCTTCCGTTGAATTTGTCGTTAAAATCAATGAGAGTTTTAGGCAAACCTGAAGAATAAACATTACTGCCATTTAAATCGGTAATATTTGTCGGGAGCCCACAGTCTTCTAAATGTTCGGAATCGCAGATATTGTTTATTTTTAAAACTTTGGATAGGCCTTCTGTAACGAAAGTTTCCGCAGCGGTGTCGGTGGCAGATGTTGAATCGTTGCCTTCGCTCAAAGAACCATATCCGTTAAGTGACGGCATTAGAGCAATTGCCTGAGAAAATCTTGCATATAAAGCTTTTCTTTGCGTGTTCCACGTGCGTTCGTTTATGTTACCAGTTAAACTTGGTAATGTAATAGCGGCTACGACTCCAATTATTGTTAATGACAGTAAAATTTCCGCCATTGTAAATGCCACGCCTGCGGCTCGGGTTAAAAATGCACGGCTCGTTGTCCGTGAGTCCGCAAGCCAATATAAGGCTGTCGACTCAGTCGACCCCCCCCCCCCTACTGTTCAGGCCCATATTACAAGGGATTTCAGCTTTTGTGTTCATATTATATACCTCCAAATTTTTATATTTTTATTTTAAATTATTTTCTACTGGCTGTCAACCTTTCTTGACCGCGGTGCTTGTTCGCAATAAAATTGTTCTGAAAGAGGATTTATTATGCAGTCCAAAGATATAATTAAGAATGCTGAAAAAGAGTTACGTGACGTTTTTGAACGTATTGACGATATAAGAGATTTTAATCAGGAAAAAGTTCTCCGCGCTTTTGTGGACAACAAAGTTGCACCGGAACATTTTTATACCGTGTCCGGTTACGGCCACGACGATATAGGGCGTGAAGTCTTAGATAATGTCTTTGCGCAGGTGTTTAAGGCTGAAAAAGCGCTTGCCCGTATTCATTTTGTTTCCGGAACCCATACGCTTGCATGTGCACTTTTTGGAAATCTTCGCCACGGTGACAAGCTTGTTTCTGTTGCGGGTGCACCTTACGACACAATGCAGGAAGTTATCGGTTGTATTGAACCAAAGAGAGAATCTCTAATCGGTCACGGCGTTTTGTATGAAGAAATCCCGCTTCTTAACGATATGGATATTGATTTTGAGGCGCTTGAAAGAACAATTGATGAAACCGTTACAATGGTTTTAATCCAGCGTTCACGGGGGTATTCACTAAGAAAATCGCTTTCAATAGAAACAATCGAAAAGATTTGTAAAATCGTAAAATCGAAAAATCCAAATACTATTTGTTTTGTGGACAACTGCTATGGCGAATTTGTTGACACCCGCGAGCCGCTTGAAGTTGGAGCCGATTTAATCGCCGGTTCTTTAATCAAAAACCCGGGTGGCGGAATCGTCGAAGCCGGCGGTTATATCGCAGGCAAAGAGCAATACGTAGAACAGGCGGCAATGCGTCTTACAGCCCCAGGAATCGCCGGTGAAGGCGGAGCCATGTTCAATCAGCACCGTTTAATTTTCCAAGGACTTTTTATGGCGCCGTCTGTCGTATCAGACGCCGTGAAGGGTGCTGTTCTTGCCGCTAAAATCTTTGAAGAAATCGGTTATGTTTCAACCCCGAAATATGACGAAAAACGTACGGATATTATTCAAACAATTGCATTTGGCGCGCCTGAACCGTTAGAAAATTTCTGCAAAACTATTCAGGAACTTTCACCTGTAAACGCTTATGTAACGCCGATTCCTGATGATGTTCCGGGGTACGAAGACAAAATTATTATGGCCGGCGGAACTTTTATTGAAGGCTCTACAATTGAACTTTCAGCCGATGGGCCGCTGCGTGCGCCTTACGCTGTTTATATGCAGGGCGGTTTGAACTATGCGCATGTAAAGATTGTTTTAGAAAATATTCTACGCAAAACAATGTAAATTTATATAAACTTCTTGCCTATGCTTAATTGTGCAAGGTAAAATATTATAAAAATTTAAATAAGGAGATTGGAATATGAAAACATTTACTAAATTGGCGTTATCTTTGTCACTGTGCGTATTCGCTGCAGGTTTGGCAATGGCTGACGGCACCGCGTTCACACCTTTGAATTTTGACGATACAGTCTACAACGGTTCATCAAATGCTAAATCATCTGCAACAATTAATTCAATGGCAGCCGATTCTGCCGGTAACGAAAGTATGCAAAGCGCAATCCTTAAACTCGACAACGCTCAGGTTGAAGTAAGAAACGAATTGCTTAACTACAAAACTCAATACGCTGATATCGACGCTCAATATACTTCATTTAAAGCGCAGCGTAAAGCGATGAAGGCCCAAATTAAATCAGTAGAACGCCGTATCAATCAGATTGATAAAGCAAAAGAAAAAATCAGAAAGAATATGATATAGTAAAAAGGCCGGAAAATTCCGGCCTTTTTACTATCTTTTTACGCAACGAACGTAGTTGCCATCGGACCGCGTGTGCGGGCCGCGGGCACCCGTACTGAAACCCTGGCCCCATGCTGCGCCGGACTCTCCGGAAGAAATGACAGAACCGGACCAAAAATGACCGGACGGAATACCAATGAGGTCTCGGTTGTAGAACATGGCTGACAGTTCATCTATATTTGGAAGACGTGATTCAGCGTCCATTGCTGTACATGCTTCACCTGCTTCTATCTGTTTTTTGATACCTGATACGTTTTGAGGCAATGGAACCGGTGCTACAACAACAGGGTCACTCGGGTAAAGGGCGGTAATAAAACCAACGTCTTTTCCAACAGTGTTTGGCCCCTTGTTGCCATTTAAGTCATAGATGAAGTTAGCACACATTTTTGGTTGTGAATAGTGCCAGTCTGTTTCTTGCATGTCACTAGCACAGTTCGGGTTGTAGTAAACGGCAATGCTTTCCCCGTTCTGCGTTTCAAATGCAGCAGCGAAGGTATCAATGTCTTTTTGTGGATTAGTGAAATTTGTTCCACCGCTACCGTTCGGGCCATCATTGAATGTTCCTGTAAACATACTGTTCAATTCACTTAATTTAGTCGGCCAAGTTTTTATGCTGCCAGCCAAGTTTGTGTAAGAAGAAACGATACCGCAGTCTTCTAAATGTTCGTGGTCACAAATGTTGTTAATTTTGATTACTTTAGAAAGTCCTTCTGTAACAAAAGTTTCAGCGGCAGTGTCCTGCGCGCTTGTGGAATTACCTTCTGCGTCAGTTCCGGCAAGTTTGTAAGTTCCATATCCGCCAAGTGATGGCATTAAAGCCAAACCTTGTGAAAATCTTGCATATAAAGCTTTTCTCTGAGTGTTCCACGTACGCTCGTTAATGTTGCCGGTCAAACTCGGTAATGTAATTGCTGCAACAACGCCAATTATTGTTAATGACAATAATATTTCTGCCATTGTAAACGCAATCTTACCCCCCCCCCCCTGAGCAGAATGTCCATATTACACGGCTTTTCAGGTTCTGTTTTTTCATAAGTTCCATCCTTTCCAAACTATTTTAAACGATATTTTGTACTATGTCAATATCATAATAAAAAAGTCCCGATTTCTCGGGACTTTTGAGAATTAACGTTTTGAGAATTGGAAACGTTTTCTTGCTCTTTTTCTACCGTATTTTTTACGTTCTTTAACTCTAGGGTCACGTGTTAAAAGACCTTCGATTCTTAGAACATTTTTGTTTTCTTCGTTAACTTTAACTAATGCTCTTGCGATACCGTGTCTGATAGCGCCTGCTTGTGATACAAGTCCGCCGCCAACAGCTTTTACACGTACATCATATTGATCTTTAGTTTCTGTTAGAACAAGAGGTCTGTTGATTAACAATTCGATTGCAGGACGGTTGCCGATGTAATCAACCAATTTTTTACCGTTGATGAATACTCTGCCTGAACCTTTAACCAATTTTACAACTGCAACAGAGGTTTTTCTGCGGCCGGTAGCCACGATTTCAGTGTTTGCCATTATTTAGCCTCCTTTTCCAATTTGATTGGTTTTTGTGCTGCGTGAGGGTGTTCGCTGCCAACATAAACTTTTAATTTGTTGAATTGTTCAGCGCCAAGGGTGTTGTGTTGCAACATACCTTTTACAGCTTTTTCAATTGCTAATCTGCCGTCTTTTTCTTGTAATTCTTTGAAACTTGCTGATTTCAAACCACCCGGATATTTTGTGTGGTGGTAGTAAATTTTATCAGTTTCTTTGTTACCTGTTACACGAACTTTGTCAGCGTTGATAACGATTACGAAATCACCTGTGTCAACGTTCGGTGTATATTCAGGTTTATTTTTACCTCTAAGAATGTTGGCAATTCTAACCGCTAATCTACCGAGGATTTCATCCTCAGCATCGATTAGATACCATTTTCTTTCTACTTCAAGAGGTTTTGCTGAATATGTTTTCATCAGTTTTCTCCATCTATTTTATTAATTATATTCTACTTTCATTAGTGTCAGCCCATACGGACTGACTGTGCGGCCGGCTTTTGTCCGGTCTTGTGAATCCAGAACTTTTTTCATGTGTTCTGCATTCAGGTTATGCCCTTCTATTTCCAGAAGGGTTCCGATAATGGTTCTCACCATATTGTATAGAAACCTGTTTCCGACAATATCGACGATAACCTTGTCGCCCCGTTTTTCAACAGTTGCGTCATATATAAAACAAATCTTGCTCGGGTTAAGCGTTCCGGAGCTTTTGAACGCTGAAAAATCGTGTTCCCCTTTCAAATAATCCAGTGCTGTTTGCATTCTGGTTATATCCAGCGGGTATTTCACCAACATTAAATCACCGTCAAAAGCGTTCTTATATCTTCTGTTAATAAATTCAAATCTATAAAAACGCTTTTTCGCTGATTTTTGTGCGTGAAAAGTTTTTTCAACTTCCATCAAGTCGCTGATGGAGATGTCACAAGGGAGAATTTCGTTCATTGCATAGACGAATTTTGAAGCAACAATGGTTCTGTCTGTGTCGAAGTGAACGACCTGTCCTTTTGAATTAACACCTCTGTCAGTTCTTCCGGAAAAGATTGTTTTTATCGGTCTTTTTTCTCTTTTTTCGGGGGCACCCCCGATTATCAATGTACTTAATGCTTTTTCTAATTCTCCTTGAATCGTCGCCTCAGCTATTTCCTCTCCGTTTTCGAATTGAATCTGGCTTCCTGCGTAATTCTTTCCTATGTATTGAATCTGAAAAGCGTATCGTTTTGTTGGCATCCTGTTTGGGTTCCCTTGCCGGAGCCTTAAACTAATTGGATAAGAGCCATTTCAGAAGCGTCGCCGCGGCGCGGTGGCAATCTGAAGATTTTTGTGTATCCGCCTTGTCTTGAAGAGTATTCTTTGCCGATTACTACGAACAATTTTCTCAAAACTGTTTGCGGTGCTGATTTTTCGTCTTTTACTTCGTTGATTTCGCCTGTTTCAAGGTTGATGAAGTTGCCGATTTCTTTATCGAAAACATATCTCAATGCTTGACGACGGCTGTTTAAATCGCCTTTTTTTGCAAGGGTGATAATTTGTTCTGCGTATGGTTTCAAAGCTTTTGCTCTAGCCATAGTTGTTATAATTTCACCGTGCACAAAAAGTTCAGTGGCTAAAGAGCGGAGCAAGGCTTTTCTTTGGTCTTGCGCTTTTCCCAGCGTATGTTTTTTAGTTTGGTGTCTCATTTTATTTTTTCCTTATTTTATATTAATTAGTATGTTTAATTAATAATTAAGGGCTGGCCCTTAATTATTAGCCTACTTCTTCCTCAACTTCAGGGTTAGGCGCGAGGTCTAAGCCGAAGTGGTGAAGTCTTTCGATAACTTCATCTGATGATTTTTTACCGAAGTTTTTAATGTTCAACAAATCGTGTTCTGATTTTTTCAACAATTCAGACATTGAATTGATGCTTGCTCTTTTCAAGCAGTTGTATGCTCTTACTGACAATTCAAGTTCTTCGATTGTCATTGTAGGAGTGTTTTCTGTTGATTCAGCTACAACATCGTCTTCAACGATTGAAGTTGAGATTGCTGATTGACCTGAAATTGATGCGATTTGTACAAATCTTTCAATTAAAAGGTTAGCAGATTGGCTAAGAGCAGTTGAAACTTCGATTGATCCGTTAGACCAGATTTCGAGAGTTAATTTGTCGAAGTCAATCATATCGCCAACACGTGTATTTTCTACGTTGTAGCTTACGCGTTTAATTGGCATAAATGTTGCGTCGATAGGTAATACGTCGATTGACATGCCTCTTGATTCTTTAGAAACATCGTTTGCAACGTAACCTTTGCCGCTTTCGATTGTTATATCAGCGTGGAAGCTGCCGCCGTCTGCTACTGTACAAATTAACCAGTCAGGGTTAACAACTTTAACGCCTGCAGGTAATTGGATATCGCTTGCAAGAACTGCGCCTGCTCTGTCCACATCTATTCTCAAATGTTGAGTTTCTTTAGAATCTGTTTTTACGACTAAACCTTTAAGGTTTAACATTACGTCGATAACATCTTCTTGAACGCCTGGGATTGATGTATATTCATGTGTAATACCTTCAATTCTTACAGAGGTTACTGCTGTGCCTTCTAAACTAGACAACAACACACGTCTTAAAGAATTACCGATAGTTGTACCGAAACCCTTTTCTAACGGTTCGATTACGAATTTACCGTATTGTGAACCATCTGAGCTTGTTGTTGTGTTTACACATTTAATTTTTAATTCCATGTTCTATCTCCTATTTTGAATAGTATTCTATAACAAGTTGTTCTTTGAAATCAGGGTCCAGTTCTTCTCTTTCAGGCAATCTGTCGAAAGTGATTTTCAAAGCGTCTTTATCAATTGTCATCCAAGCCGGTGCGCAAGCTAAATCAATTGATTCGATTACTGATTTCAGGAATGCTGAACTTTTTGATCTAACTGTGATTACGTCGCCTGCTTTAACGAGGTAAGACGGAATATCTACTTTTTTACCGTTAACCAAAACGTGACCGTGGTTTACGATTTGTCTTGATTGGCTGCGGGTTACGCCGAATCCAGCGCGGAAAAGTACGTTATCAAGTCTTGATTCTAATAATTGAAGTAACAATGTACCTGTTACACCTTTTCTTCTTGCTGCTTCGTTGTAGTATTTTGCAAATTGTTTTTCGCTTACTAAGTATGTTAATCTGATTTTTTGTTTTTCGTTCAAGTGAAGAGCATATTCAGAAAGTTTTTTTCTAACTGCACCGTGTTGACCTGATGCGTTTTGTCTCATTGAAGAGGTTAACTTTCTGTTTGATAAGTCTTTTACTCCCCAGTTGCGGAATAATTTGTTTTTTGGTCCTGTATATCTTGCCATTTTATTTTCTCCTTTTGTTTGCGGGGCATCTATGGTTTGCTATTTTGGCATTTAGCAAGCCCCCGCGGTTCTACTACTGCCGGCCTATACCGGCTAATTGGTCCTATAACCGTACTAAACGCGGCGTTTTTTAGGTGGTCTGCAACCGTTGTGAGGGATTGGAGTTACGTCTTTAATCAGAGTGATTTCCAAACCTGCTGCTTGAATTGCACGGATTGCTGTTTCTCTACCTGAACCAGGGCCTTTGATATGTACTTCAACTTTTTTCATACCTTGGTCGATAGATTTTTTTGCTACTTGTTCTGCTGCTGATTGAGCTGCGAACGGAGTGCCTTTTCTTGCTCCTTTGAAGCCTGAAGCACCTGCTGTTGCCCAAGCAATAGCATTACCTTGTGTATCTGTAGAAGTTACTATTGTATTGTTAAAGGTTGATTGAATGTGTACAACACCTTGCAATACGTTTTTCTTTTCTTTTTTCTTAGTTTTTTGTGGTCTTGCCATTTTTTTATCCTTTATTTTTTACTTTTTCTTTATGTCTTATTCCGCCTGTCAAATTTTCCTAAAAGCGTTGCTTTTGTAAAATTTGTCCGTTCCGTCGGCTTTCGCCTTTGTCACAACGGCGGTGACGTAATGTGCGCCTGCTTGCCCTGCTGACCGCAGGTCAACACCGCGCACACCGAGCGATGCTACTTTTTCTTACCTGCGATAGGTCCGGTCTTTTTGCCGCGACGGGTTCTTGCGTTAGTTTTAGTTCTTTGACCTCTGCAAGGTAAGTTACGTTTGTGACGCATACCGCGGTATGAACCGATTTCTTGAAGGCGTTTGATGTTCATAGAGATTTCTCTTCTCAAGTCACCTTCGATGTTATATGCTGCTAATGCATTTCTTAATAATTTGATATCTTCATCGGTTAAGTCATCTGTTCTCAAATCCGGTGAAATTTTTGTTTCTTCAAGGATTTTTTTTGCTCTTGTTGGTCCTATTCCGAAGATATAGGTTAAAGCGATTTCCATTCTTTTGTTACGAGGTAAATCTACCCCTGCTAGTCTTGCCATTTTAATATTTCTCCTTTTCTTGGCTTCGGGTGAAGTTAGAAGCAAGCATTAAAGTCACGCCCGTGTCTAATTCTTGCACCTCTGGTTGTTAGATTTTTTTGTGTAAGAGGCATAAATACTTCCTCTCCATCGACTGTTAGGTTCGCCGATTCAACCTGACGTTTCCCGCCTGTCAAATTTGTGACACCGACTGACGCCGTCTTGGATTATTGCTCCACTCGGACAAGTCGCTCATTTCACTTCGTTGCCATTCGCTTTGTCCTCGCTACTTCGTGCTGGGTTCGTGCTACGCACTCACACGGCGCACTACGCAAAATCCGCTACCCTTGTCTTTGTTTATGTTTAGGGTTTTCGCAAATTACTGCGACTCTGCCTTTTCTTTTGATAACTTTGCATTTGTCGCACATTGGTTTTACTGATGTTCTTGTTTTCATTGTTTTTTCCTTTTTATATGTTTTTACGTGAGATTTCTTTTATTCTGCACTCTATGCATTATTTTAGTCGGAACGTGATTCTGCCTCTGGTCAAATCATAAGGGGTCATTTCAACTTTTACTTTGTCACCCGGAAGAATTCTGATGAAATTCTTTCTGATTTTGCCTGAGATGTGAGCGAGGATTTCGTGGTCATTTTCCAACTTAACCCTGAACATCGCGTTAGGCATTGATTCTATTATCGTTCCTTCTAATTCTATTACGTCTTTGGCCATTTGATTTCCTTTTTAATTCGGCTAATTTGGGCACAGTAAACCTGTACATGATAATAATACTTGCAAAATATCTAATTGCAAGCGTTTTTCACACACTTTTAACATGGATTTTGTCGGTTGTTTATTTAAAAATGCGGTTTATTCGCTAATGGCTTGTCTATGCCTAAACGCCCGCATAATAAAGTTTTTAAGTTGTTTGTAACAATTTCTTAATATTTTTAATGTGTAAAAAGTTTAATTAAACAATTACTTCTTCTGCAAAATGATAA
Source organism: uncultured Candidatus Melainabacteria bacterium (assembly GCA_947090755.1). Taxonomy (GTDB): domain Bacteria; phylum Cyanobacteriota; class Vampirovibrionia; order Gastranaerophilales; family Gastranaerophilaceae; genus Gastranaerophilus. Next base: position 9,600 of record CAMUPF010000021.1, on the reverse strand, counting down.
ATGATTTAAGCATGCGGCCCTGATTGTTTTCGGGGGTTGAAATCACCTCGATTTTGTCAAGGTAATTTAAGGAGGTTGAGCCGCCGCCGTCAAGTGCCATTGCTCTGTCAAGGCCTAAATCCGCACAGTATTTTGCCGCTTCTTCCAGTGTTGCAGGATGTTTGTCTGTGAAAAGCAGGATATGGATTTCTTTTCCTTTTAGTCCGAGAATTGTGCGCGGAACCTGATGTAAAACTGAGGCAGATTCTCTAATGATGTTGCCGTTTTCATCCTTCATTATAAAAAATTCTTCTTCCAGTTGAAGCTGCGGATAAATCAGCGGGCCTGCCTGAATGGAGTTTAAAAGCTGGCATTCAAAGTCAATCGGGCTTTTGTGGTTCGCAATTTCGAATCTGTAACCGCTAAAGCACTCAAGTATGCGAAATTCGCTGCGGTTAAGGATTTTATCCAGATTTTTGCGTATAATCGGGTCGGAAAAAAGGTTTTCATTAAAAAGCGGATCAGCAGAAAGCTGGCCGTCTGTTGTTACGTAAGAAACGGTTTTTTTGTTTTTGGGGTCAAAGAAACCTCCGTTAACTGTTAAAATGGCTCCGCTTTTTTTGTGTACTTCACGGTTTGTCATTAAGTCATCAACGGTTATGCATTTTAGGCGTTTAGCAGTTTTTTTGTTCGCGTCAAGAATAACATGGTAAATCCCGTCTGTTTCAGTCACATCAATAGCTTGAGCGGGAATTGCCAGTACTATAAAAAGTAATAGTAATAAAACTTTTTTCAACATTAATTAAATATCCTTTGATTTAAAGAGTGCAATTATTGCGCCTGAGAATGCGGCAAGTGGAATAAATGCAGTGATTAAAGGCGGAAGTACACCTTTTGCGGCCAACAGGTCAAAGAACGGCAGCGTAATGTAGTAAGCAAAGATACATCCGATTGCGATTACGAAACCAACCATCCTGTGTTCGCGCGGTTTGCTGAACCCTAAAATTACACCTAGAATTGCCAGAAGTATACATACAAACGGGTGGAAGAATCTTTGATAATATTTGTTTAACATTGTTCTGTATTCTTCATCGAGATTTTCTTTTTTCAAAAGATTTATGTAACTTTTCAGGTCTGCGTTTGTGATTTCGCGGTCACGTTTTGTGGAATACACCATTAATTTATGGGCATTTGCGGCGCTTTCACCTTTTAAAATATCCATTTTGTCAATATATTTTACATCCTGAAAGATTCCGTCATTTGAAATTTCATAGTGGCTTATGTCTGAAAGCGTCCATTTATCTTCAAACGGATGGCCAGTTTTAGCGTAGTAAATATCTGTTAATTCGTGGACATCTGTGTATCTGCGTTCGCCAAAGTCGAGGTAAATAATGTTTTCCATTTCACCGTTGTGATATTTAGACACGATTACGTAGTCCTGTGGAATATTTTTTTCATCTTTTTCCGTGTAAATATACTGTGTTGTCGTATTTTTACCTTTGATTTCGTTAAGTCCTACTTCAGACATCGGGATAAGTTTGTCGTACGTGATAAAACAAAGCACGGTGACTATTATACTAAACGCCAGAACAGGTGCCAGAATTCTTTTGAATGAAAGTCCTACGGCTCTAAAGATTGTAAGTTCAGAGTCTTTACTTAGTTTATCGAATGTGAAGAGGCTTCCCAGTAAAAGGCCTACGGGGAATGCTTTTCCTAAGATTTTAGGGAGTTCATAAAGTAGAACTTTTACTGCCGTTTCGGGCGTATATGTTCCGGAAAGAGTTTTTTCTATTGTTTTCAGAAGCATTTCCGGAGCAATCCAAACAACGGAAAACAGCAGAATCGCAACAAAAGTTGTAACGAAAACCTGCGTAAAAATGTATTTATCGTAGATGGTAATCCGCGGAAATTTCAACATTAGAGGGCAAAATCCTTTCCGAGATAGAATTCTTTTGCGACAGGGTCATTTGCGACGTCTGAACTGCGGCCTTGAATTTTAATTTTTCCGTCAAAGATTACGTATGCTCTGTCGGTGATAGAAAGTGTTGCTTTCGGGTTGTGGTCGGTGATTAAGACTCCAAGCCCTTTGTCTTCAGAGATTTTTTTAATATTGTCTTTAATTTCGCCGATAGCGATAGGGTCGATTCCGGCGAACGGTTCGTCAAGAAGCATAAAATCAGGGCTTGCTGCCAGTGCTCTTGCAATTTCAACCCGTCGTCTTTCGCCGCCTGAAAGCGCCACTGAAGGTGCTTTACGGAGTTTTTGAACCCCGAATTCCGTCAGAAGTTCTTCAAGTTTTTTTGTTTTCTCGCACTCTGTAAGTTTGTCGTTCATTTCAAGAACGAGTTTAAGGTTATCTTCGACGGAAAGTTTTCTGAATATTGATGTTTCTTGCGGAAGATAGCCGATACCGAGTTTTGCGCGGATGTTCATAGGGGCTGCGGAAATGTCTTCGCCGTTGAGGATAATTTTACCCATATTCGGCTTTACAAGTCCGACAACCATGTAGAAAGTTGTTGTTTTCCCTGCACCGTTAGGCCCTAGAAGACAAACAACTTCGCCCTTTTTAATGTTGAACGAAACATCGTTAACAACACGTCTGTCACCGTAAATTTTTATAAGATTTTGTGCTTCGATTTGCATTGATTTTTCCCTTTAATCCGGATGTGCCTCCGGCATATTATTTTGCGTAGAATTCTGCGTCGACGGTTGCGTAAAGTTTCATCGCGCCGCCTGATACGACGGTTGCAGCATCTTCAGTCGCTAAATCATAAGCCGCCCCTGCAGACATTGTCATTTTTGCGTTCATATAACGCGGGTAGTTGTGGTTCATAGAATTGACATGGCAGGAGGTTCTCAATTCTTTAATTCCGGTGATTTTTTGGCCGGAAGCTTGTGCGACTGTTTCGGCTTTTGCTTTTGCTTTTCTGGTAGCAATGCCTAAAAGTTCGTTGCAGTATGTGTTTTGATCTTCAAGTTTGAAGTCAATATTGCCGATATTTGTTGCGCCAAGGCTCAGGGATTTGTCGATAAAAGTTCCGACTTCGGTGATTTTTTTAGTGTGGACGGTGATTGTATTTGTAACTTCAAAACGGTCGAAAATCTGTTTGCCGTTTGAATAGTAGTAAGTTGGGCGTGCAGAGTAATCAATTGTTTTAATATAATCGCCGTTGTTTTTATCAATCATTGTGTCTAAAGCGTGGAAAACTTTTGAAGAGATTTCTTTGTTAGAGATAGACGCGTGTTCCAACGAGGTTTTGTCTTTTGTTGTAACGATAACGTTAAATTCTACGACATCGGGTTGTAAATCAAGGTTTGATGTCGCTTCGACAAAAATTGCGCCCTGCGGTTTTGCTTCTGCCGGAGTTGATACGCAGACTGCTAAAAGCAATAGTAAGAATATTGCAAGTAAACTTTTCTTTTTCATTAAACTACCTCTTTTGATTTTTCTTCTTCTGTTTTTTCCGGCTCAGCCTTAATTGGCTGAGGAGCCTCTTTTTTCAAGCCTTCGGATTGGGCTTTAATTTCTCTGATTATATCTCTGATTTCGCGCGGGTTTCTTGGTTTCGGTTCAAAAACAGAGAGATAACGCTCTTTTTTGTTGATAATGAAATATGAAACCGCGAGAATCCCCCAGAGAATTAACCCCTGAAACGCATTGATATAAGGAATTACACCGGTAATATCAGCTATATGGTTCCATAATTTGTTAAGCATTAGTGCGGGGAACCCGACGAATCCTGCGATTAAGCATGCAACAACAAATACAGCGGATAAAAGTCCTCTGATTCCTGTGATTTGTATAACTCTCAATTTATTTTTCTTCATTTTCTATACCCTTTTCCAGTAATGTTATAAATTGTTCTTCTGTCAATATTATAACACCTAACTTTTGGGCTTTGTCAAATTTTGACCCTGCTTTTTCACCGGCGACTACGTAAGAAGTTTTGCTGGTTACTGAACTTGAGGTTCGCCCACCCTGAGATTTAATCTTTTCTTCGGCTTCTGGTCTGGTCATAGACGAGAGGGTTCCGGTCAGAACAAAAGTTAAATTCTCAAGTTTTCCTGATTTTACCACAGAAGTATGTTCAGGTACAACACCGAGGGCAAATAATTCCTTAATAATTGCAACATTTTCTTCGCAGCGGAAGTAGGTGTAAATATCTGTTGCCATTTTGTTTGCAATGCCTTTTACATTTTCAAGACTTTCTATTGATGCGTCCATAAGGGCTTCAATGCTTCCGTATTCGTCTGCGAGAACGGCGGCGTTTTCTTTGCCAACATTTTTGATTGAAAGTGCGTTTATGAAACGGGCTAAGCTGCGGTTTTTGCTTTTTTGAATCCCTTCATAGATATTGTTTGCGCTTTTTTCTTTTGTCGCTTCAAGTTTGAGAAGGTCGTCGATTGTAAGTTTGTAGAAGTCTGCGAAATTTCTGACCAGATTCAGGTCGTAAAGCTGTGCTATAACTGACGGGCCGAGGTTGTCTATGTCCATTGCGTCTTTTGAAACCCAGTATTCAAGCTGGGCGCGGACTTTTTCAGGGCAGCGCGGATTTTCGCAGTACAGCCCGACTTCTTTGGCTCTGGTGTAGAGTGGACAGTGGCAGGACGGACATTCTGCCGGCGGTTGAAATTCCGGACGCGTATTGTGCTGTTCATCGTTAAGGACGGTTATAACTTTCGGGATGATTTCAGCGGCTTTCATGATTAGAACCGTGTCACCGATACGAACATCCAGCCTTTTGATTTCGTCAAAGTTGTGCAGGCTGGCGCGTGAAACAGTTGAACCGGCAAGTTGTACCGGTGTAAGTATTGCAACAGGCGTGACTGCGCCGGTTTTACCTACTCCGTATTCAATATCAAGAAGTTTAGTAGAGGCTTCTTCGGGCGGGAATTTAAAAGCCGTCGCCCATTTTGGCGCGCGCGCAGTGAACCCTAAATCTTCCTGTATATTTAATTGATTAACCTTCACGACAACTCCGTCGGTTGCATAGTTTAGTTTTGAACGCTCTGTATCCCAGTATTTGCAATAGTCAATGACTTCTTGTGCGTTTTTGCAAACCTTGATATTCGGATTGACTTTGAACCCGAGTTCTTTCAGATACATCAATGTGTCATAGTGAGTTTGCGGTTTTTTATCGCTTTTTTCAATGATTGCGGTGTAGCAAAACATAGATAAATCGCGTTTTGCCGTGATTCGGCTGTCTAATTGACGAATAGAACCGCTTGCAGCGTTGCGCGGATTGGCAAAAACTTTTTCGCCGTTTTTAAGGCTTTCTTCGTTGAGTTTTTCAAACGAAGTTTTCGGCATAAAGATTTCGCCGCGGACTTCTATGTCGACATTTTGGAAAAGTTTTAATGGAATTGCTTTGATTGTTTTGAGGTTTGCGGTAATATCTTCCCCCTGAACCCCGTCGCCGCGGGTTACACCGCGCACAAAAACCCCGTTTTCATAACTGAGAGCAATTGCAAGCCCGTCGATTTTAAGTTCACTTACAAGCTCAACTTCATTACCGTATTCGGCGGTAAGCTTTTCATACCATTTTTCAATGTCTTCGTAAGTGTAAGTGTTATCAAGGCTGTAAAGCCTGTATTTATGCTTGTAGGAGTCGAATTTTTCGCTGATTGCGCCTACGCGCTGGGTCGGGCTGTCAGGAGTTTTGTATTGCGGGAAAAGGTTTTCCAACTCTTTTAATTCCGCAAAGAGTTTGTCGTATTCAAAATCGCTGACAGACGGATTTTCTTCAACATAATATAAATAATTATATTTATTGATTAAATCCTTTAGTTCTTCAATTCTTTGTTTCATCATTTTAAATTACCATTAACAACTCTCTGATAACCTTTGTCGCAACGGCAGTTGAAACACCTGATGCGTCGTAATCAGGCGCAAGTTCTACCACATCGGCACCAACAATATTAAAGTTTTTGAGATATTCAAACCAGCCCATAAGTTCGTTGAACTGCATTCCGCCGGATTCAGGGGTTCCGGTGCCGGACATTACAGACGGGTCGAGAACATCCAAATCTACGGTTACAAATACATTTTTGCCTTTGAGTACGTCTAAATCGGAGTATTTATGACAAAGAGTGTTGTGTTCTTTCATAAAATCCCATTCTTTTTTCATGCCTGAACGTATTCCGATTTGTTTTATGTTTTGCGGGCCTACGATTTTTGAAGCGTGGCGGATTACGGCAGAATGTGACATTTCTTCGCCCATATACTCTTCTCTAAGGTCTGTATGAGCGTCAAAATGAATTATTGCCAGATTGTCGTAAAACTTTGATACAGCTTTGATTTCCGGCAATGTCACAAGGTGTTCGCCGCCGATACCGAAAACTTTTTTGCCATCGCGATAGATGTCTTCTACATTCTGTTGTATTACGTCGAGTGTTTTATATGTGTTGCCGAGCGGGAATTCTAAATCACCGGCGTCGTGGAAATTGACATCGTCTAAATCTTTATCAAAACGCGGCGAATATTCTTCCAGCCCCCAGCTTGCAAGTCTTATTTGTTCCGGTGCAAAACGTGAGCCTGAACGATATGAAACCGTGCCGTCAAACGGTAATCCCAGCATTACGATTGATGATGAATCATAATCTTCATTTTGTCCCATCCAGTTTCTATCTAAAAACGGTCCTCTCAGCATAATTTTCTCCCTAATCCATTTTTACGTTAATATTATAGCACGAAAATATTATCTGAGAACAGGCAAGTATGACTGAGGGTAGTTGTAATCTTCTTTAAAGCCAAGATTTCTGTACATTTTAAGCGCCTGAAAATTATTTGTTTCCGTGTTTGTATTGATTTCGGTAATAGGGAATACATTTTCATCGCTCATTTTAATAACTGTATTAAGGCTGCGCGCAAGAAGGTATTTAGAAAGGCCTTTTGCCTGATGTTCTTTTGAAATCGCAAAAATCGGAATATTAACGATTTTTCCGCCTGTAATATTCATAAAGCAAAATCCCACAGGTTTGTTGTTGTAGAATAAAACACTGGAGGCTTCCGGCATGAAGTCTGCATAAACATTTGTGACAATTTTATTCAAAATGTCGTATGTTCCGTCCAGCGATGAAAATCTTGTGTCAAAAAGTGCGTCCGCGCTTGTTGAAAATGCGTTTTGTACGACACGTACAGCATCATTCATATATGAATCATCCCACGGTTTAAGGCTGTAATGCTTTGGAAGTTCGCCGATTTGCGCGATTTTCAGAATTTGGCGTGAACTACTTTCGTGCAGCAGGAATCTTAAAACCGCTATCCCTACGAACTTGAAGCCAAGAATTGAAATTTCGCCCACAATGCTTTTTTGTTTGCCTAGCATAGGGTAGCAGACAACTTTTTCCTTGCGTTCTTTTTTTACTTCTTCCATAAAGAATTTTATAAGTGCACAGCTTCTCTGGCCAATGTTTTCAAGATTGTGGCTGTGAATTATGTTCAATTCAATTGATTCGGAAATCGCAAGAGTGTAGACAAGAAAGGCTTCCGGAACATTGTTTTCCGTATAAATTATACATTTAATCAGGCCATTTTCGCAGGATTCAATGAAACTCTCATAATCCAGAGGCTCAAGTTCAAATTTATATTCAGTAAACGCGCATTTGCAGAAATCTTCATATACAGTCCGGAATGAACTGTAATATTGTGGTGATAACGCTTTTACGTCCTGACAAATTTCCTGCATTAAGATTGTTCCTTATCGTTAAAACATGTGACACATTTTTTCTTTTTTAGTGTTCATGTATCTTTCATTGTACTGATTAATTTCAGGCTTTATCTTAACTATATCATGAATAGTTAATCCGTAACCATCCAACCCGACTATTTTTCTCGGGTTGTTTGTAATTAAATCAAAGTTTGTAAAACCTATATCCCGTAAAATTTGAGCGCCAACGCCGTATTCGCGCAGGTCCGGCTTGAAACCTAGAGAAACATTGGCTTCAACGGTGTCCTGTCCTGCTTCTTGTAGGGCGTAAGCTTTAATTTTGTTTACGATTCCGATTCCTCGGCCTTCGTGGCCTTTCATATAAACCAGCGCGCCTTTGCCGTGTTCGTTAATCATCCTGAGAGCCTCGTGAAGCTGTTGGTTGCAGTCACATTTCAAGCTGTGGAAAATATCGCCGGTCAGGCATTCACTGTGAACACGAACAAGCGGGATTTTGTCGGAGCCGTCGTCTTTAACTAGTGCAACGTGCTCTTGGCCGTTAAGATGGTTTGTGTAGCCGTAAATTTTAAATTCGCCGAATTGTGTCGGAAGATTCGCCTGTGCATCACGTGTAACGTATTTTTCAGATTTTAAACGGTATGCAATAAGTTGCGCAACGGAAATAAATTTGATATCGTGGTGGTTCGCGAACCTTCTTAAATCGTCGCGGCGTGCCATTTGGCCGTCATCCATCATTATTTCGCACATAACGCCGGCCGGTGCATGACCGCAGATTTTTGCAAGGTCGACAGCAGTTTCGGTGTGGCCGGTGCGCGTTAAAACGCCGCCTTTTCTTGCCATACAAGGGAATATATGCCCCGGACGTCTTAAATCTGACGGTACAGCGTCAGGAGCGATTGCAATTTCAATGGTTTTTGCGCGATCGTACGCAGAAATTCCGGTCGTAACGCCGTATTTTTCTGCGCCGTCAATGCTTAATGTGAACGCTGTTTTCATTCCTTCTGTGTTGTTGTCAACCATTTGAGGAAGTTCAAGGCGTTCGGCAATTGTGTGCTCAATCGCAAGACAGACAAGTCCGCGGCATTCACGCGCCATAAAATTTATTATTTCCGGTGTTACCATTTGCGCAGAACAAATCAAATCCCCTTCGTTCTCACGGTCTTCGTCGTCGGCAACAATGATTGGCTTGCCCGCTTTATAATCTTTAATCGCTTCTTCTATATCGTCAAATTTAAAATTAAACAAATCCATTTTCCCTTAAAAACTCCATACTAATTTTGCTTTTTTTATTATCCTGCGGTGATAGAAATTTTTCAACATAGCGTCCGAGGATGTCTGTTTCAATATTTACGACTTCGCCGGCTTTTGTGGTATTAAGTGTCGTATTTTCGAATGTATGCGGGATAACCGCGGTTTTAAAACAGGTTTCGTTAACGTCTGCAACAGTCAAACTTATTCCGTTGACAGTAATTGAACCCTTTTTGACAATGTATTTTGTGTCAGAGGTTTCAAAATACAGATTGTAGAAATTATCAAGCTTTTCGACTTTTAAAAGGCTTGCGGTCTGGTCAACGTGACCTTGAACGATGTGTCCGCCCATTCTGGAAGTTGGCGTAAGAGCACGCTCAAGGTTAATTTTTTCGCCGGCTTTAAGTTGCGAAAAGTTCGTAACGGCAAGGGTTTCAGGGCTGACTTCAACTTTGAAAAAGTTTTGGCCGAATTCCACAACTGTCTGACAAACCCCGTTAATTGCAATGCTGTCGCCAAGTTTGACATCATTTAAAACCTTGCGGCAGGAAACTTCCAGCACCGTGTTGTGCCGGAAACTTTTAATTTCTCCGATTTCTTCGATAATTCCTGTGAACATATTATTGTTATATCATGAATTGACAAGATTTGAAACATGCTGCATAATGAAAGCATATAGAAAGGAAGGTTAAAAATATGAAAT
>CAMUPF010000020.1 GCA_947090755.1 uncultured Candidatus Melainabacteria bacterium | reverse complement strand
TGCGTATTCCAGGTGCGTTCGTTAATGTTGCCTGTAAGTGACGGAAGCGTTATCACCGCGACTACCCCAATAATTGTGAGCGATAACAGGATTTCCGCCATCGTAAATCCTAAGCGCTTAGATGTGCCTGTTAAGGCACGCCCCCCCCCCCCCTGTCAAGATTGATACTTTAGTATGTTTTTCCATTTATTTACCCTTCCTTTCTCCCAAGTAGTGCTCGGGTTCTATTGTAGAACAGGCTCAGCCTGACTTTCATTTACCCTTATTATGCAGCATGTTTTTATACTTGTCAAGAGCGGCGGCGCGGCTTATTGTTCGCTTTCTTCTGGCCCGGTTGCGACTGATTTGATGCCTGAATTCGTTTTACACTGAACACATCAGGAATTGACTGAATAGCATAAATTACACGCTTATATGTTTCTAAATTATCCAGTTCAAGTCCTAATTCTATAATACCGACTTTACCCGGTTTTGATTTGACGTTTGCGTATATAATATTGGTATTATTATCCGAAACCGCCGCTATAATGTCTTTTAAAAGCCCGATTTTTTCAGCGGTTTCTATACGAATCGTCGTATTATAAACACGGTTAGGGTTATCACCCGACCAGTGAATGTCCATCAAACGTTCCGGCTCAATAGCATCGAGGGTTTTGCAGTCAACACGGTGGACAGAAACACCTTTTGAACGTGTTACTACCCCAACTATCGGCTCGCCCGGAATCGGTGAACAGCATTTCGCAATTGAATACATAAGTCCTTCAAGACCGACTATATCCTTTTCGGATTTCTTACGGGTAAATGTTCTAAATTTGCTAGTATCATCAACTTTTTTCTCAGGCTTTTTAATTTTATTGACAACTTTATTGATAGTAGTTTCACCATAACCCAGTGCCGCAAATAAGTCGTCTTCTGACTGATAATTCATAATTTTAGCGATACGCGCAAATTCGCCCTGTTTCAAGAACTCGTCAAAAACCGCTTTTGTAAGTTCGTGTTCAAGGTTTGCACGTCCGACTTCAACGTGTTCTTCGCGGTTATTTTTCTTAAACCATTGCTTAATCTTGGAGGCCGCCTGCTTGGTTACAACGAAGTTTAGCCAGTCAAGACGCGGGGATGGGGTTTTAGATGTTAAAATTTCAACGATATCACCGTTTTTCAATTTTGTATCAAGCTGTGCGATACGGCCGTTAATCAGCGCGCCGACAGTACGGTTTCCGACATCAGAGTGAATACGGTACGCAAAATCCACAGGCGTTGCGTTTGCAGGAAAATCAAGGACATCACCGTTCGGCGTGCAGGCAAAAACCTGATCCGAAAAGATATCCATTTTAACGGTTTTAACATAATCTTCGGCGTTAGTCACTTCTTTATCATATTCAACGAGTTTTCTAAGCCACGAGAACTGTTTATCATCGTGATTATCTGCCTTTTGGGAACCTTTTTCTTTATAACGCCAGTGTGCCGCGACCCCGAATTCAGCGACTTCATGCATTTTCCAGGTTCTAATCTGAACCTCTAACGGTTTAGAACGCGGGCCGATAACTGAGGTATGCAGCGATTGATACATATTTCCCTTCGGCATTGCGATATAATCCTTAAAACGCCCCGGAATAGGTTTAAATCTTGAGTGAATGAGCCCTAAAACCGCATAGCATTCGCTTTCGTTATTAACGATAACACGAACCGCCGTAATGTCGTATAATTCGTGAAACGCGATGTTTAAACGTTTCATTTTACTGTAAATACTGTAATAATGTTTAGCGCGGCCTGTAATTTTTGCATCAATACCGGCCTTCTTAACATCTCCTGCTATCTGGTCAATAAGAAGTTTTACGGTAGACTCACGGTCTTTCTTCGTTTGTGACACAAGTTGCGAAATCTCATAATATTTATCTGGTTCAAGGTAACGCAGTGACAAGTCTTCCAGTTCGGCCTTAATCTTACCAATCCCCAGACGATTCGCAAGCGGTGCAAAAATATCAAGGGTTTCACGCGCAATTTTCTGTTGTTTTGCTGCGGTCATGAAGTTAAGCGTGCGCATATTATGAAGCCGGTCTGCCAGTTTAAGAAAAATAATCCGCATATCATTTGCCATTGCGATAAACAAACGGCGGAAGTTTTCAGCCTGACGCTCTTCATTGGATTTAAACTGTAATTTACCGAGTTTGGTCACGCCCTGAACAAGGTTTAAAACATCAGCCCCGAATTTTTCTTCAACTGTTTCAGGTGTTGTATCGGTATCTTCAAGGATATCATGCAGGAAGCCCGCGATAAGCGTATTTGCGTCCATGTGCAACCCGACAAGGATTTTAACGACTTCAACGGGGTGGATTATATAAGGCTCCTCGGAAACCCGAAACTGACCGTCGTGAAGTTTCTGAGCAAACAAAAACGCACTTTCAATCCTTGCGATTTCTTCTTCCGGACGTTTCTGCTCAATTAATGCGGTTTTTATATCCTTAAATAAATCTTCCATGATATAATAATACTAATTATAACGAATTTTTCAAGAGTTATCGGGAAAATATCATTCATAAGGATTAACAAATGTTCAAGAAAACCGAAACCGGAGTTTTGATAAGTTTTAAGATTTCACCCAACGCGTCAAAAAACGAAATAATCAAAACCGACGAGGGTGTTAAAATCAAAATCACCGCTCAACCAATCGACGGGAAAGCAAACAAAGCGCTCGTTGAGTTTCTCTCAAAATATTTTAAAATCCCTAAAACTTCTATTGAAATTGTAAAAGGCCACACATCAAAAGAGAAAACGCTTTTACTTAAAACGGACAAACCCGAAACCTTAGCCAACATTTCGGAAATGTTCGATTTTTAATTCCGGCTTAATCGTAATGGCAATGACATCAATTTGAAACTCACGGACTTTATTTTCCTGCAAATAAAGAAACGCGCCTTTTCGAATATGACTTAATTTTCGCGAATCAACCGCCTCGGCCGGCGCGCCAAAAGCGTCTGTTTTGCGTGTTTTAACTTCTACGAAGTACAATTTATCCTTGCGTTTTGCAATAATATCAATTTCGCAAAGTTTTGGATAAGATTTGTTCTTTTCAACTATTTCGTAGCCGTTTCTGATTAAATAGCGACAGGCCAAATCTTCACCGGCCGCACCCAGTTTCTTGTTTTCCATAAGTAAATTGTAACACGAAAAAGGCAGTTTATTTACTGCCTTTTTCCTTGCTCTTCTAAACGTTTTTGTTTATACCCGTATGCCGCGTAGATTGCAACGCCTATTAACAGCCACAGCGGGAAGTATATTGATGATGTTTTTAAGAATTTCATTGAATAGAACATCAATCCGCCGCAGGTCAAAATTCCAAGTATCGGGAACCAAGGGCAGAACGGAACTTTAAACGGTCTAACACGATTCGGTTCATTCTTTCTTAAAATCAATACCGCGATACATATAATAATGAACGACGTGAATGTGCCGAAATTACAAAGTTCTGCGGAAATATTCAAATCCATAAACAGTGAGCCGATAATTACGATAAGCCCTGCAATCCATGTCAAAACATGCGGTGTTCTAAATTTTCTATGAATAACACGTACAGACTTTGGTAAGAATCTATCACGGCTCATTGCGTATAAAATTCTTGTTGTACCAAGCTGGTAAATCAAAAGAACTGATGTTAAAGCACACAACGCACCGGTTGAAATTACGCCCGCAAACCAATCTTTACCAATAAACTGCATAGCTGCCGCGATTGGTGCTGAAGTATTTATACTTTGCAAAGGAACAATCCCCGTCAAAACAAGCGCGACAAACACATACAAAATAGTACAGAACACAAGCGTTCCTAAAATACCAATCGGCAAATCACGCTGCGGGTTTTCGGTTTCTTCCGCGCAGGTTGAAATCGCATCAAACCCGATATATGCAAAGAATATCAAAAACGCGCCCATAAAAATACCTTCAAATCCGTTTGGCGCAAAAGGCGTCCAGTTTTCAGGTTTAACATAAAACGCACCGACAATAATAAACGACGTAATCATAAACATATTCACGCCAACCATAATCGTCGCGACACGTGTTGATTCTTTAACCCCCTTAATCAATAGCAGGGTCAACACAAGAACAATTATAATCGCAGGCAAGTTTATTGCCATCGGGATTTTATCAAATAAATACGGCATAAAATCGTGTGGATTTAAACCATTCTGATCGCACATTGTAATAATTGTTCTATAGTCATTCCGCAACCACAGCGGGAAATTCACAACAAAATCGGGCAGAATATGTTTAAAACCTTTCAGAAACTGGACAAAATATCCTGTCCACGCGCTTGCAACTGTAATGTTACCGATAGCGTATTCAAGCATTAAAATCCAGCCGACCATCCACGCCATAAATTCACCCATCGTTGCGTAAGTGTATGTATAAGCGCTTCCGGCAACAGGCATCATCGCCGCGATTTCACTGTAACAAAGCGCAGAGAAAACACACGCAACCGCCGCCAGAATCATGGAAATTATGACCGCAGGCCCCGCGCCTGCACCTTCTAAACCACCCTTAATCGCTGAGCCGATTATAGTAAAAATTCCCGTTCCGACAACCGCTCCGATACCGATTATCATCAAATCAAATACGTTCAGTGTCTTTTTTAATTCGGATTTACTACTTACAGCCAGCAGTTCATCAGGGCTTCTTCTTTTTAAAATATTTTCTATTAAACCCATTTTACTTTGCTAATTCCTGTTTCTTTTTATGTGCTACTTTTTCGTTGTGTACTTCGTTTTCGTAATTACGGTTTTTAACAAATCCGTAGTAAAGGTAAATCAATGCACCAACCCCCATCCAGAGCGGGAACAACAAACCAGAGTTTGAAGCAAATTGCATTTTGTAAACCATCAATCCGCCGCAGCAAAGAATACCCATAATCGGAAACCACGGACAGAACGGGACTTTAAACGGTCTCGGGCGATTTGGTTCGGTTTTTCTCAATATCAATACCGCGACGCAAACAACGATGAATGACGCGAATGTACCGAAGTTAGAAAGTTCAGCAGCAACGTTCAAATCAAGCAATAAAACACCGATTATAGAAAGTCCGCAAACAGTCCATGTCAAAAGACTAGGAGTTTTAAATACAGGGTGAAGGTGCTGGAATCTTTTAGAAATAAAGTTATCACGGCTCATTGCGTATAGAGTTCTGATAGCCGCCATCATCATTACAAGCAGTACAGAAGTCAAACCCGCAAGTGAACCCGCAGAAATCAATCCAGCAAAGAAATTTTTACCGGCCGCGCCCATAGCGTAAGCCATAGGGGCTTTCAAAAAGTCAGCAGGGATTGTAACGCCGCTTGTCGGCTGCATACCTGTTAAAACTAAAGCAACAAGAACATATACAACTGTTGTTGCCAGAAGCGAACCGATAATACCAACCGGCAAATCTTTTTGCGGATTTTTACATTCTTCAGCCGCAGTCGCAACCGCGTCAAAACCGATATAAGCAAAGAAGATTAGGAACGCGCCGGCAAAAATACCCTCAAACCCGTTTGGAGCAAAAGGCGTCCAGTTTTCAGGTTTAACATAGAACGCGCCGCCCAAAACGAACAATGCAATTACGGCAAGTTTAATAACAACCATGATTCCGGCCATTTTTGCCGAATCCTTAGTACCTTTAATCAAAATGGCTGCAGTAAGAATTATCATAAATATTGCAGGAAGATTTATACAAATCGGAACACCTGCGATATGCGGAATAACTGTTGTAACATCTGCCACACCTGCGTCTTTGCAGATTTTGAGCGCAGAACTTGTATTATTCATAAGCCAAACCGGCGGATTAGCAAGCCAGGACGGCAGCACATGAGAAAATCCTGAAAGGAATTGTACAAAGTGGTTAGACCACGCACACGCGCAGGCAATAAAGCCTACCGCATATTCAAGCATAAGCACCCAGCCTACCATCCACGCTGCAAATTCACCGAGAGTCGCGAAAGTATAAATATACGCACCGCCCGCAACCGGAATCATCGTAGCGAATTCACTATAACAAAGTGCTGAAAAAATACAAGCAACAAGCGCTATAACCATAGAAACAATTAACGCAGGCCCTGCACCCACACCGCCGTCAGGACTTCCAGCCGCCGCTACACCGACAACTGCAAAGATTCCGGAACCGATAATCGCACCGATACCCAGAATAATCAAATCCCAAACGCCTAAAGTTTTTTCTAATACTTCACCGCCGGCAGCCTGTTCTAACATCTCATCAGGAGCCTTAACTCTTGTAATTTTTTTCAAAAAGTTTCTGGTGAACGTTGCTCTGTTAAATTTTTCAGCCATCTATATTCCTTTACACTTTACTATCAAAGAAGTACCAATTTACCTCTACATTTACCCTCTTTTACCCTTTGCACAGAGGGAATCCGAGTTCTTCTCTTTGCGCTACATACAATTGTGCAACCGCAGAAGCCATTGTTCTTACGCGGTTAATAAAGTTGATACGCTCGTCCTTACTGATAACCCCTCTTGCATCAAGCAGGTTAAAAGTATGAGAACATTTCAATACGTAATCATAAGCCGGCAAAACAAGCTTAGCGTTAACACAATTATCAACCTCTTTTTGATAAAGGTCAAACATTGTGAACAATGATTTAGCGTCAGAAACCTCAAAGTTATATTTAGATTGTTCGATTTCATTTTGCAGGAAGATTTCACCGTATTTAAGCTTGTCGTTCCATTGAATATCAAAAACAGACGACTTATTCTGCAAATACATAGCGATACGTTCCAAACCGTAGGTAAGTTCTAAAGCAACCGGTTTAACTTCAATACCGCCGACCTGCTGGAAGTAAGTAAATTGAGTAACTTCCATCCCATCAAGCCAAACTTCCCAGCCCACACCGGCCGCACCGAGTGTAGGTGATTCCCAGTTGTCTTCGACAAAACGAACATCGTGTTTTGAAAGGTCAATTCCCATTGCCTCAAGACTCTTCAAATAAAGCTCCTGCGCGTCGTCCGGAGAAGGTTTCAGGATTACCTGGAATTGATAATAATGACCCAAACGGTTCGGGTTTTCGCCATATCTTGCGTCAGTAGGTCGTCTGCAAGGTTCAATCATTGCAGTGTTCCAGGGTTCAGGCCCCAGTGAACGCAAAAATGTAGCAGGGTTCATAGTAGAAGCCCCTTTTTCTATATCATAAGGCTGTTGAATAATACAGCCCTGATCTGACCAAAACTTTTGTAAATTAAAAACTAATTCTTGAAAATTTAGCGCCATAACATAATCCACTTCTTAATTGTCTTATACACACTTGTTTCAAAATATTACGACCAAAATAACAGAATTGCAATATTAATGTTAAAAAACTTTAAGGGTGCCATAAACCCCTTTTTATAATTTTATATTTTTCAAGTCGCAGAATGATTTTAATACTTTTTCCGCTTTTGAATGTTCGCGGAAAAGATGATTATTCTGTGTTTTACGAATTGATTTTAAGCTGCGTTCATACATCACAACTGCCATCTTCAAAAACTCACGCTGTTTCGGTGAATCTTTCAATCCGAGTTCCTGATAGAACTTGCCGTATAAAAGATAAAGACGCGCGGTCATATCATGAAGTTCGTAGGTAGTAGAAATCTTCAAGGCTTTTTCAAGATAAATACGCGCTGTTTCAAAATCTTCTTTTATCATATAAGCTCTTGTAAGCACCATTTTCAAACATATTGTAAAGAAGAAGTTATCTATTTTAGGATTTTTAGCGACATCCAGTGCTTTAAGTGCAATTTCTATTGCTTTATCAGGGCCTTCTACATTCATTATTGAATCAGAAATCAAATACCAGCTAAGCAATGCACCCAGCGCGATTTTTTCTTCGGAAAAATGTGCAAGTTGTTCGTTATAAATCTCAAGACCGCGTGAAGTCTGATTATTATCCACAAGAACTTTCCCAAGAAGCGTTTTCATTACATTTTTGGTAAAGTTATCAAAATTATTATTCGCAAATGCAACGATTTCAAATAAATCCTCCTGTATATGGTCATATTCTTTATTTAAGAATCTGTTTACCATATTTATAAAATTCCAGCGCAAAATATTCTCGTTGCTCATCGCGGTATCGGTGCAAGCATCCATAATCTCCTGCAAATGTTTATTTGAAGTTGTATAATCACCGCAAACAGTACTTGCAAAGGCAAACGCAAGATGGCATTTCAAAATAAAGTTTGCATCACTTACCTGACCGCGCTCAATTACGTTGAATAAAAGAGCCGTAATTTCAAAGGCCTTATTATTCCCCTGTAAAACATAGGCATTTGCAAGTATAAGGTAGGTTTTCAACCAGGTTTCGTGGAGTAACTCATACGAAATATCCTTACGTTTATAAACGCCGTTAAGAAAGCGGTTAAAAACAGGCATGATTTCGTTCTGGATAAGATTTATAACCTCCCCGCAATTGCCGATGTTCAAAAGAGCCTCAAGCTTTGAGGCTTTAATCATAGCAACCTCAAGGATACGTGCAGAATCCGTTTTTTCCAGAACCCTGTCAACGCTTTCCACTACACCATAATAACGTCCTGATTTTTGACAACTGCTTGTAAGATATGAAAGAAGTTCAATTTCTTTTATACTGTCACCGATACCGTGGGCGTTAGAAATAGCGTCAGGCAAGAAATCGACTGCATCGTCAGGTCTATACTGTGTAAGAATCTTACCAAGGCGCTCTTCAATGTTAAATCTTATGTTAATTGTATCTTTATCGTCGAATTCGTTTATCAAGGCAAGACATTGTTTTTGCGAAATAATATACAGGTTCACATCGCCAATAAAACTACAAAGATTTACATTATGCGTCCAAACGTTAAACGCTTCATAATTATTACGCAAATTCTGTAGAATTATTGCCAGAAGAGTGTTAGAACTGAGGGTGAAAACTTTCAAAATAGAATATAATTTTTTATTAATTTCTACAAAATTAGGTTCTTTTTTTGCAACTGCCAGAATATTTTCCCATAGGAGCGAGCTTTTAAATTCGAAGAAAAATTCGTTAACAGTTGTTATAAACCCTTTTTTAATAAGCAGGTTTGCAGTGTTTTCAAAAGTATCATCGCTAAGGTCAAAAACCTCTTTTATAAGATTGATATTAATTTTCTTACCCAGAACGGAGGCGCACATCAAAATATTAAACGCAAGCGGTGTTCTTATCTTAAGAATTTCAAGCCGTTTTTGAATCAATTCCGCGATTGAATCGGGAAGTTTAAAATCCAATTCATACTGAATACAATCCTGTTTATACGCAATAGCCTGCTCCATATAAGCAGGGTTGCCCTTAGACTTTTTGAAAACTTCTTTTTTTTCGACATCAGGTAAAATCCTGTTTATACCCGCAAATTGTTTAAAAAGTCCAACCGCCTCAATGGCTGTCATAGGCGCTAATTCAAGGTTTAAATATATATCGCCGGCCTTTTCTTCCTCAAGGTAAAAATAAGCCTGCGCAGGCCTTGTATCACTATATGTCATAAGGATTTTAATATTTTCAAAAATATTATCTATCTTTATGAAATTATTAAAAAACTCAAACGAAAGAGCATCAATAAAATCAAAATTATTGATAATAAATAAAACTTTTTTCATTCTGAATACATGGGCAAAGACCTTTGTAATGAGGTTAAATGTCTTTGATTTTGCACTCAGAATATCCTCATAATTTCCGGTTATATGAGGATATAAAAGATTAATCAACATCTTAATTTCATCGGCGGAAAACTCTGTGAATTCGCTTTTAAAGAATTTAAACGCGTCTTTTTGAAACTGCGGATTATTAATACAAAAATTTGGAAGTCCTAGCATGTTCATCAAGATTTCCTGAATGAAGCCCCCCGGAGTTAATTGAGAAACAGGGGTACAGGTACCTTTAAGTACAAAATAAGTCGTGCCGCCAAGCCGCTCTACAACTTTATTTAGGACATAATCTTTTCCCGTGCCCTTTGACCCGTTAAGAGAAATTATAAATTTTTCATTTTCGACAACAGCGTTATAAATAAGTTCAATAATTTCGGGCTGAGTAGGACGAATTTTCCCCTCCACAGCAGGCTTTTGCGCAGACTGCATGACAGGTTCCGCGACTGAAGCTCCAAGGGGGGTATTACATTTGCGGCAATATTCAGCGGTTGGAAGATTTATTGTACGACATTCCGGACAAAGACGCAAAATTTCCGTACCGCATTTTTTACAACGCAAAGTATTTAAACGATTAACGGTTTTACATTTATAGCAAACAAGACCTATTCGCGCATTACATTCAGGACAAATTACGGATTCTTGAGGGACTTCTTTCTTACATACGGGACATTTCATAGCCTATCCTCAATTAAGCGCTTCCTTCACTTTGCTCATCAATTTAAACAATCTTTTTGATACATCAGACTGTGAAACTCCGAGTTCTTCCGCAATTTCGTTCTGGGTAAGACCGTCTTCATACCGGAGTTTAAAAAGAGTTAAATATTTCTTATCAGGTTCTTGCTGTTCAATTTTATTTAAAATTTGAGTAATATTTTTCAAAACTTCACGCTTAATGAAGGCATCTTCAGGGCTTTCTTCCAGATCAATCTGTTTAAACATAATTTTTTTATTCGTAAATTCAGGGTTAAACCTGTCATAAACAGAGTCCAACGAAACAGAAGGGGTTGCCTGATACCCCTGTGACGTACGTCTTAAACGGCCGGAATCTTTTAAAACATTAATCATCGCGCTTGTGACAACACGATTAAGATAAAGTTCAAGAGTGGATTCAGACGAAACTGATGACAAAAGCGACAAAGATTTTTGATAGGTTTCATTAAAAAAATCGTCGTATAAGTCTTCATTGTTCTGAAATTTTTTATTATTTTTTATGCACTTTTCAATTAATAATCTTTTTTCCTGTGATAAACTTTCCACGTTAGGCTCCCTCATGCGTTTATTATAGCATAAGATTTAAAAATTATAAATATATTGTTATATATAAATCCTCATCAGCCGTATCAAGGCTATTTACAGGCGGTTTGAGCAGATTAAGTGTATTCTTAACAGATTGTAACACTAAATCATCAACAGACTTTGTGCCGCAACCGTCAATAAGTTCAGCACTGAATTTTTTACCGCTGTCTTTCAGACTTACTTTAACCTTTACCCTGTTAAGAAGCGTATTTTCGCTGATTAACAACAAATCGCCGGAAAGATTAAGTTTTAAAGTGCTGCCAAGTGTTTGGAGATATCCGCTGAAATCTTCATTATATGTTAAATACTCAGGAACATCCCAAACAATCTTGCTAACAGAAAGATAAGTATTTGGCTGTGAAAAGTCCTTTTTAATTTTTTGTATTGTCAACGGTTCGGGCTGAGGCGCTGCAACTTCAGGAGTTTTGGCGGCCTGAGGTTCTGCATTTTTCTGCGGTGCAGGTGTTGCCTCCTTTGGCGCAGGCGTTGATTCGGCAGGAATTTGTATATCTGCAACGGTTTCGTTACCGGAATTTGCAGGTGTTACAGGAGCCTGAGCGTCGAAATTTATATCTTCAACAGAATTTTTAGTATCGTCAACAATTGTTATTTCATTGTTTGAATTTTTACCATTAAACAGGAAGTACCATGCCCCTGCACCGATTAATCCAATAACCGTAATCAGTGCAGCAACCGGCATAAGAATATTTTTTGCGGCCGGACGTTGATCAACTGCAAACGCAAAGTCTGTTCCATCTTCAGGGATTTCCTGATTTTCGTCAAAATTATATTCTTCTGCAGGCTGACGATCCTCAGCATCTTCCTGACTGAAAATATCACTATCATCATCTAAATCGGCAGAAAGCATTTCCAATTCTTCCTGTGACGGTGAATCAATGGCTTTAGGTTCAGAGTCTTCTTCATCCGCGTCGTCGAATTTAAAACCGGAAGGGGTTTGCTCACCTGATGTCAAATCATTTTCAATAGAAAGCAATTCATCAAGACTAAATTCGCCATTTTCAGATTCCGCATCAGCACTAATTTCCTCAACAGCTTCGTGTTCATGCGTATCAGCCGGAATTTCCTCTTCTTCAATTTGAGAAAGAGCGATAGCATTGTCTACGTCTTCATCTGTTACGGTTTGAACCTCATCAACAGTAACTGCCGGAGCTTCATCCGGCTCGTCAATTCCCAAATCAAGACCTTCTAAAGCTTCCATGTCTAATTCCGGAATATTCTCTTCTACAGCGTCAACAACAGTTTCAACCGGTTCAACCTCTTCAACCATCATACCTTCGGTTAAGCCAATGACCGTTTCGCTGTCAAGATTAACTTCGTCAAGCGCAAGTGTTTTTTCAACATCCAACTCCGGAGCAGTTTCCTCTACAGGTTCTTCCTGCTCTAAAACAACATCTTCAACGATGTCCATATTAATTTCCGGTGTTTCATTAATCTCCAGATGTTCAGGTTCCTCATTGATTTCCATAAGCCCGTCAACCTGAAACTCCAAATCCTCGCCGGTCAATTCTGTCGAAACAGGCTCCGGAGAAACTTCAACCTGCTCTTCCTCTGCAACAGCCTCCGGATGTACATCAAAATCCTGCGGCAATTCAATACTTAAAACATCACCGGCTTCAATTGAAAGCTCTTCTGAATCAAGGATTAATGCCTGTTCTTCAATCTGAGGTTCTATAGCTTCAGGTTCCGGTGCAGATTCTTGCTCAATAACCGGCACTTCTTCAGGTTCGAATTCGTCCGCGGCTTCAAACGCCTCAAATTCATCAACCGGTGCAATCGGTTCCGGTTCTTCCACTACAGATTCGGGAGATTCCGGAAGGTCTTCAATAACCGGTTCAGCCTCTAAGACTTCTTCTTGCGGTTCTTCAACCGCTTCTAAAGTATCCTGCGCAGTACCCAGAACATCTGCTTCTTCATAAACTTCCTCTTCAGTCGCCGGCTCAACAGATTTATCTTCTGCGGCATTTTCAGCGATATCATCGTCAACAAAAAGCCCTGAACCGGTCGCAGAATTCTCATTAAATAAATAACTTAATTCATCTTCGTGGCCAAATTCCGCAAACTCATCGGTCGTTACAAGAGTTTTAATATATCTTGTAAAGTCGTTATTCTCAACATCTAAGTCTTTAAACTCTTTTAATGCAAGGTAAGAAAGCCTCTCAAAATTTTCGAATTCGACGAGTTTTTCTCTTGCTTCTGCACTATTTTTCAAATAATCAATAAGTTTTTCAAGCTTAGAATCATCAAGGTCGTGATCCATATAAAGCATAATAAGTTTTTCAATAGAAGCAGCCGTTACATCAGTAATCATATATTGAGTCTTAACCGGAGTTGATTTGATTAATTCTTCAAGCTTAGAGGCAGGAGTCAGGAAAGATTTATTCACAAAATAATAATCATCATTGCAATTTTGCTTGTTAATTTTAGAAGGCTCAACAAACCCGAGCAATTTAGCTCCGGATAAATCTTCATCAAGCTTCAAAACCAGATAAATGTCAGGAAGAATTTGATTAGTAAAATGTTTTTTAGGAATAAAAATTTCGTTTTCGTCAAAAACAGCACGCACATCAATATGCAAGTTAGACAATTGAATATCGGCGATTTCAAAATCTGCAAGCATTTTAGCGGAATCGTGCAAATTATAAATTTCACCGCTAATCAACCCTTTAGCGCGAAGATAATCCTCAACCGCATTTGCAGCAAGAGCGTTATAATAAGCCTTAGACTTAGCAAGCCTGTCCGCAATTGTTCTGACCGAATTTTTAGATTCCTCAACGATTTCCTTTTCAGCAAGTGTATTAATTAATAATTCTTCCATTTTACATTTCTCTCCTCTAAAACCATTGACGGAATATCATTATAAAATATTCCAAAATTTTTGTAAAGTTTTGTAACAATTTTAAACCTTTAAAATGAGGGGTTTAGCAAAAATTTCCTTTAGAAGGTTTATTATGATACAATGTGGATACATCCGGAGGGTTAGTGTATGATTCATCAGGTAACTGACATCAATTTTGGGCGCAATAACGCGCAGACAACACTGTTTTCACGACAGCACAGAGTATACGAATACCACGCTCTCGAACCTTTAACCGCTAAAGATGTTCAAAAAAAGAAAGAACGCACCGCATTATTTATGACTCTTGGCGGAATTGCAATAGCCACAGGGCTTTTCGCACTCCTGGGGAAATTACATGCCAAAGGAACGCTTTCTGAAATTAAAGACCCTGAAACCATTGCCGAACATATTAAATCCTGGGCGCACAATACCGGTAAAAATGCTAATAATTTAGGTAAAACTATTAAGGGATGGTTTAGCAAAAAGTAGTTAGGAATTCAACCACTTCATCAATTTGGTATTTTTGCTTATTAATTATAAATTTTTTGTTTGTTTTTGCTCTTACATAATCAAGATTATTGCCGTCTAAAAAATCCTCGCTGTAAGGTTTAAGCATAATTGACGGGATTACGACATAATTAGCGTCAATATCTTTAACCGCTGCGACCAGATCATCGGAGGTAATAAGCCCCGCAACGGTAATGTTTTCACCCCAGTAGTTTGATTTTACGGGGTTTATTGTGACCGCAAGATTTTCAATTTTGTTTAATTCTGCCGCGATTTCTTTGAACGCTTCTTTTGCTGCGTATGACGTAGCAAACGCAATTTTTAAAGGCTTTTTAATCTTTTGGGGAAGTTTGCAGGCTTTAAAGTTTTCTAATAAATAACGGATAGAGCCAACACCGTCGTCAAGCTGGCCAAAGTCACCGTAATATTTTTTATCAGGGATCGGCATGCCGGCAAGAAGGAAAAATTCATCCGAACAGCAGACTTTTTTGTATTTAGAAGCGATTTCGATTGTTTCTTTCGCGACTTTTGCATCAACCTGAACAAGTTTTTCTTCGCGGAATTGTGTTACACCGACAGGCACAATTGCAACAGAAAGAAAAGTATTTTTAAGAGTTGACAGGTCTTGCAATGTTCTTTCAA
The DNA here is from genome assembly GCA_947090755.1 of uncultured Candidatus Melainabacteria bacterium. Classification (GTDB taxonomy): domain Bacteria; phylum Cyanobacteriota; class Vampirovibrionia; order Gastranaerophilales; family Gastranaerophilaceae; genus Gastranaerophilus. The sequence continues at coordinate 16,218 of CAMUPF010000020.1, read as the reverse complement.
GTTCCGCGCCGTCATTCCAGCCGGGGCAAAGCACAATTTGTGCGTGGAACGGAATTTTATTTTTACGAAACCAGTTGAGATTATCCATAATTTTACCGGCGTTAGGATTGCGAAGCATTTTGACACGCAATTCCGGATTTGTAGTATGGACAGACACATAAAACGGCCCGAGGTGCATTCGCGCAATACGCTCTTTATCTTTATCGTTAAAATTTGTGAGCGTAATATAGGTGCCTTGCAGGTATGAAAGCCTGTAGTCGTCATCTTTTATGTAAAGCGTATCACGCAGACCTTTTGGCTGCTGGTCGACAAAGCAAAAAATACATTTATTTAAGCATGGCTTTATTCTGTCAAACACAGCGCTTTCAAATATTATACCCAGATCCTCATCGTAATCCTTTTCAAGTTCTATAACTTCGATTTCATCGGTGCCGGCTTTTTGGATTTCAAGAGTAAGAAAATCCGATTTGCACATAAAATTGTAATCAATCATATCAGCCATCGGCATTTCGTCGATTGAAAGAATTATATCGCCGCGGGAAATTTCCAGTTCTTCGGCAATGGAATCTTTAATAACGTCACTAACTATTGCGGGCATTGTCTTTTTCCAAACCCTCCACCATCGTTATTAAATTTGCGTATTCACAGGAAATATTGTCCAGAACTATATTATAGTAAAATTTTCCTTCTGCCTGTGAAGATTTAGCCTGATTTTTAAATTTTGCTGCAAGCGATTTTACGATAAAGAAAAGACGTTTTTTCTCATCTTTATCCAGATAATCAGCCATTGTGAGTTTTAAACGTGCGAGCAGAAAAAACTGTGACGGGTTCTGACTCATATCCTCCAGTAAAAGGCGGCTAAGTTCTTCTCTGCCTTTTTCCGTAATAGAATAATAAATAGAAAGCCGGCCGCCTTCAGAGATAAGTTTTCCGGGTTTAATACATTCCTTATCCGCAAGCTTTTTAAGCGCAGGATTTATCGCGCCAAAACTAGGGTTTATGAAGGACGCGAACTCGGCTTCTATGTATTTTTTTATTGAATACATAGTACAATCTTTTTGCATTAGCGAATGTAAAACAAGTAATTCTATCATGCCAGTAATGCCTTTTGTCTTTCCACGCAACCGTCAAGCGTTGAAATCATTGAGTTCTGGTATTGAGCGCAGAGTTCCGGAGTTTTGCCTTCAAATCTTAAAGTAAAGACCGGTTCGGTGTTACTCTGGCGAATCAGTGCAAACCCGCCGTCAAACACGACGCGCATGCCATCAAGAGTTACGATATCTTTAATTTCGTCGCCAAAAAGATTTGGATTATTTGCAACAATTTCCTTGAATTCTGCCAGAACCGCTTTTTTCAAGTTATTCGGGCAAGGATAGCGAACCTCGTCAGAAGTACAAACCTCATCAAACGGCGTCAACATCGATTGAATTTTAAAATCAGGATTCAATTTTTTGTTTTCCGCAATAATTTCAATAATACGACAACCGGCATAAACCGCATCGTCATAGCCGTAATAACTGTCTTTAAAGAAGGTATGTCCGCTCATTTCACCGGCAAGAAGCGCACCGGAGGCTTTCATTTCGGATTTAATATACCCGTGGCCGGTTTTGCACATAATTGAACGTCCGCCGATTTTGTTTATTGTGTCAAAAAGGACCTGTGAGCATTTAACCTCCGACACTATACACGGAACAATAGAACCGTTTTCGCATTTAATTTTTTTAATCATATCCTGTGCATAAATTAAAAGAAGCTTGTCGCCTGTAAGCGCCTTGCCTTCCGGTGTAACAACACCAATTCTGTCGCTATCGCCGTCAAACGCGATTCCTATATCCGCGCCTACTTCTAAAACTTTTGCTTTCAAATCATTTAAAGTTGCTTCAACACTAGGGTTAGGATGGTGATTCGGGAAGCGTCCGTCCGGTTCTGTATAAAGTTCTACGACATCACAACCGAGTTGACGATATAGTTGGGGTGCGACCACGCCGCCGGTTGCGTTCGCGCAGTCTGTAACAACTTTCACGCCCTCGCCAATTCTGCCAAAACGCGAAACCATATCTTTGATATAATCAGGCACAATATCATAATGACTTACAAGCACCGAATTACCTTCAACCGGAGTTTCACAGAATATTTTGAATGTTTCGTCTTTAACTTCTGCGATTTGCTTTTCATCAAGCGTCATTTTGTTAAATGTCATTTTTAATCCGTTATATTCAGACGGGTTGTGGCTTGCCGTGATAATCATCGCAGAGGAAATATTTTCGAGCGCGAACTCTGAATAATAACCCAGCGGACTAGGAACAAGCCCTAAATCAATAACGCTAACACCGCATGATGTAAGCCCGTTAATTAGAGAGTTTTTCAATGCAGGCGAATGAAGTCTTGCGTCCATTGCGACGGTAATCCGCATATTTTCCGGTCTTATGCCTGATTTACGCTCAAGCCAGTTTACGAATCCGATTGCCGTATTCTGAAACAAAATCTCTGTAATATCGTCTTCATAAATCCCTCTGATATCGTTTTTACCGAATGCGTGTGAATAAATTTCTTCATACTTTTGCATAAAAATTTCCTCTCTTTTATAATATATTATCATGAAAAAAAGATTAACGGAAATTGTAAACAATGAAAAGCATGCGGCGTGGCTGTTTATTCTGCCCGCACTTTTGGGAATAATAATTTTTATAATAATACCGGTAATCTGTTCTTTCGGGCTGAGTTTTGCTGACTGGGATTTACTAAACGACATTAAGTTTGCGGGGCTTGCTAATTACAAAGAAATATTCAACGATAAAGTTTTTTATCAAATATTGGGAAATACATTCACCTTTGCGATTGCGACCTCCGTTTTCGGGGTAATAATTCCGCTGGTACTGGCTTATATTTTACAAAGTAAAATCCGCGGAGCCGAATTCTTCAAAGTTGCGTATTTTCTGCCGTTTGTAACCCCCATGATAGTTGTGGGCGTTGTCTGGGAATGGATTTTTGACCCGAACATAGGTTTTTTGAACAATGTCTTACACACACATTTAAACTGGCTTTATGATTCACATTTAGCGCTTCCGTCGCTGATTCTGGTCAGCGTTTGGAAACTCATCGGCTACAATATGGTAATATTTTTATCCGCATTCGGAACGATTCCGCAATCAATCTTTGAGGCAGTTAAAATCGACGGTGCAAGCGAATGGCAAACCTTTAAAAATATTACCGTTCCTATGCTTTCGCCGACAATATTTTTTGTTGTTATAATCACGGCCATAAGTTCGTTTCAGGTTTTCGACCTGATTTACTTAATGACAGAAGGCGGCCCGCAGAATGCAACAAATGTTCTGGTTTATGCAATCTACAAAAACGCGTTTGAATACTTCAACGTCGGCAAATCCTGCGCTCTGGCTTATGTGCTTTTCGTAATAATTTTGGTTCTGACACTCGCACAGTGGAAATTCCGTAAAAAATTAGTATACTCTGAGAGATAAAATTTTTATAAGGATTTCAAAAAAACTCTTTGTAGATGTTATAATCAAAATATACAGTAAAAGGAGAGAAATTTCATGTGTGGAATAGTCGGATATATAGGTGATAAATCAGCGGCAGACATTTTGATGGACGGATTAAAACAGCTTGAATACAGAGGCTACGACTCCTCAGGCGTTGCGCTGATGGAAACAGGTAAGATAGATATCTACAAGGCTGAGGGTAAACTTCAAAACCTTAATGATATTTTATTTATGAACCGTGACAAAATCGTAGGTTCAACACTTGGAATCGGCCACATCCGCTGGGCAACACACGGCGCTCCGACCGTCGTAAACGCGCACCCGCACACCTGCAATTGCGGCGGCGTTGCTATCGTACACAACGGAATTATCGAAAACTTTAAAGAACTAAGAGAAAGACTTGAAGCACAGGGTTGTACTTTCCGCTCACAAACTGATACAGAAACCGTTGCGCATTTAATCGCAAAAAAATATTCACTCTGCAAAGACCTTACAGAAGCCGTTAGACTTGCTTCAAAAGAGATTGAAGGTGCTTTTGCACTCTGCGTTATGCACAAAGACCATCCAAACAAAATGGTTATTACAAAACGCAACGCACCGTTGCTTGTCGGCATAGGTGAAGGCGAGTTTTTCGCAGCGTCTGACGTTCCGGCAATTATTAAATATACAAAAAAAGCCGTTTACTTAAAAGACAACCAGATTGCAACACTAACCCGACAAGATATGCAGATTATCGACGCGGACAACAACACCATTTTCTTTACGCCTGAAATCCTTCCGTGGGAACCGGTAGCGCTTAGCAAAATGGGTTACAAACACTTTATGCTTAAAGAAATCCACGAACAGCCCAGCGTTGTTAGAAATATCTTAGCCGGAAAACTTCATTCTATCGACAGCGAAATCGCGCTTGATGAAGTAAAACTAGACAAAGAAACACTTAAAAAGTTAAATCGTATACAGATTATCGCCTGCGGAACATCGCTTCACGCGGCAATGGTCGGCAAATATATTATTGAAAGCTTCTGTGACATCGCAGTTGATGTTGAAGCCTCAAGCGAATACATTTACAGAAAAACCGTGACAAACGAAAACACACTTGTCATCGGGGTTTCACAATCCGGCGAAACCGCAGACACCTTAACTGCTATAAAACAATCAAAAGCAAAAGGTTCACATATTCTAATCATCACAAACCGTCCGGATTCCGCAATGGCACGCGAAGCCGACAGTCTGATTTCCGTTAACGCCGGCATAGAAGTTTCCGTCGCCGCAACAAAATCTTATATGGCACAGCTTCTTTCCTTCTACCTTTTAGCACTTAAAATGGCAGAAGTTAAAGGCTCACTTGATGAATCTATTTTAAAATCACTTAAAAGCGAACTTATGGTTCTACCGCAAAAACTTGAACAAATTCTTGTTCATAAAGAAGATATCCAGCAGTGCGCAAAACTCTACGCGAACACAAAAGATTTCATCTTCATAGCCCGCGGCGTAAACTACCCGACAGCGCTTGAAGGAGCATTAAAACTTAAAGAAATCAGCTATATTAACGCAACAGGCTATCCGGCAGGAGAACTCAAACACGGTCCGATTGCAATGCTTGATGAAAGCATGCCGGTACTTTCTATATTAATGAAAGGCACGGTTTACGAAAAAATCCTTTCAAACAGCGAAGAATCAAAAGCACGCAACGCACGAATGATTGCGCTTACAAACTCAGCTGACGAAAAACTTGATGGGTTGTTTGATTTTGTAATCCACGTTCCTGAAATTCAGGAATACTTATCACCGCTGCTTGCAATAGTTCCGCTCCAGCTACTTGCATATTATATCGCGGAATTTTTAGGCAAAGACGTTGACCAGCCGAGAAATTTGGCGAAGTCTGTAACTGTCGAGTAAGGCGGCAAGATGATTACAACGCAAACAATAAAATTAAAAAAGCCCGATACGTATGACAATCAGTGGATTGAAGAACAACTCGCTGATTTTAATATCATTCGCTGGGCTATTATTGATGTTACGGAAAGGGAAATAACCCTCTCCGTTTCGATTGCTAACGCTTAACACACCGCAGATAACGGGCATTATTCTTACCTGCTACACCTACAACGCCATCTATTGTATGAGCAGTTCCTGCGTAACCACGCTGTACAACATAGCTTGCCCAAAATTGTGTATTGGGAGTTAAACTCAAAACATTTTGGTTTAACACCATTGCAGAAAGCTCGTCAATATTTGGCATCCTGCTGTCCGCATCCTGATTTCTGCAAGCTTTCATCGCGTCATCCCAAACAATAGTAGTATTATTTGCCGCATTAGACACAGAACTTGGCATTGGCGCAACAACAGTTGGGTCTACCGGATTAAAAACCGTTATAACCCCCATATCTTTACCAACCGTATTCGGGCCTTTATTACCGTTCAAATCATAAATAAGGTTAAGACACATACCTCTTTGTGAAAAAATGGCCTCACTAACAGTGCTTATATTCTGAGAAATACAAACCGGATTGTAATAAGCCAAAATACTCTCACCGTTTTGAGTTTCAAACGCAGCCGATTTCACATCTACTGCAGAATATGAGATATTTTCTATACCATTATCGTATGAAGCACTTGCAAAATGGCTGTTAAGCTCATATAAAGTTTTTGGAGTATCTATTCTACTACCACCGAAATTTGTAAATGACGTAACTATACCGCAATCTTCCAAATGTTCGTGGTCGCATATATTATTAATTTTAAGAACTTTTGACAAACCGCTTGTGATAAATGTTTCGGCCGCTGTATCTACCGCTGAAGTTGAGTCATTTCCTTCGGTTAAAATTCCGTAACCGTTTAGTGACGGCATTAGGGCTATCGCCTGTGAAAATTTTGCATAAAGGGCTTTGCGTTGCGTGTTCCAGGTTCGTTCGTTAATGTTACCGGTGAGTGACGGCAGTGTAATCGCCGCTACCACGCCGATGATTGTTAATGACAGAAGTATCTCTGCCATTGTAAAGCCTGTTAAGAGAGGCCCCCCCCCCCCCTGTCCATGATGTTACATTCTTACGGTTTTCCATATATTTACCCTTCCTTTCTATATTTATTATTAACTATATTAAAAAACATGTCAAGCTTTACGCCTGACATGTTCTCTAAATATATTAGCACTTTGTGCCTATTCTTCTGAACCTTCTTCTGTTTCTTCGGAATACTCTTCCTCTGCTTGCATATCTTCTTCATCGTATGCTTGTTGATTCATTTCTTCTGCGATTTCCTCTTGAAGTTCTTCTTCATCTACGTTATCAAAACCATCTGTTTCTTCTTGTTCATCATAAGAATAGTTTTTGATATTTTCCGCTTCGGCCTTTTCCATTTGTGAAACGGATTTAATATCAATTTTCCAGTTAGTAAGCTTGTGAGCGAGTCTTACGTTTTGACCTTCGCGACCGATAGCAAGTGACAATTGATCATCCGGAACAACAACCATTGCTTCGTGAGAATATTCATCATCAGCAAGGATATCAACTGAAACAACTCTTGCCGGTGAAAGCGCGTTAACAATGTATTCAACAGGGTCTTCTGAGTATCTGACAATATCAATTTTTTCGTTTTTCAACTCACCGACAATTGTTTGAATACGGCTTCCGCGAGGCCCGATACAAGCACCTACGCAATCAACGTCAGGGTCGTTTGACCATACCGCAATTTTTGTTCTGTAGCCTGCTTCACGAGAAATTGATTTGATTTCAACGATACCGTCTTCGATTTCAGGAACTTCAAGTTCAAAAAGTTCTCTGACAATTTCAGCGTGCGCGTGAGAAACAATAACTTGCGGAAGTTTTGTTGTTTCTTTAACGTTAAGAACAAAAACTCTGATTCTGTTGCCCGGTTTGTAGTATTCACCCGGAATCTGTTCTTTTTGCGGCATAATCGCGTCTGTTTTGCCGATATTAACTATTACGTTACGGTTTTCAACACGCTGGATAATACCTGTTGTCAAAGTTCCTTTTTTATCAAGGAACTCGTTCAAAACAAGATTTCTTTCAGCTTCTCTGATACGTTGTGTAATAACTTGTTTTGCCGCTTGCGCTGCGATACGGCCGAATTGTTCCGGTGTAACCTCGATTTTAACTTCATCGCCAATTTCAACATCTTCGTCAATTTCTTTAGCAACAGCGATAGCAATTTCAGTTTCGTCGTCTTCTACTGATTTAACAACAACTTTTGTACTGAAAACACCGATTTCGCCTGATTGTTCGTCTAAAATTGCCTCAATGTTTGTAGCCTCTTTGTTTCTCATCTGTCTTTTGTAAGCCGCAACAATTGCGTCACAAAGCGAACTTATCAAAACTTCTTTTGATATGCCGCGTTCTTTTTCAAGCTCTTCACAAGCCTCAAATAATGCTGATCCGATTTTAATCATTATTATCTCCTTTTCATAATTATATTAATCGATGTATAACTTTGCTGATTGAATGTTGTCTTTCGGGATTTGAAGTTCTTTTCCGTCGTCAAACCGGAAGAATTTCAACCCTTCATTCACGTCGAAATCCAAAATTTCGCCCTTAAAAATCTTTTCGGTTTCACCCTCAAGCGGATTTTTAAGTTTAACGCTAATTCTGCGTCCGCGAAAGATTATGAACTCTTTTTCTGATTTAAATTTGCGTTCTAAGCCGGGGGAGGATACCTCAAGGTGATATTTGACAGGAATCAATTCATCTATAAAATCACCCAGACTTCTGGTTACATTTTCACAATCCTCAAGCGACACATCACGCTCTCTTGAGTACAAGAAAATCCTTAAAAACCAGCGGTGGTTTTCTTTTACGAATTCTATCTCAACAGGAACAAGACCGAAACGCATTGCTGTATTTTCAACAATTGGAGTTATTTTTTCCAGAACCTCGTATCTGTTAATCTCTTGCTTCATAAAACCTCCGTTTTCTGTAACCCCTAACTAGAGAAAAAAGAACGGGGGAACCGTTCTTTTCATAACTACCATATTGTAACCCGAATCTACGAATTTGTCTAGTCTAATGTAAATATTTTGTAACCCGCTAAGGTTTATTTACAAAACCGCGCAGCAAACTTTTCTGTGCAGCCGACAGCCGCAAGGACTCACATCCTTTTTGAATACTTTTTTTCAAAACCACAGGACTAAGCCGTTTTTGCTCCAAATAACTAACGGTTTTGTCAAAGAACTTCACCATACAAACCGAAATCGCCCACGCTATTCCCATTTGCGCATAATAATCGCTGCTGTCAAGCGAAAATAAAGTATCCAAAACCTTATCTATCCACTCTTGCGTAACAAAAAAGTCCAGAAGCATTACGACGCCAAAGCGAAGTTCAAATTCATCTTTTGAGGCCAGATAGGGTTGTAAAAACTCCCAGACAGCCTCTCTATTTTTCTGCGTAAATTTTAAACCGCAGCAAAAACTATCGCACAAACACCAGTTACTTATCTTAGGAATATAAGCCTTAACAAGCCTGAGATGTTCATCAACAGGCAGTTTTAAACAGCCAATAACCATACCTTGAAGCAGGTATTCTTCCATAAACTCACAATGAGTTTCTGCGACAAACGCTTTCCACTCTCCCTTAGCTATTTCTTTAGCTCTGGCGCGAAGTTTTGGAAGCCTAACCCCCAGCATTTTCCCGCAGTTTGGAATCAAAGAGGCAGAAAAATCCTTGAAGTTTGGTTCAGCCTCCGCCATAAGCCAGCCGCGAATCTCCTCAGACATTTGCAGCCCTTTTCAAAAGCACGACCGCCTGCGCTTCGATTGCGAGTTCTAATCCAACGGCGTCAAGTTCTTCTTTTGTTTTCGCCTTAATAGACAAATCTGCTTCGGCCACTCCCAGCGCTGCACACAACACCGTTTTCATTTTTGGAATATAAGGCATCATCTTTGGTTTTTGCGCAATAATATTTGAATCAATATTAACAATCTCGTAGCCCTTTTCACGGACAAGAGAATAAACTTTTTTTAATAATAAAACGCTGTCCGCATTTTTATATTTTTTGTCGGTATCAGGGAAAAGTGTTCCGATATCGCGAAGCGCTAGAGCGCCCAAAAGCGCATCGATTATCGCATGCACAAGAACATCAGCGTCAGAATGCCCTAATAATCCGAGTTCGTGCGTAATCTTAACCCCGCCGATAATTAAATCGCGTCCTTGAACAAGTTTATGAATATCGTATCCGGTTCCAATTCTATACATTTTAACCCCTAATAAATATGTCGTGTCACTGTCTATCGAATTTTTGGCCCGCAATGTCAAACAAACGATTTCTCTTACCAAACCGGTAACACCCGAGAGTTATGCCTTAGTGCTGCTATATTTCTATCCTGACACGGTTCGGCAGCTTTCGCCGCTATCGTTTTAGCCGTCAACAAAACCGCTTGCCGGCATCCCGTTCCGCGAACCCTCACAACAGGCTCTGCACCCCGCATTGGCTTCGGGTCGAGAGATTGCAATTCCCCGTGGAACACGACCCTTATACCCTAACATAAAAATTTGCACATTTCAAGCAAATAGGTTAATATTAAACCATGGATGATAAAAGTTTAATTGAAATCATTGAAGAATTTTCTAAGATTCAGGAAATAAAAGCGATTGCACTGGGCGGCTCTACAGAAGCAAAAACCTCTGACAACCTTTCTGATTACGACATATATATTTTTTCAGATGTTGAAGTTCCAATTACCCGACGCACAGAAATCGCAAAAAAATATTCCGACCGCTACGAAATACATAACACCTATTACGGCGATGGTGACGAATGGTTCCGCAGAAGCGACTCAAAGGTTTTCGACCTTATGTACTGGAATCGTAAATGGATTGAAAATATTATCGAAAGTATCTGGATTCACAATGAAGCATGGGGCGGTTACACGACCTGTTTTCTTTACACGGTCAAAAACGCAAAAATCCTTTATGACCCTCAGGGCTGGCTTGAAAATTTACAGAAAAAACTCGCTACCCCTTACCCTCAACAACTGGCGGACAACATAATTCAACGAAACAGTATGATGATAAAAGATAAAATTTCAGCCTCGTTCAAAGAACAAATAGAAAAAGCCGTCAAACGTGGGGATTATGTAAGTGTAAATCATAGGATTTCAGCGTTTCTGGCGGGCTATTTCGACATAATTTTTGCGGCGAATAAACTTCTTCACCCGGGAGAAAAGCGGCTCGTTGAATATGCACTTAAACACTGCAACAGACTGCCGGAAAATTTCGAACAAAATATTAAAGAGTTATGCACCGGCCCGCACAAACTCACCGCACTAAATAATATTTGCGCAGAATTAGATAAATTTTTGCAATAAAGTACAATAAAGCAGTTCTCCGTCGCCAGCTTGCCTCGCTCACGTTCCTTATCGCGAGATTTGCTCGGACAATAAAAACGGGTATATTAAAAAGAAACAATTCTATATATAGAAAACCCCACCTCGCATTGTCGGGTATATTCTATGTATGCAACATACTAATACAAAAAATGCACAAATTATTATCAATATTCTAGCTAAAATCCTTAAAGAAGAACGGGAAAAACAAAATAAATCTCAAAGAATACTAGCTGATGAATTTGAAATACAAAAATCGTTAATAAGCAGACTTGAAAACAGTAAAAATGAACCCAAAATTATTTCTCTTTGGACGATTTGCGAAGCTTTAAATATTAAATTATCAGACCTTATAAAAAAACTAGAAAAAGAACTCCCTGAAAACTTCTCTCTCATAGATAACTAAATTATTTTTTCACATCCAAGAATATAAGCCAGATGAACCCTATTTTTAGCACGAAATTTATTTAACATATTTGCGATGTTCGTTTTAACAGTAGAAATACTCCTGTAAATCTTTGCGGAAATTTCCTTATTTGTAAAACCTAAAACCAATAGCCTTGCAACTTCTTTCTCAATTGATGTGAGCATATTCATATTATTACTCCTTTTATAATTAGCCACACAAGGGTTCTATATATAGATAACCTTAAACCCAGCTTACCATTAAAATTCTATATATGCAACAAAAATTTAAAAAAGATAAACTAAAAATATTATCAGCATTATCAAAAGCGATAAAAAAAGAACGCAAAAGATTTGATAAGTCACAAAGAATGCTTGCATTTGAAAATGATATACAAAAATCGATGATAAGCAGATTTGAAAATTGTAAAAATGAACCCAGACTATTTTCTTTATGGCGACTCGCTAATGCACTTGAAATAAAACCATCACAATTATTGTCACTTATTGAACATGAATTAAAAGAAGATATTATACTTATTGACATATAAAATGAAAGCCGGACTTACATTGTAATTCCTGCTTTATTGGTGGGCGTTAGAAGACCCAAAGGGCTGCGCCTCGCGTTGAACGCCACCGCTCACACTCTCAAGCAAAAGCGTGGTTTCGCTTGTAGAATGTTCGACTCTACGCTTGCCAAGCAAGCTACGTGGCTCCGCTCGGCTTGCTCGAACTTCTGACGTCAGAAGTTCTTGAATTTCAAAACAGCACATGATAAAAAGGACAATAACTTTTGTTATTGTCCTTTTTATGGTGGGCGTTAGAAGACTCGAACTTCTGACCCTCTCCTTGTAAGGGAGACGCTCTACCAACTGAGCTAAACGCCCTTCTCTACCTTTCGGGTACGAGATTTATACTAAAACAAACATTTTTTAATGTCAAGCACTTTGTTTTATTAACCAACGTAACATCTTTTTAATATCCTTATTCCAACAGCCATGCCAGTTTTTAAGGATTTCATCCGCCGGAGTTAAACCTTTCATCGTATAGGATTTTATTGCACCGAGATATTTTGCTTCGTTTTCTTTCCTGTTTTTCAAGGATTTTTCCGCAATTTTTATTAATTCTTTCGCCACATCCGCTGTTTTCACATGCTTAATCCGGCTGTGAAGTGCAAAGCGAGGAACTTCATAACGCAGTTCGGAATAATCAAGATGTTTAAAATCTTTTAAAAGTTCTTCGGCCTCATCCATCGCAACAGTATCATACAAAAGCCCCTTATACATCGCCATCGCGGACAGAATCAGGTCTTTACGCACACAGTCATGGTTTCGAATCTCAATAAATTTATTAAGTCGAACCTCTGGGAAACATAGGTTTGCATGAAGTTTGTAATCCGTCATCGTAGGTACAAAACCTTCATAACCCCGGGCCATAAACTGGTCGAAAGTCATGCGACCATTCATTTCAAGCGGTAATTCTTCCTTATTTAAAAAGATAATAGGAGTTTTTAGAACTTTATTTATGTATGTATCAAAATCAAATTCTTCATCAAGATTAAGAGCGAAGCCGCAGCGCTCGTTGTCTGTGTTTAGCCAGCTTAAGGCACGGAAAGACTTATAACCGGTTTCTACTCCGCCACGAATTGGAGAATTCGCGAACATTGCACCCATAAACGGAACTATTTTATTCGCGAGAATAAATTTTCTTGCCGCGTCCTCTTCACTACGGTAATCCAAACAACATTGGATTCCTGCCGTTTCACGCATCATCACGTCTGATAGAATTCCCCAGAGGTATTTTGCCATTATCTTGTATCGGCGTTTCGGAATCAAATTTATTGATTTATAAGTTACGAGCGGAGAAACCCCATAATTCAAAAGGGTTATTCCGAACTCATCCAGAAGTTTTGCCAGATTCCCGTCTATTTTTTCAATTTCGCTATTAATATCAGAAATCTTCTCTTGCGGTGCAAGACTGTATTCAAACTGACAGCCGGGTTCAAGGGTAATCGTCTGATATCCTTTTTTCAAACCAATAATATTAAAATCGTCAGTTATATAATCCCAGTTATCGTTTTTGGCAAATTTTCTGAGCAAATTACATATTCCAAACTCGTGGTAATAATCAACATTAGCACCTGTAACATCAAAAATCGGAAGCCGCTCATATTCAAGCCCGATTTTCAAGTCCTTTTCAGACTTGAAGCCGCTTTCGTAATATCTTCTGATGTCCGCTCTGGTAACTTCCTTTTCCTCTAGTTGAATATTTAACACATTCCCTCCTACATTCAAATTATAACACTAAAATCATATTTGCTGAATGGATTTGTATATTTCGCCATGTGTATGATATGATTATAGCGTTATGGATTACTTCAACAGAGCAAAATATTTTAAAACAAAAAAACGGCTTGGCCAGAATTTTTTAATTGACGGCACAGCGATTGCAGATATTATAGACGCGGCCAACATTTCCTGCGACGATGTCGTTGTAGAAATCGGCCCCGGGGTTGGTTTTGTTACTGAACAACTCGTTAAAAAAGCGAAAAAAGTTATCGCGATTGAACTTGATGAAGAAGCGATTGCAGAACTAAAAAAACTTGACGCGCCGAACCTTGAAATCATTCATAAAGATGTTTTAAAAACGGATCTATCCACACTTTGCGAAGAGAAAATAAAAATTGTTGCGAATATTCCATACTACATTACAAGCCCTATTATCGCGCATTTGCTTGGTGAAATCGACGATTTGACGAACAAAAACAGGAATAAAATCACAGACATTTTGCTAATGGTTCAGGAGGAAGTTGCGCGCAGAATGGTTGCGGATGAAAATTCGCCGGCGAAGCAGTACGGGCTATTGACCATACTGTCACAGTTCTGGGCTGATGTAAAAATTGTGAGGCTTGTCGGCAGAAAATCTTTTTATCCTGCGCCAAAAGTAAACTCTGCAGTGGTAAGTTTAACGGTGCGTGAAAAACCGATGCTTGAACTTTCCGACTATTCGCATTTCAGAAAAACCGTTAAAGCCGCGTTTTCACAACGTAGAAAGAACGTAAAAAATTGTCTTTTAAGCGGCGGGTTCGCAAAAGAAAACATTCAACAAGCGCTCGCTGCGCTCGCGCTCGACGAAAACATCCGCGGCGAAAAACTATCAATCGAAACGCTTGGAAAACTTTCCGAGGAGCTTTTACATGGCGCAAAGAATTAGGGTTGAATGTCCGGCAAAGATTAATCTTGATTTAAAAATTCTTGGCCGCCGGCCCGACGGATTTCATAATATTGAAAGCACAATGCAGACGATAAGCCTTTATGATTATCTGACGATTTCACTTGAACCCGCAGAGGCACCGGCGATAAAACTTTCGGGCACATCAAGCGAAATTCCGTATGACGAACGAAACATTGTGCATAAGGCGGTAAAATTATTTTTTGACACAACCGGTCAAACGGGGGCCGTTGATATTTTTATAGAGAAAAATATTCCGGTGGCAGCCGGAATGGCCGGCGGAAGCACCGACGCCGCAGGCGCAATCTTCGGGCTGAACGAACTTTCAGGAAACCCGCTTAATCACGCACAAATACACGAATTAGGCGCTAAATTGGGTTCAGACTTAAACTTTTGCTTAGAGGGCGGTTGTAAGAAGACGACTTCCCGTGGCGAAGTGCTTGAGGATGCAGAATTTGTCGAACGCAACGTATCGCTAATCAAACCGATTAACCTTGGAATAAGCGCGAAAGAAGCGTACACAAAATTTGCGCAAAAAGAAAAGACGACAGAACGCGACAAATTTGTTAACGACCTTGAATGGGCCGTAATTGACAGTTACCCGCAGTTGCAGTTAATAAAAAAACAATATCCTCAAGCGGTAATGACCGGTTCCGGCTCAACATATTTCGCGTTTGACACAGAATTCTCACCACTTGAAGGATATTGGATTAAAAATAATTTAAAAACGATTAAAAGCGGTATACAAACTATCTCGTGACACAAAGAACGCGGTATTCAGCTTTCTTCCACCCCTTAAAGGCACGTGCCGGTCCTAAGTATTGTAACCAGCCATACCCATCCGGGCCGGCCGAATAGACTTCACTTGTCCAGGTACTGCCGCCTGCAATGGCTAACATTGGGAAATTGTATGACATAGCCATAGCTTCCGCCCGGTTCGGTAATCTTGTTTCCTCATCACGCCCCCGACAATATGCACCGGCTTCAGCCTGTTTCATATTATCCGCCTTTTTAAAAATCAACGGCAATGGTGCAACAGTCGCCGAATCAGACGGATAAATAGAAGTAATAAAACCTATGTCTTTACCGACAGTATTTGGCCCCTTGTTACCATTTAAGTCATAAATAAAATTGGCACACATATATTGTTGTGTAGCCATATACCCTTCTGTTTCCATCTTATCTGCAATACAATTTGGATTATAATAAACCAAAATCGATTCACCGTTAGCGGTTTCAAACGCTGCGGCTTTTGTATTTATTTGCGAGTACGCAAGCACCGTAATAGAACCATCTCCATGGATATCTGCATTGTAGGAACCGTTAAATACGCTGTTAAAATCTGACAAAGTTTTAGGAAAACCATTTGAGTACAAAGGCTGGCCGGCCAAATCACTAACTTTTGTAGGGATACCACAATCAGCAAGGTGCTCACTGTCACAAATGTTGTTTATTTTTAAAACTTTAGATAACCCTTCTGTAACAAAGGTTTCAGCGGCAGTATCAGCGGCTGAAGTTGACTCGTTGCCTTCGGTCAATGTTCCGTAACCGTTAAGTGAGGGCATAAGTGCGATTGCCTGTGAAAATCTTGCATAAAGCGCCTTGCGCTGCGTGTTCCAAGTGCGCTCGTTAATATTGCCGGTCAGCGACGGAAGCGTTATCGCCGCGACCACGCCGATGATTGTTAGGGATAAAAGTATCTCCGCCATCGTGAATGCGCAAGACAAGCGGCTAAGAAAACTCCC
>CAMUPF010000019.1 GCA_947090755.1 uncultured Candidatus Melainabacteria bacterium | reverse complement strand
GCTCAGCCGGCCCCCCCCCCCCCTGTCCATGTTAAGACATTAATTTTGTTCATATTCACATCCTTTCATTTACCCTTATTATGCGGCATGTTTTCTAATTAGTCAAGTGAGTATTCACTCAAAACGTTTTTTATGTTAATCTAGTCGTATGAAAAAAATGGGTTATGTGCTATTAGTTTTAATACTTGTACTGCTTTTTGCAAAAGCGTGCATCAGACGGGATATCCCTGACGTCGAAACATCAAATACGAACGAACAGCAAGAACAGCTTTCGTTAAATATTTATCCTGTTGAACGCAAAAACGTTACAATTAACGGCGTTGACTATCTGCAAACCGACGCACCTGTCGGAAAATTCGGCGGTGGATTGATAAATTCCACAATAGGCGAAGGCCCGAAAACATTCAACCCGTTTAATTCTAAAGACGCAACGTCTTCGACTTTTGCAGAACTTATGTATGACGGACTTGTGACTATTGATCCGGTAACAGGCCAATACATTCCGAAACTTGCCAAATCTTTTGAAATAAAAGGCAACGACTACATTGTACACCTGCGCCATGGTTTAAAATGGTCTGACGGGCAACCAATTACGGCGGATGACGTTTATTTCACGTGGAAAAACATAATCCTTGACGGTTTTGGAAACACTTCAACAAGAGATTCAATAAGCGTTGACGGGAAACTACCGACCGTCACAAAGATCGACGATTATACGGTAAAATTCACCACGCCGAAACCGTTCGCGCCGTTTTTGGCCTCACTTTCTACATCAATCGCGCCAAAACACATTTTTGAACCCGCGGTCAAAAAAGGTAAAGATTTTTTCGACACATTTCTTTCAACAAACATAAACCTCAAAGACCTTGTAACATCCGGCCCGTTCAGAATGGTGGAGTATGTTCCGGCGCAACGCGCAGTATATAAGCGCAATCCCGACTATTATGTGATAAATTCCAACGGTGAAAAACTTCCGTATCTGGATAAAATCACCTACTTAATTGTAGGTGATGCAAACAACGAAGTTTTAAAATTCGAAGGCGGAGAACTTGACGTAATAGGCGTCAAGGGTTCTGACGTGCCGCGTTTCAAAGAACGTCAGGCACGCGGGAAATTCTCGCTCGTAAATCTTGGTCCTGACACCGGTACAATGTATCTTTCAATGAACCTCAATGACAGGCTTAATGATGAGGGAAAACCATACGTTGACCCTATTAAACAAAAATGGTTCAGCAATAAAAATTTCCGCGAAGCCGTTGATTTAGCCATTGACCGCGAAAACATGGTCTACAACATTGCAAACGGATTTGCAAAACCGCTTTTTACTCCTGAAAGCCTTAATTCAATATTTTTAAATAAAGATTTAAAGCCATACCCGCGCGACATTGAAAAAGCGCGTGAACTTTTAATTCAATCAGGTTTCACTTATGACAGCAAGGGCCGTCTGCGTGACGCGGACGGGAATAAAGTAGAGTTTGACCTGTTAACGAACGCCGGAAATTCCGAACGTGAAGCAATCGGTGTTATGATTAAGCAAGACCTTGAAGATTTAGGAATGAAAGTCAATTTTAAACCGATTGAGTTTAATTCGCTTGTCAACAAACTGCTTTCAACTTACGAGTGGGATATGGCTGTGATGGGGCTTACCGGTTCACCGCTTGAACCAAATGGCGGCAAAAACGTATGGCTTTCAAACGGCGCGCTTCACATGTTCAATATGCGCAAACCCGATGAAGCCGGCAAAAACCTCTTACCGTGGGAAAAAGAACTTGATTACCTGTTTGAAAACGGTGCAACGGCAATAACTTTTGACGCACGCAAAAAGTTCTACGACCGCTATCAGGAAATAATTTACAGTGAAAAGCCAATGATTTATTTATATTCGCCAATCCGAATCACAGCCATTAGGGATAAATTCAAAAACATATACCCGACAAGTCTGGGCGGGGTAATCCATAATATAGAAGAAATTTACGTTGACGATACGGAGGCAGAAAATGGAAATTCTTAAATATATTCTAAAACGTATATTGCAAACCATTCCGCTGCTTTTTATCGTATCAGTCGTGAGTTTTGCACTCATCAGGATGTCACCTGTAGACCCGCTGGCAGAACTGAGGCTTAACCCGTCAATTTCGCAGGAAACCTTAGAGCGCGAACGCGCACGTCTTGGTTTAGACAAAAACATCGCGGTTCAATATGGCCTATGGGCAAAATCTTTCGTCAAAGGGGATCTGGGTATAACCTCCAACGGTGAATCCGTTGCGCAAAAACTCAAAGAACGGATTCCAAACACACTGCTTTTGACGTCAATCGTAATCTTTCTGACATGGCTTGTAGGCGTGCCGCTCGGTATCATCGCGGCCGTTAAATGGAAATCCCCGCTGGATAGGATTTTAACAGTTCTTACAAGTATCGGAATGGCGATTCCGTCGTTCTTTTTTGCGGTGCTGTTACTAATTTTTGCCGTAAAAACAGGCTGGTTCCCGATTGGCGGGCTTACAAGTTCTAACTTCATCGAAATGAACCTCGGTCAAAAGATTTTAGACATTTCAAAACACCTTGTGCTTCCTGTCACTGTTTTATTCACCGTATCTCTGGCCGGCTTGCAGCGACAAATGCGCGCGAACCTTCTGGACGTTCTCGACAGTGATTACGTAAAATTTGCCCGCGCAAAAGGTGTCAGTGAATACAAAGTAATAATGAAACACGCACTCAGAAACGCTGTCAACCCGATGATTACGCTTCTCGGCTTTGAATTTGCAGGCCTTTTAAGCGGCGCGGCGCTTACCGAATACGTTTTCCAATACCCCGGACTCGGACGATTAATCCTTGAAGCCGTTATGAAATCAGACATTAACCTTGTTATGGCCTCATTAATGATGGGTGCGATTATGCTTATCCTCGGTAACCTCATCGCAGACCTGCTCCTAATCTTCACCGATCCCAGAATCAGAACCGGAGGTACAAATGTTTAAAGAAATCCTCGACGGTTTGATGAAAGATAAATTCGCTAAAATAGCTTTGTGGGTGCTATTTTTAATCTATTTTGCACTCGCATTTGCAAACTTTATTGCGCCATACAGTAAAGATTTTTCAGACAGAAGCCTCGCTTATGCGCCGCCGTCAAAAATCTTCACTATCGATGAACACGGCAAACTCTCAAAACCTTACACCTACAACTACAAACGTTCTTTTGATGAAAAAAACTTCAACATGTATCAGCTTGACCGCTCTCAAAAATATTACCTGAAATTCTTTTCAAAAGGTCTCGACGGCAAATTTCACCTTGTAACAGTGCCGCAGGGCGGAAACCTTTTCTTACTCGGAACCGACATCAACGGCCGCGACGTCTTTTCACGCCTGTTATTCGGCGGAAGAATCTCAATGACAATAGGTTTTCTGGCATTGTTTGTACTGTTCCCGATAGGAATGATTTACGGCGGAATCTCCGGCTACTTCGGCGGAAAAGTCGATACAATTATGATGAGAATCGCAGAAGGTATAATGTCCATCCCGAGTTTCTACCTGTTAATTATTCTTGCCTCAATTCTTCCGGCAGGAATGACCAGTATTCAGCGATTCATACTTATAGTCGTAATCCTTGCATTTATTGGCTGGGCAGGATTTGCACGCGTTGTTCGCGGGATGGTTCTATCCATCAAAAATCAAGAATTCGTTCAGGCCGCAAAATCAATCGGCGCCTCAAATTTCCGCATAATCACAAAACATATTTTGCCGCAGACAACAAGTTTCATAATTGTCGCGATAACGCTTTCAATCCCGTCATATATCCTCTCTGAATCGGGCTTAAGCTTCCTTGGACTCGGAATCCAACAGCCTGACGCAAGCTGGGGGAATATGCTCAAAGAAGCGCAGGTGTTTTCAAACATTATATATCGTCCGTGGCTTCTAACCCCAGGCTTCCTAATCTTCATCGCCGTGCTTTCGTTTAACCTTGTCGGCGACACAATCAGAGATATTTTAGACCCTAAGTCTAAGATCAGGTAAAACGTCGCATTGGAAAGATCAGCTCGGCGCTCTGCTCGCGATAGACGGCACCGTTCGCGTTTGCGGTCGAAAGCGTGGTTTCGCCCGTCGCACGCTCAACTGTCCGCAAGGCAAGCCTTGCTCCCTGCCTCTGCTCGCAGAGGCAAAAAAAAAGACCTTGGTATTCAAGGCCTATCCGTTTAAATAAGAAGAGAGAGCTTTATATGTATATATAAAGTTCTCTCAAATTACAAATTTGCTAGTTTTTATTCAAATATTAAAAAATATTAAGAACCTGCTTTACGAAACACCCTTTTTCAAGATTTCACGCATTTCCAAATATCTGTCCAATTCGTCCTCTAAACGCGGCAATATCTGGTACATCAACGGGTTTATAAATACTCTGTTCCTAAATGGCGCGTCCTCTATATATACATACGGAATCACATTTACCATAAATTCCATAAACAACGGCGCGTTTATCTGATTATCAACATCAATCTCTACAAAATTAAACTCATTTTTATATTTCTTTTGTAGATATAACCAGTTTTTCTTGAATTTTTGACAGGATGAACAATCTTTTGCAAAAAAGTATATCAACGCAGGTTTTGCGATTTCTTTTACTTCGCCTTCTTTTTTAACAATTATCTGTGCTTCCGGTGCAACAGTTTCCTGTGGTCTTCCGCCCAGCAAAAAACCGCCTAAAAATCCGGTCAACAACGCAACAACAGCCAGTATAATCAATTTATATTTACTCATTCTCGCCCTCCATTCCTAATTCTACACCAAACTTTATGTATTGCAAATGTTATGATTTGTAACAAAAATCCAATACAAACTTGATTTTGATATATACTTGAGTATATACTAAGTATATAAGTGTTTAGTTTTCCCGTTTTGTTACTACCCGTTTAAGAGATGAGGAGCCTCGTGTTATGTCTAAAGTTATTAAGATGAAAAAATGTACCCGATTGTCCAACCCAGCCAGAGATGATGTGTTTTCTTGCGACGAAAACGATTTGATGAACGAATATATCAAATCAATTTCGCACTATTCCGCGCTCAGCGTTGAAGAAGAAAGAGATTTAGCCGAAAAAATTCAAGCCGGCGACATTGAGGCAAAACAAAAGTTAATCGAAGCTAACCTGCGACTTGTTGTGATGATTGCGAAAAAAACAATCCATATTTCTAAAATTCCAATGAGCGATTTAATTCAGGAAGGCAATATCGGCTTAATGATTGCGGTTGAAAAATTCGACCACAAACTCGGTTACAAATTCAGTACTTACGCAAACTGGTGGATTAAACAGGCAATGTTTAAGGCTATTTCAGAACAGGGCTACTGCATGAAAATTCCTGTATATATTCAGGAAACTCTTTCTAAATTCTCAAAAGTTAAACGCGAACTTGAGCGCGAAGGAAATAAAACCGTTTCAAACTCCGAAGTCGCGAAGAAAATGAACATTGAACCGGATAAAATTGATACATTTTTGTCAGCATATTCAAAAAGTTTATCACTCGAAAGCACATTGAATAATGATGACAATAAAGATATGACGCTCGGTGAAATTATCCGTGACGAAAATGCAACGGTTGAAGAAGTTGTTGAATTTGAAGGCTTAAAGACAGACATTTACAGCATTGTATCAAGCCTAAAAGATCGTGAACAGGAAGTTGTAAAAATGCGTTTTGGCCTCGGCGACACCGCAAAAAGAACGCTGGAAGAAATCGGAAACCTGTATGGCGTAACCAAAGAATGTATCCGTCAAACCGAAATGCGTGCATTAAAGAAAATGAAAGCATCAGGCGCAGAACTTCTTGCCTGCTATGTTTGTTAGGGGGCACTGAGTGCCACCCATACTTGGCTGGTTATTAAAAAAGCTCGGATTAACCGAGCTTTTTTATTATCTATTGATTTACTCTCGCTGTGCTTTTTAAGTGAAGTTCTCTTAATTGTTGAAGAGAAGCTTCGCCCGGAGCGTCGCTCATAAGGTCTTTTGCACCGGAGTTTTTAGGGAACGCGATTACGTCACGGATTGAATCTGTTCTTGCAAGTAATGCAACAAGTCTGTCCAAACCGATTGCCAAGCCTGCGTGAGGCGGTGTGCCGTATTGAAGTGCGTTAACCATAAATCCGAATTTTTCAACCGCTTCTTCTTCGGTTAAGCCAAGAGCTTTGAAGATTTTCTTTTGAACTTCAGATGAGTGGATTCTGACTGAACCGCCGCCGAGTTCTGTACCGTTGTAAACGATATCGTAAGCGATTGATTTAACATTGCCCAAATCTCCGCTGTCCAATTTATCCAAATCTTCAAGACAAGGAGAAGTGAACGGGTGGTGCATTGCCATAAATCTGCCTTCTTCTTCGCTGTATTCAAACATAGGGAAGTCAACAACCCAGAGAAGTGCGTGTTTAGCGTCATCAATAAGGTTCAGTTTGCGGCCAAAGTGAAGTCTTAATCTTCCCATAATGTCGTAAACCAATTTAGGTTTATCAGCAACGAAGAAGATGATGTCGCCAGCGACTGCGCCTGCGCGTTCTTGAATCATTTTAGCCTGTTCTTCTGTGACGAATTTTAATACAGGTGATTTTGGTGTGCCATCTTCTTGATAAATAATGTTAGCAAGGGCTTTTGCACCGAATGACATTGCTAATTTTGTGATATCGTCGATATCTTTTCTTGAGTAAGAAGCGCCGCCAGGGATTCTGATACCGCGGACGATTCCGCCTTTTTCCAGCGTAGATTTAACGATTTGGAATTCAGACTGCATAATGATATCACCAAGGTCAAAAAGTTCTAAGCCAAAGCGGGTATCCGGTTTATCAGAACCGTATCTGTCCATAGCTTCCTGCCAAGGCATTTGAATAAACGGAGGTTTAACCTCAACGCCTGCAGCTTTGAACGCGTCAACGATGATATCTTCAACGACTTTGATAACGTCTTTTTGTTCAACGAAAGACATTTCAAGGTCGACCTGAGTAAATTCAGGCTGTCTGTCTGCACGCAAGTCTTCATCACGGAAGCATTTTGCAATCTGGTAATATCTTTCGATACCGCCAACCATCAATAATTGTTTAAAGATTTGCGGTGATTGCGGAAGCGCGTAGAATTTACCCTCTTGTACACGTGACGGAACGAGGTAATCTCTTGCTCCTTCCGGAGTTGTTTTAATAAGAATCGGAGTTTCTACTTCCAAGAAATCTTTATTATTCAATGTGTTTCTGATAGCTTGAACGATTTTGTGGCGAAGCACAAGGTTCCCAAGCATTTTTTCACGTCTAATGTCTAAATATCTGTATTTCAAACGAACATCTTCTGAAACATTATCGTCGTCAAGAACGAACGGTAAAACTTTTGATTCAGAAAGAACTTCGATAGATTCAGGGTACATTTCAACCTGACCGGTTGCGTATTTTTCGTTATAAGTTTCTTCAGGACGTCTTGTAACTTTACCTTTAACGGTAATAACGTATTCTGAGCGAACTTTTTCAAGTACCTGGTGTACCTGCGGGTTAATTTGCGGGTTTGCAACGATTTGGAAGAATCCGCTTCTGTCTCTTAATTCCACGAATAAAATACCGCCAAGGTCACGAACACACGCTACCCAGCCGGATAAAGACACTTCCTGATTGATATTGTTCAAATTCAACTCGCCGCAATTGTGCGATTTCATCTTTGTAACTAACATACTTTATTATCCTCTTTTCTTATAGACATCTGAAATTATTTTATAACAAACATGACAAAAATCAATTTACATTTCACATGTTTATAATAATATAGAATAAAGGGATATAAGAGGAGTAAAAAAATGAAAGACGATTGTATCTTTTGTAAGATAATCAACGGCGATTTTAACACCGAATTCTTATTAGAAAACGATTATCTTGTTGTTTTTAAAGATATTAACCCTAAAGCAAAACACCATTTGCTTGTAGTTCCAAAGGTTCACGTTGAATCCTTGAACAAACTTGAGGACGAAAAATTAATGTCAGAACTCATCAAAGGCGTTAAAGAAGTCACTAAAAAACTCGGAATCAAATCCTACAGAGTTCAAATTAACACAGGTAAAGAAGAAGGTCAGGAAGTTTTCCACCTGCATATACACGTACTATCAAACCATTAGAAAGGAATATAAGAATGAGTGAAAATCTTTATCATGAAATAACACCGGCAGGGTTCGGTATAGCAATAAAAAAGAAAAACGTTTTATTTAAAGACAAATCAGAGTTTCAGGATGTTGAAATTTTTGAAAGCGACAGCGACTTAGGAAGAGTTTTAACACTTGACGATTTGATGATGACAACGGAGGGCGACGAATGGCACTATCACGAAATGATTGCACATATTCCTATGATGAACCACAAATGCCCTAAAACAGTTCTTGTTATCGGCGGCGGCGACGGCGGAACAGTTAGAGAAGTTCTCAAACACGAAACTGTTGAAAAAGTTGTCCTTTGCGAAATCGACGGAATGGTAATCGACGCTTGCAAAAAATTCCTTCCTACAATTGCCTGCGAACTTGATAATCCTAAGTGTGAAATCTTAGTTGAAGACGCTATTGAATACATCAAAGACAAGAAAAATATGTTTGATATAGTCTTAATCGACTCAACCGACCCGATGGGCCCCGGCGAAGGACTTTTCACAGAAGAATTTTACACGAACGTTAAAGAATCATTGAAAGAAGGCGGTATCGTTGCTGCACAGTCAGAATCACCTGTCGTAAATAAAAAAGAAATCAAAAAAATGTACGACCTGTTGAAAAAAGTGTTCCCGATAGTTTCAACCTACACTTCAAACATCCCGACCTATCCGGGCGGCTACTGGGCATGGGCATATTGTTCCGAAACTGTTAAACCTTTATCATACATTGATGAAGAACGCTGTGAAAAAATCACTAAAACCTGCAAAATCTACAACAAAGACTACCACCTTGCAAGATTTGCATTACCTAATTACTTAAAAGAGTTGTTATAAGGAAATAATTACATGTCATTTATCATTGCGATTATAGTTTTAAGCATATTAAAATTAACGTTCACAATCGGACGGTTTTTAGCGGCAAAACGCCTCAAACTTCCAGTGGAAAAGTTTGTCATAGGGATTGAATGGGGCAAACCTGTTTTCGCAAAGAAATTTAATGACATTGAACTTATAATTTACCCGCTGTTTTTTGGCGGATACCTTGAATACAACAAAGACTTTGACCCTGATGTAAAATGCACCAAAGGGCAAAAGTCGTTCCTGACATTCTCATCGCTTTTGATGATGTTACTGTGCAGTATTCTCATCGGACTGATTGCGATTAATTATGTGCCGTCCGGTAAATATGAAACCGTCGTTACGGAATCCTCACAACTTCAAGCCGGCGACAAAATTTTAAACGTCAATGGCACAAATATCACAGGGTCAAATACTTTTAAATCTGTTTTAAATAAAAAAGATTCTGAATTTACACCGTCTGTCACAATTGTTCAGGTTGAACGCGGCGGAAAAACAGAATACATAAAAGATATTGCACTTGATAGGGTGAAATATGATGTTAAAACTTTATATACCCCGAAATCAGAGGTTTTAAAAAGTCTAAAAAGTAATTTAACCTTCAAATTTGAGAAAGAAGGATTTACCAAAAACCTTATATCAATATTTGCAATGCTGGCGTTAATCAGTATTCTTGTACTTGTACACGAAGCAGGCCACTATCTTGCCGCAAAAATGTTCAAAATCAAGGTTGAACGCTTTGGATTCGGACTTCCGTTCGGGCCGATTTTGTGGCAAAAACAATGCGGCGAAACGTTAATCGTCGTACACGCGTTTTTACTCGGCGGTTATGTTTCGTTCCCTGACGACGACAAGGACAATACAATACCTAAAGATTCACCGGAAAGATTTGCAAATAAACCGATTTATCAGCGCTTTGTTGTGGTTTCGGCCGGTGTTTTCGCAAACATTTTATGCGCGATTTTTATCGTAATCCTTACTGCGCTTCTATGGGGCAAACTTCCTACCGAGAATTACGGAACCTTTATTGAAGAATTGAGTCCTAAAGATAATCCCGCCATTGTAACTTCAGGCCTAAAAGCAGGCGACAAAATTGTCGAAATCAACGGAAGTCCGGCAGACACAGCTTATGCATTCCAGCTTTACGCAATAAAAAGCAGAAAATTTGACGGTATGGCGGCTTTGGATTCTGTAAAAAATACCCTTGAAAACCTGAAAAATCTTAACCCGAAATTCACAGGAACAGAATTGCTGCCTGAAGGAACTTTAATAAAGCTTCCAAAAACACAGCCGGAGGAAGCTGTAAGATTAACCGACGATATGCTTCGCGGATATGAACGTATCACTGACGATAAAATAGCGTTGAATGATAACCAGAAGCTGCTACGCAACGCAATAGCGGGCAAAAAAGCATACAAAGCCAACGGGCTTACAACACTTGCGGATATAGCGTTTGCATTGAGTGATACCGCGTCACCGATAAACATCAAAGTCGAACGCAACAATAAAACCCTTCAACTAGCGCCGATATATTCGGACGAAAAAGGCGTTGTGGGCGTTAAACTCGATAAACAACGTATATTTGTTGAAACAAAGGGGTTAAAATCTGCAATTACTGAAAGCTGGAACTACCTTTACAGCCAGACAAAAATGCTCTTAAAAGGTTTATGGCAACTATTCAGCGGAAAAGTTCCGCTTGATAACATGCACGGGGTTGTTGCAGTTGTAAAATACGGCGGCGACGTAATACAGCAGGACGGTTTCTGGCAAGGCTTACTCCTGACAGCATTGATTTCATTAGATTTAGCAATAGTAAACTTCCTGCCGATTCCTGCACTGGATGGCGGTCACGTATTGTTCTTGCTGTTAGAAAAAATTTACGGCAAACCTCTGGATGAGGATACCGTAAATTCAATTGCAACGGCAGGCTTTATGTTCCTGATACTGCTAATGGTAATTGTTGTTTACAACGATATAGTCGCACTGGCTTTGCATAAAATCTAAACATCAGCGTTTAATACAGAGCATTTGGAGAGCGGTATTGTTTTTTGAATATTGCCTGAAATACCCTGTGTCAAACCCTAAAGTCCATGCGTTTGAAGTTCCGTTTGAAACAACGAGAGAAGACGACCAGATAACATTTACATTCGCAGGGTTCAAACCCAGTAAAACTTCATTGTAAAAAATTGCCGCCAATTCTTCTCTGTTCGGAATTCTTGCCTCAACGCCTTGAGCCCTGCAATAATCACTTGTTTGAGTAAAAGCACCACTTTTAATTTGCAAGTTAAGGATTTCAGGCGCGACCACACGGGAATCCGAAGGATAAAGCACCGAAATAAATCCGATGTCCTTTCCGACAGTATTCGGGCCCTTATTTCCATTCAAGTCATAAACAAAATTTGCACACATACGCGATTGTGAATCAAAAACGCCGGAATCCTCTAAAGAATTTCTGCAATACGGGAAATAAAAAACAGCAATACTTTCACCATTTTGAGTTTCAAATGCGGCAGCTTTAGTATTAGTTTGGCTGTAAGGGTAATTATGATTCAACTCCTGACTAAAAATCCCGTTCAAGGTATGCATTGTGCGGGGAAAAGATAATGTAGAGCCTGTAAAAGTTGTAATTTTAGACGAGATTCCACAATCGGCAAGATGTTCGCTATCGCAAATATTGTTAATTTTTAAAACTTTTGAAAGACCTTCTGTTACGAAAGTTTCAGCGGCAGTGTCAACCGCTGACGTTGATTCGTTGCCTTCTACCAAAGTTCCATAACCGTTTAAGGCAGGCATTAACGCGATTGCCTGTGACATACGGGCGTACAAGGCTTTTCGCTGCGTATTCCAAGTGCGCTCGTTAATATTGCCGGTCAGTGATGGAAGCGTTATCGCCGCTACCACCCCAATTATTGTTAGGGATAGAAGGATTTCCGCCATGGTAAAACCATGACTCGCCGGCTCTCCGCCCTTCGCGTTAAATTTCACGTCGTCCGCAAGCTCGGAACCCGTATATAGAACCGGCTCAGCCGGCCCCCCCCCCCCTGTCCATGTTGTTACATTTCTATTCTGTTTCATATATTTACCCTTCCTTTCTCCAAGTCGTGCTCGGCTTCTATTGTAGAACAGGCTCAGCCTGCCTTTCTACACTTATTATGCCGCATGTCTGCCTATTTGTCAATCATAAACGTCACAGGGCCGTCGTTGATTAGTTCTACATCCATCATCGCCTGAAATTTTCCGGTTTCAACTTTTAGCCCTGATTTGCGCAGGCATTCAACAAAATATTCGTATAACGGAACGGCTTTATCAGGCGCCGCCGCAGAATCAAAACTCGGGCGCGTGCCTTTTTTGCAATCCCCGCAGAGTGTAAATTGAGAAACCACAAGAAATTCTAACCCCTCATCAACAATTGAACGGTTCATTTTACAGTTTTCGTCCTCAAAAATCCGCAAAGAAAGGAGTTTTTGCGCTAATTTTTCGGCGTTTTCCTTTGTATCTTCTTTCGTAACCCCAACAAACACAAGCATGCCGGCATTGATAGAGGAATAAAGCTCACCGCAAATCGTAACTGACGCTCTTTTTACACGTTGGATTAAAGCTCTCATTATTTTGCACCTTCTTGCGTAACACGACCGTGAAGCTGGCCGCAGGCCGCGTCAATATCAGCGCCGCGCTCTAAGCGGACTGTAACCTTTTTGCCGGTTTGCTCCATAAGCGCCTTGAATCGCATAATTGAATTATTCGACGGCTTTTGGTAATCATTTTTCGCTGTCGGGTTGTAAGGTATTAAATTAATATTACATTTAATATCTTTCAGGTAGTGCGCAAGTTGTTTTACGCTATCAAGAGTATCGTTCAAATCTTTTATCAAAAGATATTCAATTGTAATCCGACGGCCTGTTTTTTCTATATATTTTTTAAGCGCTGTATGCAAATCGTTTATATTGTACCGATTTTCTATAGGCATAAGTTTTGCGCGGGTTTCGTGGTTTGGCGCGTGAAGCGATAAGGCCAGCGTTGATTGCATTTCAATATTTGCAAGGCGTTCGATTCCGGGGATTATGCCGCTTGTTGAAACAGTGATTCTTCGCGCTCCGATTTGAAAACAGTCGTTAAAAATTTCCATTGCTTTCAAAACGTTATCAAGGTTAAGAAGCGGTTCGCCCTGTCCCATAAACACAATATTTGTAACCTTTAAGCCCGTGTCGCGCTGAATCGTCAAAACCTGTTCAAGAATCTCTTTATAAGTGAGGTTTCTGATAAATCCCCGTTTGCCGGTTGCGCAGAAAGAACAGTTAACAGCACAACCAACCTGTGAACTTACACACGCCGTAAGGTTTGCGCGATTGTCAAAACGCATAAGAACAGTTTCCACACACTCACCGTCAGGATATTCCAGAAGGTATTTTAAAGTGCCGTCAGAACTTATCTGTTTTGTTTTTATTTTGACATTCGTAACGTCTGCCACAGCCTTCAATTCATCCCTAAAAGACTTAGACAAATCAGTCATTTCATCAATTGTAGAAACAGATTTAAGGTAAATCCAGTTATGAATCTGCCGAGCACGGAATTTTGACGCATTTAGTTCTTCTGTAATCTTTTCAATTTCAGCCAAATTAAGTCCTGAAAGTACAATCTTTTCCACGTTTATAATACCTCTTTTAACTTTTCTTTATAAAAATCAATAATTTCGACCATCGAATGAAGCATAAGAGCAACAGGGTTAATTTCATCTTTCCACGCTCTGTAACCGCACTTATCAGGAAGCACCGCCAGCGGATTATCCGGAAAATCACGGCAAATCTGCGGTCTGTTTTCATAATCCGAACAACGGTTGTCTTCTGTCAATTTCGGACAATGATAAAAATAAACATCACCCTCGACCTTGCCGCGTAAAAGTTCGATGTATTCAGGGTAAACAGTTTCCGCTTCTTCAATACTTTCATAAGGGATAAAAACACTTGTAAATTGTTTTGCAAAATTATCGCCGTTTGCAGCCTTCAGTTTGAGTTCCTCCGGTGAAAACTCACTGCATGCCAGACGGCAGCAAGTTGCGCACCCCTGACATTTAAACATTTCACGGTAGGCAAGAATTTCGTGCAATTTTCGATACACATCATGTGAAATCTCATCGTTAAGAACTGTTAAGGCCTTTTCCTGCCATTTGCGGCCCGCTGATTCAGACGCATAAGTGTCCAGAAGTTCTCCATCAACGCCATCAGGACGCAATTCTTCAAGCCTTTTTTGAATCTCATCGACAGATTTAAGAAAAATTTCCCGATAAAGCGCCTTTTGCATATTCAACTGTTGTTCTACCGTGTTCATAGTCACATTGTAGCACGAAATCACAGCCCCGCTACATAAAAATGTAACGTCATGTTACAAGATTTCTTAATAATTTGTATTTTTAAATCAAATAAATTACAATGTTAAAGTGGAGAGGAATAGTAAAACATGCAAGAAACAATGTTAAAGGAAAAGAGCCTGTCACCTCAAGATGTAAGAAAAATTTTGGGCGTCGACAATCAGGAAATAGTGGATTTATGTAAAAGAGCATCTATAAGACCTAAGAAAAACAGTCAGGGTCAAACATATTTTTCTTATGATGAAGTAAGAAACCTTAAAAAAATTCATCAGGACGCAAAAAGCGTATCACTTCCAATGGTTCGCGGCGGTTCTGAAAGAATTTCTCAGCCCGCTTCTGTTAGAAGCATTCTGACTTCTATCAAAGATATGGAAAAAAATATTTCCGAACAAATTTCAAAAACAATCGACGAAAAACTCGAAGGCATGGACGAAGTTGTTGTCGAACTTATTCGCTGCAAAACTGACAACGAAACTTTAAGACAAAAAATTATTGACTTAAATAAAGAAATTTACCAGCTTAAAAACACACTTTCTTGCTATAAACCTGTGGCACTCGGTTTATACAGAAAAATTGATAAACATACTTGGGAGTAAAAAATGGCAACAAAAGAAGTTCAACCCGCTGCAATAAGCGAGGAAAGAAGTAAAGCGTTAAAACTCGCTATTGATAAAATCGAAAAAGATTTCGGCAAGGGTTCAATCATGAAACTTGGCGACAAACCGTCTGTAAATGTTGAAGCGATTCCGACAGGCTCTCTTGCATTGGATATAGCGCTCGGCATAGGCGGCGTTCCGCGCGGAAGAATCATAGAAGTTTACGGACCTGAAAGTTCAGGTAAAACAACACTTGCCCAACACATTGTTGCAGAATGCCAGAAACGCGGCGGGATTGCCGCATACGTCGACGCAGAACACGCGCTTGACCCTGAATATGCAAGAAATTTAGGTGTTGATATTGATAACCTTCTTATTTCACAGCCTGACACAGGTGAACAGGCTCTTGATATCACAGAAGAACTTGTACGTTCAGGTGCTGTTGATGTTGTCGTTGTCGACTCCGTTGCGGCACTTGTTCCTAAAGCCGAAATCGACGGTTCTATGGAAGACCAGCAAATGGGTTTACAGGCACGTTTGATGAGTAAAGCGCTCAGAAAATTAACAGGGGTTATCGGCAAAACTAACACAACTGTTATTTTCATCAACCAGTTGCGTATGAAAATCGGCGTTATGTACGGCAACCCTGAAACAACTACCGGTGGTAACGCACTTAAATACTACGCGTCAGTCCGTATGGAAATCAGAAGAACCGAAGGATTAAAAGGTGATGGCGAAGACATCGGTAACCACGTAAGAGTAAAAGTTCTTAAAAATAAAGTTGCACCGCCGTTCAGAACAGCTGAATTTGATATCATCTTCGGCAAAGGTATCTGCAAAATCGGAAATATTTTAGATGTAGCAGTAAACCTCAACATCGTAAACAAAGCCGGTGCATGGTTTAGCTATAACGACGAAAAACTCGGACAAGGCCGTGAAAAAGCCAAAGAATTTCTTGCAGCAAACCCTGATTTACTGGCAGAAGTCGAAACAAAAGTTCGCGAAAAACTCGCAGAAGTCGACTAGGTCGACAACTATAGAAAAAAAGGAGCCTCATGGCTCCTTTTTTTATTTGACAGATACCGAAACTCTCTTGCTCGACTCGCGGAAAACAGGCCTCCGTATCCTGCGGACACTCCGGACTCCGCCCGCTCGCGCTAGTTCAGAATGACGAGTGTGGAGTAACAGCCTACTCTGCCAGCACCTCCATGTTCGGGGCTTTCTGTTATCCAAATGTTTTGAATGAACTTTCTACGTTTTTAGTTATTACATTTTTTACTGATTCATATTCTGTCTGCAACGTGTTATGTTCAGTATCAAGCTGTTTCATCTGCAGGTCGTAACGTGAATCCAGACGTTGGATTTGGGCCAGATCGTCCTCGTATTGTGCCTCTGCGATTGCAATTTTTGTATCGTCTTCAACCTCTTGAATACAAGTATCTTCACTCAATGATGTTGAAACAAATTTGCCTTCTGATTTTGAGAAGGTTTCAAGTAAAAGTTCACCGCTTCTCAAATATTCCTCAAATGTATTAGGGTCTTTTAACGGAGTACCGTCTGTTTTTTGAGCTTTAGTATTTTGAGTTTGTGTGCGGTTAATACCTTTGTACAAATCGGTGTTATAAACCCAGTGTTTACCGTCTTCACCTTGAGTATCCGCAAGAGTGTCTGTATAACTGTAAAAACCGGAGGTAAGCATTTTATTATAAAGGTTTGTATAATAGTTCGTCATTGAACTATTTCCCTTATCGTACTGCGTTTGAACGCCCTGTGAAAAATCATGGCTTTGGGAATAATAAGACTCTGTAATGGCCATTGCGTAATTGTAAAGTTCTAATTGTTCCTGATTTGTGCCTTCAAAGTTAAGCGCTTCGTTGGCAATTGCAGTATCGCCAACAGTAATTGTTGCATAACCGTCGCCGATTTTACCGGTGTTATCAAAATATGCGAATGTCCATTTGTGGTTTTCATCATCAGGACCATTGCCGTATTTTTTACCAACACTGTTGAAATATTTATCCCATGCCTCGTGAATTTTATTTACGACATCGGCATCAGCAGTTCCGTTTGCTTTTTTAGAAGGGTCAACGTCTGAAACAGAGAAAGGACCTCCCTGTTTTTGCGTAAGAGCGCCTAAAAATGCGTTCAGTGAACCTTTTGCGCCGATAAAAGCCTTAGCAACATCAGGGTCAACAAGTACTCGACCTTTTTTATCGGTAACACAATACTGACGTCCAAGAGAAGAAACCACCTGCGGGCTGGTCAACATCACGAACGAAATATCAGAATAACTTGCCGCGCCGTCAGCGTAGCCTGTCATAATTTGTAATTTCGTAGCTTTAAGGGCCTCATTGTACTCTTTTGTAACCTGATCGGTTCTGTCTGCAAGTCTTTCTTTAGCATAAGAAAGCTGTTGTCCTGACTGTTCGTTGTCGGATAATCTGGCTGTAATGCTTAGTAATCTTGCCTGAGATGCTGCCATTCCCATAATTGATATTCCTTATCTTAGAGTTCTATTAGTCTAATTGTCGGAATTCAGCGCTAAAAACTTTAAATACTACCAGCTTTTGTTACAAAAAGTTACAAAGGTTTATATTATAATTACAATATGTTCAAAGATAAAAAACTCGGAGCATTTATAGTACCAACCGGAGTCGGTGCAAGTATCGGCGGATTTGCAGGCGACGCAAGCCCTTATGCGCGCGAAATTTCAAGGCATTGCCGGCTTATTGTAAATCCGAATGTCGTCAACGCAGGCGGATTTTCAGGAATCAACGAAAACATGTTTTATGTTGAAGGCTATTCGCTGGACGAGTTTTTCAAAGGGCACCTGAATCTTGTGCCCTCGCACGATAATAAAATCGGAATAATTTTCGATAAGGGTATCCCCGAACACATTTTGAATGTCCACATAAACACAATGAATGCGGTAAAAGCCGTATACGGGCTTGATATTCCGTTTTATGAAATCACCGAAGAACCCGCAGGCGTCGAGTTTACGATGGAAGAAAGCGGGATTTCCGCAGGAAAGGTAAATAATCCCCAAACCTTGCTTGAAACCGCAAAATCATTACTCACCAAAGGCGCTGAAGCGCTTGCTATTGTTTGTATGTTTGAAAATCCGGCAGACGAGAACCCTGAGTATCAAAACGGAGAAGGCGTTGATCCGGTTGGCGGCGTTGAAGCCATAATTTCACACTACATTTCAAAAGAGTTGAAGGTTCCGTGCGCACACTCACCTGCGTTTGACGATTTAGAAATAACAACAGAATTAATAGACGGCAAGGCTGCGTCAGAATATATCACACCGACATTCCTGCCATGTATTTTATTAGGTTTAAGTAACGCGCCTAAACTCAGCACGACAGAGGGTGTAAGTATAAATGACTTAGATTTTCTTCTTATGCCGCATGACTGCCTTGGGTCCACGCCTGTATTTGAATGTATAAAACGTAATATTCCGGTCTACGCGATTGAAGAGAATTCGACTGTACTTGATGTCACAAAGCAAAAAATATTCCCGACAACCGCCGGCATTATACCGGTCAAAAGCTATCGGGAGTTATTAGAGAAGTCC
This sequence comes from uncultured Candidatus Melainabacteria bacterium, assembly GCA_947090755.1. Taxonomy (GTDB): domain Bacteria; phylum Cyanobacteriota; class Vampirovibrionia; order Gastranaerophilales; family Gastranaerophilaceae; genus Gastranaerophilus. The sequence goes on along the minus strand of CAMUPF010000019.1, from coordinate 12,925 downwards.
CACTAAGTGGGGATTTATATATTAGACCTTGGCTCACGTTACGTGCTATTTCTTTTGGAAAATCATGACGTACTCGTGTTTAAAGATATAGAAACCGCCGGCAAGTGCGCGATAGCGCCATAAATTAGCATCTTTGCCCTTGCAGCGTTCGTTGCCTTGAATATCTTTAACAATAACGGCTTTTGTTGTGAAACCGATTTCGTTCATTCTGCGCATACATTCAAAACCGAGCGGAATGTACTGTGAATCAGCGTATTTATCGCCGATAATCAATGCAGCAAAACGTCCTTTCTCAAGCATGTCATAACCGTTTTTTGCAACTTTTTCAAACAAGTCATAAAATTCCTCTGTTGAAGAACAATTAGACAAATCTTCTTTGCGGTCAGAAAACTTGATGATGTCGTCATAAGGCGGGTGGAGGATTAAAAGTTGCGCTTTTTCTTCACCCATAATTTCAAGACGCGCTTTAATCTTTTCTTTTGCAAGTTCTGAGGCAGAATCCGCGCAGATAATATTTACATCTGTGACAAGTTGTTTAGGCGTAAATTTTTCCGAAACGGCTTCTGCAAGTTCGTCTTTCAACTCAACGCCGATGCAGCGTCTGTTCATATTAATCGCCTCTATACCGGAAGTTCCTGAGCCAAAAAACATATCAAGAACGATATCATTTTTCTTTGTAAATCTTTCGTACAACTGTTGTGCGATTTGCGGGATATAGTTTCCGTGGTATTCGTTTGAGTGGCCGTTTTCACGTGAGCGCGCAGGAAACTCCCACAAAGAATCCGTCATAACATGCCCGTAATCTTTCCAGTTATTCAAATCAATATCGCTGTACTTAGTTGTTTTAACCGGCTTAACGACCTGCAAATCGGGTTCCGGTACCGGTTTTAATCTGGTATTGCCTCTTACTGCCATACATTCCCCTTTTCTTCTCTAACATTTTCATCATATAAAATTGTTTCAATATTGTAATCAAACGTATGGAGGAGATTTTGTTTGGGGTAGAATTAAAAAGGGATTGAAGGGGATAAAAATGGCAAGAATTCAGCAGTTATCAAAACATTTGATTAACCAGATTGCGGCGGGAGAAGTTATTGAACGTCCGGCATCAGTTGTAAAAGAACTGGTAGAAAACTCTATTGACGCGGGTTCCGGCCGTATAAGCATTGAAATTACAAACGACTGCCGCGATATCAGAATCGCCGACAACGGATGCGGGATTCATCCGGACGATATTTATCTGGCATTTTCCAAGCATGCCACAAGCAAAATCCGTGAAAGCGAAGACCTTTTTGATATTCACACTCTCGGTTTCCGCGGCGAAGCACTGGCAAGTATAATTTCCATATCAAAACTCACCTGCACAACAAGAACAAAAGATTACGACCACGGAACAAGAGTAAAATGCGAAAACTCCGAGGTTGAAAAGATTGAAACAAGTTGTGCCGTCGGTACAATTATGGAGGTAAAAGATTTATTTTACAACCTACCTGCGCGTCTTAAATTCCTCAAAAACTCAAACACCGAATTCTCATACATTCAGGAATTAATCCAAAATCTGGCGCTTTCACATCCGGAAGTCGCCTTTGAACTCAAGAAAAACGGCAAAACTATGTTAAAAACAACCGGCCAAAACATGCCGCTTTTAACAATCAAAGAGATTTACGGTGAAGAAGTTTCCAAAAATTTAAAAGAAGTTTTAAGAACCGACGAACTTTCAGGGCTAAAAATCAGCGGCTTCGTAAGCACACCTGATTTAACCCGTTCAAGTAAAAAATATTATCATATTTATATCAATTCAAGAACCGTTAAATGCCCTGTATTCTTGAAATCAATTGACATGGCGTACAAAAGTCTGCTTGCAATCGGCAAATACCCCATTGTAATCCTCAACCTTGAACTTCCGGCAGCCGATGTGGACGTTAACGTTCACCCGACAAAAAAAGAAGTCCGCTATAAAAATCCTAACCAAATATTCAACTTTATTATGAGCGGCATACTTTCAGGGCTTTCAAACTACACGGAACGCCCGTCAAACATCGTGGAAATCAGCCAGCCTTCACCACGCAGATTTGAAAATCCCGAAGTACAGGTTGAAAGCCCGACTGTTATTAACTTAATGTTTCCGCATACACCGCCATCAAACGACGACACTGTTTATTTAAGTGAAGAAAAAACGCAGGAGATAATTCAAACACGCGAAGAAGAAATTTCACAAAAACAAATCTTTTCGCCAATAGAAACTGCGCCCGCTGAGCCTGAGGATAAAATTATCGGCCAGTACAAAAACACTTACATCTTAATCGAAAAAGAAGACGGACTTGAAATCGTCGACCAGCACATCGCAGAAGAACGCTACATCTACGAAAAACTTATGAGTGAAAAAGAAATAATTTCTCAAATGCTTTTCATCTCTGATGTTCAGACGGTTTCTGCTACTGACGCGGCACTAATTAAAGAAAATATCGATAAATTTGAACGCTACGGCTACGGAATAGAGTTTATTTCAGACACAGAACTTATATTCCGCAAGGTTCCGCAAATGCTCTCAAACGTGAATCCGAAAGAGATTTTGACCGACATTTTAGAACACATTGAGGGCGATATCGACCATTTAGAAGAAAAAATTCTTATCACAACCTCCTGCAAAGCCGCAGTAAAAGCAGGACAGAAGCTTTCCACCTGGCAGATGCAGGAAATCATCAAGAAATGGCGGACAACAAAAATGCCTTACACCTGCCCGCACGGACGACCAATTTGCAAATTTTTTGAACATAAAGAACTGGCAAAATGGTTTCAGAGAAGTAATTAAAGGGGAAATTTTATGACAAAAGAAACTTACTTACACGACAAACACGTCGCACTTGGCGCAAAAATGGTAGACTTTGCAGGCTGGCACATGCCGGTACAATATAAAACTTCTATCATTGAAGAACACAATACCGTAAGAAACGCTGTAGGGCTTTTTGACGTGTCGCACATGGGCGAAGTTTTTGTATCAGGTAAGGATGCGCTTAAATTTCTTAACTCTGTCGTGCCGCAGGATATTTCAAAACTTACTTACGAAAAGGCTGTTTACTGCCAGCTTCCAAACAAAAACGGCGGGCTTATCGACGACCTTATTATTTACAAATTAGGGATTACCGAATACCTTATAATCTGTAACGCCTCAAGACTTGATGAAGACCTAAACTGGCTGGTACGCAACAAACGCGGGCTTGACGTAAAAATCGACAACCAGTCACACAACTTTTCACTTCTGGCCGTTCAAGGCCCGAAAGCCGCTGAATTAATGAGAAAAATGGGTTTAAACACGAATCAGGAGTCTTTCACAATCAAAACCGGCGAAGTCGCAGGGGTTAAGGTTCTGGCGTCGCGCACCGGCTACACCGGCGAGGACGGCTATGAAATCTTAGTCGAAAACGAGTTTTCCGAATACCTCTGGGATAAAATCCTCGAAGACGGCGCCGAATTTGGTATAAAACCTATCGGCCTCGGGGCACGCGACACATTAAGATTAGAAGCAGCCCTACACCTGTACGGTAACGACTTAGACGAAACCACAACTCCAATTGAAGCAGGCTTATCATGGTCTATCCCGAAAGATAAAAAAGAGGACTACAACGGCAAAAATGTTATTATGGAACAACTCGCAAACGGCGGCACTAAAAAATTAATCGCATTAAAAATGCTCGACAAATCAATCGCACGCCACGAATACGAAGTTTATTTCAACGGTGAAAAAGTCGGACACATTACCAGCGGCGCCCCATCACCAACACTTGGCGCAAACATAGCGCTCGCTTATGTTAAAAATCTTAAAGAAATTTGCACAGATTCTATTGTTCAAGTTATGATAAGAGAAAAATTACACGACGCTCTCGTCGTGAAAAAACCTTTTGTTACCAAAAGAAACAAAGTAAAAGGAGAATAAAATGGGTATCACAGAGAAAATCTTATGTTCATCAACACACGAATACCTGTTAGACAACGAAGACGGCACATTTACAATCGGCCTTACCGACTACGCCGTTGAACAATTAGGGGATATTGTATTCTTGGAACTCCCGGAAACCGGTACAGAATTTAAAAAAGGCGAATCTTTCGGCGCAATTGAATCCGTTAAAGCCGCGTCTGAAATTTATATGCCAATATCCGGCAAAGTTATTGAAGTAAACGAAACTCTCGTTGAAACTCCGGAAGAATTAAATCAGGATGTTTACGAAAACGGCTGGCTTATAAAAGTTGAAGCAACCGGCGACAGCGCTGAAATGAACGACCTGATGGAATACGAAGACTACAAAGAAAGCGTACATTAATGGAAAACTTTTTAGTACATAACGATGAAACTAAAGCCAAAATGCTGGCTGAAATTGGTATGCAGTCAATTGATGATTTATTTGCCCAAATCCCGCAAACAGCCGTTCCCGTTGATTTTGAAAAAGAACTCGGCAAGGCTAAAAGCGAACTTGAAACACAAAAAATCATCAAAGGGCTTGCCGCTAAAAACAATCTGCCGGAAGAAAGCTTTTTAGGCGCCGGTTGTTATAACAAATTCATACCGGCATGCGTTGCCCAAACAGCACAGCGCTGGGAATTTCTGACCGCCTACACCCCGTATCAGGCTGAAATTTCTCAAGGTACGCTTCAGGTTATGTACGAATTCCAAACAATGATGTGTCGTCTTACCGGCATGGATATTGCAAACGCAACGGTCTACGACGGTGCAACCGCCTGCGCAGAAGCTATTTTGATGGCAGCACGTATTTCAAAAAAGACAAAAGCGCTCGTACACACAAATATCAACCCTGAATACGAAAAAGTTATCAACACCTACGCGTGGGCAAAGAACATCGAAATTGAAAAATTTAGCGACAAACTTCCGGATAATTTGTCCGAATACGCCTGCGTTTTAATCCAAACTCCTGACTATTACGGCGAAATCATTAAAACGCCTGAAGTTGAAGGCACGCTTTTAATCGTTTGTACAAACCTTAGCGCATTATCTATTTTAGAACCGCCAAGAAACGCTGACATCGTTGTTGGTGACATCCAGCCGCTGGGAATCCCGCAATCTTTTGGCGGCCCGTATGCAGGTGTTATGGCTTGCAAAGAAAAATATATGCGCCAGCTTCCGGGCAGACTTGCAGGCAGAACAGTCGATAAAGACGGCAACACAGCCTACTGTCTGACAATTCAGACCCGCGAACAGCACATCAAGCGCGAAAAAGCAACCAGCAACATCTGTTCAAATCAAGCACTTATGGGGCTTTGCGCGGCGCTTTACCTGACAGTTATGGGCGAAAAAGGCTTTAAACAGGCCGGATATCTAAGCGCTAAAAACGCTCACAAACTCGCAGCAAAGCTAAACGTCAAAAATAAAAATTTCTTCAACGAATTCGTTTTCACAGTAAAAGACGCTGGCTCAACGCTTAAGAAGTTGAAAGAAAACGGTATCGCCGGCGGGATTAAGCTTTCCGACACTGAAATTCTAACCGCGGTCACAGAAATGAATACCGACGAAGGAATCGAAAAATTTGCACAATTAGTAAACTAAAAAGGAGCCATCCGGCTCCTTTTTTAACGCATTATACAAATAACATTATCAGTCATTCCACGCGCTCTTAAATTCATAATACCCGTTTTCAATTGCATACTATACCCCAAATTAATATTAGTAGAAATTGTATTTGACCAAATATCATAATAATCAGGCCCTAATAACGGTTTATTATAAAACAATGACATCAATTCCTCATTATTTGGCAGTCTGGTTTCTGCATTGAAATTAGTGCACATCCTCGCAGCAAGACGTTGAGTTGTCATACCTACAATGGCAGGAGTGGGCAGAGGAGCTACAACAACAGAATCCGAAGGATAAACTGCCGTAATAAAACCTATATCTTTACCAACAGTATTAGGCCCTTTTGCGCCGTTCAGGTCATAGATAAAATTCGCGCACATTTTAGGTGCCACATAGTAGCCTGCCCCCTCTGTTCTTGGCTGACAACGCGGGTAATAAAAAACAGCAATTGATTCTCCATTAGCCGTTTCAAAAGCTGCAGCCTTAGTATCAGGTTGTTTATAACTAAAATTTCCCCAATCAGCAGACAGAGAATAATCAAAACTTTGATTAAATTCAAGAAGAGTTTTAGGGAATGTTGAATAAGCGATGCGACCATTTAACGCCGTTATTTTAGCAGGAATCCCACAGTCAGCGAGGTGTTCGCTGTCACAGATATTGTTTATTTTGAGAACTTTTGAAAGCCCTTCTGTGACAAATGTTTCAGCAGCGGTGTCAACTGCTGAGGTTGAGTCGCTTCCTTCGATTAAGGTTCCGTAGCCGTTCAACGCCGGCATAAGTGCTATTGCCTGACTAAATCGCGCATAAAGCGCTTTTCTCTGCGTGTTCCACGTACGTTCGTTAATATTGCCCGTCAATGATGGCAAAGTTATCGCTGCAACTACACCGATTATTGTCAATGACAATAAAATCTCCGCCATGGTAAATGCTCGGGACTTCGTCCATACGCACGGGTCGCAATGGAGGGCTCTCGACTCAGTCGAGCGGCTCAGCCGGCTCCCCCCCCCCCCTGCACAAATGTTTACAATAAGTTTTTTCATATAATCCTCACTTTCTATGATTATTATGCGGCATGTTTTATATCATGTCAATACCGAGCAATGCGATTTAATAGCAAAGCCCCTTGCGGGGCTTTTTGTCTTAGGGTAAATATAAGTTATCGGATTTCGCGTCACATTATGCGTTATACATAATATGCGGAATATTTTGTTCGGCTTGAGATTTCTTATTTTGAATAATCTTTATAGCCTTTTGAATTTTATAAATTGGTGAAAGGAATAGATTTGATTGTACAGCGTCTGCTTCTTTAGTTACGTTCCAGTCTTTTTCAAAGCTTGTTCTTGCGCCTTCGCCTTGAATTGCAAGTGCCGCAACGTTTGGCATATTGCTGTCATAATGGTTATCTACTGTATGATTATAGTTATTATGTGTGTTTCCGAAAGCTATCGGTGTTGTATTTACTCTAATTGGATTAATTGCGATCATTTTGACCTCCTTCGGGCTTGATGTACTAACCTTTGCCCTTTTTATTAAGTGTTTTTCAAACACTTCTTTCAACACTTTTACTATAACCTATATTAATATTTTTGTCAACACTTTAAAAACAAAATAGCCCGATTGGTGTAAAAGCCCACTGGTAAAAGAAAAGAGCATAAAGTGTCAAAAATGCACTTATTACGGTATTTTTAAGTGTTCCTTTTACAATTGTAGAGAGTTAAGAAATGTTAAGTGCCAGCGAAAATATTAGCAAAATTTCGTGGTAAAATGACTTTAAATAAGTATGACAGTGTGTGTAAACGGAATATCTTCATATAATATAGCCCCTTCTGTTCGCATTAACAACAACAAAAATGTTAGCGAACCCGAAATCGCGCCGGCAAACAGACAGGTAAATTTCTGTGCCGCGCCTGACAATTCAAGTGTAAAATTCCGTACAAAACTGTCTACAAAAGAAGAACAAAGCCAATTTAATACAGTTTCGAAAGAGCTTAAGCCGGAAGAAAAGAAACTTCTCAACGGGCTTTTGAAAAGCGGGATTCTGTTAAAAGATAACGCTGATGACAAATCGAGCGTACTTTCAAACCTGCACGAAATCGCTACAACGCCGAGAGCAGAAGGTTTGGACAAACAGGAAATACTCAAAAACGTTATACAAACGCTGGCATTCCCGTATTCAATCAACCAAAAACTCGGCGATATCCCTGAGAGCTATAAAGCGCCGATTTTACAATCGCTTTTAGACAACAGCGATTTAGGGTTCAGAACATTGCAGGAGGCAGATTCCAAGTTTAAAGACCTTCATTCAAGCACCTGCCCGACCGCGTGTGTGGAATTTAACCTTGCAAGCAAACATCAGGCTGAATTTGCACGATTCGCAAAAGATTTGACTTCACCGAAACTTGAAACGGATAAAATTGTAAATTTCCGCAATCTTTCAAAGAACACAGCAGAAGCGGTGTGGCTTTTAAACGCGTTTAAGGTGCCTTACGAGGTAATAGATTCCGAACGCGTTAAAATCAAGTTAAAGCCTGACAAAGATGCTATTTTACGAGCACAGATTCAAACAAAACATCAAGACGGTCTGGAACGCAACGCAACGGATGTTTTAATCCAGTCAACCCTTATGAATTTAGGATCGCAGCAGACATACAACTCGTTAATAGACGAGCGCAAGGGTGATTTTGCTACAGAAAAAACAGGGTTAATCGAGTTTGAAAAAACATTCATCGAGTCTGTTGCCGAAAACAAAAGTACGACCTCAATGCTTTACCAGAAAGTAGATGATAATCTGGTTGTAACGGGTTATGAATGTGATTTTGCCACAACTAAACAACAAATTTTGGACACGTTGAAACGCGATCAGAATGTAATTATCGGGATAACATATTTCGAAAAAGACAAGGAGCAGCCGGATTTCAGCAGGCCGCAGGATTCTATTGCGGGCGGGCACGAAATAACGATTGTCGGCGCAAGAACGGACAAAAGCGGAGAAACCATTTTCATCTGTCAGGATTCTGATGATGAAGTAAACATGCCGATTGAATACCCTGAAAGCTGGCTGCTTCCGCGCTTACACCATGCGGGATTGCCGGAAGACATTGCAGAGCGGACGATGCCGGACACAAAAGAAAACTGGCAGGTAGCACTTGAGAATTACACACAGAGCAAAAAGTAGGGCGCTTTAAGTTAAGCGAATAAATCATTAATTTTGTCGGTAATTTCTTGCGGATCCATTTCGTTAGTAACGTTGTTAACGTCCTGCGCGACCTGATAAAGCTTTGCGGCTTCTATCTTGTCACCGGTAATAGTTACGGCGCGTGCGAGGTTAAAATGTGCGAGCGCATAATTCGGATTGCATTCAACAGATTTTCTAAAAAGTTCGATTGCGCGCGCGACACGGCCAAGATCGTCAAGGTGAATAACGCCGAGGTTGTTGTATGCGATGTCGTAATTCGGGTCATATTTTATCGCGAGTTCGTACTCGGTGACCGCTTCGTCCAAATCGCCGCGTCCCCAGTGCAGAAACCCGAGATTACAATGAATACGTGCATTTGTCGGGTCTAATTCCAGCGCATTGCGATAGACGGCAAGTGCATTGTCGATATCTTCTTTGTCATAAAACGCGCTTCCGAGATTGATGTAAACATCAATATCTTCAGGTGTTAAGAGGTAAGCACTTTGATAAGAACTTATTGCCGCGTCTAAATCGTTACTTGCCTCCTGAAAAACAAACCCGAGCGTCTGGTTAACGACACTTGTCCAGTTTTTACGCGGGTTTAAGGTAACGGCAGTCTGGAAGTGAGAAATTGCGCCTTTAATATCGCCTTTAACGTACAAAATATTGGCGAGATTAGCGTGAACTTCCGGCAGATTCGGCGTAATTTTCAGAATTTTGTTGTAAACATCGACGGCGCTGTCAAAATCGCCCTGTTCTTCATAAGCCTGACAGAGGTGCTTGTAGGCCGGAATATTCAATGTATCAAGCCAGATAGCCATTTTGTACTCGGTAATAGCGTCTTCAAATCTTCCAAGCGCGAGGTAAACATCACCCAAAAGGCAATAAAGCGGTGTAAAGCCCGGAGCCTTATCGATTGTTTTAAGATAAATTTCCAGAGCCTCATCGTATTTTTGACGCTGAACATTCATATACGCACTGAAAAGCGCAGGGAAGAATTTCAAATTAGCAAAAACTTTTGAAACATAACCTAAAGAAACGCTGTCGAATGGGAAAGTTAAAACAGCAAGGAGATATTCCCATTTAGCAAGACATTTTCTTAAACCGGCTTTATATGTAGAAATTTCATACAAACTTGCAAGCAGGTATCTTACGGAAGAAGTGTTCAGCGGCGCGGCGGAAATTGCTTTTTTTGCATAGTCTATGGCTTCTTGAAACCGTGCTTTTTTCGAATAAATTTGCGCCATTAAGTAATAAGCTTTGGGCTGCCGTTCATTTTTGGATAAAGATGTATTGAGGTAATTAACGGCTTTATCGAGATCGCCCTTGTAAAACAGCGCCTGCCCTATTTTAAAATAAACCAGAGAAGAATCAATGTAAGATTCTAAAGCGCGCTGATATTCGGTGATAGCGTCGTCAATGTACTGGCAGGAGTTAGAAATATCAATATGCCACGCGAGATATAAATCCCCGAGGCGAACATGCAAATCAGCATTTGTCGGATCGTCTTTAAGCCCGTGCTGACAGAGTTCGATTGCTTTTTTAACGTTACCTGATTTGTATGATTTATTAATTTTCTTTTCGAGTTGTTGAGTAGTGTTCATTTAAAACTTCCTGCATGTCCTGTTAATACAATTGTACAGGAGCCCGCGGTAAAAATCAAGAACTTTACAATCAAGCGGCGCCCGCATAATCCCATAAACGTTTCAGGATAAACGCCTGTTTTACACAGGTGAAATCTTTAACGGAAAAATAAAACGGATATGAAACTTTTTTACAGATAATCCTGCGCAGCGAATAACCGTTCACGGCGCGCAGCATTCCGATATAACTGTTGAACACAAAATAAAGCCATTCAAGCACATTTTCCCCAAGGTCAAAGACGCCTTTTTCATAACGTTTTATGAGCCTGAAAATCTCCCTTAAAGTTCTTTGACGGAGCAAAAAGCGGTTAGGTTTTGCAACGTATCCCACAAAATCAATTCCGTTAGAAACCAGATTAACAGTCTTTTTATCCCTGTGAAGAGTAATGAGAAGTTCGCGTGAAAGAAAATCAGCGATTTTATCATAACAGTAATTGAGCCTTTGTGGAGATTCATCCATAATGACGAAATCATCAACATACCTGCAATAATACTTACATTTGAGAACGTGTTTTACATACTGGTCGAGCGCGTCAAGGTAAACATTACTGAAAAACTGGCTTGTAAGGTTTCCTATAGGCAAACCTTTTTGCGGTGAACAGTTCCATAGGCTTTTGTAAGCCGGAAGCAGATTAAACTTCCACTGCGGCGATTGAACCATAACTTTATCTTTCGGATTGTGGTAGACAATCTGCTTAACCAGTTTTTGAAGCCAAACTTCCGGAATTTTCTCCACTAATTTTTCATAAAGAATATCCTTATCAATAGACACGAAGAAGTTTTTCAAATCAGCCTTAAGATAATAAGCCTTTTTCGTATAGTCACGGGTAACAGCTTTTGCGTGCCGGGCGACTTTTTTCGCGGCGTTCAGTGTTCCGCGCCCCGGAATACAGCTGTAAGTATCGCGGATAAAGCCGGCGTAGAATCTGTCTTTAATAGCGTTATACACGAGGTGATGAACGATTCTGTCCCTGAAAGACGCGGCCCATACTTCACGGGGTTTCGGCTTCAGGACAACGAAACATATACTCTGGCCGATTTCATATTGACCGGACTTTAAGTCATCGTAAAGTTTCATCATATTAGACTCTAAATCGAACTCAAACTCCATTGCAGAAAAGGAGCCACGCTTGCGTCTTCTGCATTCGTAATAAGCTTTGTAAAGGTCATTGATGGTGAAATCAAATTTGAAATCAACATTTTTGAATTTACGTTTGTTGTGCCTGTTTCTAGCCATATTCCCCTTAGAAAGACAGGAAAAAATCTTCTGTTTTATCACCTGAACGCCCCACCGACCTAGCGGCGGACGCAACGAACGTTGTTGCCATTGGACCGCGTGTTCGGGTTGCGGTTGCCCGTATTGAAATTCTGGTTCCATGCTGTGCCAGACTCTCCAGAAGAAATGACAGAGCCGGACCAAAAGTTACCGGACGCTTGGAGGCAGTCAAAAATCGGATAAGCAAAAGCCGACGTTCAATAAAAAACGAAAGCGATTCGCATAGCCGACTCAGAGTTTTAGGCTCTGACTTTTGTTCAAACCGGACACATAAAGTGTTGAGTAAGAACCGCTGCCGACGAGATAAAATAGCACACTCTGCTCCTACACAGGGGAACAGACTCCGGCCGTATTTTCAAAAGATTTTAACCAACCTGTGGACTGTTTTTCGAGACTATCGCGTTTTTGAATCAACGAAAAGAATCGAGTATCACCCAGTATTTTCAGGTCGTGGGCAGCTCTAATAAGAACGCCCAACTCCTGTGTATAACACAACAAAAGCTTCAAAGACTCGACCTTATCTCTGGCCGTATTGGTTATATACACTTGTTTCAGTAATTTTATAGCGGATTGGTGGAAATGTTCTCCAAGGGTATACCTGTAATCTTTCGGAAAAGTTTTGGTCACCTGCAACACATCTATAAATAAGTCGTAAGTTGTCTTATAAATAGGCAAATGCTCGTATCTTGCCATATTGAACTAATTCCTCCTAATCGCTATAACAGAAATATATCACACACCTGTCTAATAGAAAACTACCCTAATGGCTAGAATTTAAAAAGTGCGGCGGAAGGGAAACCCTTCCGCCGCAAACCCGAAATCCGGTATTAAATATGTAGGTATATTTAGTTTAATTTCGGGGAAATTTACAGCTCATACATTTGGTGTATTTTGCCCGTATTTCCTTGACCTGGCTGCGTTTTAAGGGTATAATTAAATAGTAAATAACCAAATAATTATGAGGTACGCTTAATATAAAATTTTCAAATTGATGAACTAAAATTCTATATCATTTCTTCAGGTTTCAGATTTCAACGCGGGAGTTATTCAGAATCACCTACGCTACGAAAAACGCGAAATGACTGAATAATTTAACTCCTGAACGCCCCACCGACCTAGCGGCGGACGCAACGAACGTAGCGGCCACTGGACCGCGTGTCCGGGGCGCGGTGGCCCGTATCGAAAAACTGGTGCCATGCTGTGCCAGACTCTCCAGAAGAAATGACAGAGCCGGACCAAAAGAAACC
>CAMUPF010000018.1 GCA_947090755.1 uncultured Candidatus Melainabacteria bacterium | reverse complement strand
TCTTGCCCCCCCCCCCTCACTGGAAACGGCCATAAATCACGGCTTTTCAGGATTTGTTTTTTCATTAGTACCTCCAGAATTTATATAATTACATATTAATTTTAAACTATTTTTTAACCCTTGTCAATTTGATTAATGCCTGACCAATTTCTTTTTTAATTTAATAGGTTCTAAAATTTCTTTATGCAGGTCGGTGCCGCCGGTTTTGATTAGGCCGTGTTTGTCTGCGTATTTGATTACGTGTTCACGTTTGTGGAATTTAATAATTCCTCTCAGGCGGCCATAAGGGTAATAGCATTCCGCCCCGTCAAGTCCGAGTTTTTTCATTTTTGCAAAAAGGCTGTCAAGGCTTAACGCCCAGTAACACGCAGGGTGCGCGACTACTGCGATTCCGCCCGCTTCGTGGATTGCGTCGATTAATTTTTTCAGGTTGCGTGTTGGAAGTAAACGGATTACGTTACGAACGGTTTCGTATTTATGTTTTGCAAAAAACGGTTTGATTGCAGGGTGGTTGTAATCTATTCCGTACGCAAGAAGGTGGCAGAAAACATAACCGCACCAGACGTCAAATTCGCAGGCCGGAATAAGAAAATCGCGTTGGATTCCGGTTTCTATATAACCGTTCATGGTGTTGTGATCAGAAATTGCTATGTACTTATAACCTTTTTCCTGCGCCTGATTTACGATGTCTTCAAAGTCGCCGACGCCGTCGGAGTGGTTTGTGTGGATATGTAAATTTACTAAACTCTTTTCGTAATCTTCTTCTGTAAACGAGGAAATTAATTCCCTGATGTCAGCCATTTTCTTTTTTCCTGATTTGTTATAAAATATATTATAGTATAAACAAAACAAAATAAGGGCGGTTATGAAAAATAGTAATAATTTTGTTAACATTTTGTTTAAAAGCTTACAGATGTATGTGATGAATATTCATAAATTTGTTGCATATATGGCGTTTCCGGTGCTCGGACAAATTTTGGGGCTGATTTTAATCGGTGCGCCCGCTTTGTATTTGAAGGATGTGCTGCCTGAATTGGCCGGTAAGTATGAATTTTTTGCAGAGCCGTCAAAACAATTGGCGCTTGTGCTTCTGGTAATTTTACCGGGGCTGGTGTTGATGATTTCGGCGTTTTGGAAATATCTTGTTGCGTACGCGGCGTTAAATTCTATGACGCACAGCGCGCTGACTTCGGGTAAGGTTTACGATTTTCCGGCGCATAACGGTCTGGTGAAAAGATACATCTGGTCATATATTTTGCTGTGGCTTATGATTTCTATTCTAAGCCTTGCCGCTTTCAATCCGTTTTTATTTATTTTGGGTGGAATTTTATTCATTTATTTTATCCTTGTGTTTCAGGTGTTTACGTTCGAAACTGAGGCTGGTGTTGTAAATTGTTTTACAAAAAGTTTTAACCTTGTTAAGGGAAATTTTTTGAAAACACTTTCACTCGCGGTAATTCTGTTAATAGTTGCGTGGGGGCTGACAGAGTTGTGTACTTTTGGGCTATCCAAAATCGTTGATATAAAGAGTTTTGCGGCGAATCTTTCCTGGCTTATTGTTGCCACAGAGCCAGTCAATGTTTTGAATGCAAGATTGCCTTTGATGTTACAAATTACGCCTGAATTCATTTCCCGTGCATTATTTGGAGGTTTAGTAGGCTTTGTTGTTTTCGGGTTTACGCTTCCGTTGAGAAGTATTTGTTGGACGCTCTGGTACAAAAAACTTGCCGGCAAGAAAAATACCGGTGCAAAAAAGAAATCTTCAAAGGGTAAAAAACAGCTTGACCCTGAGATTTTGCGCAGGGCAAATTTAAAGGATGATGAGGAAGTTTAATGTTTAAATGTAAGAACTGCAAAACGGTTGATAGATTTGAACTTATGTTTGCGCCTGATTATCGCGGAAGCCGAACTTTTAAGATGGATTACAACGAAAAAGGCGAGATTGAAATAACTGTTGACGGATATAAATTTACACCGGATCTGGCGTTTATGAACGGGCATGCTGTGTGTAAATATTGCGGTTCGATTTACAAATGGGATTACGATGGCTCAGTTAGGAGATAGTATGAGAAACAGAAAAAATGACGAATTAAGAGAGATAAGATTTACAAAGGATTTTACCAAACACGCACCTGGCTCAGTGTTAGCGGAGTTTGGTGAGACAAAGGTTATCACAACGGCGTCTGTTGAGGTTGGAAAACCTAAATGGATGGCAAAAGAGGATAACCGCGGCTGGGTTACGGCTGAATATTCTTTGCTTCCGTCTTCAACAAGTACGCGCTGTCAGCGTGAGCGTACGAAGATTTCAGGCAGAACGCAGGAGATTCAGCGCCTTATAGGCAGAAGCCTTAGAGCCTGTGTGGATTTAGAAAAAATGCCTGAACTTACAATAACGATTGACGCGGATGTTATTCAGGCTGACGGCGGAACCCGTACGGCAAGTATTTGCGGCGGATTTCTTGCATTAAAAATTGCGGTTGAAAAACTTCTTGCTTCCGGTCAACTGGCTGAAAACCCAATTATTGAGCCAATCGGTGCGATTTCTGCCGGAATCGTTGACGGCGAAGTCCGTTTGGATTTAGAGTACGAAGAAGATTGCCGTGCGCAGGTTGACGCAAACATCGTTTTAACCAAAAGCGGCAAAATTATTGAGTTTCAAACAACTGCCGAAGGCGCACCGTATGAAGAAGCGCAAATGGGCGAAATCTTTGCGGTAGCGAAAAAAGGCATTATGGAAATTATTGAAAAATACTAAGGGGTGATGTATGAGAATTTTTGTTCTATGTTTAGCGCTTTTGTTATCATTTGATATGGCGTTTGCGAAAAAGGCTTCCGTGCCGCCTGTTGTTGGAACCCCGTTTCCGATTGATGAGGAGTTTGTGACTGATTTCGTTGAATTTGACGCAAAAGAGGCTAAAGCCCTTGAAAAACAACAAAAAGCGCAGGCTAAAGTTGATAAAAAACGTGCAAAACTTGAAGAAAAAAAGGTTAAGTTAGAGAAAAAACGCGACATTCAGGTCGAAAATCAGGAGCGCAATCAGGTTTATGTAGAAAAATTGCGTTCAACTATTGTTCAACCTCGCGATGTTGAAGAAGATTTATAATATTTCATGGTAAAATAAAATGGCAATGCAAGTTACGACAAAGACCCTTACGGGCGCAAAAATTTTAGTGGAAACCCTTAAAAACCTCGGAGTAGATACGATTTTCGGCTATCCCGGCGGCATTGTGCTGAAGGTTTACGATGAATTGTTTGCGCAAAGTGAAATCAAACATATTCTCAGCCGGCATGAACAGGCGTCAGTGCATGAGGCAGAGGGTTACAGTCGCGCGGCACTGAGTGCCAGCCACAACTTCGACAATGGCAAGACTTTAAGCCCAACATTAGCAGGAGGTAAAGTCGGCGTTGTGCTTGTTACTTCCGGCCCGGGGGCGACAAATATTGTCACAGGGCTTGCAAATGCTTATCTTGACGGCTACCCGCTGGTGGTTTTGACGGGTCAGGTTTCTAAAGAATTAATTGGCAAAGACGCGTTTCAAGAGGTTGATATCGTTGATATTACAAGGCCTTGTACTAAAAAAACTTTTCAGGTAACCGGCGCTTGTGACCTTGAAAAGACACTTGTGGAAGCTTTTTCAACGGCGCTTTCGGGTAAAAAAGGCCCTGTAGTGGTTGACCTTGCGAAAAATATTTTTACCGAAACAGCAGAATTTGAAGGTTTAAAGTTGCCGGCGGTAGAATCGTGTTCAAAACTTGAAAGAATCCCTGAAATTCTTGCGCTACTAAACAGTGCGAAACATCCGGTAATCGTAGCCGGCGGCGGCGTAGTGCATTCAGGCGCGGCCGCTGAATTGACACAATTTGCGCAGGCGGCAAATATTCCTGTTGTTTCTACAATGATGGGACTTGGTGCTTTCCCGCAGAGCCATCCGCTTTATTTCGGAATGATTGGACTTTTTGGCTCATTCAGTGCAAACCAGATTTTACGCGAAAGTGACTTAATCATCTCTCTTGGCGCCAGATTTAACGACCGCATAAGCTGTTGTTTCCCGAATGGTGAACTTGAACGCAATCTAATCCAAATTGATATTAACGAAAATGAGATTTCTCGCGTACTTAATGCCCGACTTGGCGTTGTTGGCGATGTTAAAGAGGTTTTGGGCGCACTTATCGGGCTTGTCGAAAATAATTTTATCGGCTGGGCAAATGAGGCTCAAATTCTTAAAAGCCGCAACCGTAAACCTGAAAAAAAATCCGACAAACTTCATTCGTTTGAGGTTATTGAGGCTATTTATGAGTTTACGAAAGACAAAAATTTAACTGTTACGACCGAAGTCGGCCAGCACCAGTTATGGGCGGCAAAGGGTTATAAGTTTAGTCATGCCGGCCAATTTTTGACTTCTGGCGGTTCGGGCACAATGGGATTCGGGTTTCCTGCGGCGATTGGTGCAAGCATTGCGCAAAACGGCGCTCCGGTTATCTGCATTACAGGTGACGGAAGTTTGCAGATGAATATTCAGGAACTTGCGACTTGTGTTGAATATGGTTTGCCTGTCAAAATTTTTGTTTTAAATAACGGATATCTCGGAATGGTTCGTCAACTTCAGGAAAGAATGTGTGAAAAACGTTATTCGCAAACACAGATTCATAATCCTGACTTTTTGATGTTGGCGAAAGCCTATGGCATTGAAGCAGCACGTGTTGAACGGGCGCAAGATATTAATGTTGCGCTTCAAAAATGTTTTGATTCCGACGCGCCTTATTTAATTGATTTTGTCGTTGAGCCGTTGGAAGTAGTCTAATTTAATTTTTAATGCTATAATCTAAATTATGGAAGATAGAGAAGTCAATATAACTAAACAAAATAAATTAATAATCGCGGGGCTTTTGTCCAGTACGTTTTTGATTGTTGGTATCGGGATTTTGACTTCCTTTAATATTCAGAATAATCTTAAAAGCAGTTATCAGAATTACGGCGAGGTTATTGCTCAGACTATCGCGGATTCGTCTGCGCAAGTCGCTGAAAAAGACGAACTGGCAGGATTTCTTAAAACAATTATTTCCAGCAGTGATAATATTCTTGCAATAAAATATGTAGATGAGGCCGGTAATCTTGTTTTGAGCGAAGAAAATCCGGCTGCTGCGGCGGCAAGAACTTTTTCTATTGTTACCCCCCGCAAGTCTGGCGGCTCTTTTACAATAGTTTTTAGCGCAAATGCTCTGGATAAAACATTTTCAACAACAAGATTTTCAATTTTTTCAGTATTTGCACTTTGCTGGCTGATTTTTGCGTCTGTAATTTTAATCAGCACCTATCTTACGACCCGTGAACTTCGTATGCTTAAAGATGGGGTTGCGAAGATTTCTACCGGTGAATTCGGGTATAAAATTGAAGAACAGGAGGTTAGTCGCGAAGTCAGGGCACTTTTTAATGCTTTTAACGATATGTCCGGCAAACTTCACGTTTATGAAGAACAGAATATTGAACAACTTACGCTTGAACGTAACAAGTTTGAAGCCGTGCTTTTAAGTATCGCCAACGGAGTTGTTGTTTGTGACAATAACGATAATGTGGTTCTTGTTAACCCGCACGCCCAAAACCTTCTGGAACTTGACGACGAACAGATTTTAGAGAGTAAAATTCAAGATTATATTGATACAGAAGGCAATTTCTGTTTCCGCGAAAAAATTGAAGAATTTAAAGCCTTACCGCTTCAAGAACGTGAAAACGCACCGACGGTTTTTAATATTCAGGTTGATAAAAGAGTTATTAAATCAATTGTTTCGCCTATGTTTACGCGAAATCGTGATTATCTGGGCTACATAATCGTATTAATTGATATCACTAAAGAAACCGAAATTGATACAATGCGTTCTCAATTTATTTCTAATGTTTCTCACGAACTTAGAACGCCTGTGACTGTTCTTAGAAGCTATATTGATACTTTATATAACTATGGTGATGAATTCGACGCTGAAACTAAGAAAGAATTTCTTTCAACGCTTAATGATGAGATTATCAGACTTAACAGTATGGTCAACGATATTCTTGATTTTTCGCGTCTTGATTCCGACTATGAAATCGAAAAACTTCCGAACAATATCGTCGAACTTGCTGAAACTGCGGTTAAACAGGTGCAGATTCTTCTTGAACAGAATAATATTAAAATTTCAATCCAAAAATCAGGCGAAATACCAAACTTTATGTTCAATTACAACAGTATTCAGCGCGCGTTGACGAATCTTCTTTCTAACGCGATAAAATATTCGCCTGAAAACTCTACTATTACGGTGCGTCTTGAACGCGAAAATGATGATGTTCGTGTAAGTGTAACCGATGAGGGCTGCGGAATCGCACCGGAACATTTGAAGAAACTTTTCGACAGATTTTATCGTGTTGAAAACGCAACCCACACAATCAAAGGCACAGGCCTCGGGCTTCAACTTGTTAAAACCACAATCGAAAAACACCACGGCGGAAAAGTTTTTGTAACGTCCGAAGTCGGAGTCGGCTCAACATTCGGGTTTACTCTGCCGGTTAAAGATAAAGTCGCTCAAGAATTTAGTTTGTAATCATGGGCTTGAAAAATTTTTTAATATAGTTTATAATGAAAGCAGGGTGGGCTATGTATCAGATAGCCCGATGCAGACCCTACAATAATGAAGATAAAATTAATATTAGGTGTCCTAAAATGACTAGGATGCCTTTTATTATTTTATTGATTTCTTCTGTCATTGCTTAACCCTCCTTTCTACATCTTATGCAGAAAAGTTCGTCGTGTATGTAAGGAGTGCTGCGGGCCTAACCCTGCTTATTTAAAATAATCGCAAATCAATGTTTGATTTTTAGGCAGAAAACGTTTGACACGGCCAAAAAACGTGTCGTTATTCAACTCTTCTAGTTGTTTTCTTAACACAGCTTTTTCTATTAAAACTTTATTAAACAAATTTGAACAAACAGGATTTTTATCAATCAACGGTGCCAGCTTTTTCATCTGAATCTCTTTTTCACGAATTGATTGTTTTAGCTTTTCTCTCATAATACCTCATCCAAATATTATCGGGGGATGTCCTTTCACAAACATGATGATAATATCTTTTGAGAATTTATAAATCCGCTTTTTAGGTGATTTTATTCTTTTTAATTAGCTCCTGACAAATTTCAAGCAATTGTTATCAACAATTGCGAAATTTGAAACGTCGCTGTCGTAGTGTTTCGCGCCCTGCTTGTCACCCTTTCGGGTGCCAACACCGGCGCTACACCGGCTGACGCAATAAATCATACTCATAGCCTAATTTTAAGGCTTTAAAGTTCATAGGTAAGAGGTTTTTTCTATGCGGAGGGAGCACTGAATCTAAAGCTTTCTCGAGAAGTTCAAGGCTTTCAAATCCCAGTTGTTTTGCAAGCAGACCAAGAGAAAGGATATTTGCCATTTTGACGTTGCCAAGTTCAGCGGCAAGTTGCGAAATCGGTGCAAAAATATAGTTGATTCCTTCAAGCGGTTTAATTTTATTTACAAGTGTTGAATTTGCAATGACTGTTGCGCCTTTTTTTAGTTTAGGCAGGAATTTGTCGAAAGAGAGTTGATTCAGCGCGATTAAGAAGTCCAAATCTTTTTTGTTTACTGCTGAAACTTCTTCGTCACCTGTAACTATTTCGCAGTTAACAGTGCCTCCGCGCATTTCCGCGCCGTAGCTTGGATACCAGGTAACGTGTTTTTGTGCAAGCATAAATGCGTTTGCGAGTACTTCACCTGCTAATAATACACCTTGTCCGCCAAATCCGGCGATTATAAAATTCTTTTCCATAAAATCATCCTATTACTATTGATTATTTGCTGTAATATCTTTGTAGACACCCGGAACGAAGACTTTCATCATTTCGTTTCTTACTCTTTCGTGAGCCTGAGTCGGAGTCATGTGCCAGTTTGTCGGGCAGGTTGAAAGGATTTCCACGAACCCGAAGCCTAATCCTTTCAATTGAACTTCAAATGCTTTTTTGATAGCGGCTTTTGCTTTTCTTATGTTTGCAACAGTATCGAGTGAAACCCTTGCGCTGTAAGCTGTTCCGTCGCAAAGCGCTACGTGTTCTGCGATTTTAATCGGATAACCGTAGTTTTCAACGGTTCTTCCCATTGTAGAAGTTGTTGTAACCTGACCGATTAAAGATGTCGGGCCCATCTGGCCGCCGGTCATGCCGTAAGTTGTGTTGTTGATACAAATTGCGCTTACTTTTTCGCCACGAAGTGCTGCGTGTAAGCTTTCAGCCAGACCGATTGACGCGAAGTCACCGTCACCTTGATAGGTAAAGACAAATTTTTCAGGGTGTGCGCGTTTGATACCGGTTGCGCTTGCAAGCGCTCTGCCGTGAGGTGCTTCAACCATATCTACGTCAAGAAAATTATATAAGCACACAGAACATCCGATTGATGCCGGAGCAACGGTATTTTCTCTTAAGCCTAATTCATCAAGAACTTCTGCGACGAGTCTTACTGCAACGCCGTGGTCGCAGCCGGGGCAGAACGAATATTTCATATCTTTTTTTATTGATTCCGGAATTTTAAATGTTTGTACTGCCATAATTAACTCATCCTCATAACTTCTTCTATAATTGTTTCAACGTCGATTGGCGCTCCGACAGGCTTGTTAATTTGTTCAACTTCTGCCGCACCGTTTACGGCTAAGCGGACGTCGCGAACCATTTGGCCCATGTTGATTTCGATAACAACGAATTTTTTTACTTTTTGCGCCAGTTCCGCCAATCTCTTAGACGGGAACGGGAACAGCGTAATCGGACGGAAGAAACCGACCTTCAAGCCTTGTTTTCTAAGTTCTTTAACTGCGGATTTAACGCCTCTTGAAGGGCTTCCGAAACTCATAAGAATGATGTCGGCATCTTCTGTATCAAATTCTTCCCATTCTGTTTCGTTTTCTTCGATTTTTTTGTATTTTGCAAAAAGATTTTTGATATGTTCACATTGCTTGTCAGCGTCAACGGCAAGTGATTTGATTGAACGTGCCGGTCTGCCTTTCGCACCTGTTAAAGCCCAGTCAGAGTTATCAATTTCTTCATACGGATAAGGCTTGAATTCAACAGGTTCCATCATTTGCCCCATAAGTCCGTCTGCAAGCAGGATGGTAGGGTTGCGGTATTTGTGGGCAAGGTGGAATGCTTTGTAAGTAAGGTCAACGCATTCCTGAACGGTAGACGGAGCAAGAACTATTGTTCTAAAATCGCCGTTTCCGCCTGTGATTGTTGCCTGATTGTAGTCACCCTGTGACGGGTAGATGTAACCTAAGCCGGGGCCGCCTCTCATAACGCTTATCAGAACAACAGGCAGTTCATCTGTGCACGCGCACGCGATTGCCTCTTGCATTAGGGCTACAGCGCAGGAGGATGAAGATGTCATCGCTTTGGCACCGGTTGAGCAAGCGCCCATTACCATGTTTATCGCAGAAATTTCGCTTTCTGCACAAACAAATGCGCGTCCTTCTTCCTGCATTTTTACACTTAAATATTCACCGATTTCGCTTTGCGGTGTGATAGGGTACCCAAAATAGCATTCGCATCCTGCAAGAACGGCTGCGTGCGCTATTGCGTAGTTACCTTTTGTTAAAATCTTTTTTCCGATTGTTAGTTCTGCCATTATTCTTTATAAACTCCTGTGATTGCCATATCAGGACATCTTGTTGCGCACATCGCGCAGCCCAGACATTCGTGGTTAGGGTCGTCAAATTCTACAAGTTTTTCACCGAGGTGATTAACTTCATTCCCTATTTTTAAAAGCTTTTTAGGGCATTCGCTAAGGCATAAATAACAAGCCTTGCATTTTGATTTATTAATAGTTATGTAACTCATTTCTCTACTTCCTTATTTATTATATTTTAACACTAATATTTTTTCAGGGCACGTTTTGTTGCTAATTGTAATACATATTAACATTCTTGCTAAAAATGCCATTATTCTGGTAAAATTATATCAGGGAATTATTGCGTAAAATTTAAAGAGAATTATGATGACAAGAGAATTAAAAAATGTTTTAGAACTTATAGATGATTTAAAGGCGAGCAGTCTTGTAAATGTTCAAATTTTGAAAAAATCGCTGGGTGAAATTAACGGAAGGCTGGAAGAAATATCTGACGCGGAAGAGTTAATTTTTATCAGAAATTCTATAGCAGATTTTAAAGATTCTCTGGACAATAAATTCCATAATATTTTTGAACAGATTAAATCCTTGAAAGACGAGTCGGTTAAGGATGAAAGCGCGTTACAGAATGCAGAACTTTTTGAAGAGCGTTTTCAGGCGTTGGCCGGTGCATTTGCAACGAATATTAATAATCTTGCCGCTAAGATTGAAGCTATTGAGGGCAGATTTTCTGATATTTCAGATTCCGGTGTTCAGGCTGCAAGAGAAGAGTTTTTGAAAATTTCGGATGAATTAAGGATTTTTCATCAGGAAATGTCCATTGCGCTAAAAACCGCACAGGAAAATACCGCTGCAAGAGTTGCGCTTCTGGCTGAGGGGATTAAACTTGTTTCGGACAATGTTAATTCTCAAACGGGTTCGTATAAAGAGCTGCTGGAACATAAAATCGCTCAAATCAATGAGCTGATAGACGCTAACAGCGAAACTTTAAAATACGATAATGAGTTTTTAAAATCTGAATTGCAAGTAAAGTTTAAAGAACTTGAAGAGGCTAACCACGAGTATACTAATGATTTGGAAACGATAAAATCTTCACTGGCTGAAGTTTTGAACAAATCTGATAAATATGCGGCGGAAACCTCCGGAACTTTACAACAAAATTTTGATTCTATTACCATAATGGCGCAGGATACCCTGTGCGGTATAAGAAATCTTCAGGATTATGCACAAAATCTTACAGAACCTGTCAAGGTGCTAATTGATTACACTGAAAATAATCGCAATGAAGACGTCATTAAAGCCGTCAAGGACCTTGATTTAAGCGCTGAAATGGCCGGTTTGCTGGAAAAAGTTGATATTATTAACAATAATTTCAATATAAAATCCGAGTTCTTAGAAGATCAAGTTTTGCAAATGAAAACAATGTTTTCGGATATTTCAATAGATATTCAAAACAAAGAAGCAGAACTTTTGGAAAAAGAAGCGCAAAGGGTTAAGCAGTACTACGATAAAATAGAACTCGTTGCGGACGCTGTAACAAAATTAGAAGAAAGCCTTAAATTTACAGGCCTTGAATATAAAGAACAAATTTCAGCACTTAATAAGGATTTGAATGAGTTTGTTGCTGAATTCAATTCGATTTATAACGAGGTTTCTAATACTGCACAGATGGAAATTACTCATTCTCTTGAAGAATTGAAACAGTTTATGAATGTAAATTCAACGAATTACAACGATAAACTGGTGATAATTCAGGAACAATTTACTCAGGCTTTCCGCGATTTGTATGAAATCGTCAATAAAAATAATTCTGAATTGACAGAGGCCGGTGTTCAAGCAAAAGAATTGAATGACGCAAGTGTCAAACTGCTTGAAAGTCTTGAAACTAAAATAGACGTTATTGCCGCAACTGATTACAGCGAAAATTTTGAAATTTTATCAGAACAAAACGAAGAAACTCAGGAGCTGGTTAAAATATTGCAGTCCAAAGTTGATAAACTTTTGACAACGGACTTTAATGCGCTTCCTGAAAAACAAAAAATAGTTAACACTCAGCTTCTGGATTACCTGCAAGAACTTAACGACAAAATTACGATTATAGGTCAGGATAAAGTTACAGAAAGCAATACGCTTAATCAACTTTTGCTTCTCGCGCAGCCTGAAGAAATTTCAAATGCAGATTTGCTGACAGCCTTTGAGGATAAAATTGCAGAATTAACTAAAATTGCTCTCGCAAAAAAAGATACCGAGGTTCTTGAACTTAATGAAAAAATCCTTTCATTAATAAATGAAATCGACGCAAAACTTGATGTTCTGGCAACCATAGATTATGAGGAAAATTTTGACGAACTTCTCGACAAGGTTTCTGAAACGCAAGAAATGGTCAGTGAGAGCAAGAAGCTTATTACAGGCACAAATGAAAATGTTTTGACCAATCGCAGATTCCTTGAGAAAAATCAGGACTTACTGCTGGAAACTAAAAAGCTTATAAGTGACAATAGCGACATGCTGTTGACAAATAGTCTTTCTGTAAACGAGAATCGCAGCTTACTTGATGAACTCCACGCAAAGCTTGACGTATTTGTGTCCACAAGCGACACAGAAGCACTGGAAGATGAACTTGCACAAATTAGAGAAATTATTCTTGAACAGCGTCAAATTCTTGGCGAGGACAGAAATTCCGTTGTTTCTGAAAATATTGATAAGTTATTAACCAGAATTGACGGTATTTCAAAGACAATCGATGAACACGATGAAAATTCTGCTAAAATTAAGGAGGATTTAGTCAATACAATAGTTTCGGTGTTCAGCAGTTCAAATTTTACGGAAGAAACTGAAGAGATTAAAGATTTCGTTGAAGAAAAAACCGGAGAATTGAGCCAGCAGTTAATTTCTGTTCAATCACAAATCCAGACTATTAAGCAGAATGAAATTGCTGATTATTCTTATACTCTTGCCGATGTGGAAAGTGATATTGCCAAGTTAAGACTTGTTCTGAACGATATTTCGTCCTCAACTTCGTGCGGGGATATTAACCAGATTTCACGTAATATTCACAATCTAACCTCATCAATCGAATCTATCAGCAAAAACCTTACTCCTGCTGAGATTTATCAGTTGAAAACAAATATTCTGAAACTTAACGAAGATATTTTAAGTATAAGTTCAAGAACGAATAAACTTCTTTTAAATTCTGACGAAGCGCAAAAAACAATTTCGGAAGGGCTTCTTGCATTTAGCCACATGGCGTATAATCTTGAAGAACGTATGAATGAGCTTTCCAATAAAGAGTTCAACGCTGAAATGGCTGAAAAATTGGAAAGAATGACTGCCATGCTTGAAACTTCTGCCTCAATGGATAACACTTTCCACAAAGCAATGATGTTTCTGGGCGAGTGGGTCGACGCCGCGTCTGAAACCATTGAAAGTATTAACGATAAGGCTGATGAAATTAATGATGTTTCCGAAGCGCTTTCTCAGTTAAGAAAAATTGTTCCGGAAAAACTTGCTTTGATTGACATGCTTGAAGAACGCTTTGAGGAACAGCAATCAAGAATGGACAGACTTGAAACTAAATTAGACGAACTTATGGAACAAACATCGCAAAATAATACTCTTTCTATTGCACAAAAAATGGAAAGAATGGAAAAAATTATTTATTCGATGAGTAATAGCATAGAAAAATTAACAGCTTATGTTGACTAGCGAAAAATTAAATCAATATTTGTCGAATGTTTTGCCCAAAAGCAATATTTTGACGGGGCTTGAGGAACGTTACGCCTATTCTCAGGACGCGTTGAATACCCCTGAAATCAAGAATATTGCCGGTGCTGTAGTATTTGTAGAAAACATTGAACAAATTCAGGCTGTCGTAAAACTTGCAGCAAAACATAAAATTCCTGTGGTTTGCCGAGGTGCCGGAACAAATGTTGTCGGCGCGTGTATTCCTGAAAATAACGGAATTATTTTAAATTTTTCTAAGATGAATAAAATTTTAGAAATTAATCCTGCGAATATGACTGCGCGTGTTCAAGCGGGGGTTGTTGTAGGTGATTTGCAAAAAGAAGTCGAGAAATTCGGACTTTGCTACCCGCCTGACCCTTCAAATCTTGCGGTTTCAACCATTGGCGGAAGTATCGCACAGGCCTCAGCGGGTGCAAAAGCGTTTAAATACGGCTCTACAAAAGATTATGTGCTTGATTTAACAGTTGTTATGGCGGATGGCAGTATTCTGAAAACGGGTTCTTCTACTATAAAAAATGCGACGGGTTATAACCTGAGTACGCTCTTTGTCGGTTCAGAAGGTACTCTGGGTATTGTTGTGGAAGCCACTTTAAAACTCATCCCGAAACCTGAAACCAGAATCGTTATGATGAGTTATTTTGACAGTGTTGATGCGTCGATTCAGGCGGTGAATTCAATTATTGAACACAAAATTACGCCGGCTACCATTGATTTTATGGATAGAAACGCGATTCAGACGGTTGAGGATTTTAAAGGCGCAGGGCTCTTGACGAACAAGGAGTGTGCGTTAATCATTGAAGTTGACGGGCTTGCCTGCGCGGTCGATTATCAAAAAAATATTATCGAAAAAATTCTTGTTAATTACGGTGCGGCCGAAATCCAAATTTCCGGCTCTGATGATGAATATGACAGAATCTGGTCTGCAAGGCGCGCGTCTATGGCTGCATGCACGCGTTTGAAACCGAATGTGACGACGGATGATTTAGTTGTGCCGCGTGAGAATCTTGCAAAACTTGTATCCGGAGTACGTGAAATTTGTGAAAAATACGGGCTTACGGTTTGTATGGTCGGGCACGTAGGCGACGGTAGCGTTCATCCGCAAATCCCGATTGATTACAACGACGCGGAAGAATATTCAAGGTTTAAAAGAGCCAAAAGTGAGATTTATAAACTTACGGCAAAGCTTGGCGGACTTCTTTCCGGCGAACACGGTATCGGAATGCTTAAACGCGAAGCTATCGGGCTTGTCATTAACGAAACGGCGCTAGACTATATGCGTCAGATTAAAAAGACTTTTGACCCTGAAAATATCCTGAATCCGTATAAAATCTTTTAAATTATGCTGCAAGAACTTGACAAAAAAGCGCTTATAAAATACTTTCGTTCACTGGGGCTAGAGGTGAATACATCTACCGGTGCGCGCGGCCATCAGGGATTTTTCCTCAAAAATAGGATTGATATATCCAGAAATGTTACGGAAGAACGTTTTATTCCAACGCTTCTGCACGAGTTTACGCATTATATTCATTCGAAGATTGAACCTGATTTAAACCGTACGGGCGGAAGTTTAGAGCGGATTTTTAATTCTTCAAATCCTCTTTATGAAAAAGAACTTATCCGTGTAACCCAGTTTGTTGATGAAAGTTCGCGGCTTGTAAAGCTTTACGAAATGCGCGATAAAATTCGCGTCAAAATTAAACAACAAGAACTTATTATAAAAGAGGATTACCCTGAATTCCGGCGTTCAAAAGCATTTAAGCCGTTTGACCGTTACATCAAAAAATCCGACGCCCGCTATCTTCTCAAATACGACCGCGTTAAGATTACAGGCGGTTTCTGGCATGCCGGAAACCGCATAATCACGATTGATACGATAGAAAAAGATTTTCCTGAAATGGAAAAAGCCTTTGTCGCGTGTATACGTCTTAAATCCTTGCAACGAAAAGGTTCAAGGGTATCTGCGCGAATTAATCGTTATAAGAAGTATTACGAGCGCCCTGCGGAACTCTTTGCGCGACTTGTCGAGGGGCTTTATATTGACGAGGAATGGGTTTGTGCGCTTGCCCCGCAAACAACAGAAAAGTTCTACGAATTGTTGGAAAGCGGCTATTACCGCGAACTAAAAAATGTATTAAAAAAGGACTAGCCTCATCGGTTTCGATAAAACTAATCCTTTCTGTTAACCAAATCTTTTTCTTATATTGTTTGTTAATTATTACTCATAACAAGTTTCAATGCCAACAACGAACGAACAGAAAACATTGTATGTTTGTAGTGTTGTTCGTGAGCCATATCCATGATTCTGATGATTCTTGAAATCTCTTCCAAGTCTTTTCTTGATTCAATTTTATATACATTTTGAATTGGATCTGTCACAACAGACATAATAGTGTTTAATTCCTTTTCGTTCATTGAATTGTCCTCTTTTCCTTACCTTTATATAAAGTATTTTTTTTTGAGGAAATTGCTTTTTTGAAAAGCAGGAACTTAACACTTGTTAACAAAACAAAAACGCCGGATAAAATCCGACGTTTTGTTGTTATATCTTAATATCTGTATGCTTATTTTCTCTTACGAGCTGCTTCAGATTTGCGTTTTCTTTTTACGCTTGGCTTTTCGTATCTTTCGCGTTTTTTGATTTCAGAAAGAATACCGGCTTTTTGGATTTTTTTCTTGAAACGTCTTAATGCGCTTTCGATACTTTCGTTTTCGCCTACTTTAACTTCTGCCATTTTGTTTTTCACCACCTTTATAGCAATTTAAGAGTGTAATATTTTGTCTTATGTAATTATTATAGTATAAACATGTAAAAAATCAAATTTGCTACCATATAAAGAATTTATAAGGAAATCTCAAATCGTTATTTTTTGGCCTTATAATTATAATATAAGATTTGATGGAGATAATTATGGAAACTGTAAACGAAATTTTGTCTAAATTAGATACGGCTGACAACACTAATAAAAACGAATTAGAAAACAAATTGGTTAGTATTGGCGATCAAGCATTACCGCTTTTAGTTGAAGAACTTCAAAGTATCAGAGGCTTGAAAAGAGGTATTATTGCAATGACTCTTATCAGACTGGGCCATCAATCTGTTAAATATTTGCAGGACGCGGCCAGAAAAAATAAAGATTTTCAATGGATTGCAGATTACTTAATCCGTGAAATCGATGGTTGTCAGACAGCAGCATAAAAGTTTTAAAAAGAGTCTTTAAAAAGACTCTTTTTTGTATTATAAATTAATTATGAAGAGAAGCGAGTTACAATACGCGTGTTTATTTGGCGGCGGGGCTATAAGAGGGCTTGCCCATGTTGGTGTTGTGCGTGCTATGCGGGAACTCGGTATCGGTATCGGAACGCTGGCGGGTTCGTCTGTTGGTGCGCTTGTTGCTGCGTTCCTTGCAGTCGGGTATGACGATAGCGAACTGGAAAAGATTTTCCTTGACGTTGATTTTGAACTTTTCCGCGATATTAATTTCAGTAAAACCGTGGCGCTTAGCAAAGGCCAGATTTTCCTTGAATGGATGAGAGAGATTATTGAATCTAAATTTTATGGCGAGGATTATGTAAAAGGTAAAAATCCCCGCGTTAGGTTTAAAGATATTGATAGAAATCTTGTTATAATCACAACGGATTTGACAAATTTCACCTGTAAAGAGTTTTCGCGGCTTATGACACCTGATTTTGAAGTCGCTGAGGCTGTAAGGATTTCAGCCTGCATGCCGGGGCTTATGCGGCCGGTAGAGTTTGAAGACTGTATGCTTGTAGACGGTGATTTGCAAAAAAGCAGACCTATGTGGGAGCTTTGCGAGTCGCTTACAAATTTGGATGAAAATGTTTTGGAAATCAGGCTTGAAGGCACACCTTGCGGTAATCTTGCAAACCCTATCAGCTTTATCAACTCTGTATATAGCTGTGTTACCTCTGTTGCGAGCGATTTTGTCGTCAATCTTTTTAAAACGGATGAAAAGCACGATTGTCTGATTGTAAACACAGGCGATGTCGTAATCGTAAATTTTCAGATGAAAGAAGCAGAGCGCAAAGAGTTGATTCAAAACGGTTACAGGCAAACAATCGAACATTTTAAATACCTGCTGCCGGTAAAAAAACAAAAACATCTTGATAATTACATAAAAATTAAAAATTTTTCAGTTGATATAAGAGAATTGATTTTAAAAGATAAAGTTGCGGCGGCACAGGCAAAATTCGGAAGACTTCTGGCGCTTTTGTGTGAAATTCGTTTTGAGATTGACGAAAGTATTTATTCTGAGATTCTGGCGTTGTCTGATGATATTTTAAGTAATACCGGCTCAACGATTTTTCTAAAGCACGTATATTTAAAAGATGTAAGGAAAGTTCTGAAAAAGCTTGACGGGCTCGAAGAACTTACAAAATCAAAACAGGATTATCTGACCAATATGCTTGAAGCCCTTAGATAACAAGGGTTGCGGACCTTTAGAATATATGTTATAATTTAAATATGAAAAAGATTTTTTTACTTCTGTTGTGCATATTTTGCTTTGGTGTACAGCAGGCACCGGCCGAAGATTTTGATATAAATACGATTTTAGAACTTGCAAAAAGTAGAAATATTAATATAAATGAAGCCATGAATCAGCCGTATTACGGTGTTTCTTACGATGAAATTAAACGTGGAAAAAAGCCGTTTTTGTTAGTTTTTGCTGATTTTACAGATATTCCGACGGCAGCGTCCATGGCAAATAATGGCTACTTCGTTTATAACAACCTTTATCAAGATTACGGGTTTAGCGCTTTTAATGTTAAAAGCGCCGAAAATAAGGAATTAATGAAAAAACTTAATGTAAAAAGGGTGCCTTATCTTATGATAGCTAACCCGCATCGTAATGTCGTTGTACCCGTAAAACCCATGTTGTATGATAATCCTAAAAGATTGGTGTACCTGTTGCGGGAATATCTACGCAAAACCCGCTAGTCGCATTTTGTACATTTCCGGCATGATTTGGAACAATTATCCTTTATAGGTGTTCCAAGGATTAACCGCGCGCCGCCCATTCGTTGTTTGAGCGTGTTGCCGACACCTTTTACAATTTCATTAAGGTTATCAAGTAGCGATTTAAGGCTGCAAACGGTTGCGTTTATTGCCGGAAGCGTCGTTGAGTTGATAATTTGTGTGCTGTTTTCGAAATTTTTTGTCGTAGATTGGACACTGGTTATTGAATTCTTAAGATTTTTTTCATCAACTGAATCGTCAAGTTTTCTGGTCATATTGCTTAGATTTCCGCAGGCTGTCGAAATTTCGTGTGCGGCGGTGTTGATATCAGGTTGAATATCTTTTAACATCGCATTGATTTGCTTTAACAGGTCGCTAACATCCTGAGCCGCAACATTTACGGTCGAAATTAAACTGTTTGCGTTGCCTTTAAGTTCATCTAATCCGCCGCCGTCTGTCATATTTTCAACGATATCATTCCAGTCGTGAGAAATTTCGCCTTCGATTTTATCGCCGTATTTTATACGTGCAATCGCAGGTGAACTCGGATAGACGATTTCCATATAGTCGAAATCTGTAATTTTACGACGCTTATAGACTTTTGCTTTGATGTTGTTTGGCAGGTTGTAACTCCAACTGTCCAAAACAATTGTGACTTTAGTTGTCATAAAGTCTTTGCTGGGCACAACTTTTACTGCACGTCCGATTTTGAAACCCTTATAATAAACATTCAGGTTTGTGAACGGTTTTAATTCCGTGAAAACCGCGGTTATACGCATATGCGTCAGTTCAATGGCTTTCATTATCAACAAGCCTGCGAAAAATACGATTAGTACAACTTTAAATTTTTTGAGTAAACCGAATAATGCGTTTTTGATATCCATACAAATATTGAAAAATATTTGTACGCAGCCTTCAATCGCCCGACTTGATTAGTTTAATCCGGCAAAAATAGCAAGAACTTCTTGATGAAGTTGTTGGATTGTTTTTCTGGAGTCTAAAACTTTTATGCGCTCAGGCTCGGCTTTTGCAAGTTCCAGATATCCATGGCGGACTTTTTCCTGAAACGCGATTCCGGCGCTTTCCATGCGGTCTTGATTTTTGCCAACACGCTGCATAGAGGTTTGGGTGTCAACGTCAAAAAGCAGTGTCAAATCCGGTTTTAACCCGCCGGTTGCAAGGTTATTGAGGTAGTTAATTTGTTGTAAATCAAGTCCTCTGCCATACCCCTGATAAGCGACGGTTGAATCTATATGTCTGTCACAAAGAACGATTTTGCCCTCAGAAATTGCGGGTTTTACGATTGTATCAATGTGTTGCGCTCTGTCGGCCAAAAACAAAAACGATTCGCAGTTTGAGGAAACTTCGCCGTCATAATTGAGAAGAATTTCTCTAAGTTTAACGCCAAGCCCTTTAGCCCCGGGTTCGCGTGTGGTGATAACGTCGAAACCTTTGTCTTTTAAATATTGTGCTAAAAGCTCTAGCTGTGTAGTTTTTCCACAGCCGTCACAGCCCTCAAATGTTATAAATAGTCCGTCCATAGGTTTATTATAGCATAAATAGCTGGTATTGACAAAATCAAGAAAATAGTAAATAATATAAACATAGGGGGAAGCCCCCGATAGCTTTAGCTTGGTATCGAGGACTTCACTTCATACCCTATAGTTGTAGAATTGCTAAGATTAACTTAGCCAAAAGCTCTAGTATAACTAGGGCTTTTATTATTTGTTCAACCATAGTTTCTCACCTCCTTTCTGACCGATTTCTCCATATAATCGTGTGTGTCAGCGGAGAGAGTGGGTACTGCCCGTTATTTAGTTTTCAATATCGGCAATCAGTTTGTCAACTGTAACGTTCAAAACTTTCGCTAATTTATATACGATGTAAATGCTAGGTGTTACACCTCTACATTCAATCTTTGTAATATGTTTCATTGAAACATCTGCTAACTCTGCAAGTTTTTCCTGTGTAAGAGATTTTTTCACCCTTTCCACTTTTAAATTGTATGCGAGGTTTTGTCTTATTTTCTCTTCCATATTGAAATTATAGAAGTTTGCAGCAATATACTCCACAGCTAATCGCATACTAAAAGTTGCTAATTGTAGTAATTTGGTGTATAATAATATTAAAAGCATGACAAATTAGGGGAGTTTTATGTACAAAAAGACACTATTGATAGACTTAGACGGAGTACTTAATATATTAGTTTATGTGAAAAAACAGCCGCATTTTGTATATTTGCGGTATTTTTTTCAACATTAGACGGCTTGTGGTATAGGGGCTTTTTCGCGGACATGCGCGACAAGGGCTTTGAATACGAACGGGTGCATTTTGCCGTCTTTTACATCTTTATACATTATTCCAAGCGCTTTTTCAGGGGATAGAGGTTCTTTGTAAGAGCGCTTTTCCGTTAGCGCTGAATATTTGTCCGCCGCGGATAAAACTTGAAGCGTTACGTCCGCGTTGAAATCTGGTTTTGCCTGCGGGTAGCCGCTGCCAAGAGGGTTTTGATGATGGTATTTTATTAAATCGAGCGTTTTAGGGTCAATGTCAGAATTTTTCAACAATTCGTAACTCAGTTCTGAATGGGTGTGCATTATTCTTTCTTCTTCCGGTGTCAGGCGTGCGGGTTTGTTTAAGATTTCGTCAGGAATTAAAACTTTGCCTAAGTCATGAAGATAGCAAGCGTCGGTTAGTGATTTTTTGTTTACTTCGTATCTCAGAGCGGCCGGAAGATTATTCACTATTCCGGTGGCGATTTTTTGTGTGTCTTTGGCATGACCTGCAAGTAATGCGCGAAGGTTTTCCATATTTAATTCCCCGCACATGCCGTTTTCGCGAAGAATCTCACGGATTCTCGGGTTGCGTTTCATCATTAGCGCAAGGTTAGCCTCTGTCGTATGACGGCCCAGAGAATCCGGATTGTACTGGAACGTGTCGCGTTCCAGCCCGTTTGCACCAAAATTCATGTACGGATTGTTATTAATCCGCTGCGTTGAATATAAACCATTTGCGCCAAAATGCTTAACTGCGTTCAGGCCAAAGAAATTTCCACCCATACACACATACACTAATTTTTACTACACACATAGATATAAACGTTTTTTTGCAAGCCGGATTGACTAATTTTTGAAATTTGTAACAATTTTTTAAAAGTTAGCGTGCTATGTTATAATCAAAAAATGATAAAGAATGTCTTATTATGCGGAATAGGCGCCGTTGGCCTCACTATTGCGTGTAAATTGCAAAAATTTTCGCCCGAATGTTTAAAGGTGCTGGTGGATGAGGAGCGCTTACGGCGCTATACTGAAAAACCGCTTAAAATGAACGGTGATGAGAGATTTTTTGACTATATTATGCCATCTGTGACCGATTATAAAGCCGATTTAGTCATTATTGCGACAAAAATGAACGGACTTGATGATATATTAAAAAATTTGCGAAATTTCGTCAACGAAGATACTATAATTTTACCGGTATTGAACGGAATTTCGGCAGAAGAAAAAATCGCACAAGTTTATGGTTGGGAAAGGGTTCTTTACGGTTATATAATTTGTCACAGCGCAATGCGCGTAGGGAACGAAGTTGTTCAAGACGGCATTGGAAAGATTGTCTTTGGCGGCATGAGAGAAGCAACCGTTGCGGAATTTTTCACCCGTGCCGGGATTGATTTTGAGATTCCGCAAGATATAAAATACGCCAAGTGGCTTAAATATGGGCTGAATATTGTATGTAATCAGGCTTCTTGTATTTTAAAAATGACGTTTGGAGAAATGCAGAACAATGAGGCGTTTAAGAGTTTTGCCCGAAATATTCTGGATGAGGTTACGCAATTGGCCAACGCAGAAGGTGTTCAGGGGTATGAAAATCTTACGGTTGATGTTTTTAAAGCTCTTGATTTAATGATAGCGGACGGCCGAACTTCTATGTGGCAGGATATTGAAGCGGGGCGAAAAACCGAACTTGATATTTTTGCCGGAACTGTCATAAAACTCGGGCAAAAACATGGGATTCCAACCCCATATAATCAGGTTTTGTATGAAATGATACGGATTTTAGAGGAAAAATCGTGAAAAAATTTATTTTAACGCTTATATTAATGTTTCTGTCGATAATGCCATCTTTTGCCGAGGGCTTTTTACCGTCTGCAACCGGTGTGGTTCGTGAGGTTCAGACTCTTAATGCGCAAACTGAAAATGTCGAAGCCATTAAACAAATCGTAGAACTTGAAGTGGTTTCAGGTCAGTTTAAGGGCGAAAAACGGCTTGTTGAAAACATTATAAGCGGCAATCCTTACTATGATATTAACTTGAAGGCAGGCGACAAAGTTGTTGTACACGTTGAGCCGCATAGTGAATTTGTTACTGACGCTGATGATGTGGACTTCTTTATTACGGATATTCGCCGCGACGGTGCGTTGTGGCTTCTGGCCGGAATCTTTGCGATTTTTATAGTTATTATCGGTAAAAATAAAGGCGTGCGCGCACTTTTATCAATTGTTCTAACAGTATTACTTATTTTTTCCGTAATGATGCCGCTCGTTTTGCGCGGAGTTTCTCCGATTTTTGCCGCGCTTCTTGTCGGAATTTTATCAACTGTTCTTACGATTTATCTGGTTGCAGGTGTGAACTATAAAAGTACGTCTGCAGTTTTAGGAACGACATCGAGTCTTTTGATTGCAAGCATACTCTCAATCCTTACGATTCATTTAGCGCACCTTACGGGCTTTGTTAGCGAAGATAATATGTTCTTGCATTCCGTAAGGCCTGATTTGAACATGCAAGGCATTCTTGCGGCCGCTATTATCCTCTCTGCGCTCGGCGCGTTGATGGATGTCGGGGTTTCTATCGCAAGTACCATCAACGAAGTTTATCTGACAGATACGTCGCTTTCTGTAAAACAACTCTTTAAATCAGGCATGAACGTAGGCCGCGATATCATAGGCACTATGTCTAACACCCTGATTCTCGTATATTTAGGCGCTTCATTACCGCTTGTCCTGCTTTCTTCCAGTATTGATCTGCAGAAATTTTTTAACCTTAATCAAGTCGCCACGGAAATCTCCTCCGCTCTTATCGGAAGTATTGCAATTCTGGCATGTGTACCTGTGACGGCGTTTATTTCCGCTAATCTGGTGTCCAAAAAGTCAAAGATTTACAAATCTTAATGTGTATAAAAACAGGTTGAAAGCCATGTACACCATGCGTTTTCATGCTAAAAATCATGGAAACCATGATGAGAGTAGCATTTGAGCATGTTTGAAAACTGAAAACGCCTGTTATAACTGGATTTTTCTATTCTGTTACAAATATTCACAATCACATGTTTGACGCTTGAAAAAACATGGGGATTTTTTATAATGTAATTATAGGGGCATGAACCCCGTAAAATCAAGGCTCTACCTTGGGGAGATTTGAGCCGCTGTGTAAAGATAATCGTGGGAGATAATAAGTTGTTTAGAAGTAGGGATATGGGAAGAGCAGTTGCCGTCAGAAGATGGACGCAGACCGCTCTGGAATGTTATAAAAGAGGATGTAACTGCGAAGGCTGCTTTTACAAAGATTTTTTCAGCAGTTCGTCACAAAAATGCCAGATGAAAGCCTCTGTTCTAGAATTGGTTAGAGTAATCGGTACGCCTAACGTCGAATTACAGCAGTTCCTAATTGAAGAATAAGACAAAAATATTAAAGTTTTTGGGCATGCTGTCCGATACATTACTTGTTAGTATAAGGGAGATAGGACTTTCAAGTAATCGCGACTTTTTATAGGATTTTTTATTTTTTCTGAACCCGTTTTTCAGAATACCCGTTTTAGCACTTTAAATTTTCCCGCAGGTATGTTATACTGAGGGGGTAGTATATGATAGGAGGCAGTCATGCACATTTACGTTAACGGAAGAAACATCGAAATTACAGACGCTATCAAAGCTTATGTGAAAGAAAAATTTGGCAAAGTAGCCAACCACTACGACCAGATTCAAGGAATTGAAGTTGTGTTGTCAGTAATTAAAAACCCTGCCGCTTCAGGTCGTCATGTTGCCGAAGTATCATGTAAAATGGTTACAGGCGTTGTTCACTGCGAAGAATCAGCAGAATCTATGTACGCAAGTATTGACCTTCTTGCCGATAAACTCGACAGACAGGTTAAAAAGTTTAAAGATAAAGCCGTAGGCTCTGACAAAGCGTCTATCAGAACAGACGCGGAAACTGAAACCGTAGAAGAAGCTTAGAAAAGTAAGGGCGGAGCCAACGGCTCCGCCCTTACTTTTTAGAAAATTGATGTGCTAAATTTTATTGCATCCATAAGTTTTTTTACGCGAACGATTTCTATTTTATCGTTTTTTACATTATTTGCGTATGGAATAATCGCCTTTTTGAACCCTGAGGCAACCGCTTCATTTAAACGCTTTTCAATATTATCAACCGGATGTATTTCTCCCGACAGGCCTATTTCGCCGATTATTACGGTCTGGCTGTCGACGACAATATCGTTTGCACATGTTGCAACAGCAAGCGCTATACCTAAATCCGCGCTAGGCTCGTCAACTTCGATTCCGCCCATCACGTTTACGTAAACATCCTGCTTGGAAAGATTTAATCCGACACGCTTTTCCAGAACCGCTAAAATCTGGTGTAATCGGCTTAAATCTACCCCGTTTGTAACCCTGCGGGGGCTAGGGTATGAAGTCGTACCTACAAGCGCCTGAATCTCAACCAACAGCGGCCGCGTGCCCTCGTTTGTTACGATAATCGCGCTTCCGGGTGTCGAAATTTGTGAACGTTCATTCAAGAAAAGTTCGTTGGGATTTTTTACTTCTTTTAGCCCTAACGCGTGCATTTCAAAGATTCCAACCTCTGAAGTGTTGCCAAAACGGTTCTTAATCGAGCGTAAAATCCTATATGATTTGTATCTGTCACCCTCGAAGTAAATAACCGTGTCAACCATGTGTTCAAGAACTTTCGGCCCTGCGATGTTTCCGTCTTTTGTCACATGCCCGACGATTACAACCGTAATTCCCCTCGTTTTTGCAATATACATCAAGAGGTTACAGCATTCACGAATCTGCGAAACGCTTCCGATTGAACCCGAAATATTCTGCGAATAAATCGCCTGAATACTATCTACCATTATAAAATCAGGTTTAACCTCGTCAATCTCAGCCTTGATTTTTTCCATCAAAGTCTGCGGGTATATCAAAAGGTTTTCAGGATTGACGTTCAATCTTTGCGCACGAAGTTTTAACTGGCTCGCGCTTTCTTCGGCCGAAACATACAGAACTTTTTTGCCGGACCTGCACAATTCGCCACTGGTTTGTAAAAGTAT
Source organism: uncultured Candidatus Melainabacteria bacterium (assembly GCA_947090755.1). GTDB lineage: Bacteria > Cyanobacteriota > Vampirovibrionia > Gastranaerophilales > Gastranaerophilaceae > Gastranaerophilus. Next base: position 8,191 of record CAMUPF010000018.1, on the reverse strand, counting down.
TGTGGATTTACCAATTCCGGGGTCGCCGGCAAGAAGTACCAGAGAGCCTTTCACAAATCCACCGCCCAGAATCCGGTCGAATTCGGAAATGTTTGTACTTATCCTGACTTCCTGCCCGAGTTCAATGTCGTTGAGCGGAATGGCCTTCTCTTTATTGATAAATTCGTCCATTACGCAATTGTTTAATTCTTTTACCGGTGTAAAAATTTCTTCCTGAAAAGTTCCCCATTGCAAGCATTCAGGACACTTTCCAAGATATCCTGCAGTTTCGTATCCGCAATTTTGACACACCCATTTTGACTTAGCTTTTACCATTGATGTTCAACCCTTAAAACCATTTGCAAGAATTATCTTTGCACAAAATGTCCTCAAGGTCGGTCATCAATGCGTAATTCGTCATTTCGTATGTGACAGGTGTGATAGAAATTTTATTATCACGAACAGCCGCGATATCTGTATTTGAATTCGTCGGCTCACTAATCAGTTCGCCTGCCATCCAGTAATATACTTTGCCGCGCGGGTCAACACGTTTTTCGTAGTTGTCAGTGAACATTTTTTTGCCGAGTTTTGTAATTGCGATTCCGCCGATATCATCCTCGTCAACAGACGGAACATTTATATTCAAAATACTTTTATGCGGGAACTCAAATTCCTTTAATTTTTTATCAACAAAAGCAGCAATAAATTTTGCCGCATATTTAAAATCTTCATACTCGCAATGCATACTTGCTAATGACATCGCAATACTCGGAACCCCGAGCATCGCTCCCTCCATTGCGCAGCTGACAGTTCCTGAATAGAGAATATCAGACCCTAGATTCGGCCCGTGATTAATCCCCGAAATTATTAAATCCGGCTGTTCATCCGGCCCAAGAACAGCGTTGATAGCGATTTTGACGCAATCCCCCGGTGTTCCTGTTGTAACCCATGATGCCGTAGATTTATAAACCGGTTCCTCCAGCTTTTCAACTCTCAACGGGGTATGTAGTGTCAACGAATGACCTGCGGCGCTTCGCTCTCTATCCGGTGCTACAATATAAACTTCATGATTTTCTGAAAGAGCCTCAGATAACGCCCGTATACCATTAGACGCAATTCCATCATCATTGGAAAGTAAAATTCTCATAATTCTCCTTTAATAAACTGTCTATACCTATTTTAACTCTTTTTAAGCACTTTGCCTAGGGCTTCGAAAATATTGTAAACAATTGTAACGATATTTAGTTTCTATACGCAATTTATATCAATTTTATATAAACAAAACACTTTATATAAATAACACGAGGAAAAGCTTAAAACGAGGATACGAAAGCGATTTTAAGCAAACTACACACTTCACACTATTGTTCGGAATGAAAAAAGTTTAACAAACATTCCAAGCGCTTCCCCAACAGAAGCGCTTTTCATTTGCAAAAAAAAAATTAGCAATATAATTTATTTTTCAAAACATTTTCAACGGAGTTGATATTAATTTCGAAATCAAAAGTGTAAGTAAAGAATTTAGAAATAAGTTCAGCGCGGTGTTTAGATCTGGTTTTGTATAAAATACTTTGAATATGTGCTTTTACGGTGTGTAATGTAACAAAAAAAGTTTTGCTGATTTCCTGATTGGATTTACCTTTTAAAACTTCAGTGAGAACGTAGAGTTCTTTTTGGGTTAATTCTGCGATAAGAAAGTTGTTATTCATGTTTCCTCCGTTAATGCTTATATATATATTAAAACACATATTTTGAGAAAAATATTAATAATACTTCCGACATTCAAAAAATTAACAAAATTTTACAAAAAAAATAATAATAAAAAAAGGAAAAAGGGGTTTACAAAAAAAAATCAGCATGTAGAATAAGAACTGTACCCGATAAAAGATGTGGGGGATTAGCTCAATTGGTAGAGCACCTGCTTTGCACGCAGGGGGTTAGGAGTTCGAGTCTCCTATTCTCCACCATAAAAGAGACGATGACATTTGTTATCGTCTCTTTTATTATATGTAGATCAGTTTAACGCCGTCGGGCAAGACAGTCTCCTATTCTCCATGATAAAAAACTGAATTAATTTGTCGGGAGATATCTTCGCGGGTGATTATGCCTTTGAGGTTATTCAAACGATCGGTTACAAAAAGGCTCGTTATATTGTTTGAATGCAATCTGTAATATGCGATATAAAGATTTTCTGATTCATTTATTACAACAGGGTTAGGGTTCATTATTTTCTCTATTTCAAGGGTCGCTGATGTACCTTCAAATAACAAATCCTCAATATTAGATTTAGTTATATAACCGCATAGTTTTTTACGGCTATTCAAGACCGGATAGGTTGAATATGGGTTTTGGGTAAGTTTGGTTTTGACCGCTTCAAGTGTGTCGTTTAATTTTACATATTTAACATTTTTCGTCATTGCTGTTTTTACTTTAATTTCCGATAAATGTTTTGCCTCGCCGGTTTTGGTGGAGTCGTTAACGATTAACATTGAATAAATAGGCTTGTGGCCAAGTTTTTCAGCGGTCAAATCTGCGATTGCAGCGCAAAGCATTATTGGAAGAATGAAATTATATGAGCCGGTCATTTCAAATACCATTACAGTTGCGGTAATAGGGGTTCGGGCTACTGCTGAAAGGAATGCTCCCATGCCTAAGACGGCTAACATTACGGAATCTACTGCGATGCCAAGGAAATTCAGGATTATGGCTACGAGATAACCTAAAAATGCGCCGAGCATTAGTGTTGGCAAGAAAATTCCGCCTGCCGCGCCTGAGCCGAAGCAAAGCGGTGTGAGGAGAAATTTCAATAAGAATATAATAAGGATTATGCCGAATTGTAGTTTATGCGCGAGGAGGATGTCGACGGCAATATTTCCTGAACCCATAACCAGCGGTATAAACAAGCCGATAATACCGACAATGGCTCCGGCGAGGGCTGGTTTTGTGTAGTTCGGGAGTTTCAGGGTGTTAAAGATTTTATTACTGAAAAATATAGATTTGGCAAATAATACACCTGTGAGTGCGGCAACTATTCCGAGAATTATGCAGGCCGGAATATTTATCGTGTAAGTTGATGCCAGATCGGCAGGAATAATGAAGCAGGGCTTGTTACCTAGCATATATCTGGACAAAGTATCAGCTGTAACTGTTGCAATGAGTACAGGGAACAGTAATGATGATGAAAATTTATTAAGAAGTTCTTCCAGTACAAAGATTGTTCCGGCAATCGGTGCGTTAAATGTTGCGGCAATGGCTGATCCGGCACCTGCGGCTATGAGCTTGTCTTTGTCGGTGCCGTTCATTTTAAAAAGTTTTCCTATTAATGCTCCTGCTCCCGCGCCAAGTTGAACACTGGGGCCTTCGCGGCCGAGGGATAAGCCTGTACCGATTCCGGCAACGCCTGCAAGAAATTTTACGATTATGCTTCGAATCCTGATTAATTTGCCCATTCGTGTTAGCGCCATTTTGACGTATGGAATCCCGCTGCCTTTGGTTTCAGGGGCGAATTTCCATACCAGAATACCCGAAATCAGACCGCCAAGAGTTGTTATTAGCGGGAATAAAATCACTTTTGTCGAAAACGGGTATGAATTGACGAAACTTTGGGTCGAAGAAAATACATTGGCAATTGCCAATCTGAAAAGAACGACGAGGATTCCGGCAAGTATTCCGACGAAAACTGCCTGAAAAATGATTTTACTGCGGGATATTTCGCTGATAAAATGGCGTGTTCTTTTGTAAATTTTACTTCGTATCATCAATTTGATTATAAATCAAAAAGTTTATTATAGTAAAATTTTATTGAGCGGTGTTTACGACTGAAATATTAGGCCCATTTTCCTTGATTTTGTTCATTATTGACCAGATACCGCTTTCGCTGTGGCATTTTTCGAATACATTTTTTTCGTAATCGTTTATAAGTTCATTATTGTAGATAATATTTTCATCCATACGCAGAATCATGTCACGGATTTTTTCGCAGGCGAAGCCGAATAAATCGGAGTTTATGCCGCATAAAACAATGTGAATATAACTAAATTCGCGCTTATAGAGGTGTGCCCAGAGGTCTTTGTTTTTGATTTTTAGAGAATCAAGGAAAGAATGGACCTCGTCGCTTCTGTCAAATGGATTTGAAATATTTACTATATTGCTGGAAGACCCGGGGTTAGTGAGTCTGTAATAGTAATAGGCGTTGTTTGTATAATAAATACTTTCTGCAAGGCAAAGAGTTTGAACCTGAAACGGGTTATCAACCCATCCGGCACCGGTTGCTTCTACAAAGCGTATATTATTTTTGTTCAGGAATTCACGTTTGTAGATACAAGACCAGATACTTGGATGGAAATATAACAATTGTGAGCAGTCTTCGATTTTGAAAACTTTTTCCGGCATGTTGTAAATTTCGTTCCAGTTTATTTTGGTTGTTGTTTCTTCCTCTTGATTTGCGCCATCTCTGTATTCATAAAAAGCGGATTTGACGATATCGACATTGTTTTTAACCGCGAGGGTGTACATATCCTCATACATTTTAGAATCAATGAAATCATCAGGCTCTACGATACTAATAAATTCGCCTCTGGCAAGACGTAGGCCGGTGTTGCAGGCTGCGCCATAGCCGCCGTTTTGCTTATTTACAACTATAACACGTTTGTCCTGACGGCGATAATTTTCGAGTATTTCGTCGGAGGAATCTTTTGAACCGTCATTAATGCAAATTATTTCGATATCTTCCAGTGTCTGGTTTAAAATACTGTCTAAACATTGTTTGAGGTATTTTTCAACATTATAGACCGGTACAACTACAGAAATTTTATAACTCATAATTAACTCCTTAATATTTTATCTCTTCAAAACATTCGAACGCTCTTATAATGGCTTTATCAATATCGTAATATTTATAATCGCCAAGTCTGCCCAGAAAATATAAATTATCATAATTTAGTGCCAGATTTTTATAATTTTCATATAATTCTAAGTTTTCTGTGTTAACGATGGGGTAATATCGTTCATTTTCGCCTAACTGAAATTCTTCTGAATATTCTTTTGCAATAACCGTTTTTTCAGAGATTTCGTTCAGATAGTATTTGTATTCATGAATACGCGTGAAATCATAGTTATTCGGATAATTCACAACGCTGTTGCGCTGGTAGTATGGCCGATCATGTTCTTCAAGTTTAAATTTAACACTACGATACGGCAGCATACCAAGTTCGTAGTTGAAATATTCATCGATTGAACCTGTATAAAAAAACCGTTTGTAAGGCAAACTTCGATAGTCATTGAATTCACATTTCAGCTTTATATTTATATTTGGATGTTCTAAGATTTTTTCTATCATTTTGGCAAAGCCATTCAGAGGGATTCCCTGATAAACATCCTGAAAATACCTGCTGTCTTTACTTATAAGAACGGGAACTCTTGCTGTTACGGAACCATCTATACTGTCGGGTGTCAGCCCCCATTGTTTGATTGTATAGTTTAAGAATACTTTGTTATAAATATAATCCGCAAGAAATTTTAAATCTTGGTGTTTTTGTAGTTCTAATATTGGAATACGTGTGTTGTACGGAAATTTATCTATAAGTTGGTCGGAAAATTTTTCTGCCATTGTTCTGGGAAAAACATCAAAGAGCGTATTAAGATTAAACGGAATAGTCGTTTCAATCCCGTCGATTACTGCATAAACTCTGTGCATATAGGTATTAAATGCCGTAAAACGATTTAAAAATTTCCAGACTTTTTCGCTATTTGTGTGAAAAATATGCGAGCCGTATTTCTGGGTAGTAATCCCGTTTTTATCCTTGTAATCATAACAATTTCCGCCGGCATGCTCTTTTTTATCTATGACAAGAACTTTTTCGTTAAGTTTTTCAGCGATTAAACGTGCGATTACTGCACCGGAAACGCCGGCTCCGACAACTAAATTTGTATTTTCAGGCATAGTTTTAGTTCTCCTAAAGCAATTTATACTCAAAGGATAAATTAAAGTATTTTTAAAATAATGCCCCGACAGTATAGTTCTTATAACAATATAGCAAAATTAATTTTGTTTGTTTTTTAGTTGTTGTATGAGAATATCGTTTAACCCGAATTACACATTGCAACGAGAAAATTATAGAATAAACTTTGAGGCACAAGGGCCAAAATTTAATGTTCAAAAATTTAAGTCGATTGCAGTCTGCGGGGGGGGGGGACTTCTCAGTGGCTCAAATCTGCGAGTCTTTGAATATAACGCCTTCAACATATTACTATTGGGTTCGAAAACTGGATATTCAAACGCCATATAGAGCCTCTGTTAAACATAATTCCACGATTACAAAAGAGCAGATTTTAGAGTTGCACAATTCCGGTAAAAAATATAACGAAATTCTTAAAATATTAGGAATATCCGAGGATACATATAATACGCTTCTTGCAAAATTTGGTATTAAGACTGATTCTATGCAGGCAAAGAAAAATATTTCAGAAATTACAAAAGAAAGATTGGAAAATCTTATTCATAGCGGCTTGACCGTGAAGAAAATTTGTGAAGAGTTAAATATTTCGGAGCGAACATATTCACGTCTTCTGGATAAATTTGGGCTGACAACAGGAAGAAAAGCGGCTAAAAAACATATTGCCTCTATAAAACCTGAAATGCTGCAATCTCTTTTGGATAGTGGTTGTTCAAAGCCGGAAATCTGCACTAGATTAAAGATTAATGATTGTATGTTTTATCGTTTACTAAAGCGATTTGATATTAAATATAATTATTTGCATAACTCAAATGAAATAAAGATTCCTAAACAAAGGCTTGAAGAGTTAGCAAATTCCGGAAAAACTGTTGAGGAAATAACAAAAGAATTAGGCGTTTCACTAACAACATACTACCAGAAGACGAAGGAGGCAGGAGTAAAAACCGTATTTCGGGATTCCATAGATAGGATAATGTCTGTCCCTAAAGATGAACTTCAAAAATCTTTGGATGCCGGTATGACTGTTAAGGAGATTTGTGCTAAGTATAAAATTAGCGAAATGAATTATATAGCATTAATCCGTAAATACAATCTTGCAACACCTCAAAGAATTTCCAGTGATATAATTTCAAATGTTACAAAAGAGCAAATTCTGGCGCTGCGCAATGACGGTAAAAAATCAGAAGAAATTTGCAAAGAGTTAAATATAAGCAAAAGTACAATGCGTCGGATATTATCAGCAGGCAAAAATCTAGAACAGACTTAACTGCTGTGAATTGTCTTTTTCTTTAAAAACTTTGTCAAATTTACTTAGATTCAAAAGATCGTTTTCGATTTTTTGTAAGAATGGCGAAATAGGCATTTCTTGCATAAATCCGTGTAAACGTCGTTTTTCGGCACGGGTTAGAAACAGACGCTCTTCAGCGCGGGTCATTCCCACATATAAAAGCCGGCGTTCTTCTTCGATTTCAGAGGATTCTTTTGCACGGTAAAGCGGCAAAATCCCGTCTTCAAGCCCAGTAATGAAGACACATTTAAACTCTAAACCTTTTGATGAATGAAGTGTCATCAACGTTATGCGGTCAGCGCGTTTGTCCAGAGTGTCGGCTTCTGTCACGAGCGAAACCTCGTGGATGAAGTCGTCTTTTTCACGGTGAGTTTGAGCAAGATTCGTCAGAAATTGCCAGATGTTGTCCGTAATTTTATCGGAAAAATCTTCTTTTAGTAACTTAAGTTGTTCTGCGATTTCTGTTTCAGCATTGAGTTTTTTCAAAAGTTCACGAACCGGCTTCTTTTCACACAATGGCTCATTTGACAATGTTACAAAAGGCATGCCTGTCCGTTCAAGCGCTTCAATCAATGCCGGAAGCTGTGAGTAGGTTCGGTAAAGAACTGCAAAATCACAGAACGAATATTCGCACTCCTGACCGGTTGAGCGGTCGGAATCAATTGAAAACAGGCTATGCCCGCCGATTAGTCGTTCGATTGTACTTGCGACGAATTCTGCTTCGGCCTTGTCGGTGGGTGCCGTGTGGATTGTAAGCTTTTCATGCGGCTTGTCGTACATTGACACAATGTTAAACTCTTGAATCATCTGGTTTGAGGCATTAACAATGTTTCCTGTCGAACGATAGTTGTTTTTCAGGTTGATAATTTTTGTTTGCGGATAGTCCTGTGTAAAGTTCTTGAAGAACCTTGAATCACCGCCGCGGAATCCGTAAATTGCCTGATTCGGGTCGCCAATTGCACAAATTTTG
>CAMUPF010000017.1 GCA_947090755.1 uncultured Candidatus Melainabacteria bacterium | reverse complement strand
TCTCCAAGTCTTGCTCGGGTTCTATTGTAGAACAGGCTCAGCCTGACTCCTTTTTATTTTATTATGTACCATATTTTAATATTAGTCAATCCATGATACAATATGATTATGGGTGATGAAGATAAACAATACGACGCCACGCCGCGGAAGTTAGAGCAAGCCAGAAAAGAAGGACAGGTCGTTAAATCTAAAGATTTTTCGATGGCAGTGTCTTTGCTCGTACTTTTTACGGCCATTTTCGGACTGGCTCCGTTCATCTGGGAGCAAATCGTACAGATTTATACACTGCTTTATGAACAAATCCCCAACGCTCACCTTGATTCAATCGGTATGACTTATATCTGGACAACAACTATCAAGTGTGCGGCAATGATTATCGGTCCTATTTTGTTTCTGGCATGGCTTGTTGCGATTCTTGCCGACTTTATTCAGGTTGGCCCGCTGGTCGCAATCGCACCACTCGTGCCGAAACTCGACAAACTTAACCCTACCAAATATTTCAAAAATATTATGTCTGTAAAAACCCTTTTTGAACTGTTCAAAAACATTATGAAAGTTGCGATTCTCGGGTTTATCGGCTGGAGCGTTTACAAAGAGCACATCGAAAGTATTCTAATGCTTGCCTCCATTGATAATAACTTCTCCGTAATGATAGAATTCGGCAAACTCATAACCGAATTTATTTTCAAAGCCTGCATTGCGTTTTTAATCATTGCGGCCGCGGATTACGGGGTTACGAAATGGAAGTTTTTAAAAGACCAGAAAATGTCATTCAAAGAAATCAAGGATGAATATAAAAACACGGAAGGTGATCCGAACGTCAAAGCAGCACTGCGCCAACGCCGTATGCAAATGCTGCAGCAAGGCATGATGGACGCGGTGCCGGAAGCGGATTTCGTCGTCACTAACCCGATTCACGTGGCCTGCGCACTTAAATACAAACAGGAAGAAATGGCTTCCCCTATGTTAATCGCAAAAGGTACAGAACTTATCGCAAAAAAAATTATTCAAATCGCAAAAGACCACAACGTACCGGTCATTGAAAACCCGCCTGTTGCAAGAGCGTTATACAAAATGGTCGATTTAAACCAGATGATTCCGCCGGAACTTTACAAAGCGGTAGCGGAAATCCTGCTTTTTGTTTATAATATGAAAAAAGGCGGCTCGCGACCTCGATAGCTTAAACAAAAATCATACAAATAAAGGTATTATTTACAGCCAGATGTGCTAGAATACAATTGGGACAATGATAAACGTAGATAAACAAAAACTTCAGGAATATATAGACATCGTGCAGAAGGTAGCCCGCGTGGAATACCGCAGAATCCCTGCGCACATGCTTGACTGCGAAGAATTAGTTTCTATCGGTATTATTGCAATACAGGTTTTAGTAAAAAACAAAACACCGGAACAACTTGAAAAATATAATGCGGCTTATGTCGCGACCGCAGTGCGTTGGGCAATGAGAAACGAACTCCGTATCCGTTACAAATGGTATTCTTTAAAACACAAAGAAGAAGAAGGTGAAGAAGAAGCACTTTATGATGAAAGTGATCCGGAAGCACAAAAGGCTAAGGTTCGTGAATCCATTTATGAAACCATCCTTTCCATTGACGGTTTAGCAGCGGCGGCAAGCGATAATGATTCACCGTTTGATTTTGTCAAAGACCCGCACGCAATGCCGGATGAAAACGCTGAGATTTCCGAATTGGCTAAAATGATTAAAGAAGCAATCGCAAACCTTCCTCCAAAAGAAAGAACCGTTGTCGAATACCGTTTCTACAGAAATATGCAGGTAAAAGATATCGCAACACAGGTCGGCCTCTCATCTTCACGCGTTACGCGTATCGTTCAGGCCGCACTCGTTTCCATCAAACAATACCTGAACGCAAGAGAACAATACGGTTATTAATATGCTTAAATCAAAGTTGTTAGAGGGATTGAACCACTGTTTTACAGAGCAGAGCGATTATCTCTGCGCTGAGCGTGTTGATTTTTATGCCCGAATGATGGGGGTTAAAAGTTTTATACGTCCGAAACAAGTTCACGGCGACCACATAGAAATCGAACCGGCGCTAATCGAGGGATTTGAAGCCGATGCAATAATTTTAACCGAAAAAGGCAGGGGATTGGTGATGAATTTTGCGGATTGCACGCCAATAATCCTTTATGACCCTGTTTTAAACATAGCGGCGGGCGTCCACGCGGGCTGGCGCGGAACCGCCGCACAAATCGCACGCAAAACCGCGTCAAAAATGATTGAACTGGGTTCTAAGCCTGAAAACATACGTGCCGCAATCGGCCCGTGTATTTCAAAATGCTGTTTTGAAGTTACCGGAGAAGTTGTCGAAGCCCTGCAGCCATATACCGTATTTGAGTCAAAGGGCGAAAAGTTTATGGTCGACCTCAAAGAAACGAACCGCCGCCAACTGGAAGCTATTGGAGTTAAAAATATAGATATTTTGCCAAACTGTACGGTTTGCGAGAACAATAGATTTTTCTCCTACCGTCTGACAAAAACCGACAAAAGGCACAATATAATTTTAGCATTATAAAAGCCCGCCGGTTAAGCGGGCTTTTTTATAGAAAGGTTCAGGTATTAGGAATTAAACGAGGAATGAAAGGACTGCTGCGCCTGCGGCTGCAATGGCGCCATATTTTCCGGCTTTGCCTTTTTTCATCGCTGATAACGCGTTTTCTAATGCCGTCATTGTTTTTGCATTTCCGGTCTTTTTGAAGCCGCCGCCAAACAATTTTGTACTCTTATCCCATTTTGCGGCAAATTTCTGCATCGCTTTTTCGATTGTGCCAACTTCACCCTTTAATGCAGCTTTTCTTGCTTTGAACGGCGCTTTTTCTCCGAATTTTTTGAAAATATCATCCAATTCTTTTACATCTGTGATATCATCAGCGTTACGAAGTAATTTTTCGTAATCGGCTTTTTCCATACCCATTGCGTAGCCGTGTTCACGGAGATATTCTAATTTCGCAGGGATTGAGTCTTTGCCTTTACCAAAACCTTTCCAGCCGTCACGGATATCATCAAGAGAATCCAACAAGCCTTGTTTTGCATTAAGATTATTCGCATGGACTAAATCATTCACGCCGTAATGAGTATCTGTCAAGAAAGACTTCATATCAGCCAATTTTGTGTTATGCAGGCCTTCAAGCGCTGCTTTATCAGCTTTTGCAAGACCGAATTTCTTTTTCAAAACCTGTTTTGCATCATCCGTCAAATCATCAACATCACCGGATTTGATAAATTCTTCAATAGAATCCATTACACCATTGTAATTTTCAGCTGTAACAGGGTTCTTTTGTGTGCCCAAACCTTTGAAAAAGTTTTCTAATTTGTTACCGTTTTGCATAGCAGCGTATTCACCGGAGAATTTACTCATAAATTCCGGTGTAAATTTACCGTCTTTAACCGGAGCATTAAACTTATTGTTTGTAAAATAAGTTGCCGCGCCGACCGCTGCACCTGCGCCGATACCGTATGTTAACGCCTTGCCAAATCCTGAACCTTTAACCGCTTGCTGTTGAACTGCTGAGGAGTCCGCCCCACCCCCGTTAACAGCACCGTTTGCTGCTGCGGTGTTCCAGATTGACGCATTAGCGCCACCATTTTGAGCCATCATTTGTTGATAAAGCATTTGGGTATAAAAATCTTCGCTTCCACCCATCATACCCATGCCCATTGCCGGATTGATTCCCATAACTAACCTAACCTTTCCTATAAATTAAAATATTCCTAACCTTGTATATATAAAGTATTTTTAGATACAAAAATTGCCTCCCGAAACGAGAGGCAATTTACAATTCTTAATATACAAATTAATAATCTAATTCATCGTCATTTTCAACGCCTGATGATACCGGCGTTGCAAACTCATCTCCAAGATACTTTGTACCGGCAAGTTTAGATTTCACGATATCCGCAAACTTAAGGCTGTATGCAAAACTAAAAGCGTTATTCAGATATAAAAATACCAATCCGGCAATACCTATTGCGACCATTGATGAAACTGTAGCAGCCTCGCCTCCGGAAATGCCAATGAGAAACATCGCCCCGAAAAATAAACCGTACAGAACCACATTAATCAGCCCGTATAAAAGAACCAATACAGTTACCGGCCCAGCGACCTTTGAGAATAAATTAAAAGGAGTGAGAGGGTTCAAAAGATATTTATAAGAAAAATCTTTTGCATGAAGAATCAGCATAACGGCAAACATAAATGCCAGAAACAACATAAATCCGACAAAAATCACCATCAAAAGCGTAAAAGAAAAACCGCTTTTAGGCCCTGCTGCGCTTAAAAATGCTAACAGGACGCCAAATATTGTAAAATAAACTATCCATACAAGCACAAAAGGAATAATTCGTATTGACTTCAAAAACATATCCGCAAAATCTACATCCGGCAGTAATTGTGTTTTATTATTCATAAAATAATTATATACTTGAATTACGAATCCAAAAACAAGCATCGAACACAATAAATAAAGGATTATGCCCGGAACATTAAATTGCGGCATAGAGCCTGCTGCCATCTGATTCATAATTGGTTTAGGACTAAAAAATATTGCTATTCCTTGCAGGGCACAAATCATTAAAATCTTATACCAGGAGCCTTTTTCCGTTAATACTTTTCCTAAATAATCAAAATATCCAGCCATTAAAAAACCTTTCAAGTTATACTATAAACATTTGTAATATAGCATATTTGAAAGGTTTTCGTATCATATTTATGTATGAGCTTACATTTCTGAGACCTGTTTCAAAATATTAGAAAGCTGGTTCAGCATATATTCGCTAAATTCATAGATTTCAGAAGCCGCAAAAGTATATGTTCCTTCCTTATAGCCTATTAATTTTTTAAAGAAAACTTTATCCAACCTAATAACAGAAGCCAGTTGCTCAACGACATACTGCTTATAAACAGACGGGTTGATATTTTTCAGTCTTAACAGTGCTCTAAAAATCACAATAACAGTTTTGGCAATTGCTTCAGCAGCAGGCAGAAGCGCTGATTTTGCTCTGCCGTGTTCCAGATAAAACGCTCTCAACTTCATAATTAAATTTTTCAATTCACGCTCACATTGAAGTCTTAAATCAAAATAGTTAACGTTCAATGTTTCTACGAAGTCGTTACCGTAAACGAGTTGATAATTCCATTTTATATCTGAAAACTCAATGGCATAAATATCAGTCATACCAAAGAATTCATCTTTACTCATAATAAGCGGGGCAGGGTTACCGTTTGCAATCCAACGTTGGACATTCGGAAACAACTTTGTAATATCTTCCGATGTAAGTTCGTCGACAACAACAAACAAATCCACATTTGAATTCAGCGGATGTTCAGATGAATTTGCCTTTGAACCAAAAATAAAAACTGATAATAATTTATTTGAAAAAACATCCTGTAATGAATCAACTAACAAATTTAAATCTTTCATCTGCTTCTCCAATTGCTTATATACTAAAATTATTTCCAAAGCCGCCACGTTTTGCTTTTTTAGGTTTTTTAGCCGCAGTTTTTCGAAGAAGAACAAGGCCTCCGCCCAATAAAACAAAAATCAACGCAAACAAATATTCCTTTTGAAACGAAAAAGTTTTTTGTATCGGTTTACTCATCGGCTCAAAATTTTTGGCATTTGAATCCTGTTTTACGAAAACAAGAGAAGGTTCAATTGCGCGGGAAATATAATAAATACCTTTTGTAATCGCTGAAGAATATTCGCCGTTTTTAAAAGACGGAGAAACTTCCTCCTGAATAATATTCTTCAAAGCAACGTATGAAATTTCAGACTTTAGGTTTTCGCCGATTTCAACACCGATTTTGCCTTCCGTAGGTGCAATCAAAAACACCAGAATATTATCTTTTTCGCCGGCTATACCGCGCTCGGAAACCACTCTTGCCACCTTACTTGCAGGGATTCCGTCAAGCGTATCAAGAGTAACAACCAGTATCGAATAAGAGGTTTGCGCTTTAACATAATCAAGATAAAACGATATTTTTTCCTTATCCGAATCGTCAAGAACAGACGCACCGTCAGAGATAAATCCACTGCCGTCAAAATTAAACGTAAAAGTAGCTCCCAGAACTTGCATTCCAAAAACCAGTAATCCAACCAATAACAATAATTTCTTTTTCATGTTTTTAATTCTAATCGATTTTATATATTCTGTCAATAAGATTTTGAATGTTTTTCATCAGATTTTTTTCTGAGCGCCAACGCCATAAATCCCAGTGCAAACAGGCTTACTCCGGCTATTGCGATAGTTTTCCACCGGTTTGAACCGGTTGTTTTTTTAATAATCGCAGAAGTATCATTTACTTCTTTTTCTTTTAAAATTTTTGCGAACTTACAAAGTTTATCATACAAGCCTCTGTGTTGATTTTGCAGTCCTTCTTTTTCCAGTGCACGAGCAAGAACATCAGGTAAATTAAACGCAAGACCTTTTTGCAGTAAAGCATGATATTTCTCTTTAAAATCTGCAGAAATTTTATAAGCATAGTTAGCTTTACCATTCAACCCCTGAGAATCAAATCGGCTCATTCCGCCAAGTGCGTCCATGAAAAAAATAAAATTATGTCTGGCACTCATAATGTCTGCGAATTTTGAACGTATAAACTCCGCGGGTTTCAGAAAGTTTTCAACCGGTTCGTTAAAGATATGCGCAAGTACTTCAGCCTGCGCGTCTTTTCTTATCACAGGCCCCGCATTGTTAGCGGACGCGACTAAATCATTAATTCCGTCGGCAATCTGTCTTAGCGGCTGCGCCGTGTGATCCCCTATGCCCAAAATATAAGAATCACCGGACAATCCAAGTGTTTTGGCGTAATAATCATTGTTTCCCCACGAATGACTCAGATTTTCGGATTCAAAAATCGCGACCCGTCCGGACAGTGCAGAATCAAGTTTTCCTCCGTTAAAAATCGAAAAGTCGTCCTTTCCGGCTTTAACTTCATGAATTAAATTCTGCATTGAAAACTTATCCCCCTGAACCCGCCGGATTTCATCCTCCATCATTTTGAGAACTTCATCGCCATAATACATCCTCTCGACCGAACCCGTCTGAGAATTCACCATTTTCGGCATAATATAGAGCCACGAAACATCAAACCTTATTCCATCGTAACGCCTTGCATTCAACGCAGCCTTACGCCTCAAAAGCTTTGCGGACGCTGAATCCGAAGCCGTTATATCCCGAAAATTTAAACACGGCATTTTCCAATCATTAGCACCGGTATAATAATCCGGTAAAAACGCCGCAGGATTTGCCCAGCGCTCTTGCGGCGAGAACCCGATTGGCATGTCGCCAAAAAGTTTTAAACCTTTGCCATGAAGTAATTCCCGCCCTTCTTGAAGATGTTTTTCCGCGACAAATTGCTTAAACCTGAAAAACTCTGCCTCCGTTTTATTCGTTCGTAAAAGCCCGTCAATCCTTGCTTGCCGTTCGCTTTCAGAATATCGCGGGTTATATAAATTTTTATCAAGCTGACCCGCCCAATTATCAAACTCCCGTCCGCCATTTCGACGTTTCAATATCGAATATACAACCTTTGGTTCAAGCCAGTCCGCATTTTCAGTTTTGTACGCCTCAAATTCAACACGCAAACTATCGTTCTTATCAAGCGCCATAAATCTGTCAAAAGCGTTTTTTATTTGCACCTGAAACTCAGACCCGGGGGCATTAATTTTCTCAAACCGAACAGTCGATGCCTTATCCGCTGCGTTATTCGCCGCAACAATGGAATCGAATTCCTCCGTCGTCATAATATTACGCCATGCCGGCCGTGTTAGAGCTTCGGGGTTGATTAATGAATCATTCAACCCGAATGCAGAATAACTATAAGCACTGACGAGTCCGTTTGAATGCGCCCTTACAAATTCACCCTGAGGCAATACCTCAATTGTATTCACGCCAAAATACGTTTTTGCAAAATCAAAGAACTGCGCTGAATCCTTGCCCGAAATATTTGCGACACCGGTATTTCTCGTCTGCGCCTGCGGTAAACAAGCATCGTGCACAATCAAAACAGAATTTCCGGTATTACCCAGAACCTCTTTTGCCTGCCCTGTAATTTTGCGCAGCTGTGTTTCTTCGTCATTCGTTAAACGACGTCTGAACGCAAGATTATTTTGCGATATAACAGGCGTTACCTTCATAAACACTAATCCTAATCAATAAGAGTTATAGTATAATTTAACCACGCCCAAGGGCAAAAGTAAAGCAAAAGATAAAAGGTATAAGATGTATCCCATACCTTTTCCTTAACTTAACCTACCGCTCCTCTTCGACTTACCTTCTACTCGACTGAGTCGAGAGCCATATTGGACTGATTGGCTCACGGTTTCCGTTGATCAATCATCCTCATCCCGCTCAGTAAGCTTTTGTCTCAGACCCGCAGGTCTTTCTATTTTAAGTTTTTATCGAGTTCTTTCATTAACGCACTCCAAGCGTCAGTGACTTCCGATTTCTTTGTTGCAAATACCTTTTCTTCTAATTTTGAATAAGATTCTGCCTTAAGAACAACATCACCAACTTTGAATTGGAACTGTTTTGAGTTCGGAAGATATGTCAAACCTGCCGGTAACGCAGCTTTTTCATCTTTTACTGTTCTTGTTTTAGCGTGTGCTTTGTAGAAATCTTTTTTCGCTTTGTTTTCACGTTCTGTTTTCTTCGCTGTAATTTTCGCGTCAAAGTCAGCCTGTGTTCCTTTGCCTTTCAATTTCGCAACAATTGCTTTTAATGCATCATTGCCACTCATTTTCTTACCGCCAATTTCAACAGTTGTGCTTGATTTGATATCTTTGCCGGAACCTAATCCGGATTCTAACGTTGAAATCATTTTTAATACTTCAGATTTTTCAGCGGCAGTTAAATAACCGGCTTCACCTAAATCCTTAATACGTAATTTAAGTGAATCAATAAAGTAATTCATTATTTCACGGCTATTATCCATCTCATAGATACCATCATATAAGTCATGATTTTTAGAATTCAAAAGGTCATCCATAACTTCAACGACATTTCCTTTAGAAATAGCGCCGGTTGTGAACATTTCTTTCATCTTATTGTAATCCTTAGAGTCATCGTCGTTTGAAGTATGATTTTTTACATCACGAACGATAGAAGAAAGCTCAACATCATCAGTTGCAACAACCGGAACTTTAACGCCATACTCAGCACTTAATTTATCGTTGCCCTTGATTTCCTTATCGCCTTCGGTTGTGGTAACACTTGATTCACCATCACCGGCAGAAGATCCTGCACCGTCAGCCGCTTCTTCCGCTGCTACAGCTGCTTCTTCCGTTTTCTTTTCCGTATATTTCTTTTGCGCTTCCTTAATTCTTTCATATAATGCGTCAGATTCGCCGACCAATTCTTTTGCCTTATCCGCAAGAACTTTAACTTTTGCAGCTGCTTGTTCTGTGGACAATTTTCCTTGTTGAAAATCTTTCATTGCTTCTTCTAATTGCTTTAACAATTCATCAGCCTTTTTCTCAAGAGCGATTGCTTCATCTCTCAAGTCTTTATTATCATCAGCTTTCATGAAATCTTGATCTTTACAAGCCGCAATAGATTTTGCTTTTTGAAGGTTTGTACCAGCCTCACCGGCCACAATACGAACACCAGCCTGTTCATTCATTGCAGCAAATGTCATTTGTAACTGGTATGGAGATGGTGCTGCACTATAAATTCCACCGGTTTGAAGTCCCATAGCTGTTTGATATGGCATTTGAAAAGCGTCTGCAACTACATATTGCGGTCTGCCGGAAAAATTAAAATAAAATCCATAAGGATATGCCGCAGAATGTGTCCAAACATTAGCCATTTGTGTATAATTACGTGCAGGCCAAATATTAGCCGGACAATGTCCAAGAGTACTTGTTAAGAATCCTGCCGTCGGAAGATATGGATTCATAAATCCATTGCCAAATAATCCGTATCCAAAAACTCCATTTGTACACATATTAGTATCCTCGTTTTAATTCCTTTGTATATATAAAGTATTTAAACAAGGCAGAATTGCTTATTTCAAGCGCTCATAATGTTACATTACTTAACAATTTAATAATATCTTCACGGGTTAAAGATGGATTTATTTCCTTTATACAGGTGATTTCATCAGTTGAAACCGGCTCTTTAAAAATTTTTTCTAAAAGTTCACGGTTATAATCATACAAAATCGAACCGTGCTGGAGAATATAACCCTCTTTTCTAAACTGCGCAGAACCGATTAATTTTTTCCCCTGATAGCATAAATCAGCGCCGGTTGAAACAAGCATGCAATAATCAAACTTCGTATGAACGCCTTTTTCAGCCCCGAGGGTTAATTTAATACCAATTTGCGCAAACCGGCTTATTAAAATTTGGCAGATTTCTTTATATGATTCAACGACATTGCCGCCGTTTTTCAGATAAGTCACAGGACAGACAAAACTATAAGTAATTTCATCGTCATGCAAAAGTGCGCGGCCGCCGGTCAAACGTCTAACGACATCCACTCCTAGGGATGATAAGTATTCATAATCCAAAAAATCATCTTTCTGATTACGCCCCAGTGAAACGCACGCAGGCGCCCAGCCATAAAGCCTTAAAACCGGTTCCGTTGCATTATTCGCAATTGCATCCTCCAGCAATTGCGAATCAATACGCATATTTTCTTCGCCGGTATTAACCGAATATTCAATAAACTTCATAAAAAAATTATATTACAAATACTCCACATGGCCATGCGAACTATTACGAGCGAATTGCAATAGATTTGTGCGGTAGCTTTACAAAACTTTAGTAAATTTTTTTGTAACGAAATTGGCATGCCGGAAACCTTTTTCATGCAAAAAAAGTTTTTAGTTGTAGAATTAAATCAAGGCTTACCCCAATGGGATAAGAATAGAAATAGGGCTCATATGTTTTATTATATGAGGAGTTTTGGAATAAATTAATTTTTAAGGCGGACTTTAAAGTCCGCCTCCTCTTTATATTTTAATTAAAAGAAATTTGCTATCTTTTTTCGCAAAGACATTATGCTGGGTATCGCGCTTGAACATTAAAATCTCGCCTTTTTCGACAGTAAATTTTTCCGCGTCAAAATGTATTTCGATTTCGCCTTCTAAAACGAGAACGGCAGCGTCACAGGTTGAAGTGTGAGTATCAATAATCTCCTCTTTTTTAAGTGCGATTGCTGATAATTCACCGGATTCCGATTCCATAAGAACCTGCCTGTTGAATTTTTGGTCTTCTAAATCAACTAAATCTTTAGCTTTTAAAACATTGTAAAACATAATTTACTCCTTTCGTTTGTAAACATGTTTATTACAACTGATTTAAAGCTATAAAACATCCGACGAAATAGTAAGAAAAAATAATGCTTGACATTAAATTTTGTTCTTGGTAGTATCAAATCACTGGCTGAAAGGTTAGTTGAAAGAGGAATATAAATAGACATTTGCGCTTGTAGCTCAGCAGGTAGAGCACTCCCCTTTTAAGGGATAGGTCGCGCGTTCGAATCGCGCCAAGCGCAAAATAAAAGAGAGGTATAACCTCTCTTTTATTTTGCCGTTATGCCAAGATGAGAACGTAAACAGGCGTTCGAGCGCGAACCGGCAGAGGGCGAAGTGCTTTTGCTTGCGGGCAAAGCCCCAAAGCAAAACACGTAGACCCGTTTAACGCCGGTGAGCAAGAGAATCGCGCCAAGCGCATAATAAAAAGAGTCCATTGGACTCTTTTTTATTATGCTTCAAATAATGTATAAAAATTTAAAAAATCTCATAAAAACGGATGATGTGTTATCAGGTAACTTTGAGTAATATAAAACCATACTCCTTAGAGACTAAGATACACATATCCCTAATCAACAGCTATGCACCTAAAGTACATAGCTTTTTTTTTGCATTTGTTTATGCTATTATTTAATTATGTTTGACAGTTTAAGTTCTAAATTACAGGAAATCATCAGAAATACAGGCGCTAAAGAGTTAACGCAGGAAAACATGCAGGACGCGTTACGTGAAATAAGACGCGCGCTTTTAGACGCTGACGTTAACCTTCGTGTCGTTAAATCTTTTATTTCCGCTATCCGCGATAAAGCAGAGGGCGAAAATATTGTTCAGGGCGTAAACCCTTCCCAGCAACTCATAAAAATCGTTAATGACGAACTTGTTGCACTTCTAGGAAACGAACTTAAACCGCTTGAATTCAAATCTAAACCATCTTTAATTATGATGTTAGGTTTGCAGGGTTCCGGTAAAACCACTTCTTCCGCAAAACTTGCTATAAAACTAAAAAAAGAAGGCCGCAAGCCGTTATTAACTGCATGTGATGTTTACCGTCCGGCAGCAATAACACAGCTAAAGACACTCGGGAAAGAATGCGATGTTGAAGTGTTCTCTATTGACGGTTCGACAGATGTGCAACAAATCGTCAAAGGTGCAATTGAGTATGCCGGAAATAATAATTTTGACACTATAATTTTAGACACAGCGGGCCGACTTCAAATTGATACAGAAATGATGGCAGAACTGCTTTTAATTGATAGAATTTTTCACCCTGATGAAAAATTACTTGTAATTGACGCTATGGTCGGGCAGGAGTCCGTAAATGTTGCAGAAAACTTTGACGCGCAACTCGGACTTACAGGGCTGGTTCTGACCAAACTTGACGGGGATTCCCGCGGCGGCGCGGCATTAAGTGTTGTTCACTGCACAGGGAAACCTATTAAATTGACAGGTACCGGCGAAAAGCTTAATGCGTTGGAAGATTTCCACCCTGACCGTATGGCTACAAGAATTTTAGGAATGGGTGATATTGTTTCTCTCGTTGAAAAAGCACAGGAAGTTTTCGATGAAAAGCAGGCATTAGAACTTGAAGCGAAACTTGCAAAATCAGAATTTTCATTTAACGATTTTCTTAAACTTCAAAAGCAAATGAGCGCCTTCGGTTCGTTCGGAAACATTTTGGGAATGATTCCGGGGTTGAATATTTCAGGCGACGATAAACAAAAACTTACACACGAAAGCGAAAAACAGTTTAAGCGATTTGAAGTTTTCATCCAGAGTATGACGCCGGAAGAACGTTCTAACCCGAAACTTATCGACACAAGCCGCAAAAAACGTATTTCAAAAGGCTGCGGTATAAGTCTGGTTGAAATAAACCAGTTTATGACTCAGTTTGAACAAATGCGAATGATGATGACCGGAATGTCTGATATGAAAAATATGTTTGGCAAAATGGGCGGTTTTGGCGGCGGTATGCCTGACATGGGCAAAATGATGAAAAATATGAAAGGTATGAAGGGTTTGCAGCAGGTTATGGGTCATAACGGCAAACTCGGCAACCACGCCCTAAATCGCGCCAAATCAATGATGAGAAAGTTTAAATAATTAGCATTTATTCTTCCGCTAAATACAGTTAGAATATTTCTTCCTGTAATAAAACATCGTGGCCGGTGTTATGCATAAGATTCAAGTAAGCAGAATAATACAAGCCCATAGCTTTAAGGTATTCCTGAAGCGTTTGCTGGTGCGTGTTTTCAACAATCAGAAGGTTTAAGAACGTAGTCTTGCCTTTACTGAATCTTTCTTTCGACATTTCCAGAATATCACGCGATTCCTGCATAATTTCACGGTAATATTCCATATTTTCTTTTGCGTATTTAAAATTATTATAATCCTGTTTGAGAGCAATTTTAAGTTTATTTTCGAATGAGGTTTTATCCATCTTGGATTTTTCAAGAATCAAATTAGCCTTTCTAATATCAGGGCCGTAAAAATATAAAATCGGCATGTCCATACTTGCGCCTACAAACGCACCGGGCCAATCGTTTCCGCCACCGCGATAGTGTGCCTGCCATGCATAACCGCCACCGACATTGAAATCAGGGATTCTTTTACTTTTTGCAACAGAAACTTCTGCTTCGGCACGCTTAATGTCATAATCCGCAATACGCAAAGAATAACTGTATTTCATCGCTATTTTTTCAATAATATCGTATGGCAAAAGCGAAATTGAAAGGATTGATAAATCTTCCGCAAAAAGCGAAGTTTCGGTTGCATCGTACATATTCTCGGTTTTTTCCATATTAATAACTTTATTCAAATGGAATTGTGCACTCAATAAATTTGCTTTTGCCTGATTTAATTCAATCATCATACGCTTGTAGCGGATATCTGATTGAAGAAGTTCTATTTTATAATTATCAGCATTCGGGGACTTAGTTTTTGCCACATCTGCCATTTCTTCAAAGAGAAGTTTACGGTCATTCATAATAGAAACGACAGACTTAAGGTAAAGCACATCAAAATAGGCTCTCATAACCTCAATTTTCAAGTCGTGTTCGTATTCTCGAACCTTATTTTGTGCAATAGAATATTTAGCTTTAGCGACTTTTTTACGCGGGCCGCGCTTCATAAATTCTACAGGCTGGTCAATCCCGACCTGACTGGAGTTTCCAAGTCTAACCTTACCGATTAAAAAGTTACCGACCACACGCGGATTTTGAAGTCTGTTTGCTATTTTTATATCTTCTTTGGCCGCGCCAAGTTCTTTCCTTTTGGCTTGCAAATCAAGGTTATAAGTAAGCGCCATATCAATTGCTTCATCAAGAGTAAGACCTATGACATCGGCCTTCGCAGGCGAACAAATTGCCAGCACCGCGAAACAAATAATTAGAGTAAATAGCTTTCTTACTTCCATAGACTAACCTTTATTCTATAATACAACAAACAGGTTGATTTTTAACGTTAAGTTTACAATTTGTTATTATAAAGGTTTTATGATAGGATAGAGTATATCCGCGAGGTTAATGTGTTAGATTTGGAAGAAGAATTAAAGGATTTACTCTTACAATATAAAGATTGCACCGATGAGAAGAAAAAAAGGGTTCTACACCTTAAAATAGTAGAACTTTCGCTCGGGTATGTAAAAAAAATCGTATCCGGCCCTGCTTACAAAAACTACCGGCAGCAGGAGGATTTAATGCAGGTGGGTTCTATAGGCTTGATGAAGGCTATTGATTTTTATGACCTTAGTAAAAACACCAAATTCAAAACCTACGCGACCTATTTTATTAAGGGTGAAATCAAGCACTACCTGCGCGACAAAGCAAGCTTTATCAAACCGCCGCGCGAAATTCAGGAGCTTTCATACAAAATCAGCGTGGCCTCCAGAGAACTTAACGAAGAAGGCAAGGACGGAACATCTATAGAATTAATTTCAGAAAGACTCGGACTTCCCGCCCAAAAAGTTGAGGATGTTCTATCGCTTGAAATAGGACAGGAAATTCTCTCACTTGACCAGAACTCAGGCGACGACGAAGATTTAAGCCTTATGGACAAAATCCCTGACGGGGATTACAAAGATTTTTTAAACAATTCGGAAAACCGGTTAATGTTAAACTCCGCGTTAGAAAAACTTCCCGCTGAACTTAGAGAAATTCTTGTATTAAATTACTTTGAAGACCTGAATCAGAAACAAATTTCCGAAAAACTCGGCTTATCACAAATGCAAGTTTCAAGAAAAATTAAAAAAGCACTTAACAAACTATATGAAATAGTAAGAACAGAGGGGAAATAATGGAAATTATGATTGCGGCATCAATATTCGTGCTACTTACAGGGCTTTGTTTCGGAAGCTTTCTAAACGTCGTGGTACTAAGGGCCTTTAGCGGTGAATCCATTTCATATCCGGCTTCAAAATGCCCGACCTGCCAGAAACCACTTTACTGGTGGCATAATATCCCGTTACTTTCCTACCTTCTATTGGGCGGTAAATGCTACTTTTGCAAAACGCATATAAGCTGGCAATACCCGCTGGTGGAAGCGATTACAGCAATTTTATTCCTTCTTGCGTTCTTAAAATTCGGGATGAGTGCACATTTAATATTCTTGTGGGCTGTAATTTTTATGTCACTCGTAATTGCCATTACAGATATAAAAGAACATGTTGTTTTCCTAATGCACTGTTTTGCCTTCGCACTAATCGGTTTAATTTACCATGCCGGCGCAACAGGGATAATGGCGCTTAACGGCACCGAAATCACATGGCTGGACAACCCGCTTAGCAGTTCTGTTCTGGGCTTGATTTTTGGCGGAATAATCATGCTTTTATACTTTGGCGTTTCATACATAATGGCCGGCGGGAAAATGGCGATGGGTGACGGTGATATTTACATTGCAATGGCACTTGGCGCTTGCTACGGCCGGGAAAAAATCTGGATAATAATCGTTCTGGGATTTTTAATTCAAGCGCTCATCACCGGCGTACTTTTTGAATACAGACTTTTACAAGAAAAAAATTATAAACTTTTTGGCGGAATTTTAGCCGTCGCGATTTTAGCAGTCGGCTATGGTCTATCAAATAAATTCGGACTTTTTGAAGAAAACGTTATTTACCTTTTAGGCTACACTATCGCATTAATCGGCACAGCAATTTACGTTTGCCGCCAGTTATTAGGAAAGGTTTTAGGCTCAAAAACCGAGGGCCTTGCAGTACCTTTCGGACCGGCCCTCGTTCTTGCAGGATTCGTCGTAATGTTCTTTAACGTTTAACACACCTTACAACGTCACTTGTGGTTTTTAAAACAGATCTTCGTTCACCCGAGCCCAAACCGTGATGCCACGCTTTTACAGAAGAATCCACTGTTCCTGACCAGTATGCAACTCCCGTTTGAATTTTAAACAATTTATTATTGGCAAACATTGCAGATAACTCATCAATATTCGGCAACCTGCTTTCAGCGTCCTGAGTAGTACATAACTTTGAAGCGTCTTCCCATTTTGAAGAGGATGACGCGTTACGCTGCAACGGCTGCGGGGCAACTAATACTGTATCACTCGGGTAAAGCGCTGTCATCACTCCAATATCTTTCCCAACAGTGTTCGGGCCTTTGTTTCCGTTCAAATCATACACAAAATTAGCGCATATTAGCGGTTGTGCATAAACTTCCGTTTGAATCCCCGCACAATATGGATTATAATAGGTCAGAATTGATTCTCCATTTACAGTTTCAAATGCCGCAGTTTTTGTATTTATTTGAGAATAAGACCAGTGCGGGTCTGAAAAGTCCATCGCATAACACAAATCTAGAAAAGTTGAAATATCTGAAAGCTTAACTGCGGATGAACCGTCTAATGGTGTAATAGTAGACGGAATACCACAATCAGCAAGGTGGTCAGAATCACAAATATTATTAATTTTTAGAACTTTTGAAAGTCCTTCCGTCACAAAGGTCTCTGCCGCAGTGTCCGCTGTCACGCTGTGGTTTTCGTCCTCGGTTAAAGTTCCATAGCCATTAATTGCAGGCATTAATGCAATTGCCTGACTCATTCGTGCATAAAGCGCTTTGCGCTGTGTGTTCCATGTGCGCTCGTTAATATTACCGGTCAGCGACGGAAGCGTTATCGCTGCGACCACGCCGATGATTGTCAAGGATAATAAAATTTCAGCCATGGTAAACGCTAAGCGCTTAGATGTGCCTGTTAAGGCACGCCCCCCCCCCCTGTCAAAATACTTACAATATCGTTTTTCATTTTTATCCTTCCTTTCTTTTAATTTATTATGTACCATGTTTTACAACATGTCAAGCATAATGCGGCGGAAGCACCCGCCGCACATCAGCTTTAATCCTGCCTATTCCCCGGCTGCTGCTGCCCCGGCAAACATAAACCAAATTCACATTTTTGACCGACACGGTTCGCTGAATCCTCTTGAAATCCATCCATATTAATCATTTCATCCTTCGGATGGTTATCAAGATTCGGCTGAAACGCATCAGGTTTAGACATCTTCTCTAAATTATTGGGCAAATGCCTTTCCTGAAGCGGGTCGTTTGAAAAATCAGAAAAATTATTTATCAAACAAGGGCCGTCATTACATGCTTTGTGCACATTCGCATGGTTAATACTATATTTTACCGCCATCGGGATTGCTATCGCAAGTAATAAAACCAGAACAACATAAATTCTTCGCATAAAAATCTCCTCTCAATAGGATTTTAAAATTTCCGAGAAAAAAAACATTCCCCTCATCAGCTACCACCTGCAAGGTAATTTCACCTCCCCAACATCTAAGTCAAGTTTTTAACAAAAGTGCTTGTAATTTTTAAAATGTTATGTTAATATATAGTTACAAATATTCAAAAAAATATAAAAAAATAAACATTTGTTAATAATTAAGTGCTGAAATAACACTTTTACAAAAGAAAAGGAAAAAGATAGATGACAGAAAATGCTGAGATGACAATAGAAAATGAAGATCGTCCTAGAATTTTGTTGGCAGATGACGAAGCAAGTATCAGACGTATATTAGAAACACGTTTGAAAATGGCGGGTTACGATGTCTACACAGCAGAAGACGGCGAAGCCGCAGTAAATGCATTCAACAAATACAACCCTGATCTTGTAGTATTAGACGTAATGATGCCAAAAATGGACGGTTACGGAGTGACACGAGAAATCCGACGCACCGCTGATGTACCTATTATTATCTTAACAGCATTGGGCGATGTATCCGAAAGAATTACCGGCCTTGAACTGGGTGCTGACGACTACGTTATCAAACCATTCAGCCCAAAAGAACTTGAAGCGCGCGTAAAAGCCGTACTTCGCCGTACAAATAACCGCGAAATGGTAACACCATCAGGCAAAGTGACAAAAAATGTTATTACAGCAGGTAATATTAAAATCGACACCGCAAGACGTCAGGTATACAGAAAGAACGACCGAATCCGTCTTACAGGAATGGAATTCAGCCTGTTAGAATTGTTGGTAAACAATTCGGGTCAAGCGTTCTCAAGAAACGAAATTTTGCAACACGTATGGGCATACCCTGCCGATCATCGAATTGATACCCGCGTGGTAGACGTACACATTTCAAGATTGCGTTCAAAACTGGAATCCGACCCTGCGAATCCGGAATTAATCTTAACGGCGCGCGGAATCGGTTATATGTTCCAACGAATCAGTTAATAATAAGAAAAGCTCCAAACCGGAGCTTTTTTAATATAAAATTGTGCTGGACAAAAAATATTTTCGTGCTAGTATAAAAATACAGATAAATGGCGGGTGTCGCCAAGTGGTTAAGGCCTCGGATTGTGGTTCCGATATACATGGGTTCGAATCCCATCATCCGCCCCATAAAAAAGCAGATGACTTTTGTTATCTGCTTTTTTATTTTGCATGATGAGGGTGAGAACCCATTTGAGGGTTCGAGCGCGTGTATTTTTTGAGGCATTTGGATTATGGCGGGTAGTTGTATTATTTGGGAAAGTTAGCTATATATCGGGGTTTGAGGGGTAGGAAATAATCAAACTAAGTGTCAAACAAAACGGTCAAATGCCTCTTTTGATGGTCTGACAGCTAGTTGTATTATTTCGGCAACTTGGGTTTTCTGCAAAGTATAGTCTGTGTTTTAGCCTGTACTGGGCGTTTGACAAATAGTTTGATTATTTCGGTAATGACCGTTTTGAATTTTATCTGAATTTGCTTAATTATCTAAAATTTTATTCAAACACTCGAAAAATTCACTCATACAACAAATCCTAAGTGAATAATAAACATTCATGCCATCTCGTCTGTCCTTGAGTAATCCAACAGATTTGAGCTTTTGCAAGCTCTTAGAAATATGTGCTTGTTGATATTTTTTTAAATTCTCTTGAATTTCACACACACACTTTTCACCTTCCAATAATTGATCTATCACATCCAATCTTGCAGGATTAGCCAATGCTTTAAATATTTCTGCTTTTTTATTGTTTAAATTATTATCCATATTAACCTCTTGACATTATTCCAAAAGTGGAATATTATATGTAGCATAAAATATTCCAATTATGGAATAAACCTTGTAAAAAGTCAATGCTTAATAACCTAACGGAGGTAATAAACAATGTTTTTAAAATTTGCAGATTGGTTTGTTTATGGAATTTTAGGCTTGTCGGCTGAAACAAGTTTTGGCGAAGCCTTGCACTTTTTTATGTACGATGTTCTAAAAATATTATTTTTGTTGTTCTCAATAATTTCTGTTATTTCATTTTTGAGAAGTTATATCGATAATGAAAAATTAAAACACTTTATCGAAAAACAACCGAAATTTTTAGCTCATCTTTTTGCTTCATTCTTTGGTGCAATAACTCCGTTTTGTTCTTGTTCTTCAATTCCTGTTTTTATCGGTTTTACAGAAGCAAGTGTTCCCTTTGGTGTTTCAATGAGTTTTTTAATAACTTCACCTATGATAAATGAAATTGCAATTTTAGTTCTTGCAGGGATTATCGGATGGAAGATAACAGTAATTTATATTGCAACAGGAATTGCCATTGGTACATTTGGCGGTATGATTATGGAAAAATTTGGTTGGGGTAAATATTTACAAGATTACTTATTAAAATTAGGTACTAAAGCTGATAATGGTTCTTGTTGCTGCTCTTGCAGTTGCGGTGGCGAAGAAGAAAAATTAACAACTAAAGAAAGAATCAAAGACGCATTTATTTATGCAAAAGACTTAATGAAAAAGATTTGGCTTTTTGTTCTTCTTGGTGTTGGTGTCGGTGCATTTTTACATGGTTATGTTCCACAGGAGTTCTTTATTAAATATATGGGTAACAATAACTTCTTTGCAGTTCCTTTAGCGGTTCTTGCAGGGATTCCTCTGTATGCTGACGCAACAACAATTATACCGATTGCGCAGGTATTGATTGATAAAGGGGCTGCCATCGGAACTGTTTTAGTATTTATGATGGCGATTGTTGCATTATCTTTACCTGAAATGATTATTATTTCAAGAGTAATGAAAAAAGAATTGATTATTAGATTTGTGATTTTTATGTTTATAACTTTTACAATTGTCGGGTATTTTTATAACTTAGTTTTGTAATTACAAAAATCAAGCATAAAATGAAAATTTTTTGTTAATTATAAATTAATAGGAGAATGATAAAGGGGGAAATGGGGGTAGAAGTCAGCTTGGTGTTTGAGATAGAGGCTGATAAGTAGAATTGACAAAAGTGGGTTCAAAAGTATCTTTTCTGTCCCCAAAACGGTCATTATAAAAAATCTTTTTACAAAAATATCGGCTGTAATTTAAATATAATCAAGAGTTTCGGAGTTCAAGCAAAGTTCTCAAAATGTCCGTTTTAGTCAAGAAGGAACCAAAGAGGAACCGAGTTCCCCCTTAAACTAAAAGACAATATGAATTCCGACTTCCGAATTGAAGTCAATAATTGCGATGTTTTGCAAATAAAAACTGCCCTTTGCGGCAGTTTTTAAGGTGTTTTTGTATAAAATTTTTGTAGAATTTAATTAAAAATCACTTTGAAATTACTCTTTTGTCAAGTTAATGAGACTTTTGAATCAATTATTACCTTCACATCTTTGCACAAAAACCTTATAGTAGGTATTTAATATTTTGTCCTTATAGTCTGTTTCTGAAAGTTTTTTGTTCAATATATCTCTAATTTCAGTATAACTTTTTTTTATATAATCACTTTTAAATAAATCATCAATAAATAAACTTTGAACAGTAGAAATTTTATCTTTTATTATTGCCAGAGGATGTTCTTTTTCAATAATAGGAAAAATTATTTCAATATAAACGGAAAAAGCTCCTAAAATAGCAGATACACCATGTATATTATCAACATCATGAGTTAAGTTATTAATAATTTCATTTTCTTTAATAAACATCCCGCCTTTATCTGACAATATCCAATCTAATGAAATGCCATAACAATTGCATAATTTTGTTATTTTTTCCTTACTTAACTCTGTTAAACCGTTTTCTACTTTACTGAAATATTGCTTACTTACCCCAATACTGTCAGCCATTTCTTGTTGAGTTAAACCGAGTTGTTTTCTGATTTCTTTAATTTTTTCGTTTTCATTCATCACTTCTTTTGTAAACCTATCAGTTGACAAATAATAATTTGTAATTTATAATCTGAGTAAAATATATCATGTAAATTTAGAAAAATCAACTTGCAAGTTTACTAAAAGTTGAATAACATTTTAAAATTTACATGCTACACAAAAGTTAAATAAACCGATAAACACTCCAATATAACTAACTTTAGAGGTAATGTATGGAGTAGTTAAAGGTGGAATTTTTATATGAAAAAATTAAGGAGAAAGTTCTTGAATAAAGAATGGATTACAGTAAAAGACTTAGCAAACATTCAGGGTATAACCCCAAGAGCTGTTCGCAAAGCTGTTAACAAAAATAAATATGTAACCCGATTAGTTGACGGTTCAACCGGCTCTAAGTATGAAATTCTTGTTCAATCATTGAATTATAACACTCAAAATTTAATCGATTTTGAGAAAAATAAAATTGAAATCGAGAAAAACAGGGAACCAAATTTAAGAAAAAATACAATAATTCCAGCGCATGCGAAACAAATAGCATTGGCAAGATATGATTTAGTAAATTTATGGGTTGATTACAAGAAGCAATCAAAAAATAAAACCGAAGCAGGCAAAGATTTTCTTCGTGTATATAATGAAGGGCAAATGTACCCGATTATTTTTAATATTGTCGGGCAAGTTTCAATAGGAACAATTTACAGATGGTATAAACAAATTAAGACAAAAGATGACTATACTCTTTTAATTCCCAATTATGATTACGGAGAAAAAGAATGCAGTGTCAATTTAACAAAGGAAGAAGAAATATGCTTTAAATCTCTATTGTTATCCCCAAACGAAATTAATATCGGAAAAGCTGCTAAATTAACGAAGTATATTTTAAACAAGAAAGGATATGAGTCTCCATCAAACGAAAGAAGTTTTCGCAGATATGCAAAACTGTATCAACAAAAGCACTATGATGAATGGGTATTTGCAAGAGAGGGACAAAAAGCATTAAGAGATAAAGTTCAGCCATATATTACACGTGATATTACTCAACTGGAAGTCGGGGATGTTTTGGTTGCGGATGGTCACAGACTGGCTGTTCAATGTTTAAATCCGTTTACGGGTAAGCCATGCAGAGCAAGACTTATAGGATATCTGGATTGGAAATCAACAGCTCTTGTCGGTTACGAGATTATGCTTGAAGAAAATACTCAAGCAATAACTTCTGCATTGAGAAATGCAATTATAAATCTTGGGAAAATTCCTAAAATATGCTATCAGGATAACGGAAAAGCTTTCAGGGCAAAATTTTTTACAGGTGATTTTTATGAAAGCGGCATTAACGGCTTATTTAATAAACTTGGCATTACTGCTGTTTTTGCTCAACCGTATAATGCAAGAGCAAAAGTTATCGAGCGATTTTTCAGAGAACTACAAGACAGCTTTGAAAGATTATTACCATCATTTGTCGGCTCAAATATTACGGATAAACCTGCTTATATGAAACGTAACGAAAAATTTCATAAAGAATATCATAATGATTTTATCCCGACAGTTGAACAATTAACACAAATGCTTGATTGCTATATGGAGTTTCACAGAAGCTTGGAATGTCCTAATTTTAAAGGAAAAACTATTGGTGAAATATTTAAAGAAGGTAAAGGAAAAGGTGTTAATATTAACGAACTTGACGATTTAATGATGCATACACAAATTAAAACAATAAATCGCAACGGTATCAGATTCCTAAAAGCCGATTATTATAACGAGGCTTTGTATGGTTTACAGGGCAGAGTAATTATCAAGTACAGTTTATCAGATTTGACTAAAATTAAAATCTTTTCTCTTAAAAATAAATTCATTTGTGATGCAGAAAGAATTGCTCCAATTCATCCTATGGCTGAATATCTTGGTGATATAAAGGATCAGCAAGAGTTAAAATTCAAAATTAAACAGCAAAAAACTCTTGAAAAACAAACAATAAAAGAAATTAAAAATTATTTTAAAACTGAGCATATTAAACCTTTAGAATGGCAAAATGTTCCTCAAATAACATCACGCTCAAACCAAAACAGAGAAGTTGAAGAAGTTTTTGAAAATGATGGCAGACCAGCTTTTAGCTCCCGCTATGAAAGATATGAATGGCATCTTAAAAACGGATTTGAAAATGATGCGGATTTTGTTTGGTTTAAAAGGTATGAATTGTCTGAGGAATATAAACAAATATACGGGGAGGCTGTAAATGAAAATCGAATTTATTAAAACAACCAATGTAAAAAATTTTATTACTCTTATGAATAATTTAATCAATCGAGCAAATGGAGTTCCGGGAATGGCACTTGTATATGGGGAACCGGGACTCGGTAAAACAAGAGTTGCTACTTGGTGGTCAGCTAATAATGATGCAATTTTTGTAAGTGCAACTCAAGTTACAACTCCTCGTTCACTTTTAGAAGAAATCGTAAAAGAAATGGGAGAAGTGCCGCTTTTTAGAAGTTCTGATTTATTTAATCAGGTTGTTCAATATCTGATTAAAGACCCTAAAGTCTTAATCGTTGATGAAGTAGATTATTTAACAAAAGACAAGTGTGGTATTGAAATTTTGAGAGATATTCATGACAGAACTCATACCCCTATTATTTTAATTGGAATGCGTTTTGCAAGAAGAAATTTAGATAAATATGCCCATTTAACTGATAGATTTTCTGAAGTTTTACATTTTGAACCATTCTCAACTGACGAAACGGGAATTTTGGTAAACGGGTTATCAGAAGTGAGGTTTACTGATGACGCAATAAAATACATACATCAAACAGGGTTTGGTTTCAGGCAAATTGTTAAATTAGTAAATAAATCTGAAATACTTGCCGAAGCGAATGATTTAAAAGAAATAGATTTAAAATGTGTTACAAAATTTTTAAAAAAGGAGGCTAAATGAAGAAAATACGCTATTTATCAAGAAAACTAAAAGCATTTACTTTTGAAGATATCTTTCTGCTTGCAGAAACTCCAAAAGAAAAATTACAAAGTGTATTACAAGAATTGATAGATGAAGGAGTTTTGAAAAAGACTAATCTAGGCTTTGTTTTCTGCGAATTTAAACAAATTCCTCCGCCAACAGAGCCTGTTGTTAGAAATACAACAACAAGATTCATTCAGGATAAGGATTTTGTTAAATTCGTTGAGATTAATACTCCAAATATTAAAAATTTAACTTCAAAAGAGTTGGAAGAAATTCCTGAATACAATCGAAAGAAAAGAGATAAATATTTGCATTTGTTAAAAATAACAAACGGATTGCATGGTAAGAAATTAATGGAATTTATTGATGAATATAACCAATTAAATCCTTCTAATCGAACAAGTTATGCAAATTTAATACGAAAACGAAATGCTTATGTCAGATATGGAGATATTGCATTAATCTCAAAATTTGGAACTCCAAGAAAATCCTATTATCCGGATATGGAAGAATATTATGCAATATTTAAGAAATTTTATCTGTCAAATTACGGTGTATCTATCATGAAAAGCAGAGAAAATGCCGCAAAAATTTTTCAAATTCCTTTAGAAAAATTTCCTAGCGTAATGACATTCAGGCGAAGACTACGCAAAGATTTTTCACCGGAAGAAGTAAAAAATATAAGGAAGAAATTATGTTTCTAGAAAGACGAGCCGATAATATTCGAGCAAAAATGCGTATAAAGCATATGAATCAAAAGAAAATGGCAAAAATGCTTAATAAGTCTGAATCTTATATTACAAGACTGATTAACGGAGAACGTTACAGCAAAGAGTTTGAAATATTTATATATTATGAACTTGGGTTTAGTTACAGAAATTTAAAGTAAAGAAAGCGATTTGTGAGCGGAGAGTGCAAGGCAGAGCCGATATTCGTTTAATGCGAACAAATCAAGAAAGGAGTTTATTATGACTATCACAAGAGAAGAAATGGATATCATATTCAAAGAATGCAATAAGTTTTTTGATGAAATTGATGAAATGGATAACAGAAAATTTGAGGCTCAAAACGATATTGTAAAGCTTCAAGAAGAAATTCAAAAGTTAAAGACTCAAAGACCAACTCTATTAGCAGAAGGTAAAAGTGTTGCAAAAATAAATAAAAGACTAAAGAAAATTGAAGAAGATATTGAACTCAAAGAAGATTTGGTAAAAGGCGTTACTGAGAAAAAGAAAAATTTAAATTACGATATTTATAGAGTAAGAATGAAAAAACAAAAAGCTTTTCAAGAATATGTAAAAGGCATTAAAAGTAAAGTTGCCAAAGAATACATGGAAATAGCACCTAAATTTGCTGAAATTGTTAGAGAATATCTCATTCTTGAATATATGTATAATGAAATGGGAAATAATTATGTTTCAAATATTCCTTATTCCGATATTAAGCGAATTCCAAATTTATACAATAACACTCCATTATTTGAATATAAACTGTATGACTTGTATTTAAACTATGATGATGTTGTAAAAGAAAAGTATAATATTCCAAATTATGAGGTTCATAGAATTCCTCTACCAAATTCTATATAGTAAATCAGAAAGGCTTGCTTGAATAACTTTTAAGCAAGTCTTTTTTTTCAACAAATAAAATACCATTGCTTATTATAATTCAATTCAATAGAACACCTTTTGAACACTTTTTGAACAGGGTTTAAATAACCAAGAAAAGATTATTTTACATTAATAGTTTACAAAAATATAGATTTGTTAAATATTAGAGTTAGATTTGGAAATTAATTTAGATTTGATATGGTTGATTCTAAACGGGATGACATAGACATATTCAATGATTATTTGTGTAAAATTAATCATTTCTTGCACTATTCGTTCATCATAATTTACATCATCACCATGTGCAGCTTCATTACCAAGTATGCGTAATATATCTGAAGCTTCATTGATAACTTGTGGAAAAACACATTTTTGAGTTAGATCCAAAATTTTCTTTTCTAATGTTTTTCCATTTGCTCCCTTATCTTTACATATAATTTCAAGAGTTCGTCTTAAGGCAATTAAACATATAACTTTATCCACATAATGAACCTTTAATGCAGAGGAGAATGCATCATTTACTTTTTCGGGTACATTAGTTCCATGATAAGTTTCAATTGGGAAATGCATTGTATAAATTTCATCATATTCATATTCTCCATTATTATAAGAAATAACAGTATCTTCACCAGAATAAATTGAACCTAATGAAATTTTTTTACAAGCACAACATTTTAACATTAACCAATTTTTCTCCCATCTATAATCAAATTCTGGGTCTCCATATTCGGTATATTTTCCGACAACATCTAATTTGGTTTTGTTTCCACAATGTCTGCATTCTTCAATTATATAATTATCGTTATTTTTCATTTTTTATTATCCTATATTTATATATATCTTAAGCAACTGATAACTCTTTCATAGTATTTCCCCATTGAGTGATTGCAGCAGGGATTTTTTCTTCTGCCCAAGATGTGGATGTTGCATCAAATATTGATTCAAGAACATTATCATACAATTGTTTTATATATGTATGCTTAAACTCTATGTTGGCTCTTTTTAAATCAGCTACGATTTTTAAAATTTCTATTAATTGTTTAATTGTAATTGGAATAATTTTTTGTTTTGCACCTTCATATTCATATTTTACACTTTGGTAGTAAGTGTTAATGGTACCTCTATGTAAGGATGGTGCCACAAATAAACAATAGCAATCTTTATTATCATTATTAGATAATTCAAAATCCCTTAAATGCTGCATTACGGGTTGTCCTTCATTATACCATTGATCTCTACTTGTTAACATAGTTACTTCACAAGTTGCATTAAAATTATCATAGTAGCATTCAATATCTGGCACTCCTGCTGGTGCTGTAAATGTTGGCTCGTTATCATCTCCAACAATACTATTAGGTTTAATTAACAAAGAATCGTTTATTATATTCAATGCAACATTTGTCCATTTTTCAAGCGCTATTGAAGGTTTTAGTTCAAGATTTCGAATATTAGATAATGCCTCAATTGCTTCATCAATTTTTGATAAGTCGTTATTATAATCAAATTTAATTTCTAAATTTTGTAAACTAACACGTTTGGTTCTTAATTTAACGATAGCTTCTTTTATTTCTGATTTTGAATCTGGACAAGCAAGCATTGTCCTGTCAATATGAAGTTTATTTTCCAAAGAATTTATTTCTGACAATATCTCATTAAAGATTTCAGTTAATTTTTCCACAGTATCAAATGGTAAATCATATGCACCGTATGTGCCATAATACTTTATCCATTCTTCTTGTGTAAATTCTTTCGCTGCACCGTTATCATTATCAAGTATAGAGTTAATCTCTACCATTCTTCTTGGTTCTAGATCTATACATGTATTTCCATACTTACCTCGAATATAAATATATTTTGTTATACGCATATAACGAATAATATTATCGGTATATTCTTTGGTGTTGTTCTCAGGATTATTAAATGTTGATAAATATTGTGCAATAAAACTTTTTCTATAGATTTCTTTATCAATATTGGATGCAAGGTTTTCATATTCTTGCCTGAATTCGATAACTTTTTGAGCAATTGAATCTATATCTGTATAATTTGTAATAGATAGGGCAAAAATTCCAAATTCGATTTTTGTTAACCCTTTTGCTTTCATATTATTTTGTTGACATAACTCATTTACTTTTTTAATTAATCGTAATGTATTTATAAAAGGTTTAGAATTCCAATTTAATCTTTCTCGTTCTATAGCATTAGGATATTGTAACTTTAATAATTGTTCAAACATAAATTCATCAAATGTTATTTCTTCATTTAGTAATTTATTTCCAATATCGGTAAGAACAATTCTACCAGAACTTCTATCTACCAAACCTAATTTTTCTAATGGAGACATTGATTGACGTCCCCTCATTGGAGGATCACTATATTCTTTTGCTTCAAATATTTCTCTTGCTTGATCATAAGTCATTTCAATAGTTTTGTCTTTTAACAAGTTGATTTGTTCAGTTGTTAATTTATTGAATGTTTGAGTTGAGTCAGTATTCAAATATTCTCTATTTTTGATTAACAAAATTTGAAATTTTATTTGAGCATCAGTATCCCAATATTCATTTTCCATTTCTTTTGCAGTTTTAAGAAATGCAGGAATTCTTTCCGCTTCACGAATGGTTGTTGTCATACTCCATAATGTATCCAAAATAAAATTCTCCTTAGTAATTTATAATTAAAACTTCTTCAGTAACAGAATCTTTGTTTTTTGTTTGATAATTTGAATTATTGTAATCATAATTTAAATTAATAACTCTATATTTAGTACTATTTTTATTAACCCAATTTATAAGTATTGAATTCTCTTTTCCCTTGCTTCGCAAAACATTTGATAGTGCAAATTTAATATTATTTGAGTGCAAGTTATCAAGTAACTTCAACAAATCTTTTTCATCTTTTTCACTCCAACCACCTTGTTCGTTATAAGTTGCACAAGTTATCAAATATGGGGGATCTACATAAACAAAACTGTTGGAATTTAACGTAGAAATATCAAATTCTCTGAAATCCAAGTTGGAGAATTTATATTCTTTTTCTTTTAGTCTGTTAATAAATTTTTGTAATTTTAATTGCATTTTTTCATTATAATCACGTTTTCCTACCGGCAAATTAAATTGTCCATTAGAATTAAAACGAATTTGATTATTGAATGAATATAAAATTAAAGTATAAAGCATTGCATAATGATAATATCCAACATCTTTGCTATTATTAAAATCTTCTCGTAATTTTAAAAACTTGTTTTTATTATAAGGAGCCAATCCAGTATTGCTATCACAATTATAATAATCATAGCCATACTTGGAACTTTGAGAAAGTCCATATTTATCAATGATTTCATCTAATAATGATAAAAAATCATTACCCAGATTTTTAAACATACTAAACAGAAGAGTTAAATTATCGTTTGTATCATTGAGAATAGTGGTTTTACTTGGTACATTTACACCAACATTTGCTCCACCACAGAACAAATCAACAAAGATATCAATATTTTTAGGAAATAATGGTAGAATTTGAGGAAGCAACTTAAACTTTCCGCCAGTATAGTTTAACGGCGATTGAATTAATTCTAATGCAATTTCAGATTCTAAAAGCATTGGCATACAAAAAGTCTTTCTGCATTTTCTTCAATATTTGATTTACCTGTTGAAAACGCTTTGTAGTCTTGTGAAAAGACTTTTACTTTACCTTTTGATTTTAATATTCTAAAAATATCGTCATCCGATAACTTAGCATTAGATCTATCATTGCCTTTATTTGCCATGTTGTTATAAGAAAGAATGATATATTTAGCTTGAATATTTTTAATTAAATCTTCAAAGGCTTTAGTCGCTGATATCGTGCAATAATCACTTTTTAGTGCTGTTCTATCCATTTTTCTTGCAACGCCATAAACGTCAGGCTTTTCCCAACGAGCAATATTTTCTAGTAAATGGTAAGCATCACAATACTGTCTCGAATTGTAAGGCGGATCCAAATATACAACATCTGCAGAAACAAATTTTGCAAGTTGGTTTATATCAGTGTTGTATATTTCATTTCTAGAATTTGTTTTTTGTATTAATGGCATACCTAATACAAGATCCTTGTTGAGTTCTCCGTTTTTACGATATGCATCATAATGACCACATGTATTAGCAATCTTATCCATAGCATACAATAATGATGTAATTAAAATACACTTTTCTCTATTATTTAGATTATTAGCAGAATAATTTTGCTCAATATCTTCTCTTATAAATCCAATTTTTCTGCAATTTTCTTTGCTAAAGTAAGTATTACCATAGTTTTTAGACCAATAATTGTCTTTTTTAATTATCAAAGTATTGTATTTTTGGATGTAGTTTTGAATTTTAGATTGAGAATAATGTTCAGTTCCAAACCAAGTTTGATAACAAATATAATTGCTATATAAAATATCATTTACTATTAAATGCTTATCTTGAAACATGGAAGCAACCGCACCTGTTCCTGCAAATAAATCTGCAAATGATTCAAATTTACCACATTCTTTCGAAATTATCTTTTTTATAAATTCATTTAGTTTGTATTTATTACCTAAATAACGACGGTTATTAATCGAAAAATAATTTGCCGATGAAGAATATTGGTTATTCACAACAAGCTCTAAACCAATATTACTAGAACTTGTTCTACTATTCTTTTTTTGCCTTTCTAAAGTCTGAACAGACAAATCAAACACTCCTTTAACTGTTTATATTGTAATACAAATATGCCATACGTGTCTATTTTGTTGAGAAGTTTTAATCATATATTTAGAAAAATTTTTATTTGTATTATAATTAGGTTCAAAGGGAGTATGGTAGAGTGATGAATTATAGTTTTTCAAGAGGATCGGAGTGGCGGAAATGGGATTTGCATTTACACACCCCAAGTTCTTATGATTATAAAAATCGTTCTGTAACAAATGAAAATATTGTTAATAAACTTGTGGAAAACGATATTGCTTTAGCGGCAATAACTGACCATCATTTTATAGATATTAATAGATATTTCGAATTAAAAAATCTTTCACAAGGCAGACTCACTTTTCTTCCTGGTATTGAGTTAAGAACTGAACTTGGTGGTTCCAAATCTGTTCATATTACAGCTATTTTCCCTAGCTTTAATGATAAAATGAAATTACAAGATCTTTGGGATAAATTAAAGGTTGGGTTAGATATTTCGGAAACAAAGGTAAAGGAAAAAGGTGATGATAATATATATGTTAATTTTAAGGATGCCGTTGAGATAATAAAGAAACTTAATGGTCTTGTAACAATACATTCTGGGAAAAAATCCAATTCGGTTGAAAATATAAAAAATTCTTTCCCTTACAAACAAGCACTCAAAACAGATATTGCATATATGGTAGATTTTTATGAAATTGGTTCTGAGACTGATATTGAAACTTATGAAACAAAAGTATTTCCTGATATAGATAGAGAAATACCTTTAATAATAGGATCGGATAATCATGATATTTGCGACTATCAATTAAAGTTAAACTGCTGGGTTAAGGCTGATCCAACTTTTGAAGGCTTGAAACAATCTATAATACAACCCAAGGAACGCTTATTTATTGGAGAAATCCCACCTAGACTTAAGCAAATGACAGATAAACCAAGTCAATTTATGGACAAAGTGGTAATTAATAAAATTGTAAATCCTAAAAATAAAACCGACAAATGGTTTGATTCTGTTGACTCTATCCCTATAAACTCAGGCATGATAGCTATTATTGGCGGTAAAGGAAGTGGTAAAAGTGCATTGTCTGATATTATTGGTCATTTCTGTTATTGTAAGTCAATGAATAAAGCCTCTTTTTTAAATGATGATAGATTTAGAAAATCTCCTAAAAAATATGCTGAGGACTATGAAGGATGTATTATATGGAGTAATGGTCAGATTGATAAAAAAATAAATCTAATTGACAAATTTTACCCATCATCCATTGAAAAAGCACAATATTTACCACAAAAGTACATTGAAGATGTATGCAATAATTTAGGTAATGAATTTCAAGAAGAAATAGACAATGTTATTTTTTCATATATTGATGATAATAAAAAAATGGGACAAAATTCTCTAGGAGATTTAATAAATGCCAAAAATTCAGAAATTTCAATAAAACTTGCTCAATTAAAAGAAGATATAATAAATTTTTTAAAAAATTTGATAATTTTACAAGATAAAAACACAAAAAATTATAAAATATCCGTAAATGACCATATAAAAATGTTAGAAGAAGAGTTGATAAATCATAGAAAAACTAAACCCAAATTTGTTTCTCGCCCTAATGGAATACAAGATGAAAAATCAGTAAAAAGACTAGATTTTTTAAACAGTCAAATAAAAAAACGCGAAAAATATTTAAAAATACTTAATGATGAATATTCAAAAATAACAATTCACCTTGAACAAATAAAAAATTTTAAAAATGAAATACATAGACTTGAAATAAATGCAAATAATCTTGTTGATACTATTAATAAATATCTAATAGAAAATAATTTAATTGAAAAATCAAAAATTTCATTAAATATAAAAATGAATATTAAAGATTTAGATGATGTACAAAGCAAATTAGAATGTAAGTTAAATAAACTTGAAATATTGTGTAGTGATAATAATTCAAATACATCTTCTTATTCATATAAATTAGGTCAACTAAATCTTGAGAAAAATAATATAATTAAAAACACTAATGCTGAACAACAAATTTATCAAAATTTTCTTTCAAAATACAAAGATTGGAAAGAAAAAGCACTATCTATCATTGGTTCAAAAGAACAAAAAGGATCTTTAAGATTTTATAAAAACGAAAAAGATTATATTGAACATAGTTTAGAAAAAGATATGCGTGATGCAAAACAAGAAAGAAAAGAGTTTATAAGTAAGGCATATAAACTATTGGATGAAAAATCGAAAATCTATGAGGAAATATATAAACCAGTAAAAGACAAATTAAGTAAAATTCTTGGGAAAATAGATAATGAAGTACAATTTACTATTGATAAAACGTATAAAAATACCAACTTGGATAGTTACATATTAGATTATATTGATCAGAAAATGACATCTCAATTTAGAGGAAAAACAGAGGGATTAGCATATGTTTCTTCATTAAAAAAAGAGATTGATCTTTTGGAAATTTCTACCATTCATACTTTTATTAATAGCATTTTTGAAGAGATTGAAAAATCTGCGGAACCTAGAAAACTTGTATCTGATAGAATGTCTCTGTATGAATATTTATTGTCATTAGAATTTTTAGATATTTCTTTTGCATTAAAAATGGGCGATAGAAATATTTCAGAGTTGTCTGCTGGGGAAAAAGGTCTATTGCTATTAGTATTTTATTTGGCATTAAGCAAAGAAAGTAAACCTCTGATTATAGATCAACCTGAAGATAACTTAGATAATCAATCGGTATATAGTAAGTTGGTTCCATGTATTCAAGAAGCTAAAGTTAATAGACAGCTAATTATTGTAACGCATAATCCAAATATTGCTGTAGCTTGCGATGCAGAGCAAATAATATATTGCTCAATAAATAAGAAAAATAATAATGAAATTAAATATACTTCTGGAAGTATTGAAAATCCAGAAATAAAAAAATATATAGTAGATATTTTAGAGGGTACAGAACCTGCGTTTTTCCTTAGAAAACAGAAGTATAATATATAATTTGCTATAGAATAATTTTGAAGTAAATTGCATTTATTAAAAAATATCATTAACTTTAAGAATGAATTATTGGGGAGTTTAAGAATGTGTATCAGTTAGTTTTTAAATATTCCCCAAAAACTTAAAAAGGTTTGAAAATTTTCTCAAACTTGCCTGTCATTTTTTCTCAATATCGGTGTCAATTTACATTAATATTGCCTAAAATGGTAAAACCATCTGTCATAAGTAATCAAACCATGTGCCTTTTTACAGCGCGAACGAGCTGAGGCTGGAGCGTTTTTGTTTTCAGCGATGAAATCGCTGAAAACAAAACGCGGAATTGCCGTTAAACGCGAGTGAGCAAGACAATCCCATCATCCGCATAAAACCAATTACAATCCCTTAAAAAAATCTTCCAGATTACCGTTCACAGCTAAAATTATTTTATAAACATTTGCTAATATTGTGTTTCTTTCACCACGCTCAATCATACCGATAAAATTAGGCGACATACCAACTTTTTCAGCGAGTTCAGCCTGCGTAAGATTAGCTTTTTGCCGAGCTTCTTTCAGCCTTGCACCAAAGATATTAACAATGTTGACTTCGTTCATTTTAAAATTATCGTTTCTTTTTGTAACAAAATAAACAAACTGAGCGTGCGATTCAATGCTTTTATG
This sequence comes from uncultured Candidatus Melainabacteria bacterium, assembly GCA_947090755.1. GTDB lineage: Bacteria > Cyanobacteriota > Vampirovibrionia > Gastranaerophilales > Gastranaerophilaceae > Gastranaerophilus. Next base: position 4,530 of record CAMUPF010000017.1, on the reverse strand, counting down.
GTATAACTGAGTGTGTTATTTAAAAAGAGCTGGAGGCATTATGAAATTAGTTGAGCTTTCATCGGAGGAAATTACAAATCTCTTTGAAAACAAATTTCTAAAATTATCTCAAGAACATATAATCGATTTAAATAAAGATAACTTAGTCTTAAATTATAACGGTTACATATATAAGCCGATATCAATGAACATAAAATTTTCAGAAAAGATTATCGAAAACAAGCATATAATTGATTATTTAAAAAACATTATATGTAAACATTTTAACCTTCAACATTATGAAGTTATATATGTATCAAGAAGTAACCAAGAATTCGAGTTCATGATTAGATTTACTCCGGATAAAATATGCCCTATTGTTGTCTGCGAATATCGACAAGCACTAGAAAATATGCGAGCCATAAGTAATCGAAAGATTAAAACCAATGTGGACAGTCAATTTATTGGAATTTATAAAAAAATAGGTGAATCACTTTACTACTTCAGATGGATAGATAATATATAAAAACTACAATGTTTCAAAAAACTGAGCTAACGATACATCCAACACTTTTGCAATTTTAAATAATTTATCAATCGTGGTATTTCTCTTGCCACGCTCAACCATTCCTATAAAATTAGTAGATACATCAACCTTCTCAGCTAGCTTAGCCTGAGTAAGTTTATTTTGTTTACGTAAGAATTTTAATCTTTGTCCAAAAACATACAGATTGTTTTCTTTTTCCATTATTTAATTATCATTTTAATTCTTACAAATTAAAACAAACTGAGCGTGTTAATCGGGGTTGTTAATTTTCTTGCCAAAATCTGCCAGATGGTAGGAACGTGAAGTTTCAGATAAAGACCGGTCTTTAACCTGATGGTCGTATCTGTACTTTGTCCACAGGCGTGAAACACCGCTTAGGATAAAGCCCATTGCGACAAGGCTGAACAAATACGGAACTCCCGTTATTACTGACTTTTGTTTTATAAGTTTTGACAACTCATCGGTGTATGGAGTTTTGTTCTTCGCCGCAAGTTTTTTCGCAATTTCAGGCAAATCAGCGCGGGCCGGAATTTTTCCGATAACTCCTTTTTCATCGCGTTTAATCAATTCTGGGTATTTGCCTTTGTCTGCCAGAATTTTCTTAAATCCGGCATCAAGTATTGACGAACCGAAAATCGTATACAAAACAACAAGCGGTACACGGGTTAAAACTTCATAGTAATCAAGTTTGCCCCTGTCTTTTGCGGCGCTTGCATAGCCAAAAAGCCCTGTAATACACGTTACTGCCAGTTGCCCTTTGCTTAAAGAAAGATTACCGTTACTATTTTCAAAATCCAATTTAAGATAATCTTTCAAAAAATTATCAGTTTTTTCTGATTTCAAACCGATTTTATGCAAAAGTTTAGAAATTTGCTCCCCGGGTTCAAGCAATGCTTCAGAAAATTTGCGTGCTGCTTTTGAATTATGACCGTGCGCGGCAAGAACAAGGCCTGCTCCGATGCCGGAAGCAGCCAGAATTCCCGTTTTTAGAAGAACATTTTTGGAATGCGTTTCGACTCGATTAGCCTGCTTAGAATCCTGAGCCGTTCCCTTTTCCAGATTAGCCACTTTATTAAAATCGCTTACCTTAAACACTTTCAATGTAAATAAATTTTTGGCGAACCCCAGCGCATACTCCATCGCCGGAACTGTTATACATGCCAGAACCACACCGGCTTTGGTTGTAACGAGCCGATTTTTCAAATTTTTATCCAGTTTTGATTTTTTAATTTCGTCGAGTCCTGTCGCTAAATTTTTCACAACATTTTCTTTAACTTTTGCAGGCTGAACATTTTTAAAAAGGCCTTTTCTAAACAAATGTTCACCGAAAAACGGTGCCGCGAAGTAAAAGATTCCGGATTCAAGGGTTTCCAGGAACGTAAACTCGCTAAAATCTATAAAACTTCTTGATAGTACGGCTTTGGGGAACCAGTTTGTAAGTGTGCCCTGTATAAATCTTGTGGATGATAAATTTTCCTGTGACTTCAAAAATTTATATAATGCCTTTGTTTTTCCTTTTAAATTAGGCGCTGCGGCCTGAAAATTAATATCATTTCCTATTGCTTTAATCATTATTATTTCCTTCTAGTGTTAAAATCTTGCATAAAAAAGAACCGCCTGTTGGCGGTCCTTATAACTTGTTTTGCTTTATCTATATCTAACACATTCGATTTGCACAACAATGACCGCCTTTATTCAAGCCGCACATCATCATTTGCATCATCATAGTGTTATTTTTTCTCATTAATTAAATTTCCTTTATAAATCGATACTATTACAAAAATAACATTTGTCAAGACAAACCGGTTTATTATATAATCATGTTATCAGTTAATAAGGAGAAATTTATGAAAAAGATTTTTGGATTATTCATTGCATTCGCCCTATCACTACAAATTTCTGCTTGTGCGGCTACTAACTGGACAAGTCAGGCCAGCGTTGACAGGGTTAACAGAATTGGTAAGGCATTACTTTCAAAAAGTAATCTTCCGACTAAAATTGAGTTTAAAGTCATGGAAACAGATGAAATTAACGCTTTTGCTAACGCGGACAAACAGATTTATGTTTACACAGGACTTTTAAAATTTGTAAATAATGATGCAGAACTTGCCGGCGTTATTGCCCACGAAATCGGCCACATCGTAAACAACCACGTTGCAAAACAAAACGTTACAAACGCAATAACATCAACTGCAATTTACGCAGCGAATGTTGATTACAGAATTAAAGCGGCTGCGAACGTAACGAACAATCTTTCAATGCTTAAAATGTCAAGAAGCGAAGAATATGAAGCAGATATCACCGGTGTTGATTTAATGACAAAAGCCGGATACAACCCGCTTGCAATGGTTTCAGTGCTGTACAAAATCAGTGGAAGCTATGCGGATTTCACATCAACTCACCCGTCAGGCGATAAAAGAACTATGTACATTTACGATTACATCAACTATACCTATCCGGCAAAGGCTAAACTCGGATATTCTACTGATTCTTACAAAAAATTCCTTGAATACGCAACACCTATCGTAAAAGAAAGAAATTCTAATCCGAAAAAACTTGCGAAATTCAACAAACAGCAAGAAAAATTGAAAGCAAAACGTATTGCAAAACTTGAAAAATATAAAAATGCAAAAGACTCTAACGGATGGGAAAAATCCTTTAACGTAATCAGAGCTATTTCAGAATAGATAAAAGCACCCTTCGGGGTGCTTTTTTATTGGCATTCCCATTCCGGATAATATTTGAGAATAATATCATCTTTGGGCTTAATTGCCGCGGGGCCGCCTACAATAAAATTAGTCAGCGAACCTGTTGGAGGAAGAGGTGTTAATGCCCATTTCAGAGGTAAGACGAAATACGTCATGTTAAATCCTCTTTTAATGTAATACGATTTAAGTTTATTCGGGTCAAGCCCTTCAATATCAAAATCATCAAGGATTATCATCGCCGGAATTCCGTTCATCCCCTGAGTTGCAATAGTTTCTATACGTCCTTTTACGACCTGACCTTTAGACACGAGTTTGACGCCGTTATAAACAACATCCTTTTTCACGCAAAACTCTGCGATATGCCCTTCAAGCCCGTCTTTACTTGAAATTTTCACCTGAGAATTTAGAACAACAGGAACACTGACAGTGCTTTCAAAGTTGCACATCGCACGCGGTTCTAAAGCCGCGCGTGAAGCCTGAGCACACATAAAAAATATTATCAAACCTGACGCAAATAATTTATTCATACTTTAACCGCTCTTTTGATCCGGTACGCAGCTTTTCTTCAAGCATTTTTCTGTTATTTTCAGACGTCAGAAGAAAATTCTGGTAAAATTCATTTTGCAAATAAATATTATTTTCCAACGCGTCAGGATACTTAACCGTAATGTATTCGTAAACCTCAGCCAGACGCTTACTTACTGTATTATTTGTCAATATGAAATTAAAACGTTTTTGCTCACCTGTTTTGTTTAGCAAAACAATCATAGCAACAGGATGATATCCGGCGTTAACCATCAAATCAACCGCACGTTTGTCGTAGAGCATTTCGTATTTTTTCGGAGCCATTTTCATCTGTGCAGCACTTACCCAGCCGCGCACACCACCATCGTAAGAAAGCGTTCCTTTTACTATTTCACGGGCCAGAAATGCCGCAAGTTCATTTTCATCGCGAATATAATTTATCTGATTTTTATAAAGAACAATTTGGCGTCGTGTAAGCGTACTATCAGTCAGCATTATTTTCTTTTGTTCGGTTTCGTCATATCTGAAAACCATACGCTTATCAATCCTGTTTGCATTCAAAATATTAAACCCTACATCATCAACCCGATGTTGAATCCCCATATTATAAACACAGTCATCTGCAATACAAGGAGACATTAAAAAAACAAAAACAAGTAATAATAAAAAATTTTTCATAAAATTATTATACAACAAAAAAGGCCGTAAAAATTCGGCCTTTAAAAAACAAAAGGAAACAAAAAATAAAAGTTATGAAAAAAATTTAATAAA
>CAMUPF010000016.1 GCA_947090755.1 uncultured Candidatus Melainabacteria bacterium | reverse complement strand
AATGTTTCTTGCTTCTGAAGTATCAGCCTAAGGAGTAGTCAAATGAGTAATGTTAGTTTTTATCACTAAAATCACCTCTTGTCATCAATGTCATTATGTTAAAAAGTGCCCGATTTATCCCGAATATATTTCTTGGGGTTAAAAATTATTGAAATTGCTTAAACTATTGAAAAATAAGGATAGTGCTATTTAACTGTTCGGATGTTGATGAAAAACTATACATTTTGAACGGTAAACATTCGAACAGACTCAAATGCTTGAAAAATAAAGAAAAAACCGCCATTTCTGACGGTTTGTTAAATGTGGCTGCCCTCGCTGCACAATCTTCGAACCGAGAATCTTCAATATTTACAACAGATTGCGTCTTCATAGAATCGAGGTTTTAGCAGTTAAGGAACAGTTGCATTTTGTTCGCGGAAAATTAGCGGCATAGTTACGGTTTTTGTTTGACTTTAGGGAAATGTTTTTATATAAAGAAAAAGCCGAGGGTTGCAGCCCTTGGCTCTATTCTAAATTTAGAAGAGAGTAAACTCTACTAAACCTCTTTTCTTGAGTTTAGGATAACAAAATAATTATTGATTGTCAATAGTTATTTTTGGGTTTGCTCTCTTCGCATTTCCCGCAAGGGTGAAAGGACGAAGATGACAAACTTAATCAAAGTTTTGAGCATTGTTATTTTAATGCTTAAAATAGTCATCATTATTTTAAGATAGTATGGCTAGGCGGGGTCTTCAAGATTCCGCCCTTTGATATTTTATTGTCTTTCGTCAAGCCGGATCATACATTCGACGACGTCGCCATAAGTAACAACATATTTCCGGCAATTTTCACGCGGCCGGATGTGTTCATTATTTACCGCGCACCCCTGCAATAATAGAGTTATCAATAACAGAATTATAGCAATCGCAAGGACTTTTAACAGTTTTAACAATAGTTTTGATCTTGCCAATAGTATCGTTGGCGCGATCTGCTGCTTTTGTGTTTGCTGCCACTTCATTTTTGCACCTCGTTAAATCTTCGTTAAGTTTTGTTTTTTCGTCCATGAGCGTGTCAATTTTTTTTTCGCGATAATCACTCACAAAATAAAAAAAGCCGCATATAGCGACCAAAAAAGCAATAATGATTAAATAAATTTTATGGATCATGTTAAACCCTCACAAAATTTTTGAACACGGACGACGCGTTTTCCCCAACCGCTGCCGTATATTTCCCAAGATTTCAATGACATTAGATAATTAAGCCGTTTGTCATGGTAGGCTTGAATAATAGGAAGAAGCGGTTTAGAGTTTGCAGCCCCGATTGTTTGATTTCCGATTACACCGTCAACCTCAATCCCTAAAACGGATTGAAGATTTTTAACCGCGCGTTTAATTCCGGAATTAACAGCAAAATCAAAAACGGCAACAGACAACGCGTCCGGTAAACGATCGCATTTTGCCTTCAACCAAAAATCGCGCCTGTAAATCTCCTTGGCGCGATCAATGGTTAAGTTCCTAATGTCTTCGTTTGGATAAGACGCTTTACAAATACCGAATTTTGTTTGGCCGCCTTTGTCGTTTGGATCATCGACATACCCGCCTTCATTTACCATAAGCAAATCAAAGGCCTTATTAAAAATCAAATCAGTCATTGTTTATCTTCTTTTCTAATATACCAGACAGCTTTGTTTGAATGAAGTTGTTTATCCAATCATACAAAGTGCGGCTAAAGAGAATTACAACGCAGGATATGCCGCTTCTTGTCGCTCCAGAAATTGAAAGAGAAACGTAGTCAAGCAATAAATACATACTGTAACCCATACAGAAGGCAAGCACTGCGTCAAGAGTTGCCTGAAAAAATCCTTTGTAATGTATATAAGCTGACGCGATCGCCATCAGCGCAAACAGAACGATCGTTTTTAAATCTTCAATCATAAGCTAAAAACCTTTAATTTCGTTATAATCAGCAAGATCAATCAAACCGCGGGCGGCACATTCGCCGAGTTCGGATTCGTCAATATCGCCCGTTTGATAAAGTCTTTTTATACTTTCCTTAATACTTTCGCCACGAATAACATCTAAAATCGCCATGTCATAAGCTGCATTATAATTAAACGCGTTCATCTTTGGCCGTTTCCAATTCTTTTTCTAGTTCGCGGATTTCTTTGCGCCGTTCTTCTGCGTTAGCTTCGATTTCCTTGTATTTCTCAAACATAGGCAAGGCCTCGTCCGGAAAAAGTTTTTTCAAAGTTCTTGCAGTTTCAAACGCCACTTTACGCGCGGCGTAGTCATAGGTGCAAAGTTCCTGATTGCACGCGTTAATACGCCCTTCAATTTCCGACCTTGTTTTTTTGTTTTCTTCTGGCATTTCAAAAACTCCTTTCTAATAAGGCGGCGCATATTCCACACAGTCAGTCGGGCGTTGCGCCGCAGCATTGATCCCGCCCAACTTTCAAATGACTTTTGAAATTCCTTGACGTTAAGACGCCCTTCTTTCAAAAGTCGTATTTGTCTTTTGACCTTCCGACGCTGTCTTGTAACATTGCGCCGACAAGGTTTTTTGATAATCTTTCCCGTATCTGTAAAATGAAAAACTGTCTTCAAGTAGGTAAAACAGTTTTTAAGACTGATTATTTTTGTTTTCTTTTCTGATAAAATGATTTTCAACTTCAAACAAATTCGTTTGATAATATCTAACGCCTTGTATAAAACGCTTTTATCTTTTGCGATTACATAACTATCGTCCATATATCGGCCAAACGAAACGCCTTGTATTGTTTCAACAATAGCATGATCGATCATGTTTGGTAAAGCGATCGCGTGCATTTGCGAAGTTTCAGAGCCAAGCCCTAAACCTTTTTCACCGTAAGCGTCAACAAAATCATCTATCAGTTTAAGCAATCGAACGTCTTTAATCTTTTTTCGGTAAATGGATTTAAGGACTTCATGATCGATATTGTCAAAATATCCCTTAAAATCTATCAAAAGAATATATCCTTCTTTTCCGTATTTTCTAAAATGTCGCCGCAAGTGCGTAATTAAACGATCCTGCGCGAACTTAACGCCTTTGCCTTTCTGGCTTGCGCCGTTATCATAAATTAAAGACTTTGTATAAATAGGATATAAAACGTTTTCGCATAAAGATTTTTGAACAACGCGTTCATAAAATCTAACTGCTGAAATATTACGTTTCTTTCCGCGTTCATATATGACAAACTTTGAAAATCCCTTTCTAACATCACGGCCGGAAATTAAATCGCGGTAAAGCCGTTCAGTATTTAAAAGCTGGTTAATGCTCCAATTTTGAACGCTAGCCTTCCACAATACATTCACTTTTGAATGATCGGCGGCTTTGTATAAACTTGAACGATTACATACATTTTCAAAATTATCATATTGTTTTAAGAACTTATTTTGCTTTTCTTGACGTTTTGCAAAACGTCGTTCGAAGCGTTTGCTTCGTCTTGTCATTTTATCTCCTAAAAAAAATAAACCCTGCAAGGCTGTGAACGGAATTATACCTCATAAAGCCACGACATAAAACAAGCGTCCGTTCGCGTTCTCTTGCTATGCACTCCCATTTTTTGGGGGCGTCCGTCGTTCATCGTCAAGGTTCTTATTTGTTCATAAATGAAACAGGTCTAACGTTCCTTCCTCTTAAATGCGCTGTGTTCGGCCGCAATGGCTTAATAAGACGGGCATATAAAAACTTTAGGAATCAGAGCGGCGCGCGTAGCCACGTGTTGGACGTGTTGTTGCAGTTCGCATTGCCGTTGCCGTTGACGTTGCAGGCATTCGTAGAAATTCCGAACGGAACGGAGCAAAGCCAGAAGTTCGCACGCACGATTAACAACATTAAACCTTTTACTGTTTGATGATTTTTGCGTTTTGATAAGATCCTTTTAGCAAATTTATTTCATCAAACAACAAACTTGAAATATTGCTTAAACTATTTGCGTTTACTTTCTTTTTCCCGTCGTCTGAAACAACAACCTTTTCGGCCACTTCAAACTTATTAACGAGTTGATAGGCGTTAATAGCTGCTTGTTGTAAATACTTTTTACGAAGCTGCAAACGTTCTTCGGTGTTTGGGTAAATACTGTTTGCCGCGATAGCATTGTCCACAAGTTCACTAGCCTTTAATATTATATCTTGAACGATCATATACCGCCACTTTTTAGGAAAACGGTTTTCGTTCATTGTAAAACTTATGATTGCGTGCTGCAATTTTTGAGCCGTAACAATATATTGAATTTGAGTTATTTTTCTATCTTTTGAATAAACGGGCATTTTATTAAACCTTTATAGTATTGCGGACGGGATAGACCCGTCCGCTGTTTAAGAGTTAAGCGAAATGGAAGCAGAGCGGCGCGCGTAGCCACGTGGTGGACGAGTTGTCGCAGTCCGCAGTGCCGGAGCCGTTGACGTTGCAGGCAAGCGTAGAAACCCCGAACGGAACGGAGCAAAGCCAGAAGGTCGCACGGTTTGCGTAAATCAAACGTCCGGTATTCCCTGCATTTCGGAAAATAGGCCAATGGCACCACGGACCATATTGTTCGCTATTTCCTGCACCGCTGATTTTGTAGGCATGAATAGCGCAGCCATAGGCTTCAATTTCACTTGGGGCAAAGAGTTTGCCGCGTTCCGTCCAACCTTGCGAATTGTCATCAGTCAGAACCGCAGTCGAACTGTAACGTTTCCCCATGTGGACTTGCTGATTAAGCATAAGGTTTTGAACTTTTGTCGGGAATAACTGCAAATATCCTGCACCGGCAGCATTAAAGCCGCACGCCCCGACTTTATTTGAAGAAGCGTTATTGATACCATTTAACACGGCATAAAGTTTTGACGCCTTCCACGGGTATTCGTTCGCGGCTGTGCCGTTATTATTGTTTACATCGTTCCATGTTACCTTCTCGTCAGCAAGCGCGAACATGGTTATATGGTTTTGCGTTATTTCCTGTTCGCCTGTCCCTTTATAAAGGTTAATACCGGCAATAATGAACTTTCTGCTTTTGGCCGGAATTGAAACACCGGCAACCGTTCCAGCATTTGTGTTAATATGGATATAATCAAACGGATAAATACCAGTAAAATTTCCAGACTGGACGCGTGCGTGCAGCCAGTCAACGACATCGCCTTTATAAAGCAAGTCAATTTCAGCCTTAAATTTAACCGCTAAATCCTTCCCCATATATGTCCCGTTGGCGATTGCTTGCGCAATTTTGCTTTCCGAAACAATACCTAACAGGGAATTATATTTTGTTTCACCGTCGCCGACTTTAATATCTCCGGTGTCAGTTTCAAAAAATGCTTCCCCTTGGCGCAGCACCTCATTGTAGGCGCGTGCGGTTGCGCTATCGCCTTGGCGCATTCGTATTCTTTTTGTAATAGTGTCAGCCATTTTATATTCCTTTCAAAAAAAATCACTGAATGTAACCGCCGACAATCTCGTCAACAGTTCCGTCGTTTGGAGTGCCGCCAAAAATTTCGGCATATCCTGTTAATTCCAAGGCTTCTTCAAGTGCTTTCGCAACATTATCTTCCGAAGTCTTTGTTCTTTGCTCGCTAGCAAGTGCGTTGTCTGCCGAACTTTTAGCCGCTTGCGCCGCTCCGTTTGCTGTGGTTGCCGAAGTGGCCGCGGCAGATTTTGCGGCTTCTGCGTCATCAACATACTGTTGCAAAGACGGCTTAACTGTTCCGTCAACATATTCGTTAAGATTATCTTTGGCGGTTTGTGTTGCCTGTTCCGCTGCGTCTGCAATCGCTGAATTTGCTTCATCTCTTGCAATTTGTCGAACTTCCGCTTCTGCGTCGTCAACATATTTTTCAATCGTTGCATTAGCCTTTGAAACGGTAGTGTTAATTGTAGAAATTGCGTCATCTTTTGTTTGGTTGATACTAGCTTCTGCCGCGTCTTTTGTCGCATTAACAGAAGTTTCAGCGGCTTTTTTCGTTGCATTAACAGACGCAATCGCACTATTTTTTGTATCGTTAATGTCCTCTTTTGCTGTATCAACGTATGTTGTAACCTCTTGAAGTGTCTTTTCGGCACTAGCCACCGCGGCCGTCGCATTATTTGCGGCGGTGGTCGCGGTATTAGCTGCAGCAATGGCCTGTTTAGCCACTTCCGTCGCGCTGTCCAGTTTTTCATAAACTTCATCAAGCAAAGCCTGCGGGGTTTGATCGTCCGTGATTGCAACCTTGACGCAACGCGCTAATTCTTCTTTGATCTCTTGAATAAGCATTGTTACTTTATCAAGGCATTGCTCCAACGTTTCGGCGGGAAAACTATCAAAATCGTTATAGTCTGCTTCTTGCGTTGGGCTATATGAACGGTAAACGACAATTTTCCAACTTGCGTCTTTGGGATCCGTAACAGTAACTTTTCCGCCTTTTCTGCTTGGGTTAAGTGTTACGGTGTAATCTTTGCCGTAAATAAGCGATTTTTCTGTTTTTCCGTCGAAGATTGAACATTTAACCGCCTTTTGTGCGTCTTCTTCGGTGGAATCCTTTAACAACACGTCAAAAGAAAAGTCATAGGTTTTGGCTCCCATGACTTGCTTTCCGGTTTTTGATATAGTATTTTCAACCGTCATTTAATATTTTCCTTTCATTGATCTTCAAACTTTCTTTTTATTTCAGCCGTTCTTTTGTTGGCTTCGCGAGCGACAACAGTTATTTGTTTCTCAAGTTTCATAATTGCGTCAGTCTTGTCTTGTGCAGACATTCGCGGGTCATCATAAAGACGGTTGATTTCTTTATAAATCTTTTGAAGCTGCTTTTTACTTGTCTTCATAGATTTAAAAGCCGCAAGTTCGAAGGCGTGTTCGTTTTTATATTTTGTTTTTTCCAAACCTTGTCTTTGATTATAGGCTGAATTTATTTGCATAAATTCGGTATAATCGTTTTGAAAGTGTTGATAAGACTTGCTCCGAGTTCCGTCAGGAAGTCTACCAACCAACGCGCCGACAAGCGGAATGTCCTTTTTTATAATAATATTTTCGGGGACTTCTTCTCCGTTCCAACGTTTGAAGTCGTCAAGCATATTTTCGGCCATGCCGACAGTCTGCTTCCCGAGTGTAGAGGTTAAACCGAACATTGTGTTATCGACGATAGCGGGTGAAACGCCCAACTTTTCCCCGATAAATGTTCCAAGCTGCGACGTTGTCTTGTTCTTCCTTTCTTCCGGCGGCAGGCTTTCAAGCCACTTCGGATAAATTGAACGTCCCATGAAGAAATTATAGTTTGTCGTCGCTTCAACGGCCACTTGTCCGACAGGCGATAATAATGAACCCAACGTCTGAACCGGCGAAAGAGATCCGAACATTCCGGCCAATAACTCGTAAAATTCGCGTGTTTCCGGTTTCTCTCCTTTATATCCCCAAATCAAAAAGTCCTCAAAGGCTGTTCCCATGTAACCAACTGTAAAAGGTTTAGGAAATGTAAAGAGTTCTCCATTGTAGAAGAAACACCAGTTATTGTCGCGAACATAGTCAGGTATTTCAAGCCAACGCTTCCGCTCATCGTCAGACGCGCCGTAAAGATAATAACCTGTTATCGCAATCGAAGGAAACGCGATCGTCGCAAGCGAGTTGAACAAAAACGCCGTCGGATTGTTTTTTGCCGTCCTGTAAAGTTTGTTTGCGGATTGCAGCCCAACATTGAAAAACGGGACAATCCTGTTGACAATGCGGCTAACTTCGCCACCGCGTCCAAAATCGACAGTTGCTTCGCGGCTTTTGTGTGCAGCCATTAAATCAGATAAACCGGCTTCTTTGGCTTTTTTGTAAGAACCAAGACGCGTCGCTTCTTCAACGGCCTGTGAAGGCGTGCTGATAAGTTTATTATATCCGCGCACTAACGTCGTGAACGGAGAGGCCGCAATATTTACATATCTTCGCCAATCTGTCCAACCGGTGTCTTCCATAATTTTAAGAGCCTTAACAAAACGTCCTTTCGGGTTTTGGATTTCCTCAAGATATTTCTGCGCGCCTTTTTCGCTCCAGTCATAATAACCACCACCGGCTCCGCCCGATCTTTCCCAATCAGCATAAAGTTTTCCTTTACCTATGATTGTGCATAAGGCCTTAATCGTTTGAAGCGGTGTGGTCTTCATTCCTTGATCGGTTTGAATAAATGCGGTGAACTGATCTTTTATGAAGTTCCTTATAATAAAGTTGGGCGTATTTGTAGCACCCCAACGAAGTAATGTTGCAGGCATACTAAACACTTTCAAAAACTTTGAAACAAAACCAAGCTGTATAGGGCTTAATTTGTGCATAGCTTCATGAAGCGGTTTTGATACCTCGACAAACTTTCTTTTGCCGTCCTCGTAATACTCGATCACGTTTCCATAAGGTTTTTGACGCGACGGAATAAAAACGTCGGTTTCGATTTCTTCCATTGCCGAAGCGGAAGAAGGGCGAATTTCTTTCAAAAAGCGAACGGCCGGAACATTAAACATTTTTTCAAATAGTTTATAAGTTTCGGGGGCTTTCTTCTTCATGTAGTCGCGTGAAGAAAAATAGAGATCAAAAGCATTCGCAACGGATTCTCGAATACTTTTAACATATTCGACGTAGTCGTCCGGAAGTTTTGCTGTTTGTTCAATATAAGTATTTTCTCCTTTTTTGTTTGTAGTTAAACCAACAACGCCAAAAAAACGATCTTCGGCAAGATCTGTTATTTCTTTAAGAATAACAGGCGAGCTTTGTATTTGTTCACTAATACCAAAAGCAAAGTCTAATAAGTGGCCGAACTCATGTGATAAAGTTCTGTCTTGCGCTCCAAGTCTTTTTCGAATTGAATTTTCTTTTGAGTTATAAACTCCCAAGATCATTCCTTCACTTTTGCCGCGTCCAATGGATTTAACATATTCAACCTTTCCACCAAAAAAAGCGATAGCCTTTTCAAGTTGTTGCCGAAAACGCGGATCGTAGGCGACTTTTGTTTTAGCCGTTCCGTGTTCGTAAATAGGCCTTTTAGCCTTTACATACTCCGGCATAAATTCTTTAAGGTCGGCAACAGCGCGCGCAATTCTGTTTCTATATGCTAGATCAAGCGTTTTGGCCGCATTGTTTGCGATTGAAACAAACACATCTTTAACGTCTTTGTCCGATCCCTTAATGCGCTTAACAACTTTGCTTGTTTTTGTTTCATCAAATACGCCACGATTGCTTATTCCTGTTATGTCTGTGTCTTCAAGAACACGCTTAAACGGGACGTAATGCTGATGTTTTGACGTTATTTCGTCAAACTGTTCTTGACTGAGGTTGCCAGAACGAACAAGGTTTTCAAGAATATGTTTTTGAAAATTGTAGATTCTGTTTGAAAAATCAACAAACATTTCCATATTATCGCCGTATTTTGCGCTTAATCGAAGCAAATCTGCTGCGGATTTTTGTTTTTGCTCGTCGGTAACTTCGACACCTTCGATCTCGTTCAAGTCTTGCAAATAACGCCTTGCAACAAGAAAGTCGTTAAGATCTTGACGGGCAACTTCCGCGTTTGGCTCCACATCGTGAGAAATGGCGAAAAAGTCCTTTAAGATAGGCCTTAATCCCTCGCCTGTTACAACTTCGTTTCCTTGTTCGTCAATATAATACGTCTGATCGTTAATATTTGTTTCAATCATGCGTGCAGAATATTGATAAGCACGAGCCAATAAATCCGGACGCTGTCCGTCTTCAAGATTAACGCGATCGTCAGTTGCTAATTTCTCCAACGGCGCGACGTCATCAAGCCATTTTCTTTTTGCAATTTCGACAAATGTTTCGCTATCGTCCAGTTTTATTTCTGCCGGATCAGTTTCTTTTTTGCCGTTTTGTTTGTCTGTGGCTTCGTCCGTTTGGTTTGTGTCGCTGCTTTCTTCCGGATAGAAATTTTCCGGAACGGCGTCGGGCAGCAAGTCAAAAACACTTTCTTTCTTGCCTTCCAATAAAGCGCGATAATGTTTCATTAACTTTGCGTCGGTGTAGAAATTATCAAGCTGTTGTTTCTGATATAACAGTTTTTTAACCTCTTGACCGATTGTTTCGGGTGTAGCCTTGAAGTAAAGCCCCATTTTTTTTGCGACTTCCGGATTCTTCAAAGCACCACGCACGGCCGAAATTTTAGCGTCAATGTCCTTTTTATCTTTGGCAACAAGTTTTGCAATAGCTTCCGCTTCCTTCGTTGCGCTATCGTCAAACCCGAACAAATCCCCCGAAACATCTTGTTTCGGCTTCATCTGTCCAAGTAATGAAGTGTAGGCTTGCAGTTCTTCGGCCGTCATTTTGTCGGCTGATTTTATAGCTGCATTTTGTGCTGCTTCATTTTTTGGTGCGCCCTTGGCAATAGCTTCCGCTTTTGCGTCGCTTATCTTTCCGTTAATAAACAAAGAATAAAGACCTTCTGCCGCGTCGTTTGCAATAACAAAGGCGTGGCCGCCCTTGCGCTGCAACAATCCTTTTCTTTCTGCGTCTTCTTTAGACATTTTCTTTTCTCGGAAATAGCGGACATAATCGCGGATCGTTCCTTTTTCATCTTTGATATTTTGTTCGACATCAAGCATACGCGCTTGTTCAGCAGTGAATCCGTCCGCTTCTCTCACAACCTGCGCCGGAATGGTAATTTCTCCAGTGCGTTTGGCGAGATCTAGCCGGTGTCTTCCGGTGATAACTTCCATTCTTCCGTCGTTTCTTTCCCAGACAACAATCGGCGCAGTTCCTAAACGATCATAAGTTCCCTGCAATTCTTCGCCTGTTACCACGCCGTTTTCGTTGGCACCTTCCTTAAAATTTGGAATGTCCGGCGACAATGTGATTTTATCAACCGGCACTTCGTAGATTGAAACAGAAGGATTTAAATCCCCAACTTCCTTTTTAACTTCACGTTCAACAAGTTTGTCCTGTTCAGTTGTGGAAAGTCCTTTTAATAAAGAAGGATTAAATCCCTTTGCGTAGAGATAGTTGAGCCCAGAACGTGCGCCGCCTGCAATGCTAACAACTCCGGCTTCAACTAGAAACTGATCGAAGTCGGGCATTAAGGCGTTGCCTATGCTATCAAAATAATTGTCGCCTTGCGGGTTCAGTCCGGTAATCGCACCCAATAGATCTTCCAAGCGTTCTTCGCCAATTTCCCCTAAAACGTTACTATATCCGCCCGCTTCAAACATTTTTGAAATAGGCGTATCTTTGTATTTTTCTGTTTGGCGGGCAAGTTTAACAATACCGTTTCTAACTTTTGGCGGAAGTTTATTGTAAATAGGGCTAACACCTTTTTTTACAAGTCCGGTTATTGCTTCGCCGGAATCTTCTGCGAGGGCTGTTATTGCGGTTAATCCGTAGGCCTTTAGCAGCATTGTTGCCGGTTTATCCTGATCCTCATTAAAAAGAAATTGACCGTTTTCGCCTAAACTATAAGCTGAATTTAAGCGAATGTCGTTGTAATTATTATAAACCTGCTGCGGCATAAACAAGGCACGTCCCGCGGCTGTCCCGATTGTTGCTGTGGTTTTAGCCGCAGCAGATCCAATTTTTCCGCTTGCTGTAAATTTCGCCCCGATTTCTGCAACTTTTTTTCCTGCGGTGGTTGCTGCGATTTTCTTTCCGGCAGCCCCGACAAGGCCTTTTGCGACTGCATATTCAATCATAAAAGCAGGCATGGCAGCTAATCCGTCAACAATACGACCGCCAATAGAGTGGCCGCGAAGTGTTTGTTCAACGCCGTCCATAATGTATTCTTTGACGGTTTCGTCTTCTACGTCGCTCAAAACCTCGTCGTTTTTGATTTTTTCCATAATGTCGGCCAATTTTCCTTTTTGATAACCCTCAACAAAAGCACCGACAAAAGGGGCGTTTCCCCATTTAAGATTGCGCTTTGCGCTTTCAAAAACACCAATAGCCCCCTTGTCGACGAACTCTTGCAACTGTTCTTGAGTTACAAGATTGCTAACCGTTTCTTTGTTTTTTTCCAAAAAATCAAGACGCTCGTCAATAGGCTTTCTGTATGCAGAAATCGCCGATCCGATCCAACTTGTCGGATTATACCACTGAAATTCTGTGTTTCCGTCTTTATCTCGCGAAAGATCCGATATGGCATTTAAAAAGCTGCCTTTCCACTCTTTTCGCTTTTCAGAAACAAAACTATCAATGTCAATCATATTGCTTTCAAACAATGTTTTATTTGTTTCTGCTGCGGTTGGAATTTTCCCGCCGAACAAATCGTCCGGATCTTCCGTTGTTCCGTTTGGAGTGATCCCCATAAGTTGAAATAAATCGTCGTTGTCCTGCATTTTATAATCCTTTTGAGAGCTGCTGCACCACTTGTTCACGCGTCATTCCGTGTCGTTTTGCTGTGTGGTCGATTTTCCGGTTCAAATCTTCTTCACTAATTCCCAACTTTGTCGCAATCGTTGGAATAAAGTCGGAAGACAGTTGAGTTTGCATATCTGCCAATGCCTTTTCGGCAGCTAGGCGATTATCAATTTTTATTTTATCAACAACGGAAACAGCCTTTTCGCGATAAATCTTTTGTTTCTCTTTATCTGAAAGACTGTCATCAATATCTTGCGTTTGATAAAATAATTCTCGGATTGCGTCGTTTTGAAATTCCGGCGGCAAACTTTCTTTGAAAAAATCAATCGTTTTCCCGAATTGATAACTAACCGCGTTTGTTTCTTGGCTTATCCTCTTTCGTGTTGCTTGGTTCAACTGGTTGTTAAGAGTAACACCGTCTTTATAGGAAATATCACCATTATTCACGGCTTCGGTAATAGAAGAACGTAAATCACGAATACCGTTAAGATATTCTGTGCTATCAAAATTTCCTTCGTTCAAATCATAGGCACGCTGCAATACTTCTGCAATATTTTGAGCCTGCGACATGGTTTTGCCGCCGTCCGGCTTGAATTGCTTAATTGCACGTCTTGCCTTTTGACTAAAAGACCCGCTAATATCCCCCCGTATTTCTGCGTCATTTATATATTTTAGCTTGTCTGCATAAGAAGCGTTGCTGTAAATATAGTCCATGGCGTTACTTTCTCCGGTGTTTTGCCGGACGGCTTCTTCGTAGTTCCGCATAAGTTCATCGTTCGTTTTGATTGAATTTAAGTTTTTCAAAACGTCGTTGTAATCTTCCGGCTTTATTTGGTATTTTCCAGATTTTAAGTTATCAATAACAGCCTGCGGATTGCTTTCGGCCTGTCTATAAAGCATATACTTTTCCCAGTCTTCCGTTTTCAGCTTGGCTTGTGTATAGGCTGCTTTGTCAATAAATCCGGCTTTAAACGAATTTTCCAAGTCCGCAAGATAAGAGTTCCTAAAGGCAGCATTTCCGGTTGAAATAAAGTTTTCGCGGTTTCTATCTTCCGAAACAATAAGGTTTGCGTTATTGTTGTCGATGTATTTTCTCCGGAATATGTTTTTTATCTGCGCTTCTGTTCGAACTGTGTCCATTTCTGAACGGCGGATAAAATCACTCGCGTTTGTATCAGTTCCAAAACCTGCGACAATATTCTGCGGAATTTGGCGTGCTTTCTGCAATAACTCCGCTTCCTTTGCTTCAAGTTCTTTTGTTGAAGTATAATCGTTGTAATCGTTAGCTTCCATTAAGATGTCTTGAACGTCGGCTTCCATTTTGTTTTTACCGTCCAGAGTTTCAGCCGCGTTTTTGGTTTCCTGCCACTTAACAGCAAGATCGGAAGCCGCACTGCTGAATTTCCCTAAACTTTCAGTAAGTCCGCTTGACCGTCTTTCTACGATAGGAGAAGCGTTTATATGGCTATTTCTTGTATAAACCGGTAATTTAGGCATTATTCCCCCTTATTTATTCGTTCCTGCATTAGATCCCCAATAGTGATCATACGTTCCGAAGCTGCCCAAAGCAGTTGAACCGGCTTTAAGAAAACCGTTTACATAAGCATACTTCTTTGTTCTCTTGGCATTTTTTGTTTGTGCGGCGTTGGTTTCAAGTTCCATTCGCTTATTATAATCGTTTTGCGCTTCTTCAATATTTAGCTGCGTAAGACTTTCATTAAGCGTTTCGGCAACACTTCCGAACACACGAAGCCCCGCATGTCCGGCCGTTTGATTGACGCTTCCTATTAGTTGCGTCCTCTGGTTTACATACTGATCGCGCATATTTGCCCGTTCAAGCTGTATTTGCTGCCGCTGCCTTTCAAGCTGTTTTATCTCGCTTTTAGCCGCTGATCTTTGTTCACTTGCAGCTAAAAGCGAAGATCCGGCCTGTATTACACTTGAAGCAATAAAGGCCGCTGCTGCAAATCCTACCATGGTAACCCCCTTATTTATCTACTTCATTGACTATCGGCGCAATAGCAAGGATATTAAGCGGCAGCGGGCGGGATTGTTCAATCAAGATGTCGGCTTCTGTTCCCCAACCTTGATTGTATAAAATCCTGTCCACAATTCCGCTTTGTAATGGCCGAGCCGTCCCCATAGGAACGGAAGGTTCGCGATAACTGATTTCTTGCAAATTGTTTAAATCTCTGCCAACCCTTGCGCCTATTGTTCGCCATACTCTTAAAGCTAATTCGTTGATACGCTTCTTTTTCCCGACAGACGTTCCGTTCATTGCGCCTTCTTCAATGTTCATTGTCTGCATATATGATTGATAGCCAAGTCCGGCCAAAATAACCCACGCGTCAAGCTCTAATTCAAAAGATCCAGACAAAACAACTTTTTCTGGTTGAACGCAGCCGTCGGCAAGTATTTGAACGGTTTTTCCTTCCAAATAATTAAAGCCGGACATAGTGTTTACACTAACGCCCCACGCTCCACCTGTATATGTTGTTCTATCGAAAGGTTTAACCACCTTTGCTTTAACCTGTTTTGAATTTACAACTTCCGTAATAACGGCTTGCCCCAAAACGTCAAAGTTTCCGTTTGTGGCTCGTATTCTTCTTTCAAAGTGTTTCGATTGAAAAATATCTTTTGACGCTGTAATTGTAATGTTCCCGCTTGTTGCCGAAAGTGTTAAATTATTCCCCTCTGTCGCTTCAAACGCATTAAAGCGTAATCCGTCGCGGACATACCAACAATTAACCACGTTTTCCGGTGTAACCGGATCTTGTATTCGTTCAATATGTCGAACTGTTTGGCCGTTTATTGAGTGTTTAACGATTAAATAAAGTTCGTCATAAAGCCCATTGTATGAAGGGATTGTTTCTATGCTTTCGATTGTGGCGTTTTCGTAATCTATCAAACTCCAAGCCTGCACGCTTTGATCTGCTTCGACGGTTAGTGCTGCAAGTTTACCGTCCTGTCGCAAACACCACATAATGCTGTCGGGGTTCTTTTGATAACATACGTCAACAATAGGGCTTTCGATCAAATGTTCCGAATAGATAGAAACGTCAACCGCTTTGTAACTGTCAAGATAATAGTCATATTCAAATCGACGGACTTTTCGGCCGGTTCTCTGCACAAAATAAACCGCGCTTCCGATTGTTGCCGGTTGCGTCCCTTCCGATCCCCAGTTCGAACGGGCGCGGGCTGTCGGGGCGGTGTTGCTATCAATTCCGTTGTCGCTGCTACCCTTAACAATAAATTCAGATCCATACGTTCCAATAAGCAAATAGCTTGTTCCGACGCCCCATTTAATATCGGATCCGTCGCCGTCAATGTTTGTCGCAAGCTCTAAATTAACACCTGCACCGCTTTCGTTAGCAACGGCAGGTGTAAAATCTTCATATTTATAAGGTTTAGATCCGTAAACATTGCGCGGCTGCGTAGGTGTCCGCATATAATAAATACGTCCGTCAAGTAGGGCAACAACAGAAGGCCAACCTCTGTAATCACTCCAAGCACCTTCGCCCCAGACCTTCGTTGCTTCGGTGGTGGATAATTCCCATTTAACTTTCGCACCAGCACTTTTGGCGTTGCTAACGCTTGTAATTTTAACAAAACCTTGTTTCTTCACGCCGTCAACGGTTGTTGCTTCTCCAATCCAGAAAAAAGCCCCGACGTGCTTTGAATTAAACAAATCTTTGCTTGCTGTCAAAGTAACATCGCCGGTTTTGGCAGATGCTTTTATTGTTGTGTCTGTTAAATTTTCGGTTAAATAAGGAGTGCAAACAAAATCAACGTCCCTAAATTCCCAGTTATCAGCAGCCTTCCGGATTAACTCTTTCGGCCTGTTATCTTTTGTTCCGTCGCGACAATAGACGATTTTAATAATATCATCAATCTGCACATACTGGATCGTTTCCAGATCCGCTTCGGTAAAACTATTTGCGACTTCATAGACTTTGTCGCCTTTGTAAATAGGCGCGCCGTTGTGAAAAAAGCGAAAATATCCTGCGCCGCACTCAATTATATAGCTGTCTTTAGGATTAAAGATGAAGCGCATAAGTTTTGCTTTACTTTTGGCGTTAGATATATATTCAGTTCCGGCAACGCGTGAAACAAGGCCATAAGGGCGAACAAGTGCGTTTCTACATTTCTTTAAGCAAGAAGAATAAGGCTCAATATCGTTTCGGCCATACATCAAGGGGCTAACTTCACCCCGTGCGTATGTAGGCAATAAAGGTGCTACTCTTACCATGTCGACCGCCCCAATGCTGCGTTGATCCATTCATCATCTTTTACAACGGTTTCGCCCTGATGACTTGCGTCGTGATGAAGTGCGCGTGGCAAGTATTCTCCTTCGTATAAAGATGTCAGTTCCTGCGTTCTGCTTGCCGAGTTTGTTATATCATAACTCATATCTGCTGCCAAACGGCAGGCCAAGGCGTCAACGAATTTCGGAGAATAAAAGGTGTCATCATCGTTAAAATATGTATATCTGACGCCAAGTTCCGGATCTAACGCCCAAATCTTTTCACCTTCTGGACGCCAACAATTCGCCGTTGCTTCAAAAATCTCAATACAATCAGACGGGCGTTGGAAATAATAGCCGTTGCCAACTTCCGGTGTTTCTTCAAGCCTATTAAGTAAAGTTCGTTTCGTGGCAAAACTCCAACACGTTTCCGATAAAATAGATCTCAACGACTGATCATATACGGCGTTAGCTGTTTTAGCTTCAATCGTATTGTCGGAAAGTGATGTTATTCTGTTCGCGCCTAAAAGTGTAAGTGCTTTATTTATAATACTAACTTTACTCATGTTAAAAACTCATATTAAAAAGGGGCGCAGCACAAGTCCACGCCCCAAGGTTCACGAAAGACGGCTAATTTTCTACGCTTTCATCGCATAGAATTTTAACGACTTTTTCTTCTTCCAAACGTGCGGCACCACAAGAGATCTCATAGTAAACCTGTTTAGAATAAGAAAGATCTGCGCGCTCATCTACACGCATAAACAGATCTTCAAGCATTGCGAAGCATACGCCAGTCTTGTGGAAGGCGTAGTATTCCGCAATATTTTCGGTAACTTTGATAATGCCGTCAGGCAAGAAGACAAACTTGAAGCCAACAAAGGTGTCAATTTCTCCGGAAACAAGAGCCTTAACGTTGTTGTAGTCCGAAGATGTCGCTTCGGTGTTTCCGAGCAACTGTTCCTGTCCGGTTGCACTTGCAACGAAGGTTCTGTCATAAGACGGAACGCCTTTCGCTGTAAGCATAGAAGACGAACGACGGATTTTTGCCGGTGTTAAACCCGTGTTTTCAGTTGTTGCGCTTGCTCCTTCGCCGGTTGTTTTGCCGCCGAAATTTGCGTTAATTACGCGTCCGGTTGGTAAAGTAACAGATTTTGCGCCGGTTTCGCCGCGAAGTGCGGTTGCACCCAAAGCGTTATAAATAACTTTATCAATCTGCACGCCAACGGCGGACTGCATAGAAATTGAAGCAACACTCAACGGATCGCTGAAAGACTGTAAATTCAAAGAGCGATCAAAAATTCGTGCGTCGTTGTATGTTTTAATATCAATTCTTGTCCGCGCCAAGTTCGGATCATTCTGCGGTGTCTTGACGTTAGAGCCTGTTTTTTCGGACATTTCCCAAGTGCCGATCTGGTCTTGGTAAAAAGATTTTCCGGTAAAATCTTTCTTTACGAATACTTTATCGTAAAGCATAGAGCGTTCCTGTCGGGCAAGAGGAAGAATAATCTTCGCATAGTCTTGACCGCGGATTTCTAACTGTGTGTTAGTATCAGCCATTTTATATTCCTTTCTGTTAATATTTATCAAATTTAAAATAAGTGAGTGTCCGCCTTATCCTTTCGGGGGCGTTAAAAACAGAAAATTATTAGAGGTCTTAAAAAGATTATCCCTGCATTTTCAATAAAGAATTAACATATTGCACCCTAGCTTTGCGCTCATCTTCTGAAACATACGCAATATTGTGTTCTTTACAATATTTTACATCGTTTCGTCTGTTTCGCGCGCCCGCCCAATATGCGTCATCTGGGTCGTTCATAA
Organism: uncultured Candidatus Melainabacteria bacterium; assembly: GCA_947090755.1. Taxonomy (GTDB): domain Bacteria; phylum Cyanobacteriota; class Vampirovibrionia; order Gastranaerophilales; family Gastranaerophilaceae; genus Gastranaerophilus. The sequence goes on along the minus strand of CAMUPF010000016.1, from coordinate 21,738 downwards.
TCCGATCAAATTCGGCTTTTGCTTCCGAAGGGGTTTTGGAAAAGCCAGAAACTTGTCCTTCAAAGCCGCCCAAATTTCCCTCTGAAATGGACGATCCTATTTTGTGTAAAATTTTAATTGCGGAAATATCGTTGCCGATAAGTCCTTCAATATGCGCGTATTCTTCTTTTGTTTCACAAAATTTCGCTAGTGTAGAACTTGCGATTTTAAGGTTTTGCGAATATGCCGCGCCCCATTCTTTTTTCAAGGCGCTGGTTGTTTCGTTATACTGCGCTTCGATTGCCGCGTCTTCCGTTTGTTTTATTTCCGCCATGGTGTCGGCAAAAGCGTTAAGAATATTTTGTGCTGCCGCCGGTGCAATATGGTTGTCGCGCATTAACTTTGTAAACATTGCACTGTCATATTCGAAACCGTCTTTTGCGGTTAGCTTGTAATCTTCCGGTTTTGCCGGAACATTGAAAGCCTTGTCGTATGCTTCCCATGCGACATTGTCGTTTGCGTCTTTGGGAATAGTAACGCGACCTTGCCCCATAAGCTGTTCAAGTGATAAGTAACTTTTAGCCAAGTTATTAACATCGCCGTTAAATTTCTGGATTGACGGGTGGCTTGAAAATTCCGCGTTCAAAGCCGCTGAAAGATCAAAACCGCTATTTCCGGCGAGTTCTATTGATTGAGTGCCGCCGTTGTTTACGTCCGGCTGCCCTGCATTGTCAGTTATCGGATCCATTTATATTTCCTTTTCCAAATAAAGCCGCGATGTCTTCCGGTGCTATATCGTCGCGACTGATTGTTTTAATTGTTAAAATAACGTCCCGTTTACCGCTTGAATAAACAATTTCATTCGGCTCACAGGATTGCACCGGAAAATAAAAACCGCAATATACCTCAAGAAAATCCATAAAAACCGGATAATCACGTTCAATATCTTTTATCGCCGTTCTAATATCGGCGATAGTGTTTGGATCATTCAGTTTCAGCGTCTTTGACATTTCGATCCCCTTCCGCTGCGGTTTTATAGGTTTGTGCCTGCATAAGTGCGTTTTGTTGTGCCTGCATTGCTGCGGCCGCTTCTTCTCGTGCTTGCCGAAGCTCTTTGACTTGCTGTTCGTCCAAAAGTATTTCCGGATCAACACCGATCACATTAAACACCTTGTCAATAGCCTTGTCGCCGTCCACTTTATCCAAGATTTCCGGCTTCATTTGTGCAATCTGTCCAACATATCCAAGCGCGGCAGACAGGTTTTGAACTTCAACTTGACGCTGTGATTGAACGAGCCGTGAAGTGAAGCGCACCTCAAAAGAAGGATCGTCAAGCATAATGTCAGGCATACGCGGCAAACGTCCGTCTTCATAAAGGGAAAAGACGCTTTTTTCGCAAATAGGCTGCAAAACATCGTGGATAAAACGTCCAACTGCGGGACCGAGTAAAGACATCTTTTCGTTAATACGCTCCATAACTTCCGGAACCGTCATCTGTTTTGTTAGTTCAGAAAACTGTTGAAACGTATCGTTGAAGAATAGTTTTCGTATTTGCTGCCGTTGTCCTTCGATTTCTGCTTCTCCTAAAGCAACATTTCCGCCACTCATTAACGGAAATATCTCGTCCCTAGGCGAAAGATTGCTTCTTCGGTAGAAGTTAATTTGTCGCGGGTTGAAGTTAGGACGGCCAATAAAAGCATTGTCAGGAACAGCCCAAGCCGGATCTGTTTGCTTCATGGCGGCACGAAGAACGGTGTCAGTCATTGCATTAAGAAGCCGTGCGTGTGGTAAAGCTTTCATCGCCGGAGAATATCCGTAAACCTCTTGAGCGACTTTATAAAAACGATGAGAAACACAAGGCATTGAACGAAAACCGTCTTCCTTAACGATTTTTTTATTAGCAACATCAACCCAACAAACGCGAATAGGCATATTTTGCTTATCCAGTTTATCCGGATCAAAGATGTTTCTATGTCCAACATAGCATATATATTTGAATTTCTTGTTTTCGTTTGCGCCGCTTTGGTAACATTCCTTAACATCACTTCCGACAGCTTCACCAAAACGCGAATATGCTTGTTCTGCTGTGTATTCGTAAAGAATATAATAAGAGTTAGGACGCTCCCTTGCGTCTTCTGTCAACCAATGCTTATTGATTGCAATATTGTAAAAGCGAACATTATCCTGCGGATCTTTTTCAGTAACAATCGAAGCCGTGCCATAAACAAGAGAACTTTTGTAAAAAATAGAAAACTGATTGTAAAAATTTGAACGTGAGAACGTATAAAGCAATTCATCGGCTACGTCGTGCATCCAGTTTTGAACTTCTTTATTATTGCGAAGCGCGGGGTTCGGATGTTCCAAAAATAACCACTTTGAGGATTCCGGCGTCAAATAATTCGATAATCCGGCGGCTGCAACGTCAGCAGCGTCAAGCGAAGTTGTATCAAGAAGTTTTGTAACTTCACTTCCGCGCGCCTTTTTTTCCGTTATATTATCGCTTTCGCAATAGTAATAATTATGCAAAGACTGATATAACGAGTCGAAATTAGCCCGACCGCTTTTCAATCTTTCATAATTTTTAATTATTTTTTCCGCCGATAATTCCATATTAACCACCTAAAACTGTTTTTTTCTTTGTTTTTCCTGCTGCAGAGCCACCAACATCGCCAAGCGCAGTCGTGAAAACCGTCTTCGTATCTCCGGCCAAATCAGCCCTACGGCGTGATATTGCGGCAGCTTTTGCGTCAGCTGCTGCTTTTTCCTGCGCTGCTTGCGCTGCCGAAGACTTTTCAAGACTTTCCTTCAACGCGGTAGTTCCGGTCAATCCACCAACGACAGAGCCGACCGTATCTGTAACATTGAACAAGCCACCACCTTTTTTGTCGTAACTAACTGTTCCACCGGTAACACCTTTAGTTGCACCGTTCAAAACTTTGTTCACATCGCCATTAACAATACCACTTGCAACATTAAACGGTGCTTCAACTATATTTCCGACAACTTTCGTTACTGTATTTGTTATCTCTTTGACCGGATTTCCTTTTCCCATTTATATTTCCTTTCTCATTTCACAAGTTTTGTAACCTCGACGCGTTAGATAGGATAAAAAACGATCTCCAAGGTGTGTCCCTTGCACAATATCCTTAACGCCACATTGCCGCGCCGTTTCTTCAATGTAGCGTTGCAAATCGTTTAAGTTCGCAAGTGAGCGGTGTTTAGGGTGCAAATAAGATGATTTAACAACCAAACTTTTGTTTCCCCACATATCCACTTCTTCCGTCATGACGGCATAACCTTCATCAGCAAACGCCCAATAACTATAATTTTTAATCGAATAAAAAAATTGTCGACATTCGTTATTTTTTGCCGACAATCCAAATTCTGCGTTTACAATTTCAATCCATTTGTCAATCAATTCAAAAGGACATTCGACACCGCCGTAGATATTCATATTATTAAGCATTGCCTTAATACCCCGATATATCAAACAAACTTTCAATTTCGTAGCTTGTTCCGCCCTCTCTATCATAGCGGCTTTGCGGAGCAGAAGACCTATAATTAACAGGAGCGACAGCCACTTGATCCGTCATAGCAAAGGCGTCCACAAGGTCGATATACTCCGACTTGATAGCGTCCTTTGTAACTCCGGCCAATTCAGACTTGAACTCTGGGAGCCAATCCGCCTCGTCCGGAAAGAATACCGCGTGCGCCTTAAATCTGGGTTGAAGGGCTTTTATTCGTTCAAGTTTCGTTCCAACTTTGCCATGCTCAAGCGGTATCACGTTAAAAAAGACGTTCCGGCGGCGCATTTCCTGTTCAATCAATGGTCGCGACACTTGTTCCCACCAACCCTTTTCAATAAAAAACTCACGCAATCCATATTTAATGACAACGCCAAAGATCTCGTTTATGATCCCGAATGTGTCCCAGCGTCCATAACGGCAATTCAACAAGAACCAGTTATTTTTTTCATCAACACCGGTAACAGTGATTGCGCGAAAACAACTTTCCGGATTCATACTTGACGCCGGATCAAGACAAGCATATACATTGCAACAGCTAGCAAGTTCGCGTTCTCTATAAGGCGAATAATACCGATAATCGTCTTCACTGAACGTTCGACTTTCTTCCGCAACGGCCTGACACATCTTTTCCGCCATCCAAATATCAAGTTTTCCAATCTCTGCGTAATGTGCGCGCTCGGTCAATATCCCTTCAACGGTATGTCTTGCAGGCCAAGAAGGCTTGCCGTCAACCATAATCGGGACACGGATAACCTTAAATTTAAGACTGTCTGCGTTATTTATACATTTTTCAATACAGCAGCGATCGCCGAGATTGTTTCCGATAAAGAAAATTCGTGTATTCTCTCCCAAGAAAACAATATCAGACAAGAACCAGTCCCAATCCGTCGCCGTTACGGTTTCGGATCTGGCGTCGTCTTTATCCTGTATGTCGTCAAGAATAATGATTTTCGGCCGTCTGTCTTGGCTGTTCAAGCCGCGTATGCCTGTTCCTTTTCCGTATGCTTCAATGCGAACGTTGATAATATTTCCGGATTCGTCTTTGACATCGACAGAAAAAACCTTGTTATTCTCAACGTTTATTTTAACGAGATTATGCCGGACAAGGGGATTTGCCTTGTATTCGTCGATAATATCCTTTAATTTTGCCGACGCCGTTGTTTGATTTTGCTTAATGATGACGATAAAATCGCGGTCTTTTGAAGGGTAGGCCAAGCAATGAAGCGGATATGTTCGCAAAGCATAAGAACTTTTACCGGATTCGCGAAACATCTCAATAGCAACGTGGCTTGTTTCATTCAACAACAAGTCAGACAATTCATAATGGAAAGAACTGGCTTCAACTTCGAATTTAGGATCATTGACAAGCACAACATCACGGAAGCACACAAGATCACTTTTTAACCTTTTTTTTACCTCGCTTGTTAGTTTTAACATACTTTTTCGCCTTTCTTTCGACATCATCTTCAAATAAAGAATAGTTTTGAACGTTGATGTCTGTTTCTGTCTTGTCTTTCCAACCGTGGTTTTTCAGCCAGAAGATCGCACCGGTTGACGAACCTTCGCCAACAAGAAGCCTTTGTTCGGCGTAATCTTCCATTGCCGTAATCGCTTTTTTTATTGTGCAAGAAAAAGCCGGTCGGTCTTTATAATCATAGATTGACTGCCTATCTTCAAAACCAAGCCACAAGGCAAGCCCCGCAATAGTTGGCGGCATGACTTGAAGTTGTCTTGAGTTGAAGTATTCCTTGATAGCCGCTTCCAATTCCTCGACTGTTTTATATTTAAGCGGTCTTGTCATTTTTTATTTTCCTTTTAATGAAACAGCATATTCTGGAAAGTGTGGTTTTCCGTTAATTGTTTCCCGAAGACGATCAATAGTGTCATTCGTGCTATTTGTAAGGCGGATAATTTCATTATTGATCGGTTGCCATTTCTCCAGAGATTGCTCGGCTTCCTTCAAATCGTCAAAAACAATCGCGTCGTCAATAGAGTAAAGATTATCTTTTGTTTTGACAGTGTGCATAATGTAGCCGTTGTCGCTGATCTCTGTCGCAATGATACGACCAGTTAAAATAGTCTTATTTCTAAAACTCAAGAAATAAACCAGTTTATACATATTTTCGTTTTTTAACATTTCGTGAACCTTATAAAAAAGCCCCGAACTTTCGAACGGGGCGCGGGTTTATGTCTTTTTAGGAGTAAAAGAACAATTAAAATAAAAAAGCCGCCAAGGGTGGCGAAACCGACTTGACGGCGGAAGGAAAGAAGCAAATTTTTCGCAGACTCCTTTCAATCCTATCAAAATTATGCACTATTGTTTCGAAAAATGCAACACACTATTTTGCACAATTAAGCGCAATCAAGCACAGTTTTCCTTTATTATTGCGTTTTTATCGTTTTAAGCAAATATTTAAGCGCATTGTCCCATTTATGCTTAACAGTATTTCTATGATAGTTAAATTCCGCCGCAACTAACTTCCAAGGCCTTATTTTAGACCACGAGTAAACCTCAATTCCGTTTTTGATTATAGGCGCGCCGCAACGATATTTTATAAGCTGCAACAACTCCGGATCGTTTAGCTCAACAAGAAAAGACCACCAAACATCGCAAACTTCCATTGCAAGATCGAAATTGTGGCCGTAAATAACCGGTTTAATATCAGATTTTCCAATTTCCGGCTTCATATTCAGAAAAATGTTAAAATAGCCCTGCGGCTTTACCGGTGGCAAATATCTATAAACAGTAAAGGCTTGATATATACGGTCTTCAACGTCTTGAATTGTTAAAAGTTGCTTTGTTTCTTTAATTTCCATAATTTACTCCTTGTCGATAGCTTTTCCCTGATAGTTCAAAGATTGACGCCCCGCCAGTTAAGCGATCATAAATTCTTTGTCCCAAAATATGCAAAAGCGCGCCTTTATCGTGATTTGAAATGGCAATTATCGGCAGCATATCATTATAACGACGGTTAAAAACCTCGTATAATTCCGTCCTTTCGCTGTCCGTTCCATACTGAACGCCTATTTCATCAATGATTAAAAGCGGCACTTTACAATAAGTTTCCATATCCGAAGCCGTCGGATCCTTCCAAGACGACTTGATATTGTCGATAATCTCTTTAATCGTTGTATAATAAACCTTGTCGCTCCGATAATATTCTTCACCGCTGCTTGCCTTCCAACGTTCGGCACAAGCGTTCATGATCGCGTATGCAAGGTGTGTTTTTCCTGTTCCGACGCTGCCGATAATTAAAATATTGCCGTTCATTCCTCGTTCGATAACTTCGCCGAGTTCATGAACTAGGGCTTTTTGTTCTGGTGTTGTGGCTGTGTAGTTGTCCAGAGAACAGAAAGCAAAGCGTTTAAATACTTTCATCATAACGGCGTATCCTTTCCATAAGTGTCAGATTTAACCGCACCGGCCAAAAGACCACGCGCCGCGTCTATTGTCCGGCGTTTGCGCCCTTGATCGTCCCAAGTGATTAACTTTTGCTTCCAACTCTTAACCTGTTTTCCTTCGCTGTCTTTCCAGTTTCCCGCTTCAAAATACGACATAAATTTTTCCGGATCGACACAAAGATTTTTTTCCGCAATGTAACTTTTGACTTCTTCAAGCGTAGGTTTCTTAAATGTGTTTCTTTTCGGTGTTTTCGCAATCAACTCTTCAATGTCGATTATTTCGTCATCATTCCTAAAGGGGGTAGAAGATGATTTATCATCTTCGGGGGATATATCTTCCTGTTTATTACTTCCTGTTTCAAGAAAGGGTTGAGCTGTTTGACCGTCTTCGATTGGTTGCTTTTTCTTTTTGTCCTCTTTATTTTCTTCTTTGACCTGTTTTGACCTGTTTTGACCTATTTTGACGTCTTTATATTGATTTTGACCTAAAGGGTTGTTGTTTCCTCCGCGTTTTTCCTCTTTGTCCAAACTTGGCCTAATTGCAGAAACAAGGGCAGATATAACCGGATCTTTCGGTTCAATATCCTTAAAAACATAATCAGTCATTGCGTCATAAAATTTTAATCGTAGTTCATCAGGCAATTTGTCCGCCGTTGTCTTAAAATTATTAAAAAATATGAATTTACTTTTCATTTTTCGCCACCTTTTTAAATATCTTGTTAATATCAAGGGGCTTCTCCGTTTTCACTTCTTGAAAAAATTTCGGCTTATCCGTTTCCGGATTATAAAGCCCCCACTTTTGCAGGCACTGCTTGAATTGATCGAAGCTGCGAACTTCTACCCATTTCACATCGTGAGCCATGCACACGTCTCGGAACTTTATTTGTTCCGGAAGTAATTTGTTTTTACCGAATTTAACCTCTATCCAACCAACAGGTTTCCCATATTTACAAACGAGATAATCCGGAATACCGGCGCGAACACCTATTTTTTTAAGTTCACGCCCGCGTTTTGCCGATCCGCTTCCTTCATTGGGTATATGAATAAAGTCTTGTTTCCTGTCCGGAAAGACAAGATCCCACCACCGCACCATTTCGGAGCAAAGATCATCTTCTGAATTTATAGCGCGCCCGTTTGCGTATTGTAAATTTTTAACGCCACGCATTGCCGTTGCTTCTGCCGCGACAATCCGTTTCCATATATCAACACCATTTTTTCGCGCCATTGTTCAATCCTTATTGATAAACGACCATCCAAGCAAAACTGATGATGTTTGCAATCGCAATGCACCAGAACAGGATCTTGTAAAGTAGTTCTTCCTGTTTGTGATGATTGATTATTCTGTCGGAAATAGTTTTTAACTTTATTGATAATATTGCGATTTCTAAAATGGTATTATTTGCCGTAATCAGCATTTTATTTGATTTGTCAAATTTGCCTTCTAACTCGTCATTTTTTTTACTTAATTCGATGCAAGTCGCTTTGAGTTCGTTATAATTAACCGGAATTTTACGCATTTTTTACCTCGCAATCAGAAATGTCTATGCCTAATCTGCTGCATGCCGTTAAGATTGCACCTTCGCGCCATACAGGGATTTTGTTAAAACGTTTCCACGAATAAACCGTTGAAATAGGAATATTGAGTATTTTTGCCACTTTATAGGGCGTCATTACCTTAAAAAGATTTTTGCAATTTATCATGGTTTTATATCCTTTCAAAATAAAGTTATGATATTCGCAACAGATTGTCAAGCTAAAATGTTATAATTTTCATAACAATTTAAAACTTGATTTTTTTGAATAAAAATGTTACGATTTTCGCAAGATATTAAAGAGGGTAGAAAATGGAAAAAGAACAGGATTTTTGGCTAACAAGAAGATTAAAGGAGTTAGGAAAAACGCAAGCCGGTTTAGCTGAAGTTATCGGCGTTGATCGCGCGCGGATTTCTGAGATAAAAACAGGGCGGTGGAGTATTCAGACCCACCAAATAAAAACAGCTGCCGCATATCTTGAATTTGATCGCACAGCCTTTCTTGATTTTATCTCTGGAGATATAACCGAAGAAGAATTATGGAGCTATAAAGCACAAGAGGCAATTTCGGCCGAAGACATGGCTTTATTAAAAGCAGTAAAATCTATCGCTTCACGCGAAGCACAAGAGGAAACTTCTCAAAATACTGTTAAATCGGCAAAAATACCGACAAGAGCAGACAGAGAAAGGGAGTAGCCAATGAAACAAGAAAACAAAGACCTTATAAAAGGATCGTTGTATCTTGTTGGAATATTGGTAGCCCTCGCGGCAATACAATATACTTTTTCTTTTGGTTTTGCTGCGTTAGTTTTTATTTTTTCAAAAATATATACGTTTATTTTGGCTTTTGTTGCTATTGGATTCTCATTTTGTTTGATCTATTCCTTATACCATTACAAAGAAACTTATCAAAAAATTAAGAATATTAACCGGAAAATAGTTGTGGGATATGTTGGTGGGGTGATTGCATTTGCTGCGATCATGGTTTTGCTATGCCTTTCGACTAAAGGTTTTCTGTCTTTTGATAATTCTGGAAAGACAGCCGCTAATTTAACATTAATCATTCCGGCCTTGATATTTACTGCTCTGTTTGTGTTTTCTGTTCGTAAAAAATAATAATCCACATCATTTTTCTAAATATGGCATTTTTGCCATATTTTTTTTGCTTGGTTTCCTTTGAAAATTCAAAGTGTTATGGATTTCGCAATAAAAAATGTTACGAAATGTGCAATTTTGCTATTGACTTATTGTTATGAATATCGTAACATCGTATTGTAAACAGAAATTAACTTTTATTAAAGGTGGCGAAAATGATAGATACAAAACAAATGAAGAAAGATCTTCAAAAACTAGCAAAGGTTTTACGTGGCAACAAAGAAACTTGGTGTCAATGCAGTATGACCGAAAAGCAAATCGCAAATAAAACTTGCACCCTTAATTTCCAAGAAGAGAAAAACGGAAACGAGGTTTACGACATTATTCATCTTCCGGAATTTGCCGCATTTACTGATAAATACGGCGAGCCGCTTGTGATAGTTGAAAGAAATTCCCGCAACCAAACAATGATTCGTTTTAGTTGGTAGGTGCGTCATGAATAGCGATAAAAAAGAACTCTACGCAAAAGCAATGCAACGCTTCATTAAAGAAGTAGAAAAGCAGATCGAAGATAAAATCCCCGATTGGCTGAACAGCAATCCTTATTGGGAGTTTGACGACGAAGACGAAAACGGACACCGTATTTTCCGCTGTCCGCCAACGCGGTCAAGCGACGCACGCGAAGCATTATCCGAAGAATTTGTTTCTTCCGGAGAAGATGTCGAACATAACAGTTGTGTTTATTTCTTTGAATTTGTCATTAACGAAATTTACGGCTTCCCTATGACTAAAAGCAATCCTTATCGCGAACAGCCGGTTGAAGAAACAAAACGCGACACCGTTCCATTAACGGCAGAAGAAAAGGTAATCGCCGCTATAAATAAGGGAACGGCGAATTTTATCAACGAATTATGCAGGGTATCAAAATGAGAGAGTTTTTTATAAATTTCGTCAGCAGCTTCTTGGTCGTTCTTTCAATAATACTTGTCGCTTATTTGATTAACGAAAAAAATGCAGCTTTTGACAGAGTGGAAAGACGGTTGGCAGAAAATAAAAAATTGTCGGCCGAATACCGTCAAGAGTTAGACACGCTTCACTTTTCTATGTATCAAACCCATTTATCAGAGGATTTTTAACTATGACAGACTTAAATCAAAATGAAATTATCGCCTTTAACCCTCAAGACACACAACTTGACTTAACGGAAGATATTTTGGCCGCAGCAAACCGTCGCGTCGCACAATTAGATCAAATTGTAACGTTGGCCTTGAAGCGCACAAATGAAAACGATTGGGTGGATCAGCAAGGAAAGCCTTATTTGACATCTTCAGGAGCGGAAAAAATCGGTCGTTTATTTGGCGTTAATTGGCGTAATATTAAGTCTGAAAAGATTATTTCATCGGACGAACAAGGGCAATTTTATTTTTATGAATATTCCGGAGAATTTACATTAGGCCGTGATATTATAACAGCCGTCGGCACTTGCAGCCAGAAAGACGCGTTCTTTTCAAAGTCAAAAGAAGGGACGAAGCCATTGTCTGAAATAGACGAAACAAACATTCGTAAAGCCGCTTATTCAAACATGGTTGTTAATGGTGTTACGCGCATTTTGGGAATTAGGAATTTAACTTGGGATCAAGTAAAGGCCGCCGGAATAGACCAATCAAAGGCTCCTAAAGTAACATACGACAAAAAGTCGCAGTCAGAAAATAAAATAAGCCAAGCGCAATTCAACCGCTTTTATGCGATTTATCAGAAGTCCGGAAAGTCTGAACAAGATGTTTCTGCATTCATATCAAAATTTAACATCAAAGATCCGCACGATCTTCTTGTTAAAAACTACGATGAAGTCATTAACTGGTTGGAAGGAAAATAAAATGTCAAGATTAGTAACTATTGACGACGCTTTAAGTCTTGCCGATCACATTGTAGCCAAAAGAAAAGATGTGCTTAACGCCAAAATAAACCGTTATCCAAAGTCTGCGTTTACCTGTTCAGACATTAACGAGTGCGACCGCTATATGATACACTCCCTTCTTGATTGGGACAAACGCGAACTTCATGACACCGGATTGCAGGCTATATTTGACGCCGGAAACAAAGAGGAAGAAAGCGTTAAAAATCGCCTTGGCTATGAATTAGGCCTTGAATTTGTGGAAGCGCAAACACCGTTTGAGATAAAAAACAGATCCGGAGAAACTATTGCGCGCGGAAAAATTGACGGCAAAATTCTGTGGAACGGAAAAGCGATCCCGATTGAAATTAAGTCAATGAACGAAAACTCGTTTAATATGCTTAATTCTTTGGAAGATTTTAACAAAAAACCGCTTTACCGGAAATATTTGCGTCAAATGCAGCTTTATCTTTACGGAAACAACCAAGAAGCAGGGTTATTTATTCTTTCAAACTTTAGAACTGAAAAATTGATCCTTGTTACGCTTGATTATGGCGAGTGCGAATATGTTTTATCGCGCCTTGAACGCCTTTGGGAGATGAAGAAGAAAGGAATTTATCCGGAAGCCAACTATCAACCGCACTTATGCGATCGCTGCCCGTTCGCGTCGCTTTGTCTTGGCGATGTGATAAATAAACCGGCGGATCTCATCAATAACGAATTGCTAGAAGAAAAACTGCAACGGCGTGAAGAGTTAAAACCGTTAAAAGATGAATACGACGAAATCGACGAGGAAGTAAAAGCAACATTCAAATCTATACCGCACGCCTTCGTTGGAACAAGTTTTGAAATTATCGGCACAGAGCGCAGCCGGACAAGCGTTGACGCAAAGGCCATGCCGGACGATCTTCGCAAACAATATGAAAAGAAATCGACATTTTGGGTTTCTAAAATCAAAAAACTTTAATGAAAGGTTAATGAAATGGATATTGCAACATCTGAAAAGACAGTTAAAGAAGCCGAAAATATTAAAGTCGGCGGCATAGATTGCCAAAGATTAAGAAGCCTGATTGAGCGTATAGAACGTTTAGAAGAAGAACGCAACGGTATATCTTCGGACATACGCGATATTTTCGCCGAAGCGAAGGCCGTAGGCTTTGACGTCAAAATTATGCGAAAGATTATAAAACTTCGCAAAATGAACGTCGCCGACAGAGAAGAACAAGAATATTTGTTAGAAACATATCGAAAAGCATTGGATATTTAGCAATGAATAAAAGCGATATTATAGAAAAAATAAAAAAATTGCTTGAGATCAGTCGCGCAAACGGAGCAACCGAAGCCGAAGAAGCCGCTGCAATGGAGCGCGCAAATATTCTTATGACAAAATATCAGATCGAGGAATTTCAGCTTCAAGGCACGATTAAAAGCAAGAACATTAAAAAACAAGAGAAACTTACAGACGGATCGCTTTGTTTTTCACAATTTAGATGTGCTGTTGCCGATTTTTTTAGTGTTCTTGCACTTTCGACTTCTTCAACTTATAGCTTTTATGGAGCAGCCGAAAACGTAGATCTTGCTTTGACAATGGTAAAACGAGGATCTGCGGCATTTTCTTTGGGGTATGCTGATTATATTTGTTCAGATGAATATCGTAAAAACCGCAGATCAGCCACACGTTTAAGTGTGAGAAAGTCTTTTTCTGACGGGTTCTACATGAAGATCGCAGCACGCCTTGAAGATCTTGTTGAACAGAGAGCGGCGCAAACAGCCAAGGCAACAGGGGCAAATCTTGTTGTCTTGAACAGTGAAAATCTGGAAAATTCTTTTCAAGATGATTTTGGTTTCAAACTTAAAACAGGGCGCACGAGGAAAATGCGCAGCATTGATTTGCAGGCTTTCACAGCAGGAGAGATCAAAGGTGATGAGTTTAGAATATTAAATGAGGTGGCGAAAAATGAAAAAAGTTGAAGACTGCAAAATTGAAATTATGACAAAGACAGCCGGACACAATACGAAAATATCCATTGTCTTTGGTGATAGGCAACTTTATGAAATGATTTTGCCGACACCGCTTGTAAAAAGCAAATTTAATGAAGAAAACTTTATTCAATCAATCATTAACTTTTTTATAAAGGGCGGCAAATGGTAACGATCACGGAACAAATTAAATGCGTTCGGCGTGAAATAGATTATCGCAAGCGTCTATATCCGCGGTGGGTGCAGGACGGAAAAATCACGCAGCAAGAAGCAAATTATCAAATCGAAGCTATGGAATACGTTTTGAACACACTTCAAGCCGTGCTTGATTTTGAACGCGGCTTTATAGCCAAAAATCAAAAACTTTTTATGTAGAGGATATAATGAAAGAAGTAACAACGTTAATCGGGGCGGCTGTCCATATTTTGGAAGAAGCTGCGAAAATTGAAAATAAAGAAAACTTTTTAATAATGCTAAGGCGTTTTCCTCTCAATCTTTGCCCCGACACTATAATAGAAGAAGAACTTAAAAGAGGTGAAGAGTTTTTAGATATTAACAAGGTTTTAACATTACAACAAGAATTGCGCAGGCGCAAAAATTTAGGCATCAGAATTGAAGAAATAAAAGAGGTAAAATAATAAAGATGATGATTGATCTTGAAAAACTTGGATTGAAGGTTGTCGGTTTTTGGGACAGTTGTTTCTTTTGCCAAAATAGCAAATATAGCGGTGTGATTGTTGAAGATAAAAACGGAGAGCGTAAAACTCTTTCATATTTTGAACTTAACAAGATAGAAAAGCAAAACCAACAAATAAAACTTGAAAAATTGCGAAAATCGTAATATAAAAAAATGAACGCGCTAGAAACGAACATACAAAAACTAATAGGAAGACCAGTCGCAAACGATGAACTGGCTGAAATGTCGCGTATATTCGTTGGCGCAATGAGATGTTTAACAATTTGTATAATAGAAGCAAAGAATGAAGGCCGTAATATTAACAAGAGTATCAACGAGGGAGCAAGAGGAAGGCCACAGCCTACCGGCTCAAAATACGCGCCTTTTAGATTATGCGAAAAGAAAACAGCTTGAGGTTATTAAAACTTTTCAAATTATAGAGAGTTCAACACGCGGCAAACGTAAAGAATTTTTGCAGATGATTGACTTCTGCAAAGAACAAACAGAAACAATCGCCATTGTTGCCGACGCTGTGGATCGCGTGCAACGCAGCTTCAAAGAAAGTGTTATGCTTGACGACCTGATCCGGCAGGAAAAAATAGAACTCCACTTTTTCCGCGAAGGAATGGTTATCGGTAAAAAATCCACCTCAACGGACATTATGCGGTGGGATTTTTCGGTTATGGGTGCGAAGGCTTATGTCCTGCAACTCTCGGAAAATGTCCGTCGTTCACTTGATTATAAATTAAAAAACGGAGAGCGATCCGGAGTCGCGCCTTGTGGTTATGAAAATTTTGTTGATGAAACCGGTAAACACTCAATCCGGCCGAAAGAACCAGACGCAACAAAAGTTCGCCGTCTGTTTGAAACCTATTCAATCGGCGGAACTTCCGCGCATAAACTCGCAAGAATGGCTGATACAATGGGGCTTCGCTCATATTCTGGCAAGAAATTAACTGCGACTTCAATCTTTCATATACTGCAAAATCCTTTTTATTATGGTGAAATGTTAGCTAAAGGAAAGCTACATCACCACGTTTACGAACCTTTAATATCAAAGGCTTTGTGGGATAAGTGTCAAGAACAAAAGGCTGCACAATCTGCAAAACCGTTTAAGCACGGAGAAATACCGTTTCTATATCGAGGTATATTTACCGACTATCACCGCGGCATTATTTGCCCGTGTGAAGTAAAGAAAAAACAGTTCATTTATATTGTGTGTTATAAAGAAAACGGCGGCCGCTTATATATTCCGGAACGAGAAATTGACAATCAAATAATATCAATCTTAAACCGGATCACGATTCCCGAAGCAATGGTAAAGGATTTTAGGGAGCATATAAAACAATCCAAGGAAGCCGAAATAAACTTCCGCAATGAGGAATTAGGACATTTAAGGGCAGAGCTAACCAAAATCGAACAACGCCTGCAAAAACTCTTTAATATGCGCCTAGATGATGAAATCACAAAAGAGCAATACGAAGACAAGCGCGACGAATTAACGTTGAAAAAAAGCCGCATAGAATCCAAAATAAAGGCGCACGGGGAAGCCGACGACGGATTTAATGAAACAGTCCTTGACTTGTTAGATCTTGTTTCGCACTTGGGCGACGCATACAAGGGCGGGCGCAGCATAGAAAATAAACAACTTCTTTTGCGTTTTCTGTTTAAGGAATTGAAACTCAAAGAAGGAAACGTCGGTTATACATTAAATGCGCCTTTCTGCTATATGGAAGCCGACGACGCGGGTTCGAATACAACCGGCGGTCAAAATGACGGATCTTGCGAACCTCAAGCAGGACAAGGGTTTGAGGGCAATTTCGGCCATAATTTCGGCACTTCTCAAAACACTCTTTGCGAACCACAAAAAATGTATAAAAAACAAGAGGTTAGACCTCAAAATCTAACCTCTGTTCAGTCTGGCTGGGGCGGCTGGATTCGAACCAACGAATGTCGGCACCAAAAGCCGATGCCTTACCACTTGGCGACGCCCCAACAATGTATATTGTGGTAAGTGTCCGCTTACGAACAAAAACATATCTAAAATAAAAAAAATATAAATGCAAGCATTTTTTTGAATGTTTGTGAAAAATATTTGAAAAAATGTTTAGGGCAGGGGGATGAACCAAAAACTTAAACATAAAGCAAAATTTACAGGCAATATTCTTCAAAAAATAAAAACAGCTCCGAAAAAAATCTTAAGAGCGAATATAAACTTAACAATATAACATTATCCCTATATAAAAAGCTCACTTTCAAATTATGATATCAATAAAATTATTATAAACTAAAATCTAAAAATTATGTGTAACACTGAAATTGACGCAGCCGCAGCTGCTGTACAGGAAACATCTTGGAGCATCGGTTTGCACGATGTTGTAGCGTTTATCCTTTTTGCTGCTAGTTTGACGATAGGCATCATTCAGCTCATAAGCTTTATTTATTCGATTGTTAAAAAAGAATGGGATTGGGATAAAAGGCCTGTGCCGTCCAAAATCAGCCTGATTGCCCGCGGCGTTCTCGGTTGGACAATCGTCATTTATATTATCGGCTTGCTGATATGTTGGAATTCTTGGAAATGGACAATTGTGTATATGATATTCGTTTCTTCTATCCTTATGGGATACGGAATACCTTTCATCGCGGCTATGTTATTCTTTTTCGTGCATTATTTCCTCTATAAGCCGCTTGCGGGAATAATCTCCGGTTTTAAGAAAAAATAATTTTTACGCCCTGTATCATATGGATATAGGGTGTTTTGCTATAGTAAGAAAAAATCTTTAGCATAACTCAAACCGCCTCTTTACACAGAAAAATCCCCTGCTTATACTGCCGGAAAGAATGATGATAACCAAACGGGGGACAATATGGCACTAAACCTGATAAAACGCAATGCTACAACGCAGGAATTTTCGATTTTTAAGCTTGAAAAGCTGTTAAACGATGTTTGCAAAGGTTTTCCATTGAATGCACAAAAGCCGCTCGAAAATCTTGATGATTATCTTAAAGACAATATGACAACCAAAGATTTGTTTAATGCGCTGACAATGAATGTATTAAGCTTAACTTCGGTCGAGGAGCCGGAGTGGAAAAATGTTGCCGGCCGGATGAAAATGCTTGCGCTTTATAAACAAGCCTCACTTAATCGCAATATGCCCAAAAACACTCCGCCGTATGATTATGCTAAATTCTTAAACTATGCTGTGAAGAATGGTGTATATAGCTCTGTAATAACAGAAAAATATTCAGAACGTGAGATTGCCGAAGCTGCTGGTTTTATTAACCCCGAGTTTGATTTTGTATATGACTATGCCGGTGCAAACCTGTTGCTGAAACGCTACCTTTGCGAATATGATGACAAGATTGTCGAGTTGCCGCAGGATATGTTCCTTTCCATCGCGCTTTTAATTGAGCAAAACGAAGACAAAGCGACCCGTATGGCCAAAGTTAAAGATACCTATGAGAAACTTGCCAATCGTAAAATCTCGTTGGGAACGCCCTTGCTGATGAATTTGCGCCGTCCGAACGGCAACCTAAGCTCGTGTTTTATAACGGCGATGGATGACAGTCGCGAGTCGATTTTTTATGTGATTGACCAAGTGTCTGCCATCTCCAAATTTGGCGGCGGGGTAGGGGTAAACATCTCGCGTGTGCGGGCAAAAGGCGCTCGTATTAAAGGCATCAAAAATTCCTCCGGCGGCGTTATCCCGTGGATACGCATTTTGAACGATACGGCAGTAGCGGTAAATCAGCAGGGCAAGCGTAAAGGGGCGGTGACTGTTTCTTTGGATATGTGGCATTTGGATATTGAAGACTTTTTGGAGCTGCGTACCGAAAACGGTGACCAGCGGATGAAGGCCTATGACCTCTTTCCACAGGTGATTGTGCCGGATTTGTTTATGCAAAAAGTCGAGCATAATGAAGATTGGCTGATGGTAGACCCGCACGAAGTTCGTTCCAAATACGGCATCGAGCTTGCAAACCTCTGGGGCAAAGAGTTTGAAAAAGCCTATAATCAGCTATATCTTGAAGCATCGTTCGGTAAGCTGGAGCTATATAAATTCTATCCCGCCAAAGAGCTGTTAAAAAAAGTAATGCGCTCGCAGATAGAAACCGGTATGCCGTATATTGCATTTAAGGATACACTCAATAAATATAATCCGAACAAGCACGACGGTGTGATTGTCGGCACCAACCTCTGTACCGAGTCGCATAGTAACGTCCGCCCGAGTCATATTAACGAAGATACGCTTTCAAACGGCAAAGTCGTGCGTACGGCTGAAGAAGGGCTTGTACACGTCTGCAACTTGGTGTCCATAAACCTTGCGAATATTGACAGCGACGAAGAGCTGCAAAGCGTTTGCGAAACTTCCGTCCGCCTGTTGGATAACGCGATAGACTTTACACGCGTACCGGTGCTTGAGGGGCAGCAGCATAACCAGCGTTACCGCACCATCGGCGTCGGGGCAATGGGCTTGGCTGATATGCTTGCCAAAAACAATATCCCGTATATTATGTCAGCAAACTATGTTGATGAGCTGTTTGAGAAAATCGCGCTTTATTGTATCCGCGCCTCAATAGATTTGGCAAAGGCAAAAGGAACATTCGGCGCTTATGATGGTTCGGACTGGAGCAGGGGGATAATTTTGGGGCACGACCAAATCTGGTTTAACAAAAACGCCAAGCAAACTGCCGGATGGAATGCAGTTTTTGCCGATTTACAGAAATACGGTATCCGTAACAGCCAGATAACCGCAATTGCGCCTAACACCAGTTCTTCGCTGATACAGGGGTGTTCGGCGTCGGTTTTGCCGGTATACAGCAAGTTTTTTGTAGAAACGCACGGCAAAGGTTCTATCCCGAATTGCCCGCCGTATATCCGTGATAAATTCTGGTTTTATCAGGAAAACCGCAACATCAATCAGGAAGTGGTGGTTGATGTTATGTCTCATATCAATAAGTGGATTGATACCGGTATTTCGATTGAGCTGATGTATAACCTGAACCGTAATATCCGCGCGCTGGATATTTATAACACGATTATGAGCGCGTGGAAAAAAGACATTAAAACCCTTTATTACACCAGAACCATACAAAAAGACGGCTCAAGCTTGGAAAAGAGCGAATGCGTCAGCTGCGCCGGATAGGAGTAAGAAAATGCAGAGAAAAAAGCTTTTTAATATAAACGGAAATGATGAAATTATTAACCGCCGGATGATAGGCGGCAATGTCACCAATCTGTTTAACCTAAATAACGTCAAATACCAGTGGGCAAATAAGGTTTATCGCCTGATGATGGAGAATTTCTGGATTCCCGAAAAAGTGTCGCTGTTTGATGATAAGCGCGCTTATGAAGAGTTGACCGTTTCAGAAAAAACGGCATACGATGGCATATTGTCGTTTTTGGTGTTTTTAGATAGTATCCAGACGAACAATCTGCCGAACATCAGCGAATACATCACTGCTCCCGAGGTAAATTTGATTTTGGCCATCCAAACCTATCAGGAGGCTGTACATTCGCAAAGTTATGCTTATATTATTGAGAGCATTATTCCGGCTGCCAAACGTGCCGAAATATATGAGAAATGGCGCGAGGATAAGGTTTTGCTTGAGCGTAATAAATACATCGCCGAAATTTATCAAAACTTTATTGATAATAAGAGCGATGTGAACTTTGCCCGCGTCTTGATTGCAAACTACTTGCTTGAGGGGGTGTACTTTTATAATGGCTTTAACTTCTTTTATAACCTCGCCTCCCGCAGCCTGATGATAGGAACGGCCGACGAAATAAAATACATCAACCGTGACGAGCTGACCCACTGTGTGATATTTGCGAATATGATAAAAGATATTATGAAAGAAAATTCCGGATTTTTTAACATAGACGAGATATACGCGATGTTTGACAAAGCCGTCGAGCAGGAAATTGCGTGGAGCAACCACATCATCGGGCATAATATTATCGGCATCACCGAAAAGACGATTGAGGAATATACGAAATTTATTGCCAATAAGCGCTTAAAAGATATCGGTCTTGAACCGCGCTATAAAGGCTATGACCAAAATCCTTATAAGCAGCTTGAAAAAGTTGCTGATACGAACGGTGAGGGCAATGTTAAAGGGAACTTTTTTGAGGCCAACGTGTCGTCATACAACCAAAGCACGGCAGTCGAAGGCTGGGATGAAATTTAATTAAGAAAATAAGAGGAAAAAATGAGTTTTTTTGCAGATTTTAGCTTGCGTGAGTTCTTAAGTGCATTTGTAGTATTGTTTGCAATAACAGATGTCCCCGGCAATTTGCCGATTATCTTGAATATGCAAAACAAAGGTGTGAAAATCGGAGCCACACGTGCTTCAATATATTCGCTGATTTTGCTGGTATCGTTCTTTTATGCCGGCGAAGCGTTTTTGCGTCTGTTCGGGCTAGATATCTCATCGTTTGCGATTGCCGGTTCGCTCATATTGTTTTTGTTCAGTATTGAGATGATTTTGGATGTCAGTCTGTTTCGTGAAGGAGCCGATATTTCTTGCGATGCAACGTTCGTGCCGGTTGTATTTCCGCTGTTTGTAGGTGCTGGGGCATTGACAACTCTATTATCCATCCGCTCGCAATATTCTGATGTTAATGTATTGCTAGCCGTTTGCTGCGTCTGTCTGTGCATCTATGCAACCATCCGTCTCTCACGCTTTTTGAAAAAGCACTTGAGTAATGCGACAATTTATGTCTTGAAAAAGTTTTTCGGTATGGTGTTGCTGGCAATGTCGGTTAAACTCTTCATCACGAACGTTGCAGTCCTCGTACATTCTATCCGCTAGTTATTTTCAGCCTGATCTTCTCCCCTGATGTCTGCGTTTCACCACCCTTGAGGGGAGGGGACAGGGAGAGGATGAAAATAATCTGTCAAAAACATTTGACAAAAAACTTTTTCTATGTTATACGAGAGTTACATTAACTAACTTTATGTCTAACTATTCTAAATCTCTACAAGTATGAAAAAGTTTTTCGGAATGCTTGCAATTGTAGCAATCGCAAGTATGTGCGCTTCGTGTAACGAAGAGAAGAAAGTCGCAGAAGCTCCCGCACCGGCTCCCGTCAAAAAAGAAGTCTACCAGCCGCAGCACAACGCTCAGGCTGTTGACCTCAAAACTGCCAAGAAGTATCATTACTTCAACGCCCCGACCGCCTCGCCGGCAGCTTCAGTAGTAGTGAACTACAACGAGAAAACGCCCTATGCCGCGCCCATCCAAGTGAAGTTCAGCTATGCTAACGGCGACACGTTCACCTACACCATTCCCGCCAGCTTCGGTCTCTGGAAAAATCAGGCTGGTAAGTTCCGCGTCATTTCAGACAACAAATGCACGGTATGGATTCAGGGACAGGAGAAAAACGGCAAGTTCCACGAATTCGTGTTTTACGGTGATCCGAAACATAACGGCACCAAGATTAAACCGAATTCGTACAGAAACCTTCCTGCCGGAGAGATAAAATATCGCAAATAGCTCTCCCGCTCGAAACTCAAATCAAAACCCTGCATCTTTTTAGACGCGGGGTTTTTTCAATACAATAAAAAAGCGGCTTTATCGCCGCTTATATTAATCGTTCTACTCAATGCAACAATCAACGGCCTTGCGCACAAAGGCCTTCATCTTACT